>NZ_VTDE01000003.1:0-748243 GCF_052824965.1 Erwinia sp. 1181_3
CCCTACGAAGAGCGATCTTGCTTTGCATCATTCGTAGGGGCGAAGCATGCCTCGCCCGAGGTTAACCGCCTTTATTTGCTGTCAGGCAGCGCGTAAGCTTTCACGTAATCACCCAGCTTGGTGCCGAACGAACCGTGGCCACCCGCAACGATCAGCACATACTGCTTACCGTTCACTTCATAGGTCATTGGTGTCGCCTGGCCACCCGCTGGCAGACGCGCTTCCCACAGCTGTTTGCCGTTAGAGACGTTGAATGCACGCAGGTAGTTATCGGCGGTGGCAGCAATGAAGAACACGTTACCGGCAGTGGTCACCGGTCCGCCCAGCATTGGCATACCCATTTTAAACGGCAGCGGAACCGGTGAGCTGTCGCGCACGGTGCCGATACGTTTTTTCCACACGATATCATTGGTTTTCAGGTCAACCGCAGAGATGTAGCCCCATGAAGGCTGTTTGCACGGGAAGCCCAGCGGAGACAGGAACGGATTCAGCGTCACGCCGTACGGCAAGCCGTACTGTGGCTGAACACCGGACTCAGTACCGGTACCGCCCTTATCATTCTCATCCGGCTCAATCGGGTTACCCGGACCACGAGGGATCAGACGGGAAACAAACGGCAGCGCCATTGGATTCGTGACCGCAACCTGACGATCGGTATCCACGGCAATACCGCCCCACTCGAACATACCGAGGTTACCCGGGAACACCAGAGTCCCCTGCTCAGATGGCGGAGTGAACGGACCTTCATAACGTAACTGGTGGAACATCACACGACAAATCAGCTGATCGTAGATAGTGGCACCCCACATATCTTTCCCGGTCAGCTGCGCTTTCGGGCGGAAGCTCAGCTCAGAGTAAGGCTGCGTAGGGGAAACGTGATCGCCCTTGGCTGCGCCACCCGGAACCTTCATTTCCGGTGCCGGAACAACAGGCTTACCGTTGGTACGGTTCAGCACAAAGATGTCACCGGTTTTGGTCGGAATGTAGATGACCGGAACCTTGTTACCGTCTTTGTCGTTGATATCAGCCAGCGTTGGCTGTGCCGGAACGTCCATATCCCACAGATCGTGGTGAACCGTCTGATAGAACCAGGCCAGTTTACCGGTGGTGGCATTCAGTGCCAGCATACCCGTGGCAAAGCGCTCCATTTCCGGGGTACGGTGACCGCCCCAGATATCAGGGGTCGAAACACCAATTGGCAGGTAAACCAGGTCCAGTTTGGCATCGTAAGACGCCGGAGCCCATGAGTTCGGAGAGTTCGGCGTGTAGTGCTGCTCGCCTTCCGCAATCACGTTCGGATCTTTCGCGCCGGTATCGAAGGCCCACAGCAGTTTACCTGTGTTGACATCGAAACCACGGATCACACCGGACGGCTCTTTGGTTGAGTAGTTATCGGTGACCGCACCGGCCATCACAATAGTGGTGCTGGTGATGATAGGCGGTGACGTTGGTTCGTAAGAACCCACTTTATTGTAAGGCAGATTGCTCTGCAGGTTCAGCTTACCGTTGTCGCCGAATTCCGGGCACAGAGCGCCGGTTTCAGCGTCCAGCGCATACAGACTACCGTCATTGACCGGCAGTAACACGCGGCGTGAGCACAGCGCAGGCTGAGTTCCGGCTGGGGTCGCTGCGGCTTCTGGCGTCTGGTAGTAAGACACACCACGACAGGTCACATGCTGGAACGTCGGGTCCGTCTTCATCTTCGGATCAAACTTCCACTTCTGCTTACCCGTCGCCGCATCCAGAGCAAACAGCTGCTGGTGCGCAGTACACAGATACAAAGCATCGCCGATTTTGATTGGCGTGACTTCGTTGGTGATCTCACCCGGATCGTTAGGTGTTTTCAGGTCGCCGGTCTGGAAGGTCCAGGCTTCCTGCAGCTTATCAACGTTAGTGTCGTTAACCTGCTTCAGCGGGGAGTAACGCGTACCGCCCTGCGTACGGCCATAAGCCGGCCAGTCACCTGCCGGAATACCGTCGTCAGCCGGGGCCGCCGCGGCCTGATCCTGGCTCAGCGTGCCGTTGATTTCCTGCGGGTCGTTAAACACCGAGTAAGCCAGCACCGCGACCACAAACACCAGCACGGCTGAAAGTGCCACGCGAGGGAATGCACCCGTTGAACCCAGGCCACGCCAGATGAACGGCAGCACCATCCACAGGCCGAGGAAGAAGGTGACGTCCAGACGCGGTGTCAGCGCCCAGAAGTCGGAACCCACTTCCCACAGTGACCAGATAGTGGTCGCCAGCAGAAAGAGTGCGTAGAACAGCAGCGCTGCGCCACGGCGGCGATACAGCATAAAAGCTGTGATCAGCAGAACCACACCAGCGATGATGTAGTAGAGCGAGCCACCCAGTTTAGCCAACCAGATACCGCCAATTAACAGATACAGACCACTCAGAGTGGCGAAAATCGCTGTTAACAGGATCAGTATTCTTGATGCTTTACTTTGCATAGTTTGAACCTTACCAAAATTTAAAGTCATCGATTAAGCGAGAGCCCAATCTTTTAGTTTTATACTTCCTATCCATACGGTGTCATTGACCCGCCACTGCAGGCGCTTCAGCAGGCCATTACTGGATTCATTGCCATATTGTCTTCGGCGAAATACTCAGAACTGATACGTCACGGTGGCACCGCCGCCCCAGTTACGCCCCGGTGCGGGTTCGTAGTAGCGGTTATTACCTTCATTCACGATAACGGAGCCGACGTACTCACGGTCGAACAGGTTATCGACGCGGCCAAACAGGTCCAGCGACCACTGGCTCCAGTTGAAACGGTAGCCACTGTTCAGGCTGGTTACTGCGTAGGACGGTGCCTGGGCATCGTTCGCATCATTGGCCTGAATGTCACTCATATAACGAATATCGGCACCGGCATGCCAGCCGCTTTCCGGTGCATACGCCAGTGATGCGTAGCCCATATTGCGTGCAATACCCGGCAGGCGGTTGCCCGCAGGCGTACAGACATTCTTCGCATTACAGGTTTCATTGCGGTACGTGGCATCCAGCAATGTCCACGCCAGCTTCAGGTGCCAGTCCATCGCGAACTGCTGGTCAAAGCCCAGCTCCAGGCCACGACGGCGCGTCTCTCCGGCATTTTTATACACGGCACGCCCACCGGAGCTGCTGTCGACCACCAGCTCGTTATCGGTATTGGTCTGGAACACGGCGGCGGTCAGCAGGCCATAACCAATACGGGTTTTACTGCCCAGCTCGAACGTATCGCTGGTCGCGGGTTTCAGCCCCAGGTTCAGACCGGTCTGCGTACCGGAAGTCGAACGGTAAGAAAGCTCATTAATCGTCGGGGTTTCAAAACCACGCCCGGCAGAAGCATAAAGATTCCATGCATCGGTCACCGCATAGTTCACCGAGCCCATCGGCAGCAGCTTGTGATAGCGCGCGCTGCCGCTGTCATCACCGTTAACACTGGTTATATAGTAGTCGGTGGAATCAAAGTTCACCGTGCTGTAGCGCAACCCGGCATCCAGCGTCCACTTTGGCGTCAGCTGCCAGCTGGTTTGCAGATAGGGATCGAGGTTCCACATGGTGTTTTTTTCGTTACGGCGCTGCTCGCCCTTTTCACCGAACTGGTTAACCCCGTTGACCGTATTGTAGTTCTGGAAGCCCTGACGGCGTTCGGTCATGGTTTCATAGTCGAGGCCGCCAATCAGCGTCACCGGTACAGAGCCGAGCTGACCGTCGTGCTTCCAGCGGGTATCCACTCCCTGATATTTACGCTCCAGCACAATGACGCCGCCCGGATAGGTAGCGAGCTGCTGAGTACCATAAGGGATCGACTGATATTGCGTAGTGTGGCGCTCACCGTGCCAGGTGGTCAGCGTCAGTTGGTCATTTTCACTCATCTCACGCTGATAACGCAGGCCGACCTGAGTCTGGTCGAGGCTCTTACGGGTATTAAAGTTATCGCCACGCGGCGACTGGCGCGGATTGGCTTTATATTCTTCTTCCGTCAGACCACCGGGATCGTTAGCATCCACGGAGACGCTGTTAAACATCAGCGTCAGGGTACTGACATCATCAAGACGCACGCCGAGCTTACCGTTACCGAGGCTTTTCTGCGTACCGCTGTGGTCGCGGAAGCCGTGGGTGGTAAAGCGCGAACCGGAAATCGTGTAATTCACGTCCCCCGCCTGGGTGCCATCACCGGTGGCGCCGCTGGCTTTGACGCTGTTACGCCATGAGCCGTAGCTGCCGAAGTAAGTGCCCGCTTCCAGCGTGGTGGGCTGGCTGCCCGTTTCGCTGTCAATATTCACCACGCCGCCGGACGCATTGCCGTACAGCGCAGAATAAGGCCCACGCAGCACTTCCACCTTGCCCACCGAGTTAATATCAATGTTCGACGTCTGCCCCTGCCCATCCGGCATGGTGGCGGGAATGCCATCAACATACAGCCGCACGCCGCGCACACCGTACATGGAACGGCTGCCGAAGCCGCGCACGGACAGTTGCAGATCCTGAGCATAGTTCTGGCGATTCTGAATTTGCAGCCCCGGCACGCCGCCAAGGTTTTCGGAAAGGTTCACCTGAGCGCTGGCACGGCGCAGCTCGTCGCCGTCCACCACGCTGACCGCTGCCGGGGTATCCAGTTCGGACAGGCCCGTGCGCTGTTTAATCACCATCAGGGACGATTCCTGTCCCTGAACAGGGGCGGCATCGGTAGAAGTTTGTGCATAGCTGACAGCAGCAGGCGTCATCAGAAACAGAGGCGTCAGAAAGTAAGCAGAGGTTTTATTATTCACTGGAATTATTCGATAAGTAAAAATAATGCTAAAAGTCTTACCCGGCCCAGCCCGGTAAGCGCCCGACGTTCCCTGACGTACACGGCTTTGTCTTCACCAGGCAACCTCGTCAAAAGTATATAACCCCTGGTCAGGTTTGCTCAGTTCATCGACAAAGAACGCTTCCCTGTTACGCGCTGACGTCTTTTTCTGTGCGGCAGTTACGCGTCCCTGCCAGCACTTATGTGATGCATGTCACAAAACGGTGGCGATTGTAGCACTCATTAATTTGCTTGCGAACTATTGTTAACGTTTTGGCTGAATTGATTCATTTTAACGTTACAAAATAGAGGGTTATTGAATCTTATGCTACACAGCGATAGTGAACACTAACTATCCAGAGAAGCATGACTCTACAATGACGTTATTATCGGGCCGGGCTATAATCAGTCGCATCACACCCAATGTGGAACCGCCACTAACAGGATGTACTATGCCGAATTCAGGACACTGGCTGTTGCCCTCTCTCCCTTCACCGCAGCGTGCCATCCGTATACTGTTGCCTTCGCTGGTCTTTCTGCTTGCTGCGTGCTCCTCAGACTATAAAGGTCAGTCGTGTCCCGGGGAGATACAAACCTTGACCGGGCAACCGCAGGGGGCCACCCAGGCGATGATTATTGACCGCTTCAGCTCATTCTCCGTTGAGTTGCCAGACCTCAGGCTCGACAGCGGGCCACTACAGTCCAACGATCGCCAGCTCTATATTCCCTCAGCCACCACGCCGGATGGCTGGCTGGCACAGCGTATTTCCGATCATCGTTTCGCGATTATTAACGCCCCGAAAGACCAGGCGATCACCTTTACCTGCCCTTAACCTGCGAGAACTTCTGCCGATGTCCACGCGTCAATTGATTACTAACCGACACACTTTTTTTGGCCGCGGTAGCCTGCAACAACTGGTCCCGCTGCTGAACGATCCGCTATTGCCCACGCTGCTGTTCTGTGGCCGTTCGTTTCTTAACGGCAGCGCCTGGCAACAGCTTCAACCCCAGCTGGAGCCCCTGCTGTGCGGCGTGGAAATCGTCAGTCATGAAGCTTCCCCTGATGAGATCGATGCCTGGGTGGCACGCTGGCGTGATAAGGCTAAACGCGTGGTCGCTATTGGCGGCGGCAGCGTGCTGGATGCTGCCAAAGCGGTTGCCGCACTCAGCCAGCATCCGCTTAATACCCTGCGCTATCTGGAAAAAGTCGGCGATACCGCCGTGAGTGGTGCCACACTTCCGCTGATTGCGATCCCCACTACGGCGGGAACGGGCAGCGAAGTGACGCAAAATGCCGTGATCACCGACAAAAATAAGCTCAACGTCAAAGCGTCATTACGCCACGCTAACTTTGTGCCGCAAATAGCGATCCTCGACCCAGACCTGCTGCGCGGTGCGTCAGATCATGTGCTGGCCTGCTGCGGTATCGATGCCTTTACGCACCTGTTTGAAGCTTATCTCTCCCAGAACGGCAATGCCTTTACCCAACAGACCGCCATCAGTGGGATGCGGGCCTTTATGCGCGGCTGGGCGGCACTCAATCAGGAGGATGAAGCCGGTAACGAGGCACGTGAACAGATGATGATGGCGTCATGGCTCGGTGGGCAGAGCCTGAGCATGGCCGGGCTGGGCGTGATCCACGGTATCGCCGGAGAGCTGGGTGCTATCAGGGATTTCCATCATGGGGAAGTGTGCGGTCGCCTGCTGCTGCCGTTCCTGCATCTGCTGAATGAGAGCGAACATCCGCAGCAGATCGCCCTGATGCAGCAGCTGGGTGCGGCCCTGTTCCCGCTGGGAGAAGGGGCAACGGCAAGACGGCTGGCCAGTTGGCTGACCGATAACGCGATTCACCCGTTCTGGCAATCTCCTCCCGCCCTGAACAAACAAGAGATCGACTGGGTTCTGGCCCGTTCTAACAGCAAAAACAGCCTGGTGACCTACAGCGTGGAACAACAGCGCTGGCTGCTGGAGCAGGCCTACCCGGGCGCAGATTAAGCACGGATGCCGGGCACACTGTGGAGAGGTGCCCGGCATTGCGTTAAGGAAGTTTAAAGATTTCGTTAAACCCGGCGACTTCAGACTTTTACCCTTGTTCAACCGCCCGCCAGACGCCACATTCCTTCTGTCTGAACATTGATTCAATCGCAAGGAATAATAAGATGAAAAAGATCGCCACGATTGCCCTCTCGGTCATGATTTGTGCCAGCAGCAGTCTGAGTGCCTTTGCTCAGGGTCCCGGTAATGGCCCAGACCAGCAGCAGCCGGTCAAACATCCACAGCAGCCACAGCATCAACAACAGCAGAAAAGCCCGCAACAAGGTCATGACGCACGGCCCCAGCATACATCGCAGCATCAACAGCGTAGTCACCAGCAGGCAGAGCATCAGCAGAAGCCTGACTTCCGCCGGGGCCACGCCCTGCCGCAGCAGTATCGGGGGAAAGGGTATCAGGTCAGTGACTGGAAAAAACGCGGATTGAAATCGCCGCCATCCGGTCATCGCTGGATGAACGTTGACGGCAATTATGTCTTGATTGCGGTGGCGACCGGCGTAATTGCCTCGGTGATTGCACACCAGTAATAACAGCGGGCGAGGCGTGCCTCGCCCCTACAAATACCGGCTCCCGCCAGGGGACGGGTATACCCGATCCTACAAATACCGCCTCCCGCCAGGGGTCGGGTATCCCCGATCCTACAAATACCCCCTCCCGCCAGGGGGCGGGTATCCCCGATCCTACAAATACCGCCTCCCGGTAGGGGTCGGGCATGCCCGACCCTTTCCATCAACGCTTAGAAAGAACTCCAGTTATCATCCACAGCTGCCGCCGCAGGTTTCGCTAAACGCGCGGCGGGCGCAATGGCCGGTACTTTCTTCTGATGAGTTTCGACCGGAACACGGCGATCGGCCTGCAACCTGAATGCCGATACCAGCTGGCTCAGGGTCGATGCCTGCTCCTGCAACGACTGCGATGCCGCCGACGCTTCTTCAACCAGCGCGGCGTTCTGCTGGGTCACGCTATCCATCTGACCAATCGCCAGGTGAACCTGCTCGATGCCCTGGCTCTGCTCAGAGGTCGCCGCAGCCATTTCACCGACAATATCCGCCACCTGACGAATTGACCCCTGCACCTTAGCCATGTTCTCACCGACGTCGGCCGCCTGCACTGCGCCGCTCTCCACCAGCTGCGCGGAGGTGACAATCAGATCTTTAATCTCGCGGGCAGCGGTCGATGAACGCTGTGCCAGGTTACGTACTTCGCTCGCGACCACGGCAAAACCACGCCCCTGCTCACCCGCACGTGCCGCTTCTACCGCCGCATTCAGTGCCAGGATGTTGGTCTGGAAGGCAATGCCTTCAATCAGCCCGGTGATGTCAGAAATTTTACTGGAGCTGATTTTGATTTTATCCATCGTGCCGACCATCGCAGCAACGGCATTCCCACTGTGGACTGACAGATCGTTAGCGGTGCTGGCAAGAGAGCTGGCCTGACGGGCATTTTCGGCGCTCTGTTTGACCGTATCGTTCAGGGTACTGATGCTGGCGGAGGTCTGCTCCAGAGAGGCAGCCTGTTCTTCGGTACGTGCAGAAAGATCTTCGTTACCCGCAGCAATCTGGGTTGATGCGGAGCTGACAGACTGAGCGGAAGAGGTCACCGAGCCCAGCACGCCGGAAACACGCGCCATCAGGCTGTTAAAGGCCGCAGCGGTTTTACCAATCTCATCGCTACGCGTCGCATCCGCCTGCTGGCTGAGATCCAGCGTCTCGCTGACCGACACCATCAGGTTCTGAAGACCGTTCAGGCTGTTACGCACGCTGAAGATGGTTTTCACCGCCAGCAGGCCCAGCACAATGATCGCTGCAGTGGCAAAAATCAGCATGCCCCAGAAGACCTTGCTGTAAATCTCGGCGTTTTCGCGGCGCAGATCGTTACCGATATCAATGTTGAGCTGAATCTGTGCTTTCAGGCCTTCAGACAGTTTACGTACCACGGCACCCACACCGTTTTCGCCCTGCAATAACGGCAGAGATTTCGCATCATCGTGGGCACGTGAAACACTGTAAAACGCCGGTAACGATCCCTGGATCGCGGTAATCGTCCCCAACGCTTCCTGGGTCATCGTGCGGTCGCGATCGCTGGAGATGTCATTGGCCATGTAGTAGTCGGTCAGCGTTTTCAGTTGGCCGACAATCTGGTCAATTTTAGCTTCGATGGCAGGCTGCTTGCTGTCGTCGTTCTCACTTTGGTGCTCATACAGCGCCAGGCTCAATTCACTGGCCGCGCTAATGGTTTTATCCAGGTCTTTAATACTGGGAATGGCATTAACCTGTACAAATTCAAAACGGGACTGGAAGCCGCTTATCGCTGAAAGGGAATATGCCGACAGCGCGATCAACGACAGCGCCAGTAAGGTGAAAATCAAGAACAGCCGTTTAGTTATGGTCATGCGATATCCCCGGTGTGTTTACAGATAAATTGGACGATCTTTGTCGTCCATCAGCACAGGGTTATCGGTAAACCAGCGGCGTAACTTTATTCATTTACCGTTGGTTTACATTTTATTTTTACATTTGGGTTACAGGCACGCTGACTTCCTCCAGCCAGCCGGGGCGCATTTCCGGCACTGCCCGCAGCAACTGCGCGGTATAATCATCCAGCGGTGCGGTGAATACCTGCTCCAGACGTCCCTGACGCACCACGCTGCCATAACGTAACACCATGACTTCGTCGGCTACGGCTCTGACCACATGCAGGTCGTGGGTGATAAACAGCAGTGAAACGCCGGTTTCCTGTTGCAGTTTTTTCAACAGCGCCAGTACCTCACGTCCCACCAGCGGATCAAGCGCCGAGGTGGGTTCATCACAGACAATCAGCTCCGGCTCTACCGCCAGCGCCCGTGCGATGCAAACACGCTGTTTCTGCCCGCCGGACAGCGAATGGGGGTAGCGCGCGGCCAGCAGTGGCGACAGGCCGACTTTCTCCAGCAGTTCCCCCACCCGGGCCTGGCGCTGCTGTGCCGTCAGCGACGTCAGACAGACCATGGCACGTTCAATTTGCAGACCAATCGTCAGACGGGGGTTAAGCGCCGTATCGGGATGCTGATGAATCATCTGGATGGTTTGCATCTGCTGACGCGAGCGCTGGCGCAGCTGTGGAGGCAGCCGCTGACCGTTAAAGGTGATATCCCCTTCTGAGGGTGCCACCAGGCCACATACTGCCCGGCCGAGGGTTGATTTACCCGCGCCAGACTCGCCGATCAGCGCCAGCGTGCGTCCCCGCCCTACCGTGAGCGATACCGCATGCAGTACCGGGTCGCCATGATAGCCAATGCTGACATCGCGCAGACTCAACAGCGGCAATGTCGCGCTGCGCGGCTGATGCGGTTCACCGTGACTGTGCAACAGATCACGGGTGTAGTCCTGAGCGGGCTGCGTCAGCAGCGATAGCGTGTCACCGCTTTCCACTTCACGGCCGTGGCGCAGGACCATAATGCGCTGGCTGAGCTGGGCAACCACCGCCAGATCGTGGCTGATATACAGTGCCGCCACGCCGGTCTGACGAATAACCTGCTGAATCGCCTTGAGCACTTCCAGCTGAGTGGTCACGTCCAGCGCCGTGGTCGGCTCATCAAACACAATCAGTTCCGGCCCGGCGCAGATCGCCATCGCAATCATCGCCCGCTGAAGCTGCCCACCGGACACCTGATGCGGGTAACGGTGGAAAAACACCTCCGGCTGCGGCAGCTGTAGCTGGGCGAAGATCTCAATCGCGCGGCGAATGGCGGCCTGTCGGTTCATCACCCGGTGACTAAGCGTGCTTTCAATCACCTGTTCACCGATTTTCTTCGCCGGGTTGAAGGCGGCGCTGGCCGACTGCGCCACGTAGGCAATCTTCACCCCGCGGACTTTGCGCCACTGGCGTTCCGATAGAGCGGTCAGTTCCTGCCCGGCAAAGTGGATGTGCCCACCGCTCAGGGTCATTCCGTGGCGAAAATGCCCCAAAACGGCCTGGCCGATGGTCGATTTCCCGGCACCTGATTCACCAATTAATCCCAGCACTTCTCCTTTGCGCAGGGTAAAGGAGATATCGTCAACCAGGACGGCATCTCCCGCGGTCACCCGCAGTTTATTCACGCTTAACAGCGGTTGTTCACTCATCTTCTACTCCTGCCAGCTACGGCTATGCTGGCTTAACAGCCAGTCAGCAACACTGTTTAATGCCAGTGCCAGCAGGGCAATTGCCGCGCCGGGGATCAGTGCCGCCCAGACGCCAAACAGGATGCCATCTTTATTATCACGCGCCAGGCCACCCCAGTCGGCAGTTGGCGGCTGGATCCCTAAGCCCAGGAAAGAGAGTGCCGACAGGAATAAAAGAATGAAGATAAAGCGCAGGGCAAATTCCGCAATCAGCGTGGTAAAGGCATTGGGCAGGATCTCACGCCACAATACCCAGCCCAGCCGTTCGCCGCGCAAACGTGCGACTTCAATAAATTCCTGTGCCGCGATATCCAGCGCCAGCGAACGTGATACGCGCAGCACACGGGTTGATTCGAGGATGCCCAGCACCGCCACGATCACCGGAATGGTTTTTGGCAGCATCGCCAGCACAACCAGGGCTAAAATCAGCGTTGGGATCGCCATCAAAATATCATTAACGCGCGAGATCACTTGATCGACCCAGCCACGGTAATAGCCCGCAATAAAACCGAGGAAGGTGCCGATGGCAAAGGCCAGCAGCGTAGCCACCGCGCTGACGCTCAGTGAAGTACGGGTACCCCAGATCAGACGAGAGAGAAGATCGCGCCCGAGGTTATCGGTGCCCAGCCAGTTTTCCGGCGTCACGCCACTCCAGGCGCTGCCCACCACGTCGCCGGGCGCATACGGTGCCAGCCACGGAGCCAGAAGTGCCACCAGTACAAACAACACCAGCCCGATGGCACCGGGCAACACAGCAAGTTTCAGCCTAAACATCCACATCAGTTCCTTGTAAAACCCTGCCAGCCTCAATCAGTGCTGTCAGGGTGTATAGCATGACTATTCGTTAGCGACTGTGGCGCAGGCGCGGGTTGGCCAGCAGGGCGACAACATCGGCCAGCAGATTCAGCAGGATATAAATACCCGCCAGCAGTAGTGCACAGTCCTGGATAACCGGGATATCACGCTTACTGATACTGTCCACCATGTACTGACCGAGACCAGGGTAAACGAAGACGTTTTCAACAATGACCACACCGACCATCAGCCAGGCCAGGTTCAGCACAATCACGTTAATGATGGGCCCCCAGGCGTTCGGTAACACATGACGGAACAGAATGGCGGAGGGCGATAACCCTTTCATCAGGGCGGTATCGACATACGCGGCATTCTGCGCACTGACCAGCGCAGCACGCGTCATATTGCTCATATGCCCGAGAATGGCGAAGATCAGTGTCATACACGGCAGAGCAATGGCCAGCAGGCGATCGCCCAGCGGCATATCGTCAGCAATACTGCTGTTACTCGGCAACCAGAACAGGGTGATAGAGAAGATCAGGATCAGCAGATAGCCGGAGAAAAATTCCGGCAGCGAAACGGCAGCGCGAGTAAACAGATTCAGCAGCCGATCGATCCAACTTCCCTGGTAGCGCGCGGAGATAAAGCCAATCGTCAGTGCCAGCGGCACCGCGACAATGGCGGTGAAAAAGGCCAGTGACAGGGTATTGGCCAGACGATCAAGCAGCACCGGGGCGATCGCTTCACGGCTGGTAAAGCTGTGACCAAAATCGCCGTGCAGCACGCCGCCCAACCAGACCAGATAGCGGCCCAGCGCAGGCTGATCCAGCCCCAGCTGTTGATTGAGTGCGGCCACCGCCTGTGGCGTGGCCGTTTGACCGAGGATCGCCGTGGCGGCACTGCCCGGCAGCAACTGGATGCCAGCAAAAATCAGTATCGATACCACCAGCAGCATCACCACACCGGCCAGCAAACGCAGGGCCGTCAGTTTTAACAGGGGAAAGTGACCCTTCCCCCGACGTTCACTAAAATGACTCATTCGCTGTTATGCAAACCACACTTTTTCAGCGGCACGGTTACCGCTCATGGTAAAACCAGGGATAGCAACAAAGCCCTTCACTTTGGTACTGGATGCATCAAGCGCATCGGCGTACAGAGGGATAATTTCACTGCCCTTCTCCACCAGCATCACCTGAATGTCATGATAGATCTGACGGCGCTTCTGCTCATCTTGCTCACCACGTGCAGCAGTGACTAACTGGTCAAACGCGGGCTCTTTCCATTGCGACTCGTTCCACGGGGCATTGCTGGTGAACACCAGCGACAGCAGCGCATCGGCCGTCGGACGCAGCGACCAGTTGGACGAAACAAAAGGTTTCTTCATCCAGACGTTATCCCAGAAGGCATCGTCCGGCACGCGTTCCACTTTCAGCGGAATGCCAGCACGTTCAGCCGAGTTCTGATACAGCTGGCCAGCATCGACCGCACCCGGGAAGCCAGCTTCAGCCACCGACAACACCAGCGGACCGCTGAAGCCACTTTTCTGCCAGTGATATTTCGCCTTTTCCGGGTCATACGGACGCTGCGGAATGTCTTTAGCAAAGTACGGGCTGGACGGGAAAATCGGGTTATCGTTCGCAACAGTACCGTAGCCACCCAGCACGGTTTTAATGATCTGTTCGCGGTCGATGGCGTATTTCAGCGCCAGGCGGCCATCCAGGGTGTTAAAGGGAGCGGCAGTCGCCAGGCCCGGGAAAGTGAAAATCTGGCTGTCGCGTGAGCGCAGCAGCTGAATAGTCGGCATGTTTTTCAGGCGATCAACAATGCGCGGATTCACACGGTTGATGATGTGCGCAGAACCGCTGGCAAGGGCCGCCACTCGTGCCGTGGAGTCATTCATTGCCAGTGTTTCAACGGAGTCAACGTGACCGCGCGCCGGGTTCCAGTGGTTTGGATTACGCTTCACCAGCGTACGCACGCCAGGCTTAAAGCTTTCCAGGATGAACGCGCCCGTCCCGATGCCTTTATCAAAGTTCTCGTTTTCTGCGGTGATGGCAAAATGGACATCGCTCAGCAGCGCAATAAACTCCACATTGGGTTCTTTCAGCTTGATGGTCACCTGGTCAGGTGAGGTAGCCTCCAACGAGACGACCGGCTCCAGATAGCCTTTGACCGATGAGCTCGATTTCTCATCACGGTGATGATTCAGTGAATAGACCACGTCTTTCGCCGTCAGCGTGCGGCCATCGTGGAACTGGACCCCTTTACGGATATTCAACACCCAGGTTTTGCTGCCATCGTGGGTTTCCCAGCTTTCCGCCAGTGAAGGGGTGATTTTGCCCTGCTCATCCACTTCGGCCAGGCAGTTAAACAGCTGTGAACCGACAAAATACATATAGGATTCAAACCAGAATGCCGGATCGATGCGGTCAGTGCTGGAAGCGTTATCCATACCGACAATCAGATGCCCCCCTTTTTTGGGGGTGGCCGGTGCGGCTTCAGCCGCCCACAGCGATTGTAATGGCAGACCGGAACAGGCCGCCGCAACGGAGAGCGCACCGGTAGTTTTAATAAAGTCGCGACGATTCATGATGTTGTTTTTTCCTGGTTTCTTATTATTTTTTTCCGCCGAAGCGGTAAAGAATAGCGTATTTACTTCAGCGCAGAGGCCAGACGCTGAATATGTTCAGGGCCAATCCCGCAGCAGCCCCCCACCAGCGTAGCACCCGCGCCCACCCACTCCTGTGCCCAGTGCAGATAGCCTTCCGGGTGAGTGTCTTTACGTAAACCACTCAGACCTTCGTTCGCCCCGCCACCGTTGCTGCCGTGCTCAAACGCATTGGCATAAACGCCAATACCCGCCGGGGAGCCAAGGCGTTTCAGGGTCGCCGACGCCTGCTGTACAGCAGAAATCATCACTTCCGGGTGGCTACAGTTAAACAGGACGTTGGCCGCCCCCAGCTCGACCGCTCGGGTGACGGCGGCGGAGACGCTTTCCCCTGAACGCAATGTACTGTCGGCCTGCGGCTGGTCAGGATCGTCGTGCAGACTGAATGACAGCCATAAAGGCTGGGGCTGACCGGATATCGCTTCGTGAATAGCCTCGGCTTCGGCAATCGAACTGATGGTTTCACCCAGCCAGATATCCACATAAGGTGCCTGGGCGTTGACCAGCACGCGATGGATCTCCAGCGCAAGTGGCGCGTTAAACAGATCGGGACGGTAGGATCCCAGGGCCGGAGGTAAGCTGCCAGCAACCTGTACCGGATGCACTGCGGCATCGGCGGCCTGACGGGCCAGTTGCCCTGCCAGGGTGGCCAGGCACTGAGCATCAGCGGCAAAGCGTTCGTCACCAATATGGAAAGGAACAACCGCATAGCTGTTGGTGGTGATGGTGCCTGCCCCGGCAGCAATATAGCTGTCGTGCACTTCGCGCACGCGCTCAGGGGCTTCATACAGGGCCAGTGCCGACCATTCAGGTTGACGGAATGGTGCGCCCACCCGGGCCAGTTCACGCCCCATTCCTCCGTCCAGAATCTTTATATGCTGCGTCATTGGCCTGTTCCCATTCAGAATTTTCTAATCTCTGCATGCTACATAAATTGATGGCTACATGTCCAGACGTCTATAAGCTTAAATTCAGGAGTGTTTAGTACACAGAGGCAAGTACGCAGATAAATGATGAGC
This sequence comes from Erwinia sp. 1181_3, assembly GCF_052824965.1. NCBI lineage: Bacteria > Pseudomonadati > Pseudomonadota > Gammaproteobacteria > Enterobacterales > Erwiniaceae > Erwinia > Erwinia sp. 1181_3. The sequence goes on from NZ_VTDE01000003.1 coordinate 15,457, forward strand.
AATGAAGAATTAAAACAGCAGTTTTGCCAGCCCAAGGCCCAGGGCAAGCAACCCAAGCTGCGAGGAGGCAAACCACTTAGTTTGCAGTGCCAGTGACTGATGCAGTTCGGTACGCAGACTTTCCATTTTAAGGTCGATCTTTTTATCAAGCCGCATAATATCCTCCCTGGTGGCATAGTTGGACTTAATTACCGCCACATCGATTTTCAGCGTGCCCACATCCTCCTTGAGTTTACTGACATCCCCTTTCAGGATGTGCACATCGTCTTTAAGACGGCTGACATCGTGCTTTAACAGACCAACATCTTGCTGTAGCAAGCCAACATCCTTCTGTAAATTACCGACATGTCCTTCCAGTTTTCCTACACGAGTATCCATTCTTTTTCTCCCTGATATGAATGTTTTTCATACTAACAGGGCCAATAATAAGTGAAGTCAGGGAGCGATAGCAAGCCAGATGAGGGGATATTTTGCGGCCTGCGCCGGGAAAATGGAATGTAACGCCATGCAACGAGAAAAATATAAACACGAATTAAATGAATAATTTACGGTTTAAAGTAAGCAATCAGGATAAGAGGGGGGAAGGTTAATTGTCGGTGGCGGGTGCCACCGACAGCGGTAGATTAACGATGGCCTAATACGTTGCCGAGAATGATCGAGGTGATCACCCCGGTGGCTGCTGCAATCAGCACATAATTACCGTCAACATAGGCCCAGTGTTCGCCGCGTGGCGGTTCATACAGGCCACGATGGTGCCAGTCATCAACGCGGTAATCATCCCCGCGAAAGCGCTCGGGAGCAGGATGACCACGACGGAAATCATGGCCGTTCCAGGCAAAATGGTCACGCTCATCAGGGCCACCCCGGCCACGATCGCCATGACCCCGATCGTCATGGCCGCGATAGTTATCATGATCGCCGCCACCACGACGGTCGTCTCCGCGGTTGTCGCGCCCGCGATCCTGATGCCACTGTTGATCAGGGCCGTTGCCCGGCCCCTCTGCATGGGACAGGGTGGAGAAAAGGCTGCTTGCTGTGAAAAGACTAATCATCAAAGTCAGTGTTGTTTTTTTCATCTTGATATCCTCAGTTGCTCACGACCTGCGAACTGCCGCAACATCAATATCGGGGATACCACAACACTTCCCTATCTCACGAACTCCTAAACGGGGCTAATTAGCGTGTTTTTTTCACAGCCTTAACAGATTCCTTACCTTCACGCGGTGAGAACCTCGGGTTCAGACTTAATTTTCCAGCTGATAGTCGAGGGTAATCTCAGCACTGAGTAGTTTTGACACCGGGCAACCCGCTTTTGCCTGCTGAATAATCGTATCAAAAGCCGCTTTCTCAATACCGGGAAGCTTCACCTTACTTTGCAGGGCCACTTTGGTGATGGCAAAACCGCCCTCCACTTTGTCCAGGGAGACATCAGCGGTGGTATCAATGCTTTCAGGTGTGTGGCCCGCATCGCCCAGCATCAGCGATAGCGCCATGGAGAAACAGGCAGCATGTGCGGCCCCAATCAGCTCTTCGGGGTTGGTCCCCGCTTTACCTTCAAAGCGTGTATTGAAACCATAAGGCTGTTGGCTTAACGCCCCACTTTCGGTTGAGACGGTGCCTTTCCCCTGCTTGATATTGCCTTCCCAGTGCGCCTGTCCTTTCTTATGAATGGTCATTGTTATCCTCCGGTTATTTAACATCAGCTACCAGTATAGACGCTTTCACCGGGAACGACGGCACAGCGGCGCGCCACCAGCAGGCGCTGTCCGCAGAATGCCATGGGTGACGCCGCCTGCGGCCACACCTGAAGTAATTCAAATCCAGACTGTTGCAGCACCTGATGACAGTGCGCTTCCGCACCGCTCCCCCCGCGGAAAGCGGGTTGCCCATACGCCAGCGCCTGCACGGCCGCAGGCGTGACACGATGCAGCAGATGCTCACCGGTATTTTCCACCAGAATTAACGTCGCATTCGCTTTCAGCCAGGTATGCAGTTCCGACAGGCGACGGGCGGCGTCAGGCTGCACCAGCAGATCGCTGGCAAGGATGGCATCATGCCGGGCATCCTGTGGCAATTGGCTGTTGAGGGACTGCCCGGGTTCAGCCGCTATCCATACTGCACCAGCGAGATCGTCAATGGCAGCGCACGCACCCAGCGTCAATAAGCGGGGTGTATCGCACGCATCCAGCAGGCAGGGCAGCACGCTGGCGATGATCCCGGTAAAGTAATCATCAATAATCCCCGCATGGTGATGTAACTGATGCAGGCCTGTCAGGCTGGCTGGCTGCAAAGCCAGAGAAGGCGTGCGCAGCCAGTCATCGATGCATTCATGCTGGCTGAACAACGCCTCGGCCAGCGGTTCAGCATCGTCAAGCCAGGCCATCAACTGACGCAGGCGATGCCGGGCGTCATCAATTCCCTGTTCCAGCCGCATCTCAGCAGGAGCGCAGTCTGCCAGCGACCAGCGCTCATCCTCACATTCCAGCATCCCCTCCTCTTCCAGCACCTGATGCCAGTGTTGGAGCAGTTCGCTGTAGCAATCCGCAATCCGCAGCTGCTGGCTGCGTGATGCAATGTGCCAGCTTCCTGCATCACAAAATCCCAGGCGTTGCAGGGTTTGTAACATCAGTAGCGGTGCCAGACTTTCACTTTCGGCGAGAAAAGCAGCCAGCGACGCACGCCGCTGGCTGTCAGGCAACTGCGCCGCGGCAGCTTCTCCTGCCCGCTGCCAGTCGGGGATGAGGCTATTGTTGAGCGTTGTCATTGTCGTTCCTGTGCGTGACCGCCCGTTATCCGGGGATAAGTGAGGGTAAGTTACTGGTGATAATGATTGTTATTTCGCTTTATCGTGCAATGTTCGTGGAGGGGGTGCAAGGATTTTGTTCGAGGGGGCAGATCACGATCACAGGCCGACCATCACTGAAGGTCGGCCTGTCAGGCAAGAGAATAAAGGGGATGTTGAAGCGCTTACGTCACGCTATTTTTTCAGACTCTCCCTGACCTCTTTGACTTGACCCGCGCTCACCGCCTCCGCCTTATTGCTCCAGCCCTGACGAATAAAGGTCGCCAGTTGCGCCACCTCATCATCGCTCAGGCGGCCGGCAAAGCCTGGCATTACCAGCGTGGAGGGGGCTTTTGCCGTAGAGGGCTGCTGTGCCCCGGCCAGGATGGTGTGGATCAGCCCGGTCGGGTCGCCAGCATTGACGATAGTCGCCTGATCCAGCTCAGGGAAGATACGTGGTGCGCCCTTACCGGTGACAAAGTGGCAGGCACCACAGTTATCCAGATAGAGACGCTCACCTGGGGTGAGGTTCTTCGCCGCGGTCAGTTTCGCTTCCGTAGCACTGACTGTCGTACTTGCCGCCGCGGGTGCTGCCGGATTACCGCCAATAAACTTCAGATAGGCGCTGATGGCTTTCAGATCCGCTTCGGTCATCCACGACGTGCTGTGCTCGATCACCGAGGTCATCTCACCGCCTACCGCTGCTTTATCGTTACGCCCGGTCGCCAGATATTCGACGGTTTCCTGCTCGCTCCAGCGCGGCAGACCGCGCAGAGAAGGCACTTCCCAGCCGTTCAGGCTACCGCCGGAGAGGAATGTACTGTCGCTGCTGTCGAGCGCTTTCTCATTCATCGCCAACCCACGCGGCGTATGGCAGCTGCCGCAGTGGCCGAGGCTTTCGACCAGATACGCACCACGATTCACTTCTGCTGTTGCGCCGCCAATCGGCTGGAAGGGCTTATCGCTGGCAAAAGCCCAGTTCCAGAAACGCATGCCCCAGCGCTGGCTGAACGGGAAGCTGAGATCGGTTTCTGGCGGCTGCTCGTCACTCGCTTTCACTCCCTGCATAAAGTACGTGTACAGCGCATGCATATCCGCGTCGGTGATTTTTGCGTAAGCCGGATAAGGCATCGCCGGATAGAGACGCGTCCCGTCAGGCAACACGCCTTTACGCACGGCATCCGAGAACTGCTGCTCACTGTAGTTGCCGATGCCGTGCGCTTTATCCGGGGTAATATTGGTGGAGTAAATCGTCCCGAGGTTCGACTCAATCGCCAGCCCACCGGAGAACGCCGGTTTACCCGGAATAGTGTGGCAGGCACCGCAGTCGCCAAGCCGGGAAATATACTCGCCCTGTTTCACCAGACTATCATCGGCCTGGGCCATCGAAGCAAAAGTGCCTGCCAGCAGGACGGCATTCGCAAGCAGTAAACGTTTGAAATTGATCATCGTCATCTCCTTATGCCTGCACCATCGGGCCGGGGTTTTTCAGGTAAATCTCTTTGATCGCCTGCGCCGCCATCAGCGTGATCGCCCCGATGGTATCGGTCGGATTCGCCTGGAAGTTCTGCGGGAAAGCATTGCCGCCCGGCACAAAGACGTTATGCACATCCCAGCTCTGCAGGTACTTGTTCAGCGCCGAGGTTTTCGGGTTATCGCCCATCACCGCGCCACCAACGTTATGGGTGGAGACGTATTTGGTCAGGTCAAAGTGGGCATCCATCGGCAGGAAGCTTTCGCTGTAACTGTCCGGGTTAAGCTCTTTAGTAATGTTGCTGACGATGCCTTTCAGGTGCTGCTGTAATTTCAGCTCGTTCTGTTTCCAGTCGAACGTCATACGCAGCAGCGGATAGCCATAGTCATCGGTGTAGTTCGGGTCGAGATCGAGGTAGATATCGCGATACGACATGCAGGTGGTGGTGATGCTGATCTTCATCGAGTGGCCGTACCACTCTTCCATCCCTTCTTTCCAGCCTGCGCCCCAGGCCGGTGTCCCTTTTGGCAGTGCGGTACTGATCGGCGTACCGGTGGCCTGTGAACTGTGGATCTTGGCTCCGCCGATGAACCCCAGCCCCGGGCCATCAAAGTTGCCCGGTGAGATGTCGTTAAACATCTGCCCTGTGGCTCCCGCCGTAGCGAACGGATTGAAGTTTTTATCTTTGAAGAACAGCGTGGCACCGCCGTTACTGAGGAAAGCGTAGTTACGTCCAACCACGCCTTCTTCCGTCAGCGGGTTATAAGGCTGGCCGATGCCGGAGAGCAGCATCAGGCGGACATTGCAAAACTGGAAGCTGCTCAGCACTACAATCTTTGCAGGCTGGAAGCATTCATTGCCGTCTTTATCGATGTAGATCACCCCTTTCGCGGTTTTCTTATCATCATGCAGCACCACTTTCATCACGTTGGCATGGACTTCGTAGGAGAAGTTATCCATGCGCTTCAGTGCATCCATCACCGCCGTCTGCGGTGAGGCCTTAGAGTAGTTCAGGCACGGGTATTTACTGCAATAGCCGCAGTAATTACACGGCGCAATCTGGTTACCGTACGGGTTTGTCCAGGCACGTGAAACACAGGCTGACGGGTTGGGGAACGGGTGATATCCCAGCTTCTTCGCCGCCTTAACAAACATTGTGTTGTTCAGCGTGTCATCCAGCGGCGGCAGCGGGAACGGATTAGCACGCGGGCCTTCGAACGGATCGCCCCCTTCGAGGATCTGCCCGCGCAGGTTGCCGGTTAAACCGGACTGGCCGCAGATCATCTCAAACTTCTCGTAATAGGGTTCGATCTCTTCCCAACTGAACGGGAAGTCCATAATGCGCATATCGTCCTGCAACACGCCCGGTCCGTAGGCCTGGTCAGCATAGGTTTTCAGTTTAAGATCGGTCGGTGTCGGACGGATCAATACCGCCGTCCAGTGCAAACCCGAACCGCCCACGCCGTTACCCGGGCAAAAAGCGCCCCATTTGCGCGTTGGCAGCGCGGTCTGGCTCATGTTGTAACGCACCGTCACCGCCGCTTCTGCTGGCGTGGCCATCACTTTGTTACGCACGGCGTAGGCATATTCATCGGCTGGCTTGGGGTAGGCAAACTCTTCGTAACCGCGATCGGCTCCGCGCTCCAGCGCCCGCACTTTCAGTCCGGCCATCGCCAGCTCAATGCTCATCAGCGAGCCAGCCCATCCCAGGCCGACAACGACAACGTCGACTTCTTCTTTATTAATTTGTGACATATTCAACCCTTTCAACCCTTCATTTTTCGCGCCGCAGATGCGTTGGCTGCCTTCATTCACCCTGGTCACTTACTTCAGTAAGCTCCCAGGGATTCATTCAATTGCCGCCTTCCTGCAACACGAAATATTTTGGGTGTCATTTACAAAAATACGAAAAAAGTCTCAGTGAACTCAGGCGCGTTCGCCCTTGATGCTGACCGGGCCAAGTGGATAGGGAATGTTGTGCTGCTTCACCCATTCCAGATAACTGGCACGGGCGCCCGGGAAGCCGATAGCAATCCACGCTTTCATCCCTTTATTGCCGCCGTACATTGGATCGGAGAGATAGCCGTGTTTGGCATCGGACAGCAGCCCGCTGAAGAACTGAGAGGCTTTCAGGTCGGCCTCGCCCAGTTCAGCGAAGTGGATATCGTTTTTTTGCAGTTGGGTCAGAACGCTGTCTTTATCCTGCGATGACAACTGATGGAAGGGTTTCTGGTGGGTCTGCTGGCACCACTGGTTAGCCAGTTTGATACCGGTTTTATAGATCTGCTGCGGGCGGAACGGGATCTGGTAACCCATGGTGGCAGGCGCTTTGGTATCAAACGGCCCTTTCATATAGATCTCATCACCGAGATCGCCATGCATCTGCTGATCGATAAAGATCGGTACATTGGTTTCCAGCGCGCCCGGCGCTTTGCCTTTGCCTCCGGCGGGGATCAAACTGTCACAGGCGGCAAGAATAAACTGCCATTCATCCTGACTGAAAAAGATTGGCTGATAATCTGCCAGTTCCGGCGCTGCCATCTCGGCTGCCTGTGCGGCGGTCAGGCCTTTAAAGACCATCTCACCTAACGGCAATGCCAACAGCGACCCGAGTAAAAACTTACGGCGGGTAGTTTCTTTTTGAAGGAGCATTTTGACGACTCTCACACACTCAGAAAAAGACACCGATGGAGCACGTGTCATTAAGGTTAAAGAACTGTTTTTATCTGTTTACATTGCCGCAATGTTAACGATACAAAAGTGTCAAAATGTAACAATTGAAGTGGTGATATTTAAACTTAAGATGAAGTGTTTCTTCTAACATTTCATAACAATGCCATTATGAAGAGAAGGGATTAAAGCCGGGGATTTATCGGAAATTCAGGGATAGTAAAAGAAAAAAAGCCGTAAAACGGCGCTTATTTGATTACATTGGGAAATAATACCCACACAAAATAAAGTCATATAATGATTGTTTCATTCCAGCGTAACACTGCCTGCCAGACGTTAACCGGAGTCACGAACCACCATGGTGAACCCTAAATCGACCACCGCCTCTGCGGGCATGACGCCTTCTATTTTATTAGCCAGCAGCATCGCGGCATCTTCACCCATTTTTACCCTGTCGATAGCTACTGTCGTGATCGCGGGCCGGTTGGCCGCGGCGAACGCTAAATTGCCAAAGCCGATAACAGCAAGCTGATCCGCTACACTCAGCCCACGTGCTTCAGCCTCCATGATCACGCCCTGCGCTAAGGTGTCAGAACTGCAGATAATCGCATCGAACTTATCCCCCTGAGCAAGTAACTGATGCAAACCCTGTCGACCGGCACCGAGCGACGTTGGCACCGGGGCATTGACCCCGCGAATACGGCTTCCTGGCAGCCCCTGCATCACATCGGATAGCCCTTTACGCCGCTGCCGGGCGCGACGATCGCCGGCCCACACCAGACCCAGGCTCAGGTAGCCCTGTTGCAGACAGTAGTGACCCAGTTGGGTGCCGACTTTTTCATGAGAAAACCCGACCAGCATGTCCAGCGGCGTTGGCGTGAGATCCCAGATTTCCACCACCGGCAGGCCAATATTGAGAATGGTTTTGCGCAGTTCAGGACTGTGATGAATGCCGGTCAGTATCATGCCGTCGGGGCGGCGCGAAAGGATGGTGGCAACAATAGACGCTTCGCTGTCCGGAGAGTATCCGGTGACACACAGCAGCATATGGTAGCCACGCAAGGCCAGACGATCGCTGATCGCCTGTACGGTATCGACAAACATACTGTTGTTAATTTGCGGAATCACTACGGCAATCAGGCGGCTACGTTTGGACGCCAGCCCCCCTGCCAGCATATTGGGGATATAGCCGGTGATCTGAATCGCTTCCATCACCCTGGCAACGGTGGCAGGCCGTACCACCTGCGGTTTGTTAATGGCACGGCTGACGGTCATCGGAGATAATCCCGCGACACGGGCAACATCCTCAAGCGTAGGGGTTTTTACCGTGGCAGGGTCAGGATTTTCCATCTGGCATCCGATAACTAAAATGTTTGCGCTATCATTTTGCCACAAAACCGCACAGTGAAACAGGGCTGAACAACATGCCTGAGGGCGGGCTGACTATGTTACACTCAGCGCCGCCCGAAAGCCTGGCTCCCGGCTTTCCCCCGATCCCATTGTGAAAGGTGTTATGCCGTGAATAAAAGAGCAATTGCCCCTGGCCTGATTTTTGTTGCTGCGATGGCGTTTCTGGTGTGGTTTATCGCCTCCGGCGCGGCAATGCCGGGAAGCTGAGATCAGCTTTCCGGATCTGACGGGCTGACGGCAATGCGCGTGCCTTCAGGAAGATCCCTGATCTGCACGGCAAACTGCGCGCGGGTACGCATGGCATCTTCACTACGTACCGCCTGGAGGTTATCCGGCACGAACTCACCGCCAACAATAAACGGTGTTTTCGGCACCAGGCGATAACCCGCCGGTAATGCCCCGTGCTGATCCTGCCAGTCCAGCGCCAGCGGATAACCCGTTAACACTGAGTACTCTTCCAGAATCAGGGCACTCCAGTGCTCCAGACTTGCCGCCAGCCAGGTGAATTCGCCGGTTTCCGGCTCAAAGCTGAACACCCCGTCCTGCCGCAGACAAAACTGCACGCCAAAGATATCTTCAGCAAAGAACAGCGCATCCAGCGCCATATCCTGAAACGCCGAAATCCACAGATCAGGCTGGTTCCACTGTTGCAGGCCAGGTTCACTCTCCGTTGCCTGCCAGGGAAAGATATGCAGCGCAGAAACAAAACCATAGCAGCCGTTTTTAATCGCCAGCAGTTGACGCAGTTCTTCGAGCAGCGCGGGATTAACCGTGGCGCTGAAGTGCATGTCCTGTGGGGCGGCAGCCAGGCTGTCACTACAGAGAGAGAGAAGTTTTGCGGTTGAGGTAGTCATCATACGGCCCTGAGATGTCGACATTTAACAGTGATAAGCCGCTAAGGTTAACATCAACAACAGGCCAGGGGAAAACGCTCGACGGGTTTAGTTCTGTATCGCAGTGGCAGGCAGACAAACCATCTGGGATTTACAGAAAATACAGTTGGCACCATGGGGATTTTTTGCGGTGATACTGAAAGGCGAGAAGCGGTACTGACATCCGTGACAAGACGGACACTGATATTTAATATTTTGGATAATAGACCTACATATTTTTATTTTAAGAGAAATTTTTATTGGTACGGGCAAGACGTTAACACAGTTTTTACATTCCGTCTGTTTTATCTTCGCGATGCAGTAAATCCTGATAGAGCTCACTCAGCACGCCATCTGGGGCAAACTGCTGTTTTATCCACAATGCGACCTGTCCGCTGGCGGGCTGGCGGATAGCCAACAGCAGCCGTGAATCCTGGCGGGGGTTCATCACCTCACGCGTTACCAGCTTCTCCCCGGCGTCGCGCACAATATAGTCCGGCAGAAAGCCAATGCCCTCCCCCAGAATCTGACACTGACATTTGGTGTTGAAATCAGGCACCAGAACCGCCTCCTGCCCGTGCAGCAGCCAGCCAACACGCTGGTTCAGCATCTGTGCCGTGTCGGCCACCATAATATTGGTATAGCGCCGCATCTGACCTTCACTGATGGGCTGAGGCAATGCGGCCAGCGGATGATGGGGCGCGATCGCAAACTGCCAGTGCACATAGCCGATATCAAGACAGTCAATGCCATCCCTGTCCAGCGGCACATCCGGTGCCCCCAACGCCAGCGTTGCCTGGTGATGGATAAACGCATCCCAGACGCCGTTATACACTTCCTGAGTGACCGTCACCTGACAGGTGGGGAACTGCTTTTTCAGCAGCTGTAGCAGCCGGGCAGTGTGATGCGGGGTATACAACAGATGGTTGATGCAAATACGCACCCTGGCCTCTACGCCCTGGGCGATAGCATCGACACCGTATTGAATGGCACCGAAATCGTTAAGTAGCGTCAGCGCCTTACGATAAAAGTAGTCGCCGGACTCCGTCAGTTCAATCCGGCGGGGATGGCGCACAAACAGCGGAACACCCAGCCCGGTTTCAATGCGTTTAATGGTGTAGCTGACCGCTGAAGTGGTGACCCCCAGCTCAATCGCCGCCTTACTGAAGCTGGCACACTGCACCACGGTGACAAACACCTGCAAATTCTCTTCACTAAAAATGGAGTTCATCGCACATTCCCTCGTGTTCCGGTTTCATTGATTATTATTCAACAAGAAAGGCCTTTCAGGTGAATTATTTTTACACGGATATCACCGTCTTTCACTGGCTGCTATTGTCGTTTCCTGGACCATCACTTGCTTATCCGGGAACCTGTATGTCATTTGCACATCCTGACTTTTCCACCTCCAACGACACACTACAGGCACGCTTCCTCCGTGCTGCCCAACAGGGCGAGCAGGATATCTTGCAGCAGTGTCGGGATCAGGGCGTGGATCTCAACGTCACCACCGCGCAGCGCACCAGCGCCATCACGCTGGGGGCACAGCACCAGCACTATGCCTGTGTCGCCTGGCTGATCGAGGCGGGCGCCGATATTAATCAGCAGGACGATACCTGTTTGAATCCGTTTTTGCTCGCCTGCCTGAATAACGATCTCACTCTGCTGCGCCTGCTGCTGCCCGCGGCACCCGACCTCACCCGGGTGACACGCTTTGGCGGCATTGGCCTGACGCCCGCCAGCGAAAAAGGCCATGTTGAGATCGTGCGCGAGTTACTGTCCCGCACCACCATCAACGTCAACCACACTAATTTCCTCGGCTGGACACCGCTGCTCGAAGCCATCCTGCTGAATGACGGTGGCGCAAAGCAGCAGGAGATCGTTCAGCTATTACTGGATAACGGTGCCAGCCCGCACCTGACGGATAAGTACGGTAAAACCCCTCTGCAACTGGCGCGTTCACTGGGTTATGACGCCATTGCTATACAGTTAATCCATGCAGGAGCCCGTGATGAATAAGCCCGATCAGCAGCGTCGTACCTTTCTCAGCCACGGCAGTAAAATGCTCGGTGCCTGCGCCATCCTGGGTGCAGGCACCCCGCTTGCCATTGCCGCCGGATCGTCAGCCCTCGCCCAACAGGAAACGCCCATGACCACCGTCGGTGCACGCCACTACTATCTAGATAACGTCCTGCTGGAAACCGGATTTCACTACCAGGAGGGGGAAGTGGTCGCCACCCGCACCGCGTTGCACTGCCTGGAAATCAATAACGGCAAGATCGTTGCTGTACGTGCTAACGCGGTACGCCCGGATGCCAGCCTGACGCGGGTTGATGCCGGAGGAAAACTGCTGCTGCCCGCCATGCGCGATATGCATATCCATCTGGATAAGACCTTCTATGGTGGCCCGTGGCGCATGCAGTCACGCCCGGCAGGGACCACCATTAAACAGATGATTGCACTGGAGCATCGCCTGCTGCCAGAGCTGGCGCCCCACACACAGGAGCGGGCGGGTAAACTGATCGACCTGCTGCAATCAAAAGGTTCCAGCGTGGCGCGGAGTCACTGCAATATCGAGCCGGTTTCCGGACTGAAAAATCTGGAAAACCTGATGGCGGTACTGGAACGCCGTCGATCCGGTTTTACCTGCGAGATCGTCGCCTTCCCCCAGCACGGGTTGCTGCTGTCAAAATCTGAACCACTGATGCGCGAAGCGATGCAGGCCGGAGCGCACTACGTCGGCGGGTTGGATCCCACCAGCGTTGATGGCAATATGGAAAAATCCCTCGATACGATGTTTCAGATCGCCGTCGACTATGGCAAAGGCGTGGATATCCATCTGCATGAAACCAGCCCGGCCGGGGTGGCCGCCATCAATTATATGATTGACCGGGTGGAAAAAACGCCGCAGCTGAAGGGCAAAGTCACGATCAGCCACGCATTTGCACTGGCCACCCTCACACCACAGCAGGTAGAAGAGACCGCACAGCGTCTGGCCGCGCAGCAGATCAGCATCGCCTCAACGGTGCCGATTGGCACGCTGCATATGCCGCTGAAACAGCTTCAGGATAACGGTGTTTTTGTGATGACCGGCACCGATAGCGTGATCGACCACTGGTCGCCCTATGGCCTGGGCGACATGCTGGAGAAAGCCAACCTGTACGCTCAGCTCTATGTGCGCCCGGGTGAACTGGCGCTGTCGCGCGCGCTGGCAATTGCTACCGGGAACCGCCTGCCGCTAAATGATAAAGGCGAGCGCGTCTGGCCCGTGGAACAGGACGAGGCCAGTTTTGTGCTGGTCGATGCCTCCTGTTCGGCAGAAGCGGTGGCGCGCATTTCACCACGCACCGCCACCTTCCATCAGGGGAGTTTGGTCTGGAGCACGCTCAATAAGGTGTAATCCCCCGGTAGACAAAAGTTTACATGCGTAACCATTGTTAAACGCGACCGTTTGATTAAGATGGTCGCTCTTTTCAAATGGGGCGGGTAATGGCAACACGACAACGCATCGCAATGGGCTTTCTGGCGCTCGCCTGCCTGGTCATACTGGTCTGTATGGCACAGCGCATGGCAAGCCTGCACGCCCTGCAAATGCCTCCAACCACGTCGTTCAGCCTCAGCAATACCGCCCCGGACAACGCAGATGACGCGTCGATAACCCCTTGTGAACTCAGCGCCAAAACGCTGCTGCTGGCTGCCCCGCTGCTGTTCGACAGCGTCCTGCCTGCCACGGTCATTCTCCTGTTAGTACTGGCACTGTGCTGTCTTCTCCCATTGATTTTTCCTCCGGCACGCCCCTGTCGTGCGCCGCTACTCCGTATCCATCTGATTAACTGTAATTTCCGCGAATGACACACCGTTCCACCGGTGTCTTTTAATCATTTACGGAGAAATAACATGTTTACGCTTATCAGGAGCTTTGCTCTCCTGCTGCTATTCTGGCTGCCCGCATTGCAGGCCGCTGACAGTGGCTGGCTGCAAAACCCCCAAAACAGTCACGCTCAGGTTCGCCTGCGTGCCGATGCCTCACAGGCCGACCGCACTCGCATCTTGCTGGATATTCAGTTACAGGATGGATGGAAAACCTACTGGCGATCGCCGGGTGAAGGCGGGATTGCCCCGACCATTCGCTGGCAGAATGCCGTAACCCAGGCACACTGGTTCTGGCCTTTGCCGCAACGTTTTAACGTCGCGGGGATCACCACTCAGGGTTATCATCAGCGCGTTACGCTGCCGATTGAACTGTCCGGCCCGGCCCCGAAAAGTCTGGTCGAAACGCTGACGCTCTCCACCTGTAGCAACGTCTGCATCCTCACCGACTATCCGTTCACTATTGATATGACGTCATCTGTTGATGCGTCGTTTGAACATGATTATGCCCAGGCGATGGGCAGCGTACCGATTGAACGCGGCCTTGCTGACACCCTCGTCGCGGGTTATCAACAGGGAGAGCTACAGATTGTTGCCGAACGTCAGGACGGCTGGCAGCAGCCTGCGCTGTTCCTTGACGGGCTGGAGGGTACCAGCTTTGGCGAACCACGCTTTACCCTCAGAGGTTCAATGCTGATAGCCCGCGTGCCGGTCAGCGATGAATGGGGTGACAACGCACCCGATATCACCGGAAAGAACCTGTCTCTGGTACTGGCGGATAACGGCCTGGCGCAACAGATTACCCTGTTGGTTGATGAAGGATGGGGACAGCGCTCCCCGGTGTTGCCGCTGTGGCAGATGCTGCTGACGGCACTGCTGGGAGGCTTTATTCTCAACCTGATGCCTTGCGTACTGCCGGTGTTGGGCATGAAACTCGGCAGCATTGTTAATACGCCACAGCGCGACCGCCGCAACGTGCGACTCCAGTTTATCGCCTCCAGTGCCGGAATTATCACCTCGTTTATGGTGCTGGCGCTGCTGATGACGGTACTTCGTCTGGGTAATCACGCCCTGGGCTGGGGTATTCAGTTCCAGAATCCGTGGTTTATTGGCTTCATGGTACTGGTGACCCTGCTGTTCAGCGCCAACCTGTTTGGCCTGCTCTATCTGCGCCTGCCATCAGGCCTGAATACCCGTCTGGCAACGTACTCTGGCCGTGGTCCTGGCGAGCATTTCTGGCAGGGTGCATTTGCCACGCTGCTGGCCACCCCGTGTTCAGCTCCCTTCCTCGGTACTGCGGTGGCATTTGCCCTGGCGGCACCGCTGCCACTGCTGTGGGTGATGTTTGCCGCCCTCGGCATCGGCATGAGCCTGCCCTGGTTGCTGATTGCCGCCTGGCCCGCCCTGGCGCTGAAGCTGCCACGCCCCGGGCGCTGGATGAATGGAGTACGTATCGCCCTGGGAATGCTGATGCTGGCCTCCTGTTTCTGGTTGATCAGCCTGCTGGTGAATCATATTGGCCTGCTCGCCACACTGGCTGTTGCGACCGCGATCGTACTGGTATTGCTCGCCACACTGGTGAAACAGTTCGGCCTCCGGCGGGCGGCACTGGTCACGGTAGTGCTGTTGCTGGTGGCCGGTGGCGTGTTGCTGGCGGGTACATTCAGCGCGACATCAGATCAGCACAGAATGCAGGATCGGCTTACCTGGCAGCCGCTGACAGAACAGGCGATCCGCCAGGCTCTGGGCGCGAAAAAACGGGTGTTTATTGATATCACTGCCGACTGGTGCGTGACCTGTAAAGCCAATAAATACAACGTATTGCTGCGCGATGATGTGCAGCAGGCGCTATTAGCAGATGATGTGGTGACCCTGCGCGGTGACTGGAGTCGTCCGTCTGAAACGATCACCCATTTCCTGCAACAGCGCGGCAGCGTGGCCGTGCCGTTTAATCAAATTTATGGACCGGGTGCTCCCCAGGGCGTGGTGCTTTCTCCGCTGCTTGACCGTGCCACCCTGCTGAAAACCCTGAATAATGCCAAAGGAATTGAACAATGAAAAAATCTCTGATTGCCCTGTTACTGGTTGCTACACCGCTGTGGGCTGCGGCCCCGTTTACCCCGGAGCAGGAGGCACGGATTAAGCAACTGATCCGCGAAACACTGGTGGAAAATCCACAGATTCTGGCTGAAGCCGCCAATGCTTACGATAAACAGGCACAGGCGCAGCAGGCCAATGTGACTGGCCAGGTGATTGAACAGAACAAGGCGGCACTGTATGACGATGCCGGATCGCCGCGCCTCGGTGCAAAGAATGCGAAGCTGACGCTGGTATCGTTTACCGACTACAACTGCCCTTACTGTAAACAGTTCGATCTGCTGCTGGAAAAAATTGTGCAGCAGTACCCGGACGTTGCCGTGATCATCAAACCGCTGCCATACCGTGCCGAAAGCTCGATGACCGCTGCGCGCGAAGTACTGACGCTGTGGCAACAGCAGCCGGATCGCTGGCTGGCACTGCACCAGCGTCTGATGGCAAAGAAGGGCAACCATGATGACGCCAGTATTCAGGCCGCAGAGAAAAAGCTGGGCGTGACGATAACGCAGCCGGATAAACAGAGCCTGGAGACGGTGAATACCAACCTGAAGCTGGCACAGCATCTGGGCATTGAAGGCACGCCAGCCACGCTGATAGGTAACCGTCTGCTGCCTGGCGCCGTGTCGTATGAAGAGCTGGAGCGTCTGGTGAAACAGCAGCTGGCACAAACGCCATGAGCCGCCTGAAACGTTGGGCACGTGAGATACTGGTACTGGCGCTGCTGCTGGCCGGGGGGATGTGGGTGATGGACAGCTGGCGCGCGCCAAAGGCACCGCTGGCCTTTGCTGACCAGCCATTGCTTACCCTCGACGGGCATGAGGTCACGCTAAAGGCGTTAAGCCAGCAGCGCCCGCTGCTGGTCTATTTCTGGGCCAGCTGGTGCGGTGTCTGTCGCTTTACCACGCCAACGGTGGCTGATATGGCACAGCAAGGCCGCAACGTTATCGGCATTGCGCTCCGTTCCGGTGAAAATGACAAGGTGCAGCGCTATTTACAAGCAAAGCAGTATCACCTGCCGCTGGTGAATGACCCGGAAGGCAGACTGTCTGCCAACTGGCATATCAGCGTGACCCCAACGCTGGTGATTATTGATAAAGGCAAGGTGGTGGGCACCACTACCGGTTATACCAGTGGCTGGGGCATGCAGCTGCGGCTGTGGTGGGCGGGCCTGAGCTGACCGTCAGAGGTGGATGAGCATTCGCTTGTCCGCCTCACTTAGCACAGGCAATCACCTGACAGCTTGAATTTTTGCTATGCTTTTCCGCACGATCCCTACGCTTCCGACATGACATAAGGCATTCTCATGACAACCCCACAGGCTTTGATTATTGGCGCTTCGCGCGGCATCGGTTTAGGGCTGGCAACGACTCTGGCCGATCGCGGCTGGCAGGTTACCGCAACGACGCGCAAGGACACGCCGGACAGTGCGGCGTCCATCCACTGGCTAACGCTGGATATTAACCTGGCGGATCAGAGAGAAGCGCTGGTGGCGGAGTTGGCTGGCCAGCAGTTTGATGTGGTGTTTATTAACGCAGGCGTCTATGGACCGGAGCATCAAACGCTGTCGCGTACCCGCGACGAAGAGCTGATGGCGCTGTTTATGACCAACACCTTCTCGCCGCTGCGCTGCGCTGAAGCGCTGCTACCACAGGTCAAACCCCGCAGCGGCATTCTGGCACTGATGACCTCGCAGCTCGCCAGTCTGAATGAGAATCCTGACGCAACGTATCCATTGTATGCGGCCAGCAAAGGCGCGTTAAATATGCTGGCACGCGGGTTGTCGGCGAAGACGGATGCCCAGGGCCAGACGCTGCTCTGCGTTCACCCGGGCTGGGTGCAAACCGATATGGGAGGGACAAATGCCCCACTGACGGTGGCGCAAAGCGCGGGTGGCATTGCCGATCAGCTGGTCGCCTGGCGTGGCAAAGGCGGGCACCACTACATTGATTACAGCGGAAAATTACTCGCCTGGTAAGGCCTCATCGGCATCGACCAGCAGTAATGTGCCGCTGCTGCCGGGCAGTACCCGATGAGGGCTGCCCGGCGGTATCACAAAATAGTCCCCGCTTTTCAGCGCCACGATCTGCCCGTCAATCGCCAGATCCATCTGCCCGTCAATCACCACCAGTAGCTCGGCAAAATGCTCATGCACTTCATCCGGTATCCCCTCTCCGCCCATGCGGATCAGTTTCACATTCGCCTGGCCAATCTTGCTGATAATGGCAGAACGCCACACATCCGGCAGCGCTGCGGCCCCGGTTAATAATGATGCTGCCTGAAACATACCATCCTCCTGTCGGGTGACAGACAGAGATACCCGAAATTTCGCGCAGCAGGAACGAAGATATTTCACTAAGCTATTCCACACGGCAGTTAGTGACAGTGAAATGACAGTAAGATGAAAGCGTGACTAAAGAAATATTCAGGGAAGACTAAAGTGGAATATCCGATGTGTTAACGTAATAAAAATTAGCTGGAAAACATCTCGTGTAAACAGCAACAATCAGAACATAATCTGTTTTTATCATTGATGATGTTTATGTTTATTGGGATTTATCTCAATTGACATTAACATCGGCCATCCAATACTCCTTGCTTACCGATGAGTTGTTTTATGGCTAACCGTATCGTATCAGGATTAACAGGCATTATTCTGTTAAGCCTGTCACCTTTAACACAGGCAGTCAGCACGGTGTTATCACCGAAAGAGGCCGACTGGGTTGCACCGGAATTCACCTTTAACAGCGGTGAGAAGCTGAAAGACCTGCGCATTCATTACTACACGCTGGGTGACAGTAGTAAACCTGCTGTATTATTACTTCACGGAACTAACCAGCCAATAAAAGCACTATTAGCCGAGGGATTTGGCGGCGAATTATTTGGTGCCGGCCAGGCACTGGATATCAGCAAATATTTTATTATCATGCCGGAAAGTATTGGGTCCGGAAAATCATCCAAGCCGTCCGACGGTTTGCGTATGGCGTTTCCGCACTACGATTATAACGATATGGTCACCGCGCAATATCGTTTAATCAAAGAAGGGCTGGGCATTTCCCATTTACGTCTGGTCATGGGGTATTCGATGGGGGGTATGCAAACCTGGCTTTGGGGTGAAAAATACCCTGGCATGATGGATGCCCTGGTGCCCATGGCTTCGCAGCCTGCTGAGCTGTCCGGTCGTAACTGGATGATGCGCCGTATGTTAATTGAGTCCATCAAGGGCGATCCCGCCTGGGCTGAGGGCAATTACCGTCAGCAGCCCCCTGCGCTGAAAACAGCCAGCATTATGTTCAGTATTGCCACCACTGGCGGCACACTGGCCTGGCAGCATAAAGCACCAACGCGTGCGCTGGCCGATAAGCTGGTTGACGACCGCCTGGCTACCCCGCTTACCGCTGACGCCAACGATTTTATTTATATCTGGGGTTCGTCAGCGAATTATAATGCGCAACCCGCATTAAACCGTATCACCGCCCCCATGCTGATTATTAATTCGGCAGATGATGAACGTAATCCGGTGGAAACAGGCACGCTGAGCCGCGAATTAAACAAGATTAAAAAGGCCGAGCTGTGGCTTATTCCGGCCAGTGCAGAGACCAGCGGGCATGGCACCATGATGTCGGCAAAATTTTATAACGAGAAACTGAAGTCATTTTTAGCCAGCACCAGGGAACACGCGAATAATTAACAGCCGTACCTGACCGGAAGTGACCCATGTCGCCTCCGGTCTTTTATTTTTATTATGCCTTTATTTCCGACACCACTCTTTTTCCTCATTATCAAACCGGCAACAGGGAATACGCTATGTTTCGTAAAATAAAGATCCGTACCGCACTGAGCATGATGATTTTTTCATTAGCCGCATTATTACTTTTTGTCGGTATTCTGGGATTAGTTGCGGTGCAGTCTGGCAATAAATCCTTTGCCCGCGTGGATACCGAAGTGCTGCCAGGGCTGGTTGCACTGAATGAAAGTTCCGAGCTGCTGCTGCGTGGACGATTAGATTTGCGTCTGTATGAATCACTGATGGTCAATGGCGACACCGAGAAAGCCAAAGTCGCCTTAGAACGAGCCAGAGGTAAAGTAGACAGTGCCGGGGCGAAATGGCAGGACTATCTGAAATATCCGCAATCAGAAGAAGAGCAGGTGATTGCCACAGAAATGGCTGCCGCACGCGATACCCTGATGAAAACCTTTATTGACCCGGCGTTTTCCGCGCTGGAAGCGGGTAATCTTGACGACTATCGCCAGCGCGCCGGGAAGTCGACGGCACTCTATGCCGCCTTTGATAAAGCCTCAAAAGCGCTGGTCGCCTTTAAGCTCTCAAGCATTGATGTGGCGTATGAAGACTCCAGCGATCGGGTGAGCACTATGCAGTTCATCCTCTACTGCGCTATCGCCTGTGCCCTGCTGCTGGCCGGACTGGCCTGGTCAGTGATGACCAACCTGGTAGTGAAACCACTCAACAATGCCGTTACCGTGTTTGACCGCATTGCTGAAGGCGATTTACGTGCGCGTATTGATGCCAGCGGAAAAAATGAGATCGCCCATCTGTTTGCCGCCGTTCAGCGTATGCGTGACGGACTGGAAAATATGGTGCTTGTCGTGCGTAACGGTACCGATGCGATTGGCGCGGGCGTAGAGGAGATTGCTTCCGGCAATATCGATCTTTCCAGCCGCACCGAACAGCAAGCCGCCTCGCTGGATGAAACCGCGTCGAGCATGGAACAAATCATGGCGACGGTTAAAAACAATGAGGACAACACACGCAAAGCAAACGAACTGGCGCAAAAAGCCTCAGCCTCGGCTTCACGCGGTGCCAGCGTTGTCTCTGATGTCGTGTCGACTATGAGTGCCATCGAACACAGTTCGGCCAAAATCGGTGATATCGTCGGCGTGATTGATGGCATTGCATTCCAGACCAACCTGCTGGCGCTCAACGCCGCAGTAGAAGCGGCACGTGCAGGCGAAGCCGGTCGCGGCTTTGCGGTCGTCGCCTCTGAAGTACGAGTACTGGCCCAGCGTAGCGCAACGGCGGCGAAAGAGATCGGTTCGATGATCGATAACTCTCTCAGCCGTATTGAACAGGGCGTCGGGCTGGTGAAAACGGCAGGCAACACCATGAATGAAGTGATGGTCGACGTGAAAGAAGTGGTGGACATCATGGATGAAGTGATGCTGGCTTCCGGGGAGCAGACGCGCGGTATCTCGCAGATTAATATTGCCATTCATCAGATGGACGGCGTGACACAACAGAATGCCTCACTGGTCTCTGAGGTGGCAACGGCAGCCAGCTCCCTGCAACAGCAGGTGGTGAATTTGCAGCAGTCGGTCACCCGCTTCCAGGTCGAGGATGAGAAAACCACGCTGGAAAACGACCTGTTTAAAGGGCCACAAGATATGGCGTTAGTTAACCTGCGATAAACTCAGATGGGCCGGATGATGACGGCCCTTTTACCCATAAGATTATTCCCAACTACTCAATTTGCATTCTCCCCTCAATGTTTTTCTTTTCAGTCCGATGATAAACTCAGTGACACAAGGCCGGAGCGGCCGGAGCACATTTATATACGCTCCTAAAACTAAAAATTATAACGAACAACATTGTTTTGACGCCTCACTTTCTCTTTTTGAATATCAACACCATGTCCGGGAAACTGACCTATGAAGGAAAATTTGATTGAGCGCATTTCAACGGCGCTTGGATCGGAAAAAACGCTCGAAGGTTTTGTACGCCAGCTGCTAGAGATGCTGGAGCTGGTCACGGATATGGAGTCCACCTACCTGACCCATATTGATGCAGACGGTATCAAGCAACACATCGTTTATGCGCGCAACAGCGAAGCAATGCAGATCCCTGAAGGGCTGTCTGTTCCCTGGGAAGATACCCTGTGTAAACGCGCTCTGGACGAGGGCCGCAGTTATACCTGCGATGTTCCGGCAGTCTGGGGGGATTCCGAAGCCGCGAAAGCGCTGGGGATCACCACTTACGTCAGTACCCCGGTGTGGCTGGGTGACGGCGCGATTTATGGCACGCTATGCGCAGCAAGCTCAGAGTCTCGGGAACTGTCAGATCGCGCTGAACAGGTGCTTCAGCTCTTTGCCGAGCTGATTTCCCAGTACATTCGTAAAGAACAGCTGCTGGAAGAGCTGCAGGAAGCCAACGCTGCGCTTACGGCAGTGAGCCACACCGATGAGCTCACGGGCCTGCCAAACCGACGGGCAGTGTTTGCCAACCTGCCAAAGCTGTTTGCACACGCGCGTAACGATACACATCATCTGATGATGGCCTTTATCGATCTTGATGGATTCAAGCAGATTAATGACCGTTACGGGCACAAAACCGGTGATGAATTTTTGCAGGCCATCGGCGAGCGCTTGAAAGAGTTGGTGCACGAGGATGACGTTCTGGGACGCCTTGGGGGGGACGAATTTATTATTGCCACCCTTGATGCCTCAGATGCTCAGACCGCAGCCGCGACGACATTCAAAAACCGTATTTCGGCACTGTTGAGCGGACGCTATCATCTCTCGGGCACAAGGATAGACTATGCTGGTGCCAGCATCGGCATCATTCACGTGGACCCATCGCTCAGCACCCCGGACAGCGCCGTGCGCGATGCGGATGCCGCCATGTACGAAGATAAAGGGCGCCGCAAACAGCGTCAGGTCTGTGGCCAGTCGCTTTAGCAGACCCTATACATTGCCTGAACTTGCCGATTTCCGGGCAGGTATCCCTAAAGTTTCAGTGAAAGAGACCGATGTAAGTAGCACTCATCCTGAATTGTACGGACCTGTCATGTACCTGATTAAACCTGCAGAGCTGATTCTGCTGTCACTGACACTGGCATACTGTCTGGCAACGTATGTATGGTTCTAGCCCTCAAGGGATGAGGCATGAACAGCAATACTCATGTTTTTTGCTAAAGTATTTTACCGCCCTGCCGATGAAATTGAAGTCGGGGGGTTGCTGGAGAGACAGAAATGTCGACGACGGCAACCAGGTAAACCTGATGGCATAATACTTGAGTATCTGCAAAATTTAGCCGACAGATGAAGTCGGTTTTTTTGTTTTTGTTGTTTATTATATTCCATTCGTAATAAAATAACACACCACTCACACTGCCACCATAGTGAAATATCATAACGCCGTTACATATAAATGTGCGCATCATTACAATTACCACCGTCACTCACCAAAAAAAATAGACCACTTTCATTGTATTTGATAGTTTCACCTTACATATAAACATCAAGGATGTGATGATGAAATGGCAAAATCTTCTCTGTACTGCACGCCGTAAAGATAAAGAAAAAGAAAAAGAAAAAGAAAAAGAAAAAAGCAATCCATCTCATGCTCAAGCTGACACCTTATCTTTAAGCAAAGGACGTCAGGAAATTGAACGTGATTACGACCGCCTCCTTTTTTCTGCTCCAACTCGTCGGCTGGCAGATAAAACACAGGTTTTCCCCCTGGACCGTAATGACAGTGTTCGTACCCGTTTAACACATTCACATGAAGTGGCTAACTTTGCCCGAGGGATAGGGATAAGGCTGGCGTTTGACCTGAAAAAAGAAATTTTTGGTCACTTGGAGGACATCTGTGTGGAACGTGATGTCCCGGCTCTCCTTGCAGCCATTGGGCTAGCCCATGATTTGGGTAATCCACCCTATGGCCATCAGGGGGAAGCAGCAATGCGTTCCTGGTTTACTCGACATCTGACACATCTGGTCAAGAAAGAGGACAACCCACAAATCTATGATGACTTCTTCAAGTTTGATGGCAATTCACAAACGTTTCGTCTGGTCACCAAATTGCAAATTCTCAACGACCAGTATGGGCTTAATCTGACCTACGCCACGCTAGCGGCCTTAATTAAGTATCCACAATCTTCTTATACCAGGAAAAAAACACCGTGGAAAAAACAAGGTTTCTTCTATTCAGAATCTGACGTTGTCAGTGAAGTCTGGGAAAGAACCGGATTGAGTGAAGGGCTACGCCATCCGCTCACCTATATTATGGAAGCCTGTGATGATATTGCCTATTCCGTTCTGGATGCAGAGGATACAGTGAAAAAAGGCCTGGCCTCCTACCATGATCTGATTAATTTCCTGCAATGTTGGGATAAAAGTGACGATGAGGAAATTAAGTCCGTTATTAAAAAAACAGAGGAAAAAAATCAGGGATGGAAAACAAAGGGAAGCGATCTTTCTCCTGCTGAACTCAATGATATGAGCATGCAAATGTTCCGGGTTAACGCAACGAGCTCCCTGATCAATGCCGCTGTCGATGCTTTCCATGATCATCACCAGTCACTTCTCCGTGACGAATGCGACATCAAGGACTTAATGGGAATAAGTCGCGGTGCCGAGCTCTGTGATGCATTAAAAGAATTCGATAAAACTCGCGGCTACCGCCACCGTTCTGTTCTGGAACTTGAGCTGAAAGGGTCAAACTATATTCAGGGCTTAATGGATATGCTATGGGTGGGGATCCATGGACATAAAACCCGAGCGGCTACTCAGGAGGAAAAAGAGCGGGCAAAAAGTGAGTCTGGTTTCACACCCCAACCTACGCATCTCTCAGAGACGCCATTTGGGCGTTACGCTTATGGTCGCATTTCAGAAAACTACAGGCGAATCTTTGAAGATCCGAACAATACGTTACCAGGATTGTACAAAGAAGCACAGTTGCTGACTGATGCTATTGCAGGGATGACCGACAGCTATTTGATGGATCTTCATGATGAGTTAAAATCACTCTATGAATATGAAAGTCGTCAAAAACCAACAGCATCTTAAACGCCGTATCGACGATTTTTTCCTTTCCGGTTATGAAGGAAAGGCGGCCAGAGTGTTGATTGACACGCTGGCCGAACACAATCGTGCATGGATCTTCGGTGGAATGATCCGCGACATAGGGCTTTTTGGTCACAAAGGTTTCACTTCCGATATCGATATCGTGGTCGACAGTAACCACGAGGACTTGTTACGTGTTCTTTCAACCATCGATGTCCAAAACCTCACCTGTACTAAGCTAGGAGGTATACGCTTTCACTATCACGATATGGATTTTGATGTGTGGTGCCTGTCAGATACCTGGGCCTTTAAAGAAAATATTATTCCTCTTGAAGGCGCGCACAGTCTGTTTAAAACAACACTTATGACATGGGACGCCATTCTTTATGACATCCACAGTAGAGAGGTGATCAGCCCGGAAAACTACCTGGACGATCTTCATGAACGACGCCTGGAATTGGTACTGAGCCAGACCCCCAATGAGTCAGGTTCTTTGATTAAAATTCTGCGTACTATCTATTCCAAACGGGTAGAGGTGCTGGGACCAGAACTGTGTACATTCTTACATCAGCGACTTTATACATATAATTTCGATGCTTTGATGCATTATGAAATGACGCATTACCACACTAATTCCTTTACCGCTGCTCAAATTAATCAATTGTTGCAGAGTTTGCGTCTAGCCAACCCGGAATCCGATCTCAGGGTCAACATCAATCCAACGTAGCACTCCCAAGTTTCAATTGACCCGTACAGCGTTTTTTCCGGGAAAAAACAACCTTCCGGCTGAAGAATGATTATCCCACCGATTTATCTTTGATATGACTCAACATTTCCTGTCAGACCTGTGGTAGTATCCCTCCCGCTCTGCGGCCATCGTATAATGGTATTACCTCAGCTTCCCAAGCTGATGACACGGGTTCGATTCCCGTTGGCCGCTCCAGTTCTTCCCCTCTTCGCTTTGCCTCAGCCCGTTAACAACGCAACCATGAACACATTCAGGTTTTACTGACCGTATAGTTTTTGACCTTGTCATTTTGTAGCTGAATCGTCAGCGTTCTGCCTTCGGTCGTCGTTCCGGTTTTTGCCTGGCTCCAGGTCCACATCAGAATGCTCTGCCCCTGCGGGAAAGGTGTGTCTGAAGAGGGCTGACCAAACCATGTGATCAGTTCCTGCTTTGTGGTCACGTCATGATGGATTTTTGCCAACTGGGTATCATCAAAGTTCTGCCCTACAGAGGCGGTGCATCCGGTGAGCAGCGCCAGCGTCAGGCACCACATTACTTTTCTGTTCATTTCTGGCACCTTTGCCGTTAGGTTTATTCTGCTGCCCTCTAAACTACATTAAAAACCTCCTGAATAGTCACTCACTGCCGCTAACGTCCTGCCAACACCGGAGCAACCCACGCAATACAGATATTTTACTTATGCATAATTTAGCAGGTGATAGACCTTTTTGTTTGTAGCCGTCATTTTTCCTTTATGTAACGCTATCAATCCTAAAAGAAAATAATAACTATCACCTGCCTTCAGGAAAACGGGGTCATTCCCCCTTTCGGACTATACATAAGGAAAAACTATGATTATGGCGACACGCAACAACCGCTCATTCCATAAAACCCGCCTTTCTGCTGCACTGCTGCTGGCACTGACCAGCATCACCACTTTTGCCGTGCATGCTGACCAGCTGGCGGATATCAAAAAAGCCGGCGTGGTGAAAGTCGCCACCTTTGACGCCAATCCGCCGTTTGGTTCAGTGGATGCCAAAACCCACGAAATCGTCGGTTATGACGTCGACTTCGCGAAAGCTCTGGCAAAAACCCTGGACGTGAAGCTGCAACTGGTACCGACCAACCCGGCAAACCGCATCCCCCTGTTGCAGTCAGGTAAAGCGGACCTGATTGTGGCCGATATCACTATCACGCCTGAACGTGCAAAAGTGATCGATTTCTCAGTGCCTTACTTTGTCACCGGACAGCAGTTCCTGGTGCCCGTCAGTTCACCGGATAAACTGGATGGCTACGCGACGGCACGCATTGGTGCCGTAAAAGGCACCACCGGCGAACAGGAACTGCATAACCGTTTCCCGCAGTCACGCGTGCTGTCGTATGACGATATCCCACTGGCGCTGTCTGCCCTGCGTAATGGCAACGTGCAGGCAATTACTCAGGACAGCACCATTCTCGCTGGCCTGCTGGACGGTGCACCGGATAAAGCCAAATACAAAGTACTGCCTGAGTTACTGAGCAAGGAAGAGATTGGCGTAGGGGTGAAAAAAGGCGAAGCCAGCCTGCTGAAAGTGGTCAATGACGAACTGTTGAACCTGGAGAAAAACGGTCAGGCGGTGAGCATCTACGACACCTGGTTTGGCCCGCAAACTAAATCGCCACAACCCCGGTTATTCAAAATCGAAGCAAAATAATCAGCCAGGTATCACACATGCAGCAAGAAAATGTATCAACCGCAGCGGCGTCTGCGGTTTTTTCACATTCATCGCCGGGACAAAGTACCGCCGTCGAATTCCGCCAGGTCAGTAAGTCGTTTGGTCACCATCAGGTGATCACCACGGTCGATCTCAGCGTGGCCAGCGGTGAAGTCGTTGCCGTTTGTGGCCCGTCAGGTTCCGGTAAGTCAACGCTGATCCGCCTGATTAACCAGCTGGAAACCGTGAGCGATGGCGAGATCCTGATTGACGGTAAGCCAACGCGTGGACTGAAAGGGGCAGCACTTCAGCAACTGAGAACACATATTGGTTTTGTGTTTCAGCAGTTCAACCTCTACGCCCATCTGACCGCACAGGACAATGTCAGCCTGGCGCTGATCAAAGTACACGGCTGGAAGAAAACGGAGGCACGGGCAAAAGCGCTGGCCTTACTGACGCGCGTCGGCCTGGCCGATAAAGCACAGCATTATCCTGAGCAGCTCTCCGGCGGCCAGCAGCAGCGCGTGGCGATTGCCCGGGCGCTGGCGACTGACCCGAACATCATTCTGTTTGATGAACCGACCTCGGCACTTGACCCGGAGATGATCGGAGAGGTGCTGCTGGTGATGCGCGAACTGGCACGCAGCGGTATCACGATGATTGTGGTGACCCATGAAATGAGCTTTGCCCGCGAAATCGCTGACCGGGTGATCTTTATGGACGGCGGTGAAATTCTGGAGCAGGCCAAACCGGAAGATTTCTTTACCCGTCCCAACCACCCGCGCGCCAAGCGTTTTCTGCAGAAAGTGTTGTTCCCACTGCATCCTGAATCGCAGGTGGGCCTGTGAACTGGCAGCCCGACTGGGCAGGCGTGCTGACCGGGCAGCCTCTGCAATGGATTATCTCCGGTTTTTTCACCACCTTTTACGTCAGTCTGATTGCCAGCCTGTTCAGCACACTGTTGGTGGTGCTGCTGCTGGCCATGCGTCTGAGCCCATCGCGGATCGCCCAGGGCGCGGTGTCGGTATTTGTTTCCCTGTTTCGTAATACACCGCTGCTGGTACAGCTGTTGTTCTGGTATTTCGCCGCCTGGGGCGCGCTGCCGCAGAACTGGCGTTTTTACATCGGGGATATTCATCCCTGGGCAACGTTTCCTGGCGATATCAGCTGGCTGACGCCGGAGTTTCTCTGCGTTGTCTGGGGGCTGGGGCTGTTCACGGCGGCATTTTTAGTGGAAGAGGTTCAGGCCGGGCTCAACTCCGTGCCAAAAGGCCAGCGCGAGGCAGCGATTTCACAAGGCTTCAGCCGCTGGACGCTGCTGTGGGACATTTTGTTGCCCCAGGCGCTGACCAATGCCTGGCAACCTGTCGCCGGGCAATATCTGAACCTGATGAAGCTCTCCTCGCTGGCAACCGGTATTGGCTTTTCCGAACTGACCTATCAGGTCAGCCGTATTGAAAGCTACAACGCGCACGCCTTTGAAGGCTTTGCGGTGGGCACCGCACTGTATCTGTTACTTGGCCTTATTTTGGGTGGACTGTTAACCGTGATCGGCCCTAAACGCCCGCCGCGCCATCAACCAAAACGGGTGGAACCCGCCCTGTCGGAGCGTTCAAAAGATGGAATTTGACTACTCAGTACTGCACGATAATGCTGGCTACATGCTGTGGGGAAGAGTGGCGGAAGGTGAACCGGGCGGCGTATTACTGACGTTAATTATGGCCGTCTCTGCCGGTTTTCTGGCGCTGTTGCTGGGTGTGCTGATGGCTACGCTGGCCTGGCGCTACGGCGGCTGGACGCGCAGAGCGCTGTTTCTCTGGGCCTCCTTTATCCGAGGCATCCCGCTGATTTTTGTTATTTTCTGGCTCTACTTTCTGCTGCCGGTGGTGTTTGGCGGTTCAATCCCCGGCCCGCTGACGGTGATTATTGCGCTGGCATGGTTTACCTCAGCGGCGGTCATGCACTCAACGCTGGCCGGGCTGGAATCTCTGCCCGCCGGGCAGACAGAAGCAGGAGTTGCGTCAGGCTTCAGTAAAATAAAAATCCTCACCGTGATTCTTCTGCCGCAGGCGTGGCCAAATCTGCTGCCCTCATACCTGGGGTTACTGATTTCGCTGCTGAAGGACACATCGCTGGCATTTATTGTGAACGTCCCTGAACTCACAACGGTTGCCGGACAGGTTAACAATCGGGTGCAGATCTACCCTGCAGAGATCTTTCTGTTTGTTGGCGTCATCTATTATCTGCTGTGCAGTGCGCTGGCCTATCTGGCAGGAAAGGGATTAACACGGTGGCGTCTGGCTCGCTGATAAGCGCCTGCAAAACGGGCCGCCAGGATCAGGGTGTGACGGCCCGTTGTCTGACGGCACAGCGCAGGTTAACTGCCCTGTGCCGGCGACAGCCGTTTGCTGAACATCGTGTTCATCGCCAGTAAGAGAAGCCCCATGCCGATAACTATCAGGAAAAAATACCCCAGCCAGTGGAACAGCCAGATACCGGCCACACCGCCGATAAGAAATGCCATCACCGTATAAAAATGCAGACGCAGGCGTTCCATATAGAGAGGGGCATTCTGAGGTGACTCTTTACGCCGCAGAACATCAAACAGCATCGCCAGCTCGATGCCGATATCCGTTGCCGTTCCCGACACATGCGTTGTTCTGACACGCGCGTTGGAAATGCGTGTCACCACCGCATTCTGCAGCCCCATCAGGAAACTCAGGCTGAGGACCAGCAACGCGCCCGGAGAGGCCAGCGTCAGTCCGATCTCTGCTGCCCCCAGCGCCATCAGAGCCAGGCCTTCAATAAAGATATTTACCGCATAGATGGTACTGATGCCCCGCCTGCGGCCCGCATTAATGATCAGCGTTGAGCACACGGATCCCGCGATAAACAGGAATACGATAGCCAGAAAGAAGATGCCTGCACTGAAGTTGATTTTCGCCAGGTGATCGGACAGTGAAGAGATGTTCCCTGTCATATTGGCGGCAAAAAAACCCACACTTTCAAAAGCGGCGGTGTTCAGCGCCCCGGCGACGGCGGCCAGGGTGCAGGCAAGACGGCTGTCCGTATTAAACGTCCTTGCTGCATCGGTGGTGATTAACATTTAGCGAACTCAGGTCAAATGCGGGATGATGAATGATCCCCTTGTTTGTCGTGACAAACAAGGGGCCAGACAGCGTCTGAATCAATGTCTGGCAGGAACGATGCCAGGTCAGCAAAAAAGTGGGCACAATACCACCCGATTACCCCATGCGGGGATCGAAGAAGCATGTGAAAACTAATGCAGGCGATCAACTATTGGCTTCACCACTTTTACGCCATGCTGACCGTAAAATTGATATAACGTGTCGGAAGCAGCCTGGGTCAGAACCATAATTTCAATGCGCCGATTGCGTGCAGACAGGGGATCGTCAGGGACCAGCAGCATGCGATCGGCCATCGCGTTAACCTGAATGACCCGCTGTATTTCAAGGCCACCTTTTTCTAATACACTTCTGGCGGCCAGTGCACGGTCACCGGACAGATTCCAGTTGTTATATCCCGCGCTCTCAGGATAGGTCGCTGAATCCGTGTGTCCGTTGATGATCACCTGGTTATCAATACGATTGAATACCGGTGCCAGTTCACTCAACAAGCGAGTAAAGAAAGGCGTTATCTTTGCACTACCGCGCGGGAACATCATCCGGTCTTCATCATCCTGCAGCAAAATGCGCAGCCCCTGCGGCACTTTTTCCAGCGACAAATTTCCCTGTGCGTTTAATTCCGCGGTGATGCGTGCAATGGCCTCGCTAAGTTCATTTAACTCCTGATCCGAACGCGACAAGACGGTTTCCAGCGCCTCAGGCTGAGGGGGGGTCTGCGCGTCCAATTCTCTCTCTGCATCAGCCATAGCAGGTACAGAAGAGATGAGTGGCAGAGGGCCTCCGCCAGAAGCGGGATCGTTGACCGGGCTGAACGTCCCCCCATCAAAAATAGACACACCGTTCAGATGGGCAACAATTTCCCTTCGCTCCTCTTTCGATACGGAACTGACGATCAACTTCGTGGTGGTGACCAAGGGGGCGGAGCGTATTTCCGAAGTCTCGGCACGTTTCACCCTGGACGCCCTGCCCGGCAAGCAGATGGCGATCGATGCGGATATGAATGCCGGGTTGATTACGCAGGAACAGGCGCGAGCACGCCGTAAAGACGTTGCCAGTGAGGCCGACTTCTACGGTGCCATGGACGGTGCCTCCAAGTTTGTACGCGGCGATGCGATAGCCGGGATTATGATCCTGCTGATCAACGTGGTCGGCGGTATTCTGATCGGTATCTTCAAATATAATCTGGATGCCGGACAGGCCTTCGATCAGTACGTTCTCCTCACTATCGGTGATGGTCTGGTGGCGCAGATCCCTTCCCTGCTGCTGGCGACCGCCGCCGCCATTATCGTCACCCGCGTCAGCGACGATGACAGTGCGGGTATTTCGGATGACATTCAACGTCAGCTGCTGGCAAAACCCGGTACCCTTTATACCGCCGCCTTTGTGATGTTTGTGCTGGCCGTGGTTCCAGGGATGCCACATCTGGTCTTCCTGGTCTTTACCGCGTTACTGCTGTTTACGGCCTGGCGTCAAAGCCGACAGGTTGAGAAACCCGCCAGACATGAGCAAGATATGGCGGCATTAAGCAACGCACTGGAAGACAGCGACAGTATTAATATCTGCTGGCAGAGCATTCCCATGATTGAACCACTGGGGCTGAACCTCGGTTATAAACTGGTCACGCTGGTCGATAAAGCGAAAGGCAACTTACTGACCCAGCGCGTGCGTGGGGTACGCCAGGTTGTCTCGGAAACCAGTGGGGTACTCCTGCCGGAAATCTCTATCCGCGAAGATTTCCGTCTGAAGCCTGCACAGTATGCCATTAAGGTAAATGGCGTCCGCACGGCGGTCGGTGAAGTGCATCCCGATCGTCTAATGGCCATCCCCGGCGCTGAACAGTACGGTGAAATAGATGGGGTTCTGGATACCGATCCGGCGTACGGTATGGCTGTCACCTGGATCACCCCGGACATGAAGCCCCAGGCGCTGAACCTGGGCTATCAAGTGGTTGACTGCGCCAGTGTCATCGCCACGCATATTAACCGGGTGACACGTGAACATTTACCCGAACTGTTTAACTATGACGATATTACTCAGCTGAACCTGCGCCTGGCTGGGGTGGCCCCTAAACTGGCAGACGATCTGAACAGTGCGCTGAATTTCAGCCAGCAGTTGAAGGTGTATCGCCTGCTGCTACAGGATCAGGTATCGCTGAAGGACATCGCCACCATTGCCACAACGCTGGTTGAGAGCGCTGCGGTCACCAAAGATGCCATTCTGCTGGCCTCCGACGTGCGCTTTGCGCTGCGCCGGGCAATGGTGGCGGCTATCGCGCCAGACAGTAAACCGCTCTCCGCCTATACGCTGGATAACCAGCTGGAGAACCTGCTGCTGGGTTCACTGAATCAGGCACAACAGGCCGGAAAAGTGAGTCTGGACAGCTTCCCGGTGGACCCCAATATTCTCACCCAGCTGCAATCGACGCTGCCAGTGGTGCTGGAGCAGTTGAAAGCACAGAATCTGACGTCAGTGCTGTTGGTGACGCCACAGCTGCGCCCACTCATCGCCCGCTACAGCCGCCTGTTTGCTGCCGGTCTGCATGTGCTTTCCTATAACGAAGTGCCTGATGAAGTGGATTTACGTATTGTCGGCACGGTGAGCTGAGGAAGAAAAACAGCCGATAATTAACAACAAAAGATACAGGGAGGGGCAACGTAAAATCATTGAATCCTGGCAGGGAAAATACGTGTCCTTGCCAACTTCGTGTTTACAAAATAAGCAACTTAACTTAAATTAGACAAAGTCACATCTGCCTTACCAGAGGCAAACGGTTCAGGGAATGATCGTTAGGGATTATGTTAGTTTTATCATGGAGGATACAATGGCAACAAAATCATTTAGATTTTCAACTTTAGGATTTTTAACCCTTGAGGGGGTGGGTGCTTTACATGCATCTTCAACCTTGCTTTTGAATGTGACTGAACATGATGTAAAAGAAGGAAAAAAGTTATTTATATCTGCTTCTATGTTGTGTAATGCAGCCAGAGCTTATGGCTCAGGCCAGGTTAAACCCTGGTGCATCGTAGAAAATAACATTGACCACAAAAAATACAATTTAGATGCCAGAGATAAATCTTTTGCGCTCACACATGATGAAATACTTATCGGAAGTGCGGAATTTATAATACCCGCCAAGAAGTATATCCAGCCAATGTTGACGATTGAGAGCGGTTATATTTTAGCTACTGGATATACAGGTTCAATAGCGCCTTTCCCAAAGAAGTCAACATCAAAAATTTACCTGAATAACTTCAGGCAGATTTAACATGAAAAAAATATTATTATCTTTTGCAGTTATAGCCATTTTTTTCATGTGTAATTACACGTATTCTTACCCCGAACAGACTTCCTTTAAAAGCAACGCTGCCACCTCCCCTACCGCTCAGGTGGCAAGTTTAGTTGAAAAGTTGGTTATGGCTGACACTAAACAGAGTAAAAAAATTCTTGCTGAAATAGATTCAATCCGTAGAGAAAACCCAGAAAACACCGACATCCTGTTAATGTATGCAAACAGTCTCATAGGCGAAAAACAATACAAGCAAGGAATTAACTCCCTCAGGGCTCTCTATGAAAAAAAACCAATTCGTACGTATTTACTTACACAGTGCATGTTAAAAGAAAGGTTGGGTAATAAGGATAAAAGCTGTTACGACGAAGTCGTACATCTTTCTGAACAAAAAGATTTGATAGATTCCGATTATATAACAGCTCTTTTCTTTTCCGATACAGAAAAGTTCAAAAGCGTAAAAAAACAACTTATTAAAAAAAAGGAAGTTAAGAAAAGTGATTTTCTTATTTATACGTTGGGCCAGAAAGAGATGCTGCATGAACTTTTCCCCTAGATCGCTACCGGGTGGGGGCCTCTTCACTAATCAACATACCGAGCCAACTGTGCACGTTGTTTCAGGCAGTCATCTTCCACGACTCAAAGACCTGAATCGGGTATAGTGCACCTCTTTTCTGGCTGAGTACCGCAGTGGCTAATGGTATGACCCTCAATCGCTTTTGTTATTTTATTCTGATTCTGGCTGCTGCGGGCAGTGCGTTCTCTCTACATCCCTTTATAACGTGGGCCCTGCTCGCCAGCGCGCTGACGCTGATGGTTTATGGCATGGACAAAATGGCGGCCCGCAAAGCCTGGCGCAGGGTCCCTGAGTCCACCTTGCTGATATTGGGTGTTGTCGGTGGCTGGCCTGGCGCCATTCTCGGCCAACAACTCTTTCGCCATAAAACGCAAAAACAACCGTTTAAAACGTACTTCTTCCTCAGTGTGATAGTGAATATTATGGCGGTATTGATGATGCACTGGTCAGTGAGCTTGATCAGTTTTTAAAAGAATTTCCAACAAATGATCTCGCCGTAACGGCAATAAATATCATCACTGAAAAACGGCATGGTGACTGCGCTGATTATCCTCCTACCTTAGTCGATTTCCTCTCCTGGCTATCTTGTAAGCATCCCTGAAATCCGCGTAATTCACTTTTAAAGATCTTCCGACATGCTGATTATATCCCTTGAGGAGATCGCCATGCGCAAAGCCTGAAATAACGACTCATGGCTGATAAACCGGAAATATCAAAAAGTGTGTAAAACTAAAAATGGGATACTTAAAAAATTAAGTAAGATTGAAAGTATAACAACCCCACCTATAATGGGGTTGTTTATTAATCTAACATATTCATTGCGTTCAATATCAATTTATTGCTTTCGTTACATATTCAATTGTTTTTTGAGAATAATTTTTTGTATTAACATCTCGGAATGCAGCATCAGTAATGCTCCCCAAAATATTGGCATCAAGGTAATACATATGCCCTTCAGAACTTATAACACCGTCTTTTATTAACTTTTCTAAAAGCGCTCGTCCATCATCATCTCTCAACATGCGAGTATGGTTAACTTTATCCTGAAGTCTGGCTAAACGTCCTTTACTATGAGATCTGAAAGCCATAACAATACGACGAAAAACTCTCAACGCATCTTCAACACGCTCATCAGAGCTACTACTAGTGAGTTTATTTGAAAATGCAGACCAAGGGAATGCATCTGAAGATGGCCAATTAACATGAAGTTCAGCACCGTTCCTCACTAGAGGTACGGCTATAGGTTTGTCACATTCAAAATTCTTAGCATCGAAAACAACACTCGTATTCTCTTCATTTTTTTTGACTGACTTGATGATTATCTTGTCGCTATTTATGCGTAACTCATCACAAGTAATACTTATCGGAGATATCAGCTCTAATTGTTCACTGACTGAGAAATTAACATCGGATGTATCAGTATTGATAAAAACGCCACCAACCTTGCTACCGAGTGATATAACATCACAACCATCAGAAGAAAACTCAACTTCTTTGAATGCATCACCTTCAGAAATAACGAACTCAATGTTAAGCGTCATATCTTCGTCATCATTGACGATCAAAGTTGCATCATCTGTATTTTTTAGTTTCGACAAAACAGAATCATAAATAATACCAATTTGAGAACTCTTTATCTTTAAACATCCACCTTTAGGACTTGCCTCAACAAAAAAATCAAACAAGAACGGATTAGGCGTAATCTTCCCTGAGAGACAATATTTATTAGCAGCAATACAAATGTTTTCATCATCGCTTAACAAAGCATGTGAGAGAATGCATGCTTCAAAAACAGAACCCGCAGATTTCCTGCCTGTTCCATCTAAAAATGGATGCTGAGGCAGCATGTTACCTATGGCATCATCATATATAGAAATCAGGTCATTACTTAAGCAACGAGGCGTAGCTATAGCGCTCATACCAAAAATTCGGCAGGCCAACCTCTCTAACTGTTCGTCTATGGTATAAAGCTCGCTTTTAACATCATTAAATTTCTCTGATAGTTGAGATGTCAACTTACCTTGCTCTCTGGTAAGAATTGCCCTAGAGATATTTAACAACATTTCGCCATTCAAGATGGTTTTCATCTCTTCAGCAATTTTAGATGGGTTTCTTATAGCTCCTATTACTTTAGATACAGCATCTAAGACTGGGGCATATCCAAAAAACCTTGTTGACTCACTACCCGATATTTCTTTTAAAGCTTGAACCACCTCAGTAATTGAACTGTTATATACTGATTTATGATCGCGGAGAGAGATAGATAGATGTTTGTAATCATCACTAACTTCACTATCAAAAGCAAGTTTATTTAAAGATTTGTTAATAAACTCTATAGCTTCTGAATCATCAAAAAACTCAATATCGAAAACAGGACAATTTAAATCATGGTTTTCTTTTAAAATAAGCCATGTTTCTTCAATAATACCAACTCGCCCAAATATTATTATAGGTTTATTACTTCGAGTTGATACATTATTAACATCTT
This sequence comes from Erwinia sp. 1181_3, assembly GCF_052824965.1. NCBI lineage: Bacteria > Pseudomonadati > Pseudomonadota > Gammaproteobacteria > Enterobacterales > Erwiniaceae > Erwinia > Erwinia sp. 1181_3. The sequence goes on from NZ_VTDE01000003.1 coordinate 51,349, forward strand.
TCAAGAAGTCCTCGAATGAAGTCTGAGTTACCCTCAAACGTGCTTCATCCAGTGAGTCTATAACCAAACCGACTGTACCTTGGTCCCATTCTTGAAGGATATTTTTGTTTGCTAAACCTCCAATAACGTAATTACCAGCTATAGTCGATGCCACTGATAGATCAAGATATATAGATCCTGTTTTATTGCATAACTCCTTTGCCATCATTGACTTACCAACAGCGCCAGGGGCACTTATCAATATAATCCCAGCACCATCAACATCGCCTTTCAAATACTCATTAAGAGTTAACCTAGCTGATACGTAACCTTCGCTATCCTTTTTTGAAAAAAACCAACCATCAGCATCTTCCATAGAATCGGTTGATTTCACGCCTTGAAAATAACTTGATATTTCATTTATTCTATATTCCATATTAGCCTCATATTCTAAAGTATAATTTTACAGTGCTCTCCAAAAAATCACTGTAATTTACATGACAATCACTCATATCAATGCCGAAGCAACCCTCACCAATTTAAAAATAACATATTGACAAAGCAAATCGGCATGGTAATTATTATCAGCTAAAGAGGGCGTGCATTATCCATATAATTAAATCACCCAACCTTTTGAAGGTGATATTTAAAAATCAATTACTACAAAAATAAAAGTCACTCTCCTCATATGTGGTCACCTAATAAGCTAATTTTTATATTTTAATAATTAACTTTCTATAACTGACATTTATGCTGTTAGGCTGACTGTCAGTTATAGTAAGTAGCATTATTATTCTAACGCACTATTTTCAATAAATGTTTTACGAGCTACATTGCCAACAATGTTAGTAGAAACACCATCAAAGGCTCCACCAATAATCCCGCCAACGATGGGAATCATTTTTCCTAAGTTGATAGCTCCTTTTTCACCAAATTTTGTTAATAATCTAAAACCGACTTGCTTGTTGATTGCGAATATAGTTTCCTTGGAAATACTTTTGATTAACTGTGTGGACATTTTAGAACCGATGATAATGCCAGTACTTTTGAGGATGTCTTTTGCGGCGTTCCCGGCAAGGCAGCTATACACGAGGGTTTTTACGCGATCATCTTTGACATCATATCCGCCCATGAGAGCTATGGCTGTTATCATGCGTATCTGGACATAAATCACAGTCGCGATGCTTGCTGGAATTGCTACTGGAAGGGTGATTATTCCGCCAAGGCCCGAGACAAAACCAGTCGTTGCTGATTTGGTATTTTGCCAGCGAATGAGAGAGTTGACCTTTTCAGCTAAAAAGTCATCGCCTTTGAGATAACTCTCGGCCATTTCATAAGCCGAATCTGTTCCAGGTATGCTTCCATCCAGTGCCTTATCGTAAGCCCAGTTGAGGGCTTGCATGATTTTACCTTCGCTTAGTGCTTCAGCCATTCTAATTCCCTATTAAAATTATGTTAAGACAAAAATATTATCGGAATCATTAAGATAATCTTTAGAGTTGACCACCAAAAAAATTGTCCTTACCCCTGAAAATAGTTACTGTCTAAACTGAGGTTTCTGGTCTTTCTTTCATCACAGCGAGAAACCCATCGTCATGAAAAAGATCCGTTATAGCTAAGAATACATAGCGCTTGCGCTAAAGTAGGCAGAAACTGGCACCCGCGACGTGGAAGTCTGCAGAAAGATGTGTGTTTCTGAGGCCGCCTTTTGCAATTGGAAGAAGAAATTCGCCGGTCAGGGCATGATGGAACTCCGACTTCTGCGGCAATTGGAGGATGAAAATCAGTGGCTGAAGAAACTGGTGGCTGACCAAAATCTGGACAACGAGATGCTACAGAAGGTATTGAAGCAAAAGTTCTGAGGCCGGCTTAGAAACGCTAGGCGTTGCATTTACTGCTGGAAGCATATCTTATCAGTTTCCGCCGGGGATACGGCTTGCTAATGCAGAGCAGAACTGTCTACCACAGGTAAAACCGGCGTGACGTTCGGGCTATTACCCAGCGTATCCGGGGGATAGCGGAAACCCCGATACGATATGGTTGTCCGCGTATTCATACCCAGTTGCGGCGGGAAGTCTGGCGGGTTAACCACAAGAAAACACATCGTATTTATTGTCTGCAAGGTCTCAATCTTCGCAGAAAACGTCCTCGCAGGCATTTCAGTGTAGCACGTCGCCAGCAGCGTCCGGCCCTGACGCACATTGCTCAGTGCTGGAGTATGGATTTCGTGTCGGATAGTCTGCTTAATGGGAGGCATTTCCGGGCGCTGACTGTAGTGGATAATTTTAGTCGGGGGTGTCTGGCGTACATGTATGGAAATCACTGAAAGGTGAAGATGTGGTCGTCGTAATGGAGGCGCTACGGGTGTTGAACAAGCGCTTACCGGTACTTATTCAGACGGATAACGGCAGCGCGTTTAATCCAAAAAGTCTGGGTAAATGGGCGCACGAGCTTGGTGTTACCATGGACTTCTCCCGCCCCGAAAAATCGATAGATAACCCGTTTATTGAATTATTTAACGGGACTCTTCGGAGTGAATGTCTGAACATTCACTGTTTTCTGTCACTGTCAGAAGCCCGCATACTAACAGAGGACTGGTGCACAGAATATAACGAGGAATGCCCACATAGCTCACTGGGTGATATACCGCCTGTTATCTATACGAGGCAAAAACTGGCCGGTGACCCTCATTGGCGGTGGTACTAAAAACCGGAGGGACTACAACACCACGGCATCTAAGCGCAATGACGGCACGGCGACAGCCTCTGTCAGAAAGATGCGCGTTGATTCTAACACTACCTGGCGGGCGGCGTTAAAGCGTGCAGGCATTGAAAACTTCCGCTTTCATGATTTGCGACATACTTGGGCGAGCTGGTTAGTTCAGGCTGGCGTTCCGCTTTCGGCACTGCAGGAAATGGGCGGATGGGAAAGTATAGAAATGGTACAAAGGTATGCGCACCTGGCACCTAACCACCTGACTGAACATGCCCGGCATATTGATGCAATTTTTAAGGTGGATGTCCCAAATCTGTCCCACTCGGGAAAATTGAAAACGGGGAGTTGACTGTAATTCATTGAAAAATATTGGTACGCCCTACAGGATTCGAACCTGTGACCTACGGCTTAGAAGGCCGGTGCTCTATCCAACTGAGCTAAGGGCGCATTGTGATTGCGTCGAATTATACGGTGGGATCCTGCTGAGTCAACGTTTTTACCGCCTGGTGCTCCCTAATGCTGAAGTTATGAACAGTATCTAAGCTTTATCTCATAACGAGCAGGCAATCAGAGTAAGCGGTATGCGTTTTGTCTGTCGCCACAGAGGCAGAAGCAATAAGGCGCCCATAAAAAAACCCACCTGACGGTGGGCTTATCTTCTGAATAACTGAACAGAGCGCCTTAGTTGGTCGCTTTGTTTTTCAGCTCTTCTGCACCCTGCTTGGTTTTATCCCAGCCTTTTTCGGTGCCTTCTTTGGTTTTGTTCCAGGCCTTTTGGCTGCCTTCAGAAATCTTGCTGCTGGTTGAATTGCTCTCACCTTCTGCAGCATGTTTCGCCTTCAGCTTCATCTCTGCCCCCTCATTCTGGGACTTATGCAGTTTCTCTTTGGCGGTATCGGCACCTTTATGCGCTTCAGCAACGGTGTTATCGGTGGTCGTTGCGGCGAAAACCGGAGAAGCCAGCAGCAAAGCAGACAGTGCAATAATAGTCTTTTTCATTATTCCCTCTTTCTCTTTTTAGATGATTTGCCGTGTTACAACGTCATCCTGGCACAGTCAGTACCAGAAAGATTTAGGAATAAACCGGGAATGACCCGGTAAGTGTGGTTGTGGCTTAGTGGAACACCTCTGTCGCTGGACGAATGCACCTCAACGATTGAATCTCTGCCTGACAGCGGGGCGCGCTTCTGACAAAATAGGCGCAATCCCCGATTTAACTCAAAACAGATGGATCCCCTCTCTGATGGCAGCAAAAATTATTGACGGTAAAACGATTGCGCAGCAGGTGCGACAAGAGGTTGCAGAACGTGTTCAGCAACGTCTCGCAGCAGGTAAACGTGCGCCTGGTCTGGCCGTGGTTTTGGTGGGCGAAAACCCGGCTTCGCAGATTTATGTTGGCAGCAAGCGTCGTGCCTGCGAAGAGGTCGGTTTCCTCTCACGTTCTTACGACCTTCCCGCCACCACCAGCGAAGCGGAACTGCTCGACCTGATTACCAAACTGAATAACGACGCAGAAATCGACGGCATTCTGGTGCAGCTTCCGTTGCCTGCGGGCATCGACAACGTGAAAGTCCTGGAGCACATCGCGCCAGAAAAAGACGTCGATGGCTTCCACCCTTATAACGTGGGCCGCCTGTGTCAGCGCGCACCGAAACTACGCCCGTGCACGCCGCGCGGTATTGTTACGCTGCTTGAGCGCTATAACATTGATACCTTCGGCCTGAATGCCGTTGTCGTCGGTGCTTCCAACATTGTTGGCCGTCCGATGAGTATGGAACTGCTGCTGGCCGGTTGCACCACCACCGTGACCCACCGCTTCACCAAAAATCTGCGTCACCATATCGAACACGCCGATTTACTGGTGGTTGCCGTCGGTAAACCTGGCTTTATCCCCGGTGAGTGGATCAAGCCAGGCGCGATCGTGATTGATGTCGGTATTAACCGTCTGGAAAGCGGCAAAGTGGTGGGCGACGTGGAGTTTGATGTGGCGTCTGAGCGTGCCTCTTACATTACGCCAGTGCCTGGCGGCGTGGGGCCGATGACGGTTGCCACCCTGATCCAGAACACCCTGCAGGCCTGCGAAAACAACGACAATGGAGCAACAGCATAATGGCAAACTTCTCTCTGGGCGATCATCCCCATGTCGACCTGTGCGACCTGATGAAACTGGAAGGCTGGGTAGAAAGCGGCGCAATGGCGAAAATCATGATCTCTGGCGGTCATGTTACGGTGAATGGCGTAAAGGAAACCCGTAAGCGCTGCAAAATTGTGGCGGGTCAGAAGGTTGAGTTTGACGGTGAAAGCGTTACCGTGACGGCCTGACTTTCCGGCTGTGAAATAAAAAGGCGACCCGCGGGTCGCCTTTTTTTATGCTGCATCCGCAACGGGCCTGCGGCCCGTCGGCAGATTACTTACGGCGCCAGCTGGTGCCGCCTGCGGCATCTTCCAGCACGATGCCCATCTCATTGAGCTTGTCGCGTGCCACATCGGCCTGCGCCCAGTTCTTTGCCGCACGAGCATCAATACGCATCTGGATCAGCGCTTCAATCTGCGCCACTTCTTCATCGTTGATATTCACACCGCTTTGCAGGAACTGCTCCGGGTCCTGCTCCAGCAGGCCCAGCACGCCAGCCAAAGTACGCAAGCGCGCAGCCAGGCCGTTCGCCGCTGCTTTATCGGTGTCTTTCAGGCGGTTGACTTCACGCGCCAGGTCAAACAGCGCCGAGTAGGCTTCCGGCGTATTGAAGTCATCGTCCATTGCGGCGCGGAAGCGGGCTTCGAACTCTTCCCCACCCGCTACTTCAGCGCTGGCGTCGGTGTTACGGATAGCAATATAGAGGCGCTCCAGCGCGGAACGTGCCTGATTCAGGTTATCTTCGCCATAGTTCAGCTGGCTACGATAGTGGCCGGACATCAGGAAGTAACGCACGGTTTCCGCATCGTAATGCTCCAGCACATCACGCACGGTAAAGAAGTTGTTCAGCGATTTGGACATCTTCTCGCGATCAATCATCACCATGCCGGAGTGCATCCAGACATTCACATACGGGCCATCGTGGGCACAGGTAGACTGGGCAATTTCGTTTTCGTGATGCGGGAACATCAGGTCAGAACCGCCGCCATGGATGTCAAAGTGCTCACCCAGCTGTTTGCAGTTCATCGCCGAGCACTCAATGTGCCAGCCCGGACGGCCCATTCCCCATGGAGATTCCCAGCCGGGTTCGTCCGCTTTCGACATTTTCCACAGCACGAAGTCCATCGGGTTGCGTTTAACGTCAAGAGCCACTTCAACACGCGCACCGGCCTGGAGCTGTTCCAGATCCTGGCGTGATAACGAACCGTAGTTAGGATCGCTGTCGACGGAGAACATCACGTCGCCGTTGCTGGCCACATAAGCATGTTCACGCGCGATCAGTTTGCTGACCAGCTCAATGATCTCAGGAATATGGCGTGTCGCACGCGGTTCCAGGTCCGGCGGCAGGATATTCAGCGCGGCGAAATCCTTGTGCATCTCGGCAATCATACGATTGGTCAGTTGCTCAATGGTCTCACCGTTTTCATTCGCACGTTTGATGATTTTGTCATCAATATCGGTGATGTTACGCACATAGTTAAGCTCATAGCCGCTGTAACGCAGGTAACGAGCGACCACATCAAATGCCGCAAAGGTTCTGCCGTGTCCGATATGACAGAGGTCGTAAACGGTAATGCCACACACGTACATACCGATTTTACCGGCATGGATAGGTTTAAATTCCTCTTTTTGACGACTCAGGGTATTGAAAATCTTTAGCATTGAGACATTCCGTTTTAGCGTGTGCGGGATTAGCGATGAAGAGTTAATGCTTTATTCTGCCGTATTCTTCACGTTAGCGCCACGCTAATGCCAATGAGAGTGAGCCCCCCAAAATAATTCATGTTGCAGGAAGGCGGCAAGGACGCTTATCCCCGGGAACATAGATAACTTTGTGACCGGGGTAAGTGGATGCAGCCAACGCATCTGCAACGTGAAGAATGAAGGGGGAGGCTGACGAGCCATCACATTTTGTGATATAAGAGCCGTCTGTCGCACGGAACAGACGTGAGTCTCAGCTTCCGGCGCCCAATGTTAAATACTCCAACCCTGACAGGATGAGAATATGGTCACTTTCCAGACTAATCATGGCGATATCGTCATCAAGACTTTCGATGATAAAGCACCGGCTACCGTTAAAAACTTCCTTGAATATTGCAGCGAAGGTTTTTACGACAACACCATCTTCCACCGTGTGATCAACGGTTTTATGATCCAGGGCGGTGGTTTTGAACCGGGCATGAAGCAGAAAGACACCAAAGACGAGATCCGCAACGAAGCCAGCAATGGCCTGAAGAACACCAAAGGCACCTTGGCAATGGCTCGTACCCAGGCGCCACACTCTGCTACTGCCCAGTTCTTCATCAACGTGGCTGACAACGACTTCCTGAACTTCCGTGATGAAAGCCTGCAGGGCTTCGGTTACTGCGTTTTCGCTGAAGTGGTTGAAGGTATGGACGTTGTTGAGAAAATCAAAGCCGTATCTACCGGCCGCAGCGGCATGCACCAGGACGTACCAAAAGACGACGTGATCATCCAGAAAGTCACCGTCAGCTAATAATGTCGCACACGCTGTTTATCGCAGATCTCCATCTGTGTACTGAAGAACCGGCAATCACTGCCGGTTTTCTGCATTTTTTACGCCGTGAAGCACAGCATGCTGATGCGCTGTACATTCTCGGTGACCTGTTTGAAGCCTGGATTGGCGATGACGACCCGAATCCGCTGCATGCGGAGGTCGCGACGGCTCTGCGCCAGTTGGCTATCCCTTGCTACTTTATTCACGGCAATCGTGACTTCCTGGTGGGCAAGCGCTTTGCAACAGCCTGCGGTATGACGCTGCTGCCGGAAGAGCAGGTGCTGGATCTGTATGGCAGACAGGTGCTGATAATGCACGGTGACACGCTGTGTACTGATGACGAAGGCTATCTGCGCTTTCGTGCCAAAGTACAACAACGTTGGTTACAGACGCTGTTCCTCGCCCTTCCCCTGTTTGTGCGCCAGCGTATCGCGCTGAAAATGCGCGCCGGAAGCCGCGAAGCTAACAGCAGTAAATCCCAGTCGATCATGGATGTGAATCCCCAGGCTGTTGTGAACGTGATGGCCCGCCATCAGGTTCAGTGGCTGATCCACGGTCATACTCATCGCCCTGCAGTGCATCCTCTGCTGATCAACGGGAAAGCGGCTGAACGCCTGGTTCTGGGGGCCTGGCATGAAGAAGGCTCGATGATCAAAGTCAGTAGCGATGAAATAAGCCTGATTTCCTTCCCGTTCTGATTCAAAAACCTGGCGAAACCCGCCGCTATTTCGCGCCACGCAACCGTTTTCCTTGCCGCTCAGTCGTGATATTCTCTGTGCCCTTCCCACCTGGTAAGCCTACAGCGCCATTCAGGTGAAGTATCACAATCACAGGAGTCAGACCCGCATGTCATCCAACGCCGCACCGGCCCGCATTGCTATTGTTATGGGTTCCAAAAGTGACTGGGCAACCATGCAATTTACCGCGGAAATTCTCACCAGCCTTGATGTTCCGTTTCACTGCGAAGTGGTGTCTGCACACCGCACGCCGGACAAACTGTTCAGTTTTGCCGAACAGGCAGCGGATAATGGCTATCAGGTGATTATCGCAGGTGCAGGCGGCGCGGCGCACTTGCCGGGTATGCTGGCAGCAAAAACGCTGGTTCCGGTACTGGGCGTGCCCGTGCAGAGTGCCGCACTGAGCGGTGTCGACAGCCTGTATTCTATTGTGCAGATGCCACGCGGCATTCCTGTGGGCACGCTGGCGATTGGCAAAGCCGGTGCCGCCAATGCCGCCCTGCTGGCCGCACAGATCCTCGCGCTGCATGATGCCGAACTGGCAGGCCGCCTGAATCACTGGCGCCAGACCCAGACCGATGAAGTGCTGAATAACCCGGACCCACGGGTGGATGCATGAAGCCGGTCTGTGTATTAGGTAACGGTCAGCTGGGACGGATGCTGCGCCAGGCGGGTGAGCCGCTGGGCATTGCCGTCTATCCGGTGGGCCTGGATGCGGAACCCGACTCCCTGCCCATTGCGCAGAGCGTGATCACTGCCGAAATCGAGCGCTGGCCTGAAACGGCATTAACCCGTGAACTGGCCAGCCATAACGCCTTTGTGAACCGCGATATCTTCCCGCTGCTTGCCGACCGTCTGACCCAGAAGCAACTGCTGGACCGACTGGGTCTGGCAACCGCGCCGTGGCAGTTGCTCTCCAGTGCAGATGAGTGGGCGCAGGTGTTCACCACACTCGGTTCCATTGCCATCGTTAAGCGCCGCACCGGCGGCTATGACGGACGTGGCCAGTGGCGCCTGCGTGCAGATGAAACCGCATCACTGCCTGCTGATTGCTACGGCGAGTGTATTGTTGAGCAGGGAATTAACTTCTCTGGTGAAATGTCGCTGGTCGGCGCACGTGGCCACGATGGCCGCACGGTGTTCTATCCGCTGACGCACAACCTGCATCAGGACGGTATTCTGCGCACCAGCGTAGTATTGCCGGATGTGGATGCGCAGCATCAGCAGCAGGCCGAGCGTATGCTCTCCGCCATCATGAACGAACTGAACTACATCGGCGTGATGGCGATGGAGTGTTTCGTGGTACCGGAGGGTTTGCTGATCAACGAGCTGGCACCACGCGTACACAACAGCGGTCACTGGACGCAGAACGGCGCATCGATCAGCCAGTTTGAGCTGCATCTGCGGGCTATTCTGGACCTTCCACTGCCAACGCCTGTCGTCAACACACCCTCGGTGATGGTCAACCTGATTGGCACCGACGTCAATCTGGCATGGCTGGAGCAGCCGCTGGTGCACCTGCACTGGTATGAGAAGGAAGTGCGTGCCGGGCGTAAAGTGGGCCACCTGAACCTGTCTGACGTCAGCCCACTGGCCCTCAGCCATGCGCTGAACGCGCTGGTGCCGCTGCTGCCGGAAGAGTACGCCAGTGGGATTGCCTGGGCGGTTGAGAAGCTGGATTAATCCCTTTACCTTGCGGGCTGACCGAAACAGAAGGTCAGCCCCTACAGCCGCCTGCCCCATTAATGAATGCTAAATTCTGAAAATGGCGAGTGCCTGACTGTACTAAAGTACAGCTACATTCTCGGCACTTATGGTCTATGCTCCCTGCTATAAAAAATAGTACACATCTAGTCCCTTTTCAGTCTTTAGCCGCATACTTTGTCCACACCAGGGAACCCGTTTACAGGGTTTCCTTTACTTTTTGTTATACCTTTCACCTTCAATGAAGATCTCACTCTTCTTAATACTCCCCAGATTAGCCGGATAACAACAACCATGGTAATATCTTTACAGTAAATTAAGGATAAGGAATTTTACAGGGAGAGTATAATATGCGTGCTGATTTTTTTAACAATTCAACTATCAATTCCATTATAAAGCGTCATATTGAAAAAGAGCTATCGAGCTTCAATAAAATAAAATATGTTTACGCGATCATGAGCAAAAGCAATCCTGCCGATGTTTCTATTATTTCTAATCGACAAGAATGGTTCCGCATCTATAAACAAAACAACTTTCAGTTCATTGATCCGGTTGTCATCACCGCATTACACCGCATTACACCTTTTTCATGGGATGAAAATTTCCTACTCAGTCAGGGCATCAAGTCACTCAGCTTTTTTGACATGGCCCGAAATCATGACATTATCAATGGTTACACTTTTGTTCTCCACGATCAATACAACAACCTGGTTATGCTTTCGCTTTTTTCAGAAAATGAATATGACAATGACATCGAAGATATTGTCCTGGAAAATAAAAGTAAACTTCAGCTTCTGTTGATATTAACCCACGAGAAAACAACATACCTGTATCAGAAACTACAGATTGACAGTGATTTCGAAAAGATGAATAACAGAAATATATTTTCTCATCGTGAAAATGAGATCATATATTGGGTCAGCATAGGGAAGTCCTATCAAGAAATAGCGATTATTACCGGGGTGAAACTGACAACAGTGAAATATCATATTGCCAACGCTGTGAAAAAATTAGGCGTTAACAACGCAAAGCATGCCATCCGTCTTGGCGTAGAGATGAAACTTATTCGCCCTGTATTCCCTGACAAAGAGGATAATAACTAAGGTCCGCAGTAAACAGGCCGGCTTTCACCGGCCTCCTTTCACTATCCTGCGTAATACCCTCTGAACAGCGCTTTCCCTTTCAGCAAGCGCACACCCAACCAGCCGCCGCACAATGAGAGCAGCAGCGCGCCGGTCAGCGGCAGCACCAGCCACAGCACGAAATCAGGCTGCCACGGGAAGTCGAACACTTTGCGTTGCAGCCCCCACAGCGCCACTTCGGCACCAATAGCCGCTGCAATACCGGACACCACACCAAGTAGCGCAAACTCGCACCACAGCGTACCGCGCAGCAGCTTCTTACTGGCACCCAGCGTACGGTAGACCACCAGCTCCTGACGTCGCTGACGCATGCCCACCTGGATTTGCGCCAGTAACAGCAGCACGCCGCAGGCGGTCACCAGGATCACCATAATCTCCAGCGCCTGGCTGACCTGCGCCAGCACCTGCCCTATCTGCTTCAGGATACTGCCAATGTCCAGCAGACTGAGCGTCGGGAACTGACGATTAAGCTGTGCCAGCGTGGCATTGTCATTATCCATACGGAAGCTGGTCAGCCACGTTTGCGGCTGTCCATCAAGCGCGCCCGGAGGGAAGATAAAGAAGAAATTCGGCTTCAGGCTTTCCCAGTCGACTTTGCGCATACTGCTGATTTTCGCGCTGAACTCCTGAGTATCACCGGTAAAGGTCAGCGTATCTCCGAGCTTCACGCCCAGACGGTTTGCCAGCTCCTGCTCAATGGACACCTCCCCATTTTTTGGCGGCCAGCTCCCCGCTGTCATCGGGTTGTGATCCGGCAGATCCTTCAGCCAGGTCAGGTTCAGCTCGCGGTTCAGGGATTCATCCTGCGCCGGATCGGCAGGCTGCTGATTGATCCCGGTCAGGCGTACTCGCGCTACAGGATAGAAGGTTTCTGCCTTCACCTGATGCTGTTGCAGGAAGGCCTGCACCTGCGGCACCTGCGGCTCGGTAATATTTAACAGGAAGTAATTCGGGCTACCCGGCGGCAGTTGCTGCTGCCAGCGATCCAGCAGATCGCCACGCATCACCAGTAGCAATGCCAGCAGCATAAACGACAGCGAAAACGCCGCCAGCTGGCTGAGCGTGGTCCAGGGCTGACGCAGCAGTCGGTTCACCGCCAGACGAAAGGCCAGATTACGCAACGTCAGACGGCGCAGCAGCAGCAGGCCGCCCCAGCCAATGGCACCCAGCAGCAGCGACAACAGCACAATACCTGCCACCAGCGCCCACAACAGTTTGCTGCCCCCCACCAGCAGAGCCAGCAGGCCAATCACCACCACCGCCATCGCAGGCAGATACAGCTTCAGCGGCCAGATATTCGCCACGGCATCGCGGCGCAGGACGCGCAGCGGTTGGGTCGCCAGCAGTAAGCGATAAGGGCGTAACCCGACCAGCAGGGAGATGACAAACAGCGATCCCACCGCCCACAGCCACGGCCAGGCACTGGCGGCAGGAAGCTCACCCGGCAACACCGGACGCAGCATCCGCAGCAGCAGTGCTTCAAAACCCAGCCCAATGGCACTGCCCACCACCGCCGCCAGCAGCAGCACTGCCAGCCACTGGCCGATAATCAATTTACGCAGTGCCGTGCGGTTAGCCCCGAGCGTTTTCAGTACCGCCACCAGATCGTAGCGGCTGCGACAGTAATGGCTCATCGCCACGGCCACGGCGGCAATCGCCAGCATCAGCGTCAGCAGTGCTGACAGCAGCAGGAATTGCTGGGCGCGCTGCATGGATTTCCCCAGCGCATCCTCACTGTTTTCCACGCTGATCCAGCGCTGGTCGGGCGTCAGCCGCGCTTCAATATAACGGTCATAACGCGCCAGTTGCGCCGGAGTGCCGGAGAATTTATAGCGCCAGGTGATGCGGCTGCCGGGCTGGATAGCCCCGGTTTTCTCCACATCGGCCAGGTTCATCAGCAGACGCGGTGCGGTCTGGAACGGGTTAAAGCCCGCATCCGGCTCCTGGATCACTTCCCCCCCAATACGCAGAGTGGTATCCCCCACGTCGAGTTGGTCCCCGGCTTTACGCTCCAGCAATGCCAGCAGGCGTGGTGCGGCCAGCACGGTACCCGCTGCGGGTTTCAGCCCGACGGGTGCGGTCGTCAGCTGGCCGAACATCGGATAGAGATCGTCCACCGCCTTTACCGACGCCAGCTGCGGGGTCTCTCCGGCAAACGTCATGGTCATAAAGCTGAGCTGACGCCCTACCTGCAATCCGTCAGCACGCGCCTGCGCCAGCCATTCATCAGGCACGGCTTTGCTGCTGCGCAGCGTGCGGTCACCCGCCATAAAGTCACGGCTCTGTTGGCTTAAGCCTTTTTCCATACGGTCACTGAGTGAGCCCAACGCCAGCACGCAGGCCACCGCCAGCGTTAACGCCAGCCAGACAATCAGCAGCGAGGGCGATTTCCACTCACGCCAGAACCAGCGCCAAATCATGCTTCCTCCCACAGCTTGCCATCACGCAGCCGCAGCCGACGATCGCAGCGCGCCGCCAGCTGTTCATCATGAGTGACGAGGATCAGCGTGGTGGCATAATCACGGTTCATCGAAAAAAGCAGATCGGCAATACGGTCACCCGTTTTGCGATCAAGGTTACCGGTCGGTTCATCGGCAAACAGCAGCGCCGGGCGGCCGTTAAAGGCGCGGGCCAGCGCCACGCGCTGCTGCTCTCCGCCAGAAAGCTGAGCAGGAAGATGGCTGAGACGCTCGCCCAGCCCAAGTTGCGCCAGCAGTGCGGCTGCCTGCTCACGGCTCTGACGATCGCTTTCACCACGCAGCAGTGCCGGAAGCTGGACATTTTCCTGAGCATTCAGGGTCGGCACCAGCATGAACGACTGGAAAACAAAGCCGACATTCTTCGCCCGTAATTCAGCCCGCTGCTCCTCGTTCATCTTGTGCAGCGGCTGGCCGAGCATCATCACCTCTCCTTCGCTGCCGTCGTCCAGCCCGGCCAAAATTCCGAGCAGCGTCGACTTACCCGATCCCGATTCACCGATCAGGGCGAGGGTCTCAGCCGGTTTGACAACCAGCTCAACTCCGGTAAGGATGGAAAGCTGATGCTCACCCTGACCGACGGACTTACTAAGACGATGAACTTCAAGAATGTTTTCCGCTGGCATTACCCTTTCCTGTTCTTATTGGCTTTTATGACGCTGCGCGCAACGGCGGCAGATACGCTGCTGGTACTCGGCGACAGTCTGAGCGCCGGTTACCGCATGTCTGCCAGTGCTGCATGGCCTGCGTTACTCAATGATAAATGGAAAAAATCCCCCACCATTATTAACGGTAGCATAAGCGGTGACACCGCGACGCAGGGGCTGGCTCGTCTTCCTGCACTGCTGAAACAACATCAGCCGCGCTGGGTACTGATTGAACTGGGTGGTAATGATGCATTACGCGGTTTTGCCCCACAGCAGGTGGAGCAGGACCTGGATCAGGCGATTAAACTGGCGCTGGCCGCCAAAGCGCAGCCGATTCTGATGCAAATACGTATACCGCCAAACTACGGCAAGCGTTATACCGAATCCTTTGCGGCTATCTACCCCAAACTGGCTCAGGAACACGCCATTCCGCTGCTGCCGTTCTTTATGGAACAGGTTTATCTGAAACCGGAATGGATGCAGGACGATGGCATTCATCCTAACCCTGCGGCCCAACCGTTTATTGCCGACCTGATGGCTAAAAACCTGGCTCCCCTAGTTAAGCATGAGTGACCCGGCTCTGAGTGCCGTGACAGGTAAAGTTATGCAAAAAAGTATTGTTATTACGGGCAGTTCCAGCGGGATTGGCCTGGTGGCAGCCAACGATCTGCTGCGCCGTGGCTACCATGTTATCGCGGCCTGCCGTAAACCGCAGGATGTCGAACGCATGAACGAACTGGGTTTTAGCGGTGTCTTGCTGGACCTGGATGACGCCACCAGCGTCGAGCATGCTGCCGGGGAGATCCTTGCGCTGTGTGATGGCCGCCTGGCAGGCCTGTTTAATAACGGGGGCTTCGGCGTTTATGGTCCCTTGCAGTCGGTATCGCGTCAGCAGCTAGAACAGCAGTTCGCCACCAATCTGTTCGGTACCCACCAGCTCACTATCCTGCTGCTGCCTGCGCTGATCGCCGCCAGCGGGCGCATTGTGAATACCAGTTCGGTGATGGGACTGATCTCAACACCAGGGCGTGGTGCCTATGCCGCAAGTAAATACGCGCTGGAGGCCTGGTCTGATGCCCTGCGGATGGAGCTGCACAGCAGCGGTGTGCGCGTCAGCCTGATTGAACCAGGGCCAATTCATACCCGCTTTACCGATAACGTCCGGCAGGCGCAGCAGGATAAACCGGTGAAAAATCCCGGGATCGCCGCCCGCTTTACGCTGCCGCCGGAGGCGATTCTGCCGAAGCTGCGGCATGCGCTGGAGAGCCGCCACCCACGTTTGCGCTATCCTGTGACGATGGTGACCCATGTCATTACGCTGTTGCGCCGTTTGCTGCCAGGCTGGATGATGGATCGGTTTTTACGCCAGAATTAGTCGCCGGGCCTTGAAGCATCGCCCCTCGCCCCAATACAGTAAGAAACTTACGTGAAAAGAGACGAATTCATGTCACCACAAGCCGCTATTGTCGAAATTAATGAAGCCAACCTGCAACAGACGCTGGAACAGTCGATGCAGATCCCGGTGCTGTTTTACTTCTGGTCAGAACGCAGCCAGCACTGTCAGCATCTGACGCCGCTGCTGGATCGTCTGGCGCAGGAGTATGCCGGGCAGTTTGTTCTGGCAAGGCTGGACTGTGACGCGGAACCAGCGGTTGCGCAGCAGTTTGGACTGCGTTCCATCCCGACGGTCTACCTGTTCCAGAATGGTCAGCCGGTCGACGGTTTCCAGGGTCCGCAGCCGGAAGAAGCCGTGCGTGCCCTTTTAGAGAAAGTGCTGCCGAAAGAAGAGGAGCTGAAAGCCCAGCAGGCGATGCAGCTGATGGACGAAGGCAAACTGATTGAGGCTCTGCCGCTGCTGAAAGATGCGTGGGCACTGAGCAACCAGCGCAGCGACATCGGTTTCCTGCTGGCCGAAGTGCTGATCGGGCTGACCCGCAGCGAAGAGGCCGAAGCGGTACTGAAAGTGGTGCCTTTGCAGGATCAGGATACGCGCTACCAGGGTCTGGTAGCACAGATCGAGCTGCTGAAGCAGGCGGCGGACACACCCGAAATCCAGCAACTGCAACAGCAGATCGACGCTGATCCGGACAATGCCGAACTGGCTACCCAGCTGGCATTACAATACCACCAGGTCGGGCGCAACGAAGAAGCGCTGGAACTGCTGTTCTCTCATCTGAAGAAAGATCTCGCCGCGGCCAACGGTCAGGCGCGTAAAATTTTGCAGGACATTCTCGCCGCGTTGGGTACCGGCGATGCGCTGGCGGCGAAATACCGTCGTCAGCTCTACTCTCTGCTCTACTAAAACACAGCAGGCCGGTGGCACACCCATCGGCCTGCCGTATATCAATAACATCCCGGCTCCCCTTCCCTCTGCTCGTACTCTGTAGCACTCCCCACCATCATTAGTCTTAATCCAGTCTGAAAGAAAATATATCTCTGTTAAAACGGATACCTGGGCCTGATTTTTGAGTCACGCTATTTACCCTGCCATGAACTGACCTTGACTCACCTTCCCCGTGAAGAATGGCCTGCACCGCTGACGCCCACAAGACTAACTAAAGACTAATAAAATCAAACACTCACTATAAAGACTTATGGGCAATAAAAAATACCGTCAAAATATTGACTAAAGTCAATTAACAGAGACAACAACAAGACTAGCATTACTCACATAGCGAAGTCACAACAAGTGACACGCCACAGAAAAAAAAGCCACAACAAAGTCAAAAGGATAATGACAGTTAAATCTGCGTGGTCAGTATCAGAATTCTGATATCGCAACGTTATTAACCCTTCATATCTACTGGAAAAAATCATGAAACGCACGATGATCGCGCTTACTGCCCTGGCCGTTCTCTCCTCTTTTAATACATCTGCTGAAGATCAGTCCCACGCCTTTAATGATGCAGTATCAACTCTGCATCAGTTGCAGGAGCAAGAAAAAGACAATCTGGCACATTACAACGAAACGGACAGCCGGGACGGAACAGGTCGCTTTAACGCCGATGGATCTTTCAATAAAAAATTAGCGATGGACAGTGACAAGACCACCGCCGATCGTCGAGCTGCACAGAGACAAGTCAACGGAACAACGTATCGCAATCAGGTACAACGGCAGCAAGACAACGCTGAGGGCGCAGCACGAACCAAAATGAATCAACAGCGCACACGTCAGCAGGTGATCGCGGGCGGAGTGGCGGAAGTGTCCGCACAGATCCAGCAGCAGAAGGCTGCCGCCTTCGCAGCCGATCTTGCGAACAAGGCTGCCCGGCGTAATGAACGCGTCAACCATGATGACCGTTTACTGGGCGCAATGGCCCGCCAGCCAATGGCGACCCTGACCCCTTCTTTAGCGGCCATTGGCCCGAACCAGCGGAAAAACTCAGATATGGCAGTGGCGCTGGCGGATGCCCGTCAGGCTGATGCAGACAGAAGAGCCAAAGAGGCGACAGCCTATAACCGCAATGCCACTGCTGATAAACTGGGTCAGCAGATGCAGCAGCAGAAAATGGTGGATCACGCCCGGATTGCGCGTGATGCCGCCATTGCTAACTTCGATGCGCAGCAGGCGGTACGGGATCAGCAGGCCATTAAAATGTCCGGAATGGCCCGCCAGCCAATGGCGCCCCTGAGCCCGGCAGTGAACATCGGTGTCAAAACACCCGTCCAGTCGATGCCCTCAGTCATCTTAAATAAACCCGTCTCCGTCTCGAAAATCACGTTCGCTACCGGCAAAGGTAACGCCGGAGGTCAGGGCGGCCATGCTTCACACGGTGGTTCTGGCAATCGCGGTGGCGATAATGCGCACAGTGCCGCTTTTGGTGGTCACGGTTACGGCCATGACAACTCGCGCTCCGAAGGTTTCGGTGGTCATTCGCACTTCCACTAAAAGTGCACAGGCTTTTCCAATGGGTCAGGTCATCACCTGACCCCTTTCGAAACGACAATGGAGAGTGACTCAAATGATACCGGAACACCTGGCGCTGATTGCAGAAGCGCGTTCGATCTTGCTTAAGGCGCTCTCGGACAGCGAACAGTATCGAAAAGAACATCTTTCAGCCTGCCTGCAACTTTCACAGGCAGCGAGCCACGCACTCTCGCTTACGATAAAACTGGAGCGAGGGTCTGCTGCAGAACAGATTAATTATGCGGAACTGCTTGAACGACAGATGGTCTCTGTTCGGGCCTGTCAGGCAACATTAACGAAATTATCCCATGGGGTAACGCAATGACCCGATTTTCACAGCCGATTGAAGACAAGGTAAACGTTGAGAAACATCACCGGATGATGGATCACATCTCATCAGAGTTCGGGGATGAAATGTTAAGGACGATTCTGTTGCTGAATGCCCGTCTGATGACGTTGAGTATGGATGATCTGAAGTCAGTGGTGGTCAGCGTTGTTGCCCGGGATGATGCAAAGCTCACGATGAAACGTGACAGCACCGGAATTGACCTTAAAATCGGATTTTAACGAAGGTAGTCTGTTAAAAAGTCTCTGCATTGCGTTGCCCTGTTCTTCGCTCACAGGCCGCTGACTTTCACACTAGAAGATATGATATTATGACTTCCCCCGGGAAACAGGAAGTTAATAATATGTCACATATTTTCTTTGAGTTTGATCTTGAGCCTGGCGTGAAGTCAGTGGCCGATTTGAACTATGTCCTTCGTGATAGTGACAAAAAAACAGCATTTGTGATGAGTGCCGAGGTGGCAAAATTTGTCAAAGATGCGCTGATCATTAATGACACGATTATCAGTTTTAAACATTGCTGCTTCGCCTTCGATAAAGGCGCAGAGTTCGTCGAATTTGACCGCAAAGGTCAGTCGGTACGTTTCTCTGAACCTGTCCCCGCCTGGTTTATTAAGCCAGCCCTGTTTGCGCGGTCCGACTGGCTGGATAATCATGCGCTGGCCGATCTGCCTGCTCCTGAGTTCATCAAAGCCTTCAATGAGAAGTTCCCGGATCTGCAGGAGCGCAGAAAGCACGCGGATTACCTTTTTGACCTTCAACTGCACAAGATAACCTCGCCTCATCAGGAAGCCACCAGAACGGTGGGAAACACCAGCGGTAAATCAACCAAACCCAAAGTCACCGATCTGGGGTCATTCCAGCTGTTTCAGCAATTCTTTGACAGGCTTAAGTCTGCGGTAATGGCAGATGAGTTCCCCACCCTCAACGTTTTGACGGCATCTGAGAATGTGAATAACGTGCCAGGCAGCTATCGCCAGGCACTGCGTACCGCGATGAAAGCAGTGACCAACGAGTTGCCCGTCAACAATAAGCGCCAGGCCGCAGGCAATCCGGCCCTGTTCTGCGCCCCTATTCGCGACAAAATTGCCGAGATTGAAGCGATTGGGCTTGAGCCCTATTACCAGGCATTGTCAAAAGCGATCGCACAGGCCGAAGGCAGCTACATTGCTGATTTCTCTTTCCAGTTCGCCAGACAAAAGAGTTAAGCGCTAACAATACCAACAACAGCGGGATGGCGCTGTCATGGGTGTTACAATATCATCAGATAAGGTGCAACCCGGTAGCGCTGTGCTCTGGTGGACGGATTCGAGTGTCGAAAGGGCGTTCGGGCTAAAGGGTCGCCCAGTAAAGTGATGAATAATAACAATCTGGAGGTTATTTTTATGTTGGCTGTGATTCCCGTCATTATCATTCTGGCCCTGATCCTCGTCTGGTCAGGTATCAAAATCGTCCCACAAGGTTTTCAGTGGACCGTTGAACGCTTCGGCCGCTATACCAACACACTCCAGCCCGGCCTGAATCTGGTGATCCCGTTTATGGATCGCGTGGGCCGTAAAATCAATATGATGGAACAAGTGCTGGATATCCCCTCGCAGGAGATCATCTCTAAAGATAACGCCAGCGTCACCATTGATGCCGTGTGCTTTATTCAGGTGGTTGACCCGGCACGCGCCGCCTATGAGGTCAGCAATCTTGAGCTGGCAATCATCAACCTGACGATGACCAACATGCGTACCGTGCTGGGATCGATGGAACTGGATGAAATGCTGTCGCAACGTGACAACATCAATACCCGCCTGCTGCATATTGTCGATGAAGCGACCAACCCATGGGGCATCAAAATTACCCGTATTGAGATCCGCGATGTTCGCCCACCGGCTGAACTGATCGCCTCGATGAACGCCCAGATGAAAGCCGAACGAACCAAGCGTGCCGATATTCTGGAAGCGGAAGGGGTTCGCCAGGCCGCGATCCTGCGTGCTGAAGGGGAAAAACAGTCGCAGATCCTGAAAGCAGAAGGTGAACGTCAGTCTGCATTCCTTGCTGCGGAAGCGCGCGAACGTAGTGCTGAAGCCGAAGCGCAGGCAACAAAAATGGTATCTGAAGCCATTGCCGCCGGGGATATTCAGGCGATTAACTACTTTGTAGCGCAGAAATATACCGATGCCCTGCAAAACATCGGCTCCTCCAGCAACAGTAAAGTGGTGATGATGCCGCTGGAAGCCAGCAGCCTGATGGGATCCATTGCCGGGATCAGCGAACTGCTGGGCGAAAGCAAAGCGGAGCGTAACCGCCGATGATCGATGAACTGCTCGCTAACCCGTGGTGGCTATGGCTGACCTTCGGCGGCCTGCTGCTGGCGGCGGAGATGCTGGGTGCCAGTGGTTATCTGCTGTGGAGCGGCGTTGCTGCCGTGCTGGTCAGCCTGCTGGTATGGCTGGTGCCCATGCCATGGGAGTGGCAGGGGCTGAGTTTTGCAGTACTGACCATTCTCGCTGCACTGTGGTGGTATCGCTGGCTTAAGCACCGCGACCGCCGAAATCCTCCTTCGACGTTGAATCAGCGGGGTCAGCAGATGATTGGCCGCCAGCTGACGCTGGATGCCGGGCTGGTCAATGGCTTCGGGCATGTGCGTATTGGTGATGGTAACTGGCGCGTCCAGGCAGAGGAAGATTTGCCCGCCGGAACCCAGATCACCGTGGTAGCGGTCGAAGGGATCACGCTACGCGTTGTCCGTCGTGGGGTTTAACCCTGCTTAGCGCTGTGACAGCATCCGGCCAGGTGATTAATGATCGGGCACTCGGCGCTGTCATCGCCCGGGCAACTGGCGGCGAGATCGAGCAACTTCTGGCGCATTAGCTGGAGTTCACTGATATGAACTTCGATCTCCCGCACTTTGCTGAGCGTCCTCGCCTTCACATCGGCGCTGTGGCGTTCAGGATCGTTAAACAGGCCGACCATCTCGCGGCACTCATCCAGATTAAATCCGACCTGGCGGGCCTGGCGCAGCAGCGTCAGCTCCTCCAGGTGTTTGGCACTGTAGCTGCGATAGCCATTTTCCGTGCGCAGCGGCGGCGTCACCAGCCCTTTCTCTTCATAAAAACGGATCGCTTTGCTGGTTAATCCGGTTTTCTTTGCCACGTCGCTGATATTCATTATTCCTCCGGGCGGCTTAAGCAGGATCCATAACTAATCCAATTTTCTGTCTCAGTCAAACAACAGGTCTTCGTCCCCTCTACTTTGGTACAGGTTGCTGCCGTTTACTTTGACATCCTGCATGCCAATCACAGACAGTCGACAAAATAAACACGTGAAGAGGACGGCACGATGCAGGAGAGTTTAATGCTGGCAGGGCAAGCTGTTTTGTTGGGAACCGGCGCAACACTGGTAATGGATCTCTGGGCATTACTGCAAAAGCAGTTATTCAAAATCCCCTCTCTGGACTATCGGCTGGTCGGGCGCTGGCTGGGGCATATGCGTCATGGGACGTTTAGCCACTGCACCATTTTGCAAGCCACTCTGGTCAGGGGTGAAGTGGCCGTCGGCTGGGGAGCACACTACTTGACGGGGATAATGTTCTCTGTGCTGCTGATTGTCCTCGTCGGCCCACAATGGCTGTCGGCACCAACATTCCTGCCCGCGTTGCTGATGGGGATAGTCAGCGTAGTCGCACCGTATTGCCTGATGCAGCCTGCGTTTGGCTTCGGCTTTGCGGCGGCCAACACCCCTGCCCCCTGGACCGTACGCTGGCGCAGCCTGGTCGCCCATACCTCCTTTGGCATTGGCATCTGGCTGACAGCATTACTAATGAGTCAGAGTTAACAATCCCCCTGGTGGGTGACCAGGAGGATTGAGGTCAGATAAGGGGGGTAAATTTCGCGGATGTCAGTGATTCGACGGGAGGTGAAGAAGCCAAAGGAACGGCAACCTCCGCACTGGCAGGCGAAGAAGGTGCCTCATCGTTTGCTGCGGGTTGATCGCTGTCACTCGCCTGGGCCGCCACTAGTTCCGCCGTCAGATCGTTGAGCGATCCTCCTGCCAGACCCACTTCCTTCAGCAATGAGTCCAGAATGGGCGCATGGGCACGATAAGAGAGTGCAGCAGACAGCGCCTGTTCCGCCAGATTTCCCCCGGCCATCGTGGCAGTCCCCGAGGAAGCCCCACCGGAGGTGCGATTTAAACCATCCACCTGGATGATTTTAATGCCTTCTATGGCTTTCATCGGCTCCACGGATTTTTCAATAACCGCTGGCAGCGCCTGTAGGAGAGCAAGTTTAAATTTCAGGCTGGTCTGGTCGCTGGAGAGCATATTAACGGCATCATTCAGCGCACGCTGGGCTTCCGCTTCCGCCAGGCCTTTTCTGCGCGTTGCTTCTGCCAGCTGAATAATGGCCGCCGCCTGCAATTCTGCGGCTTCCTTCTCTGCCCGGGCACTCAGGGTTAACTGTACCGCTTTGGTTTCAGCGTCCTGAGTGGCCTCGATCAGGGCAACCTGTTTGGCACGATCGGCCTCCGCGGTTTCACGGGTGGTCACCACGTTTTGTTCGGCTTTCACGGCTTCTGACAGCGCAAGGTTAGCCTGCGCCTGGGCCTGAGATTGCTGTTCAGATTTTGCCGCAATCGCAATGGCTTTATCCTGCTGTGCAATTTCAGTGACACGGGTTTGTTCAATCTCTTTGACCTGAACGTCCCGGCTGGCTTCCACTTCGCGGGTTTTCAGCACCTGCTTACTTTCAATTTCCGCTTCCTGGATCTGACGTTCGGACATGATCCGGCTCTGCTCTGCTTCGCGGCGACGTTCGGCCTCATAGGTCGCAATTTTCGAGGACTGTTCGGCGCTGCGTGTCTTGATCTGCTGTTCCTGATCTAAAGACATGAAAGATTCCTGCTGTTCAATTTCCAGCTTGCGCGCCAGGGCATCACGGTTTTTTTCACGCACGGCAACTTCAACATCCTGCTCAACTTCGTTGCGTTCCCGGCGTCTGCGCTCCGTTTCCTGCGTCAGCTTGGTCAGACCCTCGGCGTCAAAGGCGTTATTCGGATCGAAAAACTCCTTCGAGGTCTGGTTAAAATTGGTCAGAGAAACGCTTTCCAGCTCAAGACCATTTTTGCTCAGATCTTCCGCCACCGTGTTTTGTACCCCCTGGACAAATTTTTCACGGGTATCCTGCAAATCCTGCATCGTCATCTGTGACGCGGTCGAACGCAGCGCATCAACAAATTTATCTTCCACCAGGATGCGCAGATCCTCAGGGGATAACGTCCGTTGCCCCAGCGTCTGAGCCGCGGTTGAAATACCTTCCACCGTCGGTTTTACCCGCACAAAAAAAGCGACAACGACATCAACACGCATACGATCTTTGGTGATCAGGCTGTCCACTTTAGAACGGCTCACCTCCAGTTTTAGCGTATTCATGTTAATCAGAATAATTTCATGAAATACCGGCAGAACAATGGAACCGCCGCTAAGAACCACTTTTAGTCCTCCCAGACCAGTTCTGACAAAGGATTGTTCCGCAGAGGCTTTTTTATACAGCCGGGAGAATATAATCCCCACAATAATAAGGACGACAAAAACGGCTAATGCAATTTCACCCCAGAAATACCAACTATCAATGTTTGTCACTTCTTCCATTACAATCCCTTAGTTAAAAATAGACGTGTGAGGCAGTGTTACCGATGTTCAGACCAGGGATGAGACATCCCTTCGAATAAAGATGAGGTGAGACGCGCCGTAATGATAATGGTCTCGCCAGGGGAGAAAATGTCATCCTCGCTGTCTGGCTGTACGCGTAAATAATGCGTTTGCTGAAACTTATCGACCAGCCGACACTGGGCAGGATGCCCCATGCTAGCCGTTCCTCCCACCACGGTCGCCATACAGCCAATAAAACTCTCTTCAGACAGTGCGCTGCTTTCGTATTGTGGTAAAAAACGCGCAAGGACGGCGCTTATTTTTCGCACGAAAAGCACAGAGATTACGCCCGCTGGTAACGCCACCAGCCCGCCAGGAAGAGGTTTGCCCAGCGCGTACAGCAGTGCCCACTGTAAAACCATTCCGCTGATAGAAAAGCAGGACAGCAAGAGAATAAACAGAATGAATAAAGGGACTTTGCCAATATTTAACCAGTCCAGCCCCTGAGAAAATAAAGACTCACCGGCATGAATATGCGGCGACAGCAGGGTGTCAGCATGTGAGAAAACACTCATGCCAAATATCATGGCAAGAATTTCCACCAGACCAAATAACAGGATCAACGCGAAGGTGATAAGAAAAAGGGCATTTTCAGGTAATAATATAAAATTCATTGCAGACGCCTCCCTGTCTGATAATACCCGGCTAAAGGTGACGCTGCGCCTAAGTAATAAGCTGAAACAGTTTACGTCCTCGGGATAGGCAGATCCAGATGTAAATCCGGTTATTTATGCCCTCAGGCCTGGGGATAAATATCGTTACACTGGCTTGACCTTACCCTTGCGGGAAGGTT
This sequence comes from Erwinia sp. 1181_3, assembly GCF_052824965.1. Taxonomy (NCBI): domain Bacteria; kingdom Pseudomonadati; phylum Pseudomonadota; class Gammaproteobacteria; order Enterobacterales; family Erwiniaceae; genus Erwinia; species Erwinia sp. 1181_3. The sequence goes on from NZ_VTDE01000003.1 coordinate 76,145, forward strand.
TAACCTGAGCTTCGGTGACATATTCACTCAGGAGAAAATCATGACACACACGACTTTACTGGCGCTGGACGGACTGACCTGTGGCCACTGTGTTAAACGGGTTAAAGAAGCGCTGGAGCAGCGTGACGACGTGGAGCAGGCGGACGTCACGGTGACGGAAGCGCGCATTACCGGTGACGCCAGCGCCGATGCGCTGATTGCCGCCGTCGAACAGGCGGGTTATCACGCCAGCCTGCCAGAAGGGGCTTCTCACCCAAAGCCTGATACGCTGACAGAATCAGAACCTCAGCCGGAAGCGCTGACAGCGTCCCTGCCAGAGCTTCCGGCAACGACTCCCGCTTCCGATCCCGACAGCTACCAGCTGTTGATTGACGGCATGAGCTGCGCCAGCTGCGTTAGCCGCGTACAGAGTGCGCTGCAAAATGTCGCTGGCGTCAGCCAGGCGCGGGTTAACCTTGCCGAACGCAGCGCGCTGGTGCTGGGTTCGGCTTCCCCCGCCGCACTCATCGACGCCGTGAGCCGTGCAGGATATGGTGCGGAAATCATTGAAGATGACGTGAAACGTCGGGAAAAACAGCAGCAAACCGCGCAGTCTGCGGTAAAACGTTTTCGCTGGCAGGCGATCCTGGCGCTGGCGCTGGGTATCCCGCTGATGGGATGGGGAATGATCGGCGACAATATGATGCTGACCGCCGACAACCGCAGTGGATGGCTGGTGGTGGGCGTACTGACCCTGCTGGTCATGATCATCGCCGGGGGGCATTTTTACCGCAGCGCATGGCGCAGCCTGCTGAACCTTAGCGCCACCATGGATACGCTGGTCGCACTGGGTACTGCCGCCGCCTGGCTTTACTCCATCACCGTGAATCTGTGGCCCGATCTGTTTCCGATGGCGGCACGCCATCTTTATTACGAAGCCAGTGCGATGATTATCGGTCTGATTAATCTCGGCCATATGCTGGAGCAGCGCGCTCGCCAGCGCTCGTCAAAAGCACTGGAAAAATTGCTGGATCTGACCCCGCCCACAGCGCGTGTTGTCACGGAAAACGGTGAGCAGATCCTGCCGCTGAGTGACGTGCAGTTGGGGATGACGCTGCGCGTCACCACCGGCGATCGGGTACCGGTCGACGGCACGATCCTGCGCGGTGAAGCCTGGATGGATGAAGCCATGCTGACCGGCGAAGCCATCCCTCAGCAGAAGTCATCGGGTGATGCGCTGCATGCCGGGACGGTATTGCAGGACGGCAGCGTGCTGTTCAGTGCCACCGCCATCGGCAAGAACACCACCCTGTCGCGTATTATTCAGTTAGTCCGCCAGGCGCAAAGCAGTAAGCCGGAAATCGGCCAACTGGCGGATAAAATTTCAGCGGTGTTTGTCCCGCTGGTGGTGGCGATAGCCCTGTTCAGCGCTGCTGTCTGGTATCTGGTCGGCCCCGCACCGCAGATGGTCTACACCCTGGTGATTGCCACTACCGTACTGATCATCGCCTGCCCTTGCGCACTGGGGCTGGCTACGCCGATGTCGATTATTGCTGGCGTTGGTCGTGCCGCCGAGTTTGGTGTCCTGGTGCGTGATGCCGATGCCCTGCAACGTGCCAGCACCCTGAGCACCTTAGTCTTTGATAAAACAGGCACCCTGACCGAAGGTGCGCCGCGTGTCGTTGAAGTCCTGCTGTTTAACGGGGCTGACCGGCAGACCGTGCTGCGCCAGGCTGCGGCCCTGGAGCAGGGTTCGAGCCATCCGCTGGCACGCGCCATCATTGAGTACGCCGCTCTGGCGACGCTGCCCGAGATTGAGCAATTTCGTACAATACCGGGGCTGGGGGTCAGCGGCATACTCGCTGGCACTCCGCTGCTGCTGGGTAATCCACCGCTGATGGCGCAGCAGCAAATCGCGACCGGGGCGATCACCGGGCAGGTGGAACAGCAGGCAGCAAGCGGCGCTACCCCAGTACTGCTCGCAGCCGGAGGGGAAATTGTCGCCCTGTTTGCCATCCGTGATCCTCTGCGTAAAGAGAGCGTCAGTGCGCTACAAAGACTGCATAAACGCGGTTATCAGCTGGTGATGCTGACAGGCGATAACGCCATTACGGCCAATGCCATTGCGCGTGAAGCAGGTATCGATCGTGTGATTGCCGGGGTGTTGCCGGAAGGCAAAGCCGATGCGATCCGCGCCCTGCAACAACAGGGCCAGCAGGTGGCGATGATTGGTGATGGCATCAATGATGCTCCGGCCCTTGCGCAGGCTGATGTGGGGATCGCAATGGGTGGCGGCAGCGATGTGGCCATCGAGACAGCGGCGATTACGTTGATGCGTCAGGACCTGAATGCGGTGGCCGATGCTCTGGCGATTTCCCAGGCGACGCTTCGCAATATGAAACAAAATCTGCTTGGGGCATTTATTTATAACGCCTGTGGCATCCCGATTGCGGCCGGGGTGCTGTATCCCCTGACGGGGACCCTGCTCAGTCCCGTGGTGGCGGGCGCGGCGATGGCGCTTTCATCCATTACCGTGGTGAGTAATGCTAATCGTCTGATCCGCTTCCGCCCGCCGCAATCGTAAGTCGGCTAATGAGTGCTGCGTTTTGCCCTGTCCGTCAGCGACTTATCACGCTAGCATAGTGTGATTGACAGCATGAGGCAGAAAACGATGGCAAATCTTTTGCACAGATTTCAGATGTTGTGGCGCAGGCTGTGGTCGGTAAGTTACCGCTACCCGGCCCTCGATATCACGTTGGGTCAGCGACATCTGCATCTGGTGGGCAGCATTCATATGGGTACCCGCAATATGATGCCCCTGCCAGCGGTGCTGTATGAACGGCTACAGCAGGCCGATGCTCTGATTGTTGAAGCGGATATCACCGGCGGGGCATCCCCCTTCAGTGAAAGTGAGAGTTGTCCGCCGCTGGCTGAACGCCTCTCTGCAGAGCAGTGGCCACAACTGCAACGCCGCTGTGAAGAGTTAAGCATCGACCCGGAGCGCGTCGATACGCTGCCCGCCTGGCAGGTGGCGCTCATGCTTCAGGCGCAACAGGCGCAACGTCTTGGGCTACGCGCCGACTGCGGTATCGACTATCAACTGCTCCAGGCGGCGCGTGAACGGCAGAAAAAAGTGATTGAGCTGGAAGGGCCGGAAACCCAGCTGGCACTGCTGAAATCGCTGCCGGACAACGGCCTGCCGTTACTCGAAGATACGCTACAGCACTGGCAAACCAATGCACGCCTGCTGCAAACCATGGTGAGCTGGTGGCTGGAAGCCCCACCGGGCAGCATCGGAAAACTGGCCTTGCCCAGCACGTTCAGCAGCAGTCTGAATGACCTGTTAATGCATCAGCGTAATCAACAGTGGTGCCAGTTTTTACGCCAGCTGCCACCCGGGCGCTATGTGGTTGCGGTGGGTGCCCTGCACCTTTACGGCGAGGGAAATCTGCCAGGTCTGCTGATTCAGCGATAAAAAAAAGGCCGATATCTCTATCGGCCCGTCAATAAGGACATATTTATGATTTTTGTTATCGTCTCAGCGGTTACGCTGACGCGGGCAAGATTGTCGCTCAAAGCGTAATATTTCGCCAGCATTTTTGTTCATCAATTGTTCACTCGTTCATGGAAAATACGACAGAAGGTTAGTGACTATGACACCTGCGGTAAAACTGCTGGAAAAGCAAAAAGTCGCCTTTACGCTGCATTCTTATGAGCATGACAGCAGCGAAACCCACTTCGGAGACGAAGCAGTACGCAAGCTGAATCTCGATGCGGATCAGGTGTATAAAACCCTGCTGGTCGCGCTGAATGGCGATAATAAAACGCTGGCCGTGGCGGTGACGCCGGTGGCCGGGCAGCTCGATTTAAAGAAAGTCGCCAAAGCGCTGGGAGCGAAAAAGGTCGAGATGGCTGACCCATTGTTTGCCCAGCGCAGCACGGGTTATTTACTTGGCGGCATCAGTCCTTTAGGGCAAAAAAAGCGCCTGCCAACGGTGATTGACCACCTTGCGCAGCCGTTTGCTACGATCTTCGTCTCCGGCGGCAAGCGCGGGCTGGATATTGAACTGAAGCCGCAGGATCTGGCGCAACTGCTTAATGCCAGCTTTGCCGATATCGCCAAACGCGGCGATTAACACGGCTTTACGCAGAGCGCTGGGCCAGCAACTGATCGATCATCCAGCGCCCTGCAGGGCCGGGTGGCGTACGGCGTGACCAGATCACATCAACCTGAATACTCTGCGGCCAGCCGTCCACCGGCAGTTCACGCAGTGTCTGGTGACCAAACTGCTGGGTCAGCCAGCGCGGCAGAATACTCCAGCCGAATCCCTGCTCAGCCATTTCCAGCAGTAACAGATAAGACTGCGCCAGCCACACTTTTCCCGTCGGTGCAGGCGTGCGCTCCACCCACGTATTTAGCCGAAGCTGACGCAGCGCTTTCAGCTCCTCTTCAGTCACCTTGTCCTGCTGCGCCAGCGGGTGATCCTGATGGAGGAAAATCGCCATTTGTGCCTCCACTTGCAGGCGCTTCACGCAGATATCAGACGGATAATGATCCTGTACCCGCACCACGCCAATGTGGGCTCGCTGGCTATGTAACAGGTCAATCACGTCGGCATCTTCGGCGATCATGCATTCAAATTCAATATCCGGATAGCGACGATCAAAGCGTTGTAGCAGTGACTCATGATAATCAGCCTGCCAGAAATCGGAGATCGCCAGCCGCAGACAAGGTTCGATCTCACCGGAAAGCCGAATAGCCAGCTCGTCCAATTTTGCTGATGCATTGAGGATCTCTTTGACCTGCGCCAGCGCACGCTGCCCGTTTTCAGTCAATACCGGGTTACGTAGCTCACGGCTGAACAGTGTAAAGCCCAGATCGTTTTCAAGATTCGCTATCGCCGTACTGATGGTTGACTGGCTTTTGCGCAGCGCACGCGCCGCCGCCGAGAAGGATCCGCTTTCCACGGTTTGCACAAAAGCTTCCAGTGATTCCGGTGAGTAACGCAAAGATGTATCGCTTTTATCGATGGATAGTCATTTTATCTTAGCAAATAAAACGTGGAAAATAGCGTCCATAGAAAATTAAGGAGGATGTATGTCTGGTCGTACGCTAAAAGAACGTTTTTTCCATGCCGCAGGTTTCGAAGTGCTGGCGATTGCACTGGTGTCACCTTTAGCCGCGTGGATTATGGATAAACCCCTGTTTCAGATGGGTGCGCTGGCCATCATGCTGTCGACGGTAGCCATGATATGGAACATGATTTATAACGCCGGATTTGACCGTCTGTGGCCGCGCGAAAAAGTGACTCGCGGTATCGGACTGCGTATTCTGCATGCACTGGGCTTTGAGGGCGGCTTTATTCTGATCGGTCTGCCACTGGCAGCCTGGATGTTGGGTATCAGTCTGTGGCAGGCGTTGATCATTGAAATCGCCTTCTTCCTGTTCTTCCTGCCGTACACCATGGCGTATAACTGGGTCTATGACAAAGTCCGTGAGCGCATAGTGAACTCACACCAGCCACAGCCAGTGAACAAACATGGTTAATGGCACTGTGCAGGCGTTGTTGCTGGGGTCGATCGGAAAAGTTGCTGGGGTCGACCAGAAAAATAGTCGACCCCATGGGTAACACCGTTATTGCTTCGCCGTATCCAGTTTCGCCGGACGCCACTGTTTAGGGTCTGCCGGTTTCTCGCTTTCTGCTGCTTTCTCCGGTGCCTTCTCTTCTGATTTCGCTTCTGCTTTAGCTTCTGCTTTAGCTTCTGCTTTCTGATAGACAATTTCCCCGGCAGGCTGATACTTTGCCACATCGAGCGGAGAGTGACTCTGGATGTACTGTTTCAGCACTTCGGCATCCACAAAACCGGTATTCACATAGCCAGGCAGCTTATCCACCAGCGGATAACCATCACCGCCCGTGGCATTAAAACTCAGGGTGGCCATGCGATAGGTTTTATCCGCTTCCAGCGGTTTACCGTTGATGAGGATGTTACTGACGCCGGTGCCGTCTGCCGTCAGGCTGACGCGCGCAAACTGTGCATAGGCACCTGAATCAACCTGTTTATTGGCCACTACTGCGAGATACTTCTCAACTTCGCTGCCTTTCATATCGACATACACCAGCGTATTACCAAAAGGCTGCACTTTCAGGACATCTTTATAAGTGATGGCACCGCCCTCAATCGAGTCACGCACACCGCCGCCGCTCATGATGGCAAAGTCAGCTTTGGTCCGTTCGATCTGTCCTTCCAGAATCAGACGCGCCATGCTGGTCTGCACAAAACGCACTTTGCTGCGATCGCCCTCCAGCCGTCCGTTAACACTGCCGATTTTCACGCCCAGTTGCGCCTCACCCTTTTTCTGGAACGGAGTCAGCAGTTTTTGCATGGCCGGGTTTTTCGCGATCTCGGGGGTGTAATTGACCCAGGTGGTGCTGCCGTCAGCATTCTTCACTTTATGCTTCAGGTTAATCGGCACCAGCTCATAGTGATCCAGCGTCAGCTTGCCGTTCAGGAAGGTGAAGTCCGCACGGCCGATGTATTTCCCCCACTCGTGAGCCTGGACAATCCAGGTACCGTTCTGGCGATCGGGCGTACAGGGTGTTCCGGGCACATAGTCAGCCTGCTTCACATTCTCTTTCGCCATGCACACCGGATCCTGCGAGTGCCCTCCCACGATCATATCGAGGTAACCGGCTGGCAGTTCACGCGCCATTTCCACATCACCCGGCGCATTCGATCCGTGATGACCGTTGTCGTAATGGCCCATATGTGTGGCCGCGATAATCACATCGGGCTTCTCTTTCGCCCGCAGCTGTTCGACCACCGCTTTTGCTTCGGTTGCCGGTTTATGGAACAGGATGTCGGTAAAGTTTTCCGGGTTGCCGATTTTCGCCGTATCGTCGGTGGTGAGGCCAATAACGGCAATTTTCAGCCCCATACGGTTAAACAGGGCGTAAGGCTGGAACAGCCGCTTTCCGGTGCTTTTCTGATAAATATTGGCGGAGAGCAGCGGGAATTTAGCCCATTTCTGCTGCTGACGCAGCACGGAGAGCGGATTATCGAACTCATGGTTTCCAATCGCCATTGCGTCATAGCCAATCAGATTCATCCCGCGAAAATCGGGTTCCGCGTCCTGCAAATCAGATTCCGGCACGCCGGTATTAATGTCACCGCCCGAGAGGATCAGGACAGCACCGCCGTGCGCCTGCACGTCATAACGGATCTGGTCCATCATGGTTTTTTGCGCCGCCAGGCCATATTCGCCCTGTTCGTTATTCCAGAAACGCCCGTGATGATCGTTGGTGTGAAGCACCGTGAACTTATAAGTCCGGTCTTTCACCCACGCCTGGGCCATCAATGGGGTGCTTAATAACGCCACCGTCAGAACGCTGGCGAAACTTCTTTTCAATAATGGCACTGTGACCCTCCTTGTTGAACAACTCTGACAACAGAAAATGAATGGCTGATACCCAAAATATTTGACGGGTATGATTATGCCGCAGGCTTAACGCTAAAAGATAATTACTGTACCTTATGTTATTAGCAAGCTAAGGGCTTTCTGCACCCTATAAAAACACAAGACAATGACAGGTTAACTTAATGGCAAGCGAACACACCCTTTCCTCTTCAAAGACGCCGGTCCGGCGTACCTCATTTGGCATACTTGGCGCGATCAGCGTTGCCCATTTGCTTAATGATATGATTCAGTCGTTGATTCTGGCGATTTATCCTCTGTTACGCGAAGACTTTTCGCTGAGTTTTGTGCAGATCGGTATGATCACCCTGACCTATCAGATGACAGCCTCGCTGCTACAGCCACTGATTGGCCACTTTACCGATAAACACCCGCAACCCTGGTCGTTGCCTGTGGGTATGGGATTCACCCTTTGTGGGCTGGTGCTGCTGTCGATGGCCAGTACTTTCCCGATGATCCTGGTGGCAGCAGCGCTGGTTGGCACTGGCTCCTCGGTGTTCCATCCAGAATCTTCGCGCGTGGCAAGAATGGCCTCCGGTGGACGCCATGGGCTTGCACAGTCACTGTTTCAGGTAGGCGGTAACTTTGGCAGTTCTCTTGGGCCGCTGCTGGCTGCATTGATTATCGCCCCTTATGGTCGCGGTAATATCGCCTGGTTCTCGCTGGCCGCCCTGCTGGGGATTGTCGTACTGTTGCAGATCAGCCGCTGGTATCAGAACCAGAACCGCGTTGCCAAAAATCAGACTGCCCCGGCAGTGAGCCTGCTGCCTCGTCGTCAGGTGGCCTTTGCCATCACGATTTTGCTGGTGCTGGTTTTCTCAAAATATTTCTATCTCACCAGCCTGAGCAGCTACTACACCTTCTATCTGATGCATAAATTCGGGCTTTCCGTGCAGAATGCCCAGCTACATCTGTTTATCTTCCTGTTTGCCGTCGCGGCGGGCACGTTCATTGGCGGCCCGATTGGCGATAAAATCGGTCGAAAAAGAGTGATTTGGGTGTCTATTCTTGGCGTTGCCCCCTTCACGTTGATGTTACCTTATGCCAACTTGTGGTGGACCGGTGCGCTGTCAGTCGTGATTGGCTTTGTACTGGCGTCGGCGTTTTCCGCCATTCTGGTCTACGCCCAGGAATTGATGCCGGGCCGTATCGGTATGGTTTCAGGGCTATTTTTCGGTTTTTCCTTTGGCATGGGTGGGCTGGGTGCCGCCGTATTGGGTGTGGTCGCCGATCATCAGGGCATTGAACTGGTCTATCAAATCTGCGCTTATCTGCCACTTCTTGGCATTCTGACGGCTTTCCTGCCTGATAACCGACATAAATAGTCCCATCCCGGTGCGAATCAATGCAATTGGCACCGGGTCACCGGCTTGTAACGTCTGACCTGCACACTGATAACTGTCTAAAATCGCACTCTGTGCGAACTTTCTCTCAATGATTCAGATTTTTTGCCGTTATAACCAATAATGACAAGCGTCATCCTGTAATATGCCATACACTGAAAACTTACAACTGGACACATTTACACTCTGGATAATTTAAGTTGCTGAAAAACGGCAAGCCTGCGGGTCTCCTGGAGCATAGTCAGTCCTGTGAGCCGGCACTGCCAACGTCGTTACAACTTGAAGTCTCTTGAGTATGCACACAAAAGGAGACAGGCATGCACCACACCACCCCGCTTATCACCACCATTGTAGGAGGCTTAGTTCTGGCCTTCCTCTTCGGTATGCTGGCTAATCGCCTGCGCATCTCTCCTCTTGTCGGTTATCTGTTAGCTGGCGTGCTCGCCGGGCCCTTTACCCCAGGTTTTGTTGCTGATACCAATCTGGCACCGGAACTGGCCGAACTGGGTGTGATCCTGCTGATGTTCGGTGTGGGTCTGCACTTCTCCCTGAAAGATCTGATGGCTGTAAAGTCCATCGCCATCCCGGGTGCCATTGCACAAATCGCCGCTGCCACACTGTTAGGCATGGGGCTGTCGTGGGCACTGGGGTGGCCAATGATGACGGGTCTGGTATTCGGACTCTGCCTTTCAACCGCCAGTACCGTGGTGCTGCTGCGTGCGTTGGAAGAGCGACAGTTAATTGACAGTCAGCGCGGACAGATTGCTATCGGCTGGCTGATCGTGGAAGACCTGATGATGGTGCTGGCACTGGTGCTGCTGCCTGCGATTGCCGGGCTGTTTGAAGAAGGTAAAGCCAGCGTCACGATGGTGCTGTTCGACCTGCTGATTACCATCGGCAAGGTGGCGGCGTTTATGGTGCTGATGATGGTGGTGGGAAAACGCGTGGTGCCGTGGATCCTTGCGCGCAGTGCTGCGACCGGTTCACGCGAACTGTTCACTCTTTCCGTGCTGGCGCTGGCGCTGGGTATTGCCTTCGGTGCCGTCGAGTTCTTTGATGTCTCCTTTGCACTTGGGGCTTTCTTTGCCGGTATGGTGCTGAACGAATCGGAGCTGAGCCACCGGGCCGCGCACGATACGTTGCCGCTGCGTGATGCTTTCGCCGTGCTGTTCTTCGTGTCCGTTGGCATGTTGTTTGACCCAATGATCCTGATCCAGCAGCCACTGGCGGTGCTGGGTGCGCTGGCGATTATCGTCTTAGGCAAGTCATTAGTGGCGCTGTTCCTGGTGATGCTGTTCGGTCACTCCAAGCGCACCGCGCTGACCATCTCCGTCAGCCTGGCGCAGATCGGTGAATTCGCCTTTATTCTTGCCGGCCTGGGTATCTCCCTGAATCTGCTGCCGGACAGCGGGCGCAATCTGGTGCTGGCAGGGGCAATTCTGTCGATTATGCTGAATCCGATTCTGTTTGTGCTGCTGGAACGCTACCTGAAAAAGACTGAGACCATTGAAGAACAGACGATGGAAGAAGCCATCGAAGAAGAGAAGCAGATCCCGGTGGATTTGTGCAATCACGCGGTGATTGTCGGTTTTGGTCGCGTAGGCAGCCTGCTGGGCAGCCGCCTGATGGAAGCCGGTATTCCGATTGTGGTAGTGGAGAACAGCCGTCCACGCGTCGAGGCGTTGCGTGAGCAAGGGATCAAAGCGGTACTGGGCAATGCCGCGCGTGGCGATATTATGGAGCTGGCGCGTCTGGACTGTGCACGCTGGCTGTTGCTGACCATTCCTAACGGTTATGAAGCCGGAGAGATTGTCATTGCTGCTCGCGAAACGCGCCCGAATATTGAGATTATCGCCCGTGCGCATTATGACGACGAGGTGGATTATATTATGGAGCGTGGCGCAGACCGTGTGGTGATGGGCGAGCGGGAAATTGCCAACAGTATGCTGAATTTGCTGCTGTTGAGCCCGGTGGAAACCCCGGCTGAGTGCCCTATTTAAATACTACGGGCCGATCGATGTAGAAGATCGGCCCCTACAGAGTATTGTCGGGTGCGACCCTTTTTTCCGGTCGCCCCCTGCCAATGATTGGCATCCGACGAAATGCGTTTTCAGCCGTTTGGTTTTTCCCTGCCCTATCGTTCCCAGTATGACTCTTCCAGACTGTCTTCCCGCTCCGGCAACCCACGGGTTAAGCGCGGTGCATGCTGGTTCAGCACCTGATAGCTTACCCGGTTAGCGTATTTACATACCTGTGCCAGCGAGGAGTAGGTGAGGTAACTCCGTCCATGCTTGCTGGAGTTCGGCACATTCGAACGGTGGAAGTTGTTGGCGGTAATATCGTGCAGCAGCGCCGCCAGTGCGCCATCCCCGGCACCATTGGTATTCATGATCTTTTCCGGCCCACCCATATAAGGTGCGATATGGGAAAAAATACGCAGCGGCTGTGTGCAGTCCTGATGGCGCATGGCGCGGCTGAACTCATACTGGTTAAACTCCGGGATCGCCCCCGGCAACAGCGGATGCTGCGTGGTACGCTTACCAGATTCCTCAGTAAAGGCCGCCATATACAGGCCGTTTGGTCCGGCAGTACACAGCACCAGATCCACCCAGTCGAGGGCACTATTCGCCGCCTGCAACGGATCGCGTTCACCGGTCAGCTCGAAAGCTTCATCTTCATTCATGGCCACCACAGAGACATGATCACGCAGGAAATCACGCCAGAACTGCGGATTATCGGCAATCACATACTTGGTTCCCAACGTCAGCACCACCGGGACGTTATGTTTCTTTGCCCAGTGGATGGCCTGCATGGTCGCTTCCGGCATCGGCTCGCCAGGCTTGCAGCGCACCAGATAAGAGGTCAGCACCAGTGCAGATGCTCCGGCAATCACCTCTTCGGGAATGCTTTGTGGGCGCAACTGGTTCATCATCCCCGGGCTGATGGCGAAGGTACGCTCACCGTTATCGCCGATAAGCGTGAAACAACGGCCGATCGCCCCGTCCACACCCTGCAAATAGTTCAAATCGGTTCGGCTGGAGGTATTACACAGATAACGGTAAGCGTAACCGCCAATCTGCACGTTATTACACATCACGCCCAGCAGTACCGAGCGGTCATCCGCCAGTACCGAATAGTTGTGCAGCGTATTGCCAATCGTGCCACCGGCAAACTGATGGGTGATCAGGTTATTATCAACCAACTCGGCATACAGCGCCTCGGCCACATCATCCTCAATCACCAGCGAATGCCCAAGGCTCAGGCCATAACGCGCCACAAAGCCATCATCCACTTTGGCTTCAATATCGACGAGAATCTGATCAATACCTACAATCCAGCTGTTGGCCGCATCGTTTTCCGGCTGAACCGGCTGTAGTAAGGGATCACGCGCACTGACGGGGAAATAATGTTTGGATTTACGTTTACCGGGGAATTTCATCATTGCAGGCTACAGAAGGGGCTCAGAGCGCAATCATAGCACAATTGCGCTCTGTGACGATCACAGAGGAGGACATGGCCTCCCCTGTTTTAGCGGTACTGGTTGACCAGCTCCAGCATCATGGTGATATGAGCTTCATCATCATTCAGCGCCGGAATGTATTCAAAACGCGTCCCCCCCGCATGGAGGAAGATCTCACGGTTCTCACCGTTAATCTCCTCCAGCGTCTCCAGGCAGTCAGATGAAAAGCCCGGGCTCATAATCTGCACATGCTTCACGCCTTTGGCGGGCAGGGATTTCATGGTTTCATCGGTATAAGGCATCAGCCACGGCTCACGTCCAAAACGTGACTGGAACGTCAGCATCGCTTCGCTGCTGCCCAGCCCCAGTGAGGCCGTAAGCGCGTTAAAGGTGTCATAGCAACGCTCGGGATAATCATCACCTTCATCGGCGAAGCGTTGCGGGATACCGTGGAACGAGGTGACCAGCAGGTCAGGCTTGCCGTGCTGGGCAAAAGAGCGTTCTACCGAGGCTTTCAAGGCAGCAATATAGGCCGGATGTTCCGCATAATCACGGATAAACTGCACGGTTGGCAGGCTGCGGTAACCGGCGAACACGTCGGTAATACCATCCCATACCGCCGCGACGGTCGAGCAGGAGAACTGCGGATAGAGCGGAAGGACAATAAGGCGATTCACCCCTTGCTGCATCAGGCTATCGATAGCACTTTTCAGGCTCGGATTGCCATAGCTCATCCCCAGCTCCACCGGCATATCCAACCGCGCGGCCAGTGCTGCTTTCTGACGCTGACTGTAAACCATCAGCGGAGAACCTTCGTCCATCCAGACGGAAGCATACAGTTTTGCTACTCGCGGAGAGCGCAGCGGCAGAATGCCAATATTCAGGATCGGCCACCACAACCAGCGCGGGGTATCGACCACTCGTCTATCGCTAAGGAACTGTTTAAGATAACGTTTTACGGCAGGTGTCGTTGGGGCATCAGGTGTGCCTAAGTTAACCAGTAATACGCCAGGCTTATCTTGCCTCATTGTTATTCCTTTTTACGGCATCGTCGGAGATGAAAACGAGACTTATTCTAGCGGAAAAAAGCGGGGGATAAACCAATTGCTGTCATTGAGCCAGGTTATCCCTGGCTCAAAAAGCACTAACCGAGGATTTTGGCCAGCTCTGCGCTAACTTCAGCCACTTTACGGGTGCCATCGATCTTGTGGTAAGCCGTGTTACCTTCGGCCGCTTCTTTGCTGTAGTAAGCAATCAGCGGAGCCGTCATCTCATGGTATTCCACCAGACGTTTACGTACGGTCGCTTCCTGGTCATCTTTACGGATGGTCAGTTCTTCGCCGGTCACATCGTCTTTACCTTCCACTTTTGGCGGATTGTAGGTGACGTGGTAGACACGACCAGACGGCGCATGGACACGGCGACCGACGATGCGATCAACGATCAGTTCGTCAGGGACGGCGAATTCCAGCACGTTGTCAACTTTAATGCCCGCTTCCTTCATGGCATCAGCCTGAGGAATGGTGCGTGGGAAGCCATCCAGCAGGAAACCATTACGGCAGTCTTCCTGAGCAATACGCTCTTTGACCAGCGCGATAACCAGTTCGTCAGTCACCAGTTTACCGTCGTCCATAATCTGTTTGGCTTTCTGACCCAACTCCGAGCCCGCTTTAACAGCGGCGCGTAGCATGTCACCCGTAGAGATCTGCGGAATACCGTATTTCTCCATAATGAACTGAGCCTGAGTCCCTTTACCTGCACCCGGAGCTCCGAGCAGAATAATACGCATTGCGTAAATCCCCTTGCGAATCGCTTAATTGATCACTTTATCTGAGGGCAAGAACATACCATTTTGGCCCGCTATCCACAAGGAAGGGCGCGGTTATCCTGCATCCGCGTAACGTTGTAGCGATACCTGTCGGCGGGCATACAGCGTTTGAGAAATCACCGCAACGATAATAATTGCACCACCAATAACTGCCTGAATTGTTGGGATTTCGTCCATAAATAGAAACATCCACAATGGCGCCAGCGCAGTTTCAAGCAGTAAAAACAGCCCGGCATTGGCCGGAGAGACAAAACGCGTGGATAACGTGATTAACCCCATCGCCAGCGGCATAATTAACGCCCCTTCCGCGATCACCCACCCATATTGCGCAGCCGACAACACTTTCAGACTATCGACCATGTTTGAGTCCGGCCACAGCACAATCAACACCGATGCCAGCACCGCCCCCAATGACGGTAAACCCGCCGAGCCACCACTAACGCGTGAGGTAAAGATAAACGCCAGTGCCATAGAGACTGCCGTGCCCAGCGCATAAACATTGGCGATGCCATTATGGCCCAGACCACGGCCTGACATCACAATCACCACGCCAACAATGCCCGCCAGTGATGCCAGCATCACGCTGCGATCGATAGCCACTTTGAAGAACAGCCGGGTAATCAGGGCCGAAATAAACGGCGTTGAAGAGATAATCACCAGTACCGTGGCCACATTGCCCCGGTTCAGTGCATTAACGAAGCAGGCGGAAGCGATGCAAAAAAACAGCGCCGACAGCACATTGTCTTTGGTCAGCCACGGCGTGCCAAGAGTGGAGCGGCTCTGGCGCCAAAAGGCCCACATCAGCAGGCAGACACCCCACATGCAAAGGCCGCGCAGGGCCACAATCAGCCAGGAATTTTCAATGCCCATCATGCGGATAAACACCGAATCCGTACTGAGAATCACACCGCCCATGATGCCAATCATATTGCCATTCACGGCAAAGGTACTTTTCATTTTGCCTCCCACAGGGTGCTCAGTTTGTTTTCTACCTGTTCCGTCATATCGACAGGCTCACTGCCGTCACCCCTTACCCAGCACGACAAACGCAGGGTTTTGGCATGAGGGAAATAGCTGGCCCCTGCTGCTTTCACCTGCTGTTGCAGACTCTCGCTGAGCGCAGGTACCGGGAAACAGCTAAAGGGCAAATCCGGTGCACTGATTGAGGTGAAATCCATACCTGCGACATCGTTCAGCTGCACAGGCCCAACCTGCGCCACGTTATACGGCTGCCATTGGGTGCTACGGATGTTTTGCAGTGCTTCTTCCAGTGGTTTTGCCGACGAGGTGGACTCTTCAAACAAACGCAACTCACTGCGCATCAGGGTACTAAAGTCCTCGGGACGCAGGGCAATAATCGCCAGACCGATAGTTAACGAGGCATGTTTATGGAGAGGGGCGACAAAAATGGAACTGTCCGCAATCAGCTCACCGTGGCGGTTGGTGGCAAAACTGTGCGAGGCATCCACTACGCCTTTACCTTTACTGTTTTTCAGACTGTTGAGTTCACCGGTATACGGATTGACGTGAGTAATGATACGCACGCTGCCAGGCTCGGTAAAATGTGAGGCCGGAGGGCTGAACAGCTCAGTGATGGGCTGATAGTGCGCATGTTTGGCCAGGCACAGCGTGGTTTCCTGCTTATGAAACAGATGCGATAAGATCACCAGTCCAACGCGAACCGACTGAACAAAAAACAGATCGTACTCTTGCAGCTGATATATGCGGGTTAACTCTTCCCGGAGTTCATCTTTCAGCATAGAAACTCGCTTATAAAACCGATCGCCATGGATCTGCTGTAACTGAGGGGAAAGTGAGGATGCGTCCATTAATTTATCAACTCTTGCTGGAAAAGCAGTGGCATAACGTTGTCACGGAAGATCGATCCAACCGCGATTTCACAGGGGGGCCTGCGATAATTCACCCAGGCAATCTCTTCGATTTCGTTGCCTGCGCGCGGCTGCCCGTCGATTTCAACGTGGTAGACATGGTTCTCTATCGCCATGGCTTCAAATTCGGCCTGACCATGAAACAGGCCAAAAGGCCGGAAGCCTTTAATCTGCACACCCAGCTCTTCCTGAAGCTCACGCTTCAGGCAACTCAGATGGTCTTCTCCCGCATGTGGCTTACCGCCGGGGGAGATAAAAATCTCGGTGCCGCGTTTACGGGTCAATAACAGCGAACGCTGATAAATAATAATGGCCGCGCATTTAACGATTATTTTCATCTCAGACTCCGGGTGACGTAACCCGCAGGCTACGCCACCTCTGACGTTCAGATTCAGGCAGCAGCGCTGGTTTTCAGCACAGGCGTCATCAGGGTTTCACCTGACAGGAAACGGACGATGTTGTGTGCCAGTGGCGCTTTGTCATGCAGATATGCGAGGATCACCTCATCATTCGGCGTCGAGAAGCTGTCGGCGAAAATGCTGATCCCTTCCAGCGATTTGGTCGAAATCCCCAGCTGCAGCAGGCGGTATTTCACGTCATCCGCTGACTGAGCAAACTCATAAATCGGCGACTGATAGTTGATGTCGTACTGCGCCATCATCTCCATCAGGAAGGTTTTCGCTACCTGACGCTGCTCCGGGAATTCCATCTGATAATGGGTGATGCCATCATTAATGGTGTTAATGTCGTTGCGGTGGCAGAAATCGACCAGATGGGCATGGATTGCCAGTTTCTCTCCCAGCAGCACCAGGTTTTTACGATATTTCAGAATGTCACTTTCCAGGTGTTCAATCGCAATTGAACGGAAAGCACCGCTGATATCGGCAATGGTATGGGCGACGACTAAGTCGCCAAACCGGCTTTTCAATTCATCAACACGGTGCGACAAAATGCCACGATGCAGTGAACATCCGCTGTTTCCTGACCAGAGGTGTACAGGGATACCCTGTAACATCAGATAACACGCTGCCAGGGTGCTATCACGACCGCCGGTAAACATGACGAGCTGTGTTTTTACAGAATGCTGATTTGTCATTTTCCTTTCCTTCGCATTGATGATGAATGTAATCGTGGGCTGACAAGGGGAAAATACGGCTGTGTAACGAGAGAAACCAGAAGGGGGCGTTTGCTGGTGGCTGACAGGACAGCACCCCGACCTGGAAGCCAGAGTAGGGAAATTATGCTGGACTTGAAAATGATATAAACAGACACTCCTTGTTAGTTTTTCTAACAAGGTATGATTATGTCTGGCCTTCCTTCACTGCGTGCCCTGCGCTACTTTCATCAGGCAGCACAGCATCAAAGCTTCAGCCTGGCGGCGCAATCGCTAAACGTGACGCACAGCGCTGTTAGCCACCAAATCAAACAGTTAGAAGAGTGGCTAGGCAAACCGTTATTTTTACGGGTGAACGGACGGGTGCAGTTGACCCCGGATGGCGAACGGCTAAAAGTGTGTTGCATACAGACCTTTCGCGAGATCGAATTGACCTGTGAGAAAATTCGCGCACGCAATTTGCACAGCCTGACCATCTCCTGTGCCCCCAGCTTTCTGGCACAGTGGCTGATCCCGCGTATCAGTCGTTTCTCAGAACGGCACAGCGATATTGCCCTCACCTTTCAGACCCATGTTGATATTGAGCGGGTGCGCAGCGAGCATACCGATGTGCTGATTGTCAGCCACGAGCAGCCGTTGCAGGAGGATATTACCGCCACGCTGATTACCGTCGACTATATTGGTCCGGTATGCGCCCCGAAGTTCAGTCATCGCTTTACCTACGAGACAGATTTTTCCACTCTGCCACTGCTACATGCCGATACCAAACTGCATGCCTGGGCGGAGTGGGCAAAGAAAACCGGGGCAAGAGGCGATTTTTGGGCGGGACGTCATTTCGATAATCTGACGCTGGCGATTCAGGCGGCACGTAACGGAATGGGAATTATTATGACCCCGCAGATTCTGGTCAAAAAAGAGATACGTGACGGGTCTTTGATTGCTCCGCTGGGGTTTGCAGAGGTGGATCGCGCGACATGGATGATGGTCAAAACCGCCCGTAAAGAAGAAGCTGAGATTGAGTTGTTTCGGCGGTGGTTGTTAGAAGAGGCGTCGATCGCGGGATAAAACGGGTCAGGCATGCCTGACCCCTACAAAAATCATCAACAACATCCGGCCGGGTCGGGCATGCCCGACCCCTACAGATTATTGCGGCTTAACGCACGCCTCGCCCGAGACAACATCGCAGCATAGCGTAGGGGTGAGGCACGCCTCGCCCGTTTTTTTGCGAGCCGTGCTGACGATATTTACTCCGAAAATACGCAATATATCCGGTACTGATATGCTCCCCAAAAAGGAGGATGTCATGCAACAAAGGAAATCTCTGCGCCTTAAACACTACGATTATCGCCAGCCCGGATACTACTATCTGACACTGTGCTGTCAGCAAAGAAGGCCACTGTTCGGCCACTGCTTAGAGTACCGCAGCTATCTTAATCCATACGGTATCATCGCCCGAGACTATCTTTACGCATTACCTCACCATTTTCCCGGTTGCCAGATCGACAGCAGTATCATTATGCCCGACCATCTGCACTGTATCTTAGTGATACCGGAAAGGTATCAGTTTTCGGTGGCGACACTCGTGGGCAGCTATAAATCGGCAGTGACGAATAGAGTACGTCGAATACATGTGGGGTTAACGGTATGGCAGCGAGGATATTGGGATCGGGTGATTCGCGACAAGGATGAGTTGTCTAACGTGCGGGAGTATATGTTGAATAACCCATTGCGTTGGTGTTTACGGGAATAAAACAGGGTCGGGCATGCCCGACCCCTACAGATTATTGCGGCATAACGCACGCCTCGCCCGAGACAATATCGCAGCATAGCGTAGAGGTGAGGCACGCCTCGCCCGATACAGCATCACGGCATAGCGTAGGGGCGAGGCATGCCTCGCCCGTGGCTCGTTATCCCAGCAGCAGCTGATTCATACGGCGGATAAACTGGTTAGGATCCTCCAGCGATCCCTTCTCTGCCAGCAGTGCCTGCTCCAGCAGCAGCTCAATCCACTCGGCAAAGCGAGCTTCGTCCTGAGTATCGGCAGCACGTTTCACCAGCGCATGGTCTGGATTCAGCTCAAACAGATATTTCACCTCAGGCACGTCCTGACCCGCAGCAGCAAACAGTTTTGCCATCTGAGTGGTCATTTCGTTAGCTTCAGTGGTGACGATGGCCGGAGTATCGGTCAGACGGTGTGTCAGACGCACCTCCTTGACGCGCTCACCCAGCAGCGTTTTCACACGTTCTACGAACGGCTCCAGCGCTTTTTCCGCCTCTTTCTGCTCTTCGGTTTCTTCATCAGCCAGTTTGCTTAACGCGTCATCCGCTTTGCTCACTGACTGGAAGGTTTTCCCGTCAAACTCAGTCAGGTAGCTCATCATCCATTCGTCGATACGATCGGAGAGTAACAAAACCTCGATACCTTTCTTACGGAACAGCTCCAGGTGCGGGCTGCTTTTCGCGGCGGCATAGCTGTCGGCAGTGATGTAGTAAATCTTCTCCTGCCCTTCCACCATGCGGCTGACATAGTCTTCCAGCGACACGGTTTGCGCCGGGCCTTCGCTGCTGGTGCTGGCAAAGCGCAGCAGTTTCGCGATGGTTTCAGCATTGCTGCTGTCTTCTGCCGGGCCTTCTTTCAGGACCAGACCAAACTGCTGCCAGAATGACTGATATTTTTCCTCGTCATCCTTCGCCACTTTTTCCAGCATTTGCAAGGAACGCTTGGTCAGCGCACCGCGCAAGCTCTGAGTTATGCGGCTGTCCTGCAGGATTTCACGCGAGACGTTCAGCGGCAGATCGTTAGAGTCAATCAGCCCTTTGACGAAGCGCAGATAGTTCGGCATAAACTGTTCGGCATCGTCCATGATGAACACGCGCTGCACGTACAGTTTCAGCCCATGTTTGTGGTCACGGTTCCACATATCCCACGGCGCCTGGGCAGGGATATAGAGCAGGCTGGTGTACTCCTGCTTGCCTTCTACCCGGTTGTGGCTCCACGTCAGCGGATCGGTGAAGTCATGGGCGACATGTTTGTAGAACTCTTTGTATTCGTCAGCACTGATCTCAGACTTGTTGCGCGTCCACAGCGCCTGCGCCTTGTTGATTTTTTCCCACGTGGTGGTGTTGTCTTCTTCATTGTGGGTTTCGATCTCAACCGGCAGTGCAATGTGGTCTGAGTATTTGCTGATGATGCTGCGCACGCGCCAGGCATCGAGGAACTCATCTTCGCCTTCGCGCAGATGCAGAGTGATTTCGGTGCCGCGATCGGCTTTTTCAATGTCGGCGATGGTGTATTCACCTTCACCGGCTGACTCCCAGAACACACCTTCTGACGCGGCAGCGCCTGCGGCGCGAGTCCGTACGGAGACTTTATCGGCGACAATAAACGCAGAATAGAAGCCAACACCGAACTGACCGATCAACTGGCTGTCTTTCGCCTGGTCAGAACCCAGCGATTCAAGGAAAGATTTGGTGCCAGATTTCGCAATGGTACCGAGATTTTCAATGACTTCATCACGACGCATACCGATGCCGTTATCACTCAGCGTCAGCGTACGATTTTCCTTGTCGACAGAGACGCGTACACGCAGTTCGCCATCACCTTCATAGAGATCCGGGGTGGATAACGCGCGGAAGCGCAGCTTATCAGCAGCATCTGAAGCGTTAGAGATTAACTCACGCAGGAAGATTTCTTTGTTTGAATAGAGTGAATGGATCATCAGGTGCAGAAGCTGTTTTACCTCTGACTGGAAGCCACGTGTCTCTTGTCCTTTCATGGTCATTGCTACCCTCAACTAAAAAACAGATGATGAACGTTGAGGTATTAAATGGGGGTGACATAAAGGATTTCAAGACGGCACGAAGGACTCGTGCCGTTGATTGCTCAGAATTTAAACTTTTGACGCCCGGCCAGTGAGTGCGAAAGCGTCGTACCGTCAACCATTTCCAGCTCTCCGCCCACGGGAACACCGTGAGCAATACGGCTGGCTTCCACGCCATACTGTTCACACAGGCTGGCAATGTAGTTAGCGGTCGCCTCCCCTTCCACCGTTGGGTTGGTGGCGAGGATAACTTCAACAATCGTCTCTTTTTCCAGACGCTGTTCCAGGCGGTCGAGGCCAATATCATTCGGCCCGATGCCATCCAGCGGTGACAGATGCCCCATCAGCACAAAGTAACGCCCGGCAAACTGCCCGGTCTGTTCAATGGCATGGATATCCGCCGGGCTTTCCACCACACAGATCAATCCATTCTGCTGCCGTCGTGGGTTGGCGCAGATGGTGCAGATTTCCTGCTCGGTGAAAGTACGGCAATCAGAACAATGGCCGATTTCCGACATCGCCCGCGTCAGCGCCTGTGCCAGACGCATGCCACCGCTGCGGTCACGCTGTAACAGCTGGAACGCCATGCGCTGCGCCGACTTCGGCCCAACGCCTGGCAGGCAACGCAGCGACTCCATTAATGTTTCAAGGAGTGGGCTGGTTTGCATCAGAATGGCATCTTGAAGCCAGGTGGCAACTGCATACCGCTTGATACCGCCGCCATTTTCTCTTTCTGGGTTTCAGCAACGCGGCGCGCCGCATCGTTGAAGGCCGCAGCCACCAGGTCTTCCAGCATGTCTTTGTCATCTTCCAGCAGGCTTGGGTCTACTTCCACACGACGGCAATTGTGAGCGCCGTTGATGGTGACTTTCACCAGGCCTGCGCCTGATTCACCGGTCACTTCCATGGCAGCAATCTCTTCCTGCACCTGGGCCATTTTATCCTGCATTTGCTGGGCCTGCTTCATCAGGTTGCCCAATCCGGCTTTACCAAACATAAGTTCTCTCTCTTCAGCTCAGGCCGCATCAACGTAACTGCGATGCGGCGGGTTAAACAGGTCGGATACTTTCTTCATCCACATCGGCATCGAAAAACCGACGCAGCGTCTGAATATGAGTATCAGTGATAATCGACTGACGCGCCTGCGCCAGCTTCTCTTCATAAATTTTTTGCCGCCATTCCAACGGTGTCAGCACCGAAGGATTATCATCTTCCACCACGGTTAATTCAATGGGGTGCCCGGCAGCAGCATTCAAGGCATCATTTAGCGCTTTTTGCGCAGAAGGGGAATTCAGGTGACGCTGGCTGGAGCGCAAATGCAGGCAAATACCACTCTCGGTCTGCTCTTTCCAGGCATTTAACGCAAGCTGTTGAACCAGTTTTGGTATGACCAGCACCGCAATTTCGCCAGCCCACGGGTCGCGTTCTAGCGATTCCGCCACCAGCTTCACCATCAGCTCAGGATTCTTCTCATGTTCCAGTGCCGTACGAAGCGCCTTTGGCGTTGCAACCGCTTCTGCCTTCACTTCCGTTGGGTTTTGCGCTTTCCAGCGATACGCCTCTTCTTTTACAGGAACCGCTTCTGCCGCTGCCTGTTGCAGACGTTGCTGCCCGCGTTCGGTAACCGCAGCAAGACGCTCCAGTGCCGAACTTGCCGGCCGCGCACCCTGCGCTGCCGGCTCAGTCTTTTTTGGCTTACTCGCCCCCTGATGGCGCAGCAGTTGCGTTCGCGCCTGTAGGAGCTGGCTGGTAGAGTCAGATAATCCCTGGTGAGGTGGTGGCGCGTCCTGAATCGGGGACGCCGATGCCGTATGGGGTACAGGCTCTGCTGAGGGTGCTGCCGGGGTCTGTAATGCCATGGTTGGGCGTGCAACCGGGTCAGCGATCACGGCTTTGGGGTGAAAAGCCAGTGCGCGCAGCAGCGTCATTTCCACACCCATACGGCGGTCCGGTGCCAGCGACAACTCTTTGCGGCCAACTAGCAGCGTCTGGTAATAAAGCTGAACATCTGCGGGCGGAAGTACCCGTGCCAGTTCACGCAACCGCTGTTCAATGGCGGCCATATCGTCGCCCAGCGCAGAAGGCAGTAGTTGAATCATTGCCACACGATGCAGCAGCGTAAGCATTTCTACCAGCAGCGCTTCCCACTCCACACCCCGCGCAGCGGCCTGGTTGAGCAACGCCATGACTTCTGCACCATCGGCATGGACCAATGCTTCGATCAACGCCAGTGGCTGTTCATCGTCTAGCGTGCCCAGCATGTCATTAACCGTGGAGGTCGTTACCTGCCCCTGCCCCATCGCAATTGCCTGATCGGTCAGGCTCAGCGCATCACGCATACTGCCGTCAGCAGCGCGTGCCAGTAATTGCAATGCGCGGGTTTCAGCACTGATCTGCTCAGCTTGCAATACATGCTCAAGCTGACCACGGATCTGCTCCTGATCCAGCGCTTTCAAATGGAATTGCAGACAGCGCGATAAAATCGTTACCGGCAGTTTTTGCGGGTCGGTGGTCGCCAGCAAAAATTTTACATGTTCTGGTGGCTCTTCCAGCGTTTTCAACAGCGCGTTAAAGCTGTGACGCGAGAGCATGTGGACTTCATCGATCAGGTAAACTTTAAAGCGGCCACGTGCCGGAGCGTACTGCACGTTATCCAGCAGATCGCGCGTATCTTCCACTTTAGTTCGGGAAGCTGCGTCAATTTCAATCAAGTCGACAAAACGGCCCTGCTCAATTTCACGGCAGTTATCACACTTCCCACAAGGGGTAGCGGTAATGCCTGTTTCACAGTTCAGTCCTTTTGCCAGTAGACGGGCGATGGTGGTTTTTCCGACGCCACGGGTGCCAGAAAAAAGATAAGCGTGATGGATGCGGCCAAGGGACAAACCATTAGCCAGCGCGGTCAGAACATGTTGCTGACCGACAACCTCAGTAAACGCTTGCGGACGCCACTTGCGGGCCAGTACCTGATAGCTCATTAAGACTTCATCATTTTTTAAAAAATTACTTACCCAAACCGTGATAAACCGCAGTTTAGCCTGTTGACGAGTATCGGCAAGATCAACCGTGTTCACGGCCAATAAGCGGATTAAGGGAAGGTACTATAACAGAAGGTCTACCTGTCGCCATGCTGTTACACGCTTATTTTGCCACGCAGACTTGCTCTTTTTCGATGAAAACGGGTGAATAAAACCCATCAATTCATAAAATATCCAAAAATCGTTTTACCGCTACACGTAACACGAAATGCTAATTTCCCCCTCCGAAGTATGTGGCAAATTGCCCATGTTTTCCGCAAAAGCACAGGATGTGCTTTCTCCCAGCATTAAAGGAATAACAGTGCAAAAACGTTCACCACGCCTCTGATACGCAATCATCCGGGTTTCCATTTTCCGGCGAATTGGTGCCGCCTTTTTTTCAAAAAATTGCAGCGCCACAAGGATCTCCACTGATTAACGGATTAATTTATGAAACATACAACAGCTAAACAGCTCGTGGATCTTCCGCTTAAAAAGCACCGTCTGCGTTCTTCCATTTCTACACTGGCCTTGCTCTCACTGCCGATATTCAGCGCCGTCCCTCTTGCATCGGCTGCCGCTGCACCTGGCACGAACGAAACCCAGCCCCTCAGCGAGATGACAGGACGTCACACTATTACGCAAGGAGATAAAGGTGGTAACGGCAGTGATGGCGCCGATGCAGGCCAGAGCGGCAGTGCAGGTAATGGAAGTAACGGGGGCAACGGTGGTGATGGCTACGATGGCCAGAACGGTAGCTCCTCTGCCGGTGGCAATGGCAACCCGGGATCACCAGCCGGACTGGCAACGAATGGCACCAGTGGCACTAGCGGCCCCCAGGGAAGTGATGGTTCTTCGGGTCAGGCGGGGGGATCAGGAACACTGATCGTCGAGGGTGATGATGCCTCCTTGGGTTCAGTCACTCTGGGGGGGAATGGCGGAGATGGCGGTGTGGCGGGTCAGGCCTCCGCGGGAAGTGCTGGAGGAATGGGCGGCAAAGGGGGGAGCGGCGGCAACGCTGGCGATGGCGGACAGGGCGGCGCAGGGAGCAACACCGATATCGACGGCTATGGTGGTAACGGCGGCAGAGGTGGCGATGGAGCAGCGGGTGCTGCAGGCGGCCTCGGTGCCGCAGGTGCGTCAGGATCACTCGGTGGCCAAGGCGCTCAGGCTGCAAGCGGGGGGAACGCAGAACTCACGCTGACTAACGGTAATTTTTATGCTGACACGATCCTACTTGGCGGCACGGGTGGAAAGGCAGGCGCTGCCAGTAACGGGTCTGCGGGGGGCCGGGGTGGCGACGGTGGCAGCGCGGGCTCCCGGGGCCAGGATGGCATTCAAGGTGAGAACGGCTCTGACGGACTGGCCAGCAGCGGTGGCCTGGGTGGTCAGGGCGGCACCGGGGGGACCGCAGGTCGCGGTGGCAACGGCGGAGACGGGGGTGCCGGTGCCGCGGGAAGCAACGGCGGCAACGGAGCGCAAGGTGGCTATGCTGAACTGAGCCTGAACAATGCCGATTTAACAGTCAAAAACAACCTGCAGGCAGGGGGGGCTGGCGGCCAGGGTTCTCGCGGCGGTAATGGCGGAGAAACCGGCCTCAATGGCGCATCATTGTCCGGTATCGGTGGTATTGGCGGCGCAGGAGGGGATGGTGGTACAGGTGCCATTGGTGGTGATGGCGGAAACGCAACCATCAACATCGCTACCAGCCACCTTTCTATTCATTCGATAACGCTTGGGGCTGATGGAGAACGTGGTGGGGCTGGTGGTAATAGCGCATCCGATGCTATCGGTGGCCAGGGAGGTGCAGGCGGTCACGGGGGCAGCGGCACCTTGAATGTTGAGGATAGTCATATCACCAATAGCAGCTTCCTCCAGCTGGGGGGGAACGGCAGCCAGGCAGGAACCAGCGGCACCACTTCTGGCGGCACTGGTCCAGGTCTCGGTGGCAAGGGTGGCAATGGGGGCACCGGTTCTGCTCTGTTTAAAAACAGTCGTGGCCATATCGCTACTGATATCGTGCTCGGCGGCAACGATGGCGGACAGGAGAATGAATCAGGCCTGGCGGGCAATGGGCAGCTCACCATCGAAAGCGGTAACTACACCGCAGACAGCTTAACCATCGGCCAGGCAGACACCCGCTACGGTAGTGAAAACCAGTACCTGCAAACTGGCGGCATCTTCACGGCCGACAATACCGGGTTGCGCTCCGGTGCACTACGCGTTAACGGTGGAATGTTTGCCAGTACGCACCTTGATGCCTCACGAGGGCAGATGGATGTCATGGGCAAAGGCACCGCGATTATCGGAACACGTGAACTGAACGCTGAACTCTGGCAGCAAGGCGCCGGATGGATGACACAGCAGCAGTCTGAACCGTTTGCCGGAACGCTGGCTATTGCAGCAGGTGAAACCGTCGATTTGTCCAGCCCGGATCTGCACTGGAGTATTGGTAGCGACAGACATCTCAATCGATTCGATGATGCATCACTGACGATCGTTTCCGCAAAAACCTACGTGGACCAGGGTTCATCCGCCCTGCTGATCGGGGACGGGAGCGTGGCCCTGACGGCGAAAATGCTGGTCATCACCGATGACAATCTCAAAACGGGGGAACGCTTCATCGCCAGCGAAGGAGGCAATACGACGGAGGGTTTCTGGCAGCAGCAGAATATTACCAGCAGTAGCCGTCTGTTTAAGATGGGCAGCAGCGTGGAGGGCAATGCCCATCATCTGACCGCTGCACAGACCAGCCAGCCGCTTTTGCCACCGGACACACAGGACCTGATGGCCAATATGGCTAAAACGCAGGGTGTTAATACTCACTCTGACGATGCAGGCCAGCGCTTTATTTCGCAGTCGATGGATATTCGTTATATCCGCGAAGAGGTTCTCGCCAGTAAAGTCGTGCAGTCAGCATTACATATCGCCTCTGTGGTGGGTGTCCAGCACAGCACCTTTATGGCGCTGTCAGCGGCTCGTCATGCGGTTGAGCATCATCTCTCTGGCATTGCATCAATGCCCGGGGCACAGGCTGCGACAGGCGTTAATCTATGGGCGACGCTGCTGTCTGATAACAGCCGTTCTCATGGGTTTTCTTCAGGACGTTGGCAGGCTCGCTCTTCTGCAAATCTCGGTGGACTGGCATTAGGGAGTGATTTCCGTTTTGATGCCGGCGACTTCGGCATGATGACTACCGGTATGGCGCTGAATACGGGCGGGGGCAAAAGTACCAGCCATGGAAACGTGAGCCCAACGCGTAATGACTTCAACTTTTGGGGAAGCTCACTCTACAGCAGTTGGCAACGGGGCGCGCTGAATGTGATGGCAGATGTCAGTTACACCGGCAGCCGTAACAGAATGAAACAGCAAAGTCCGGCTGAGATTGAGGGTGGGTCGCTGCGGGCCAGAATGAACAGCTGGGCGCTGAGCAGTGGTATCACGGCCAGTTACCAGTGGAATAACAAACTGGCCGATGTGACGCCACATGCAGGAATACATTATACGCGACTGAAAAGCGAGGCCTTTACGACGCATAACGAGCTGGGAACGATGTTTGAAACAGCGGGTGACTCACAGAAAATCTGGTCATTCCCGCTGGGCGTTTCGCTGTCCAGGACGTTCACAGCCAGTAAAGGCTACCAGGTTAAGCCTTTACTGGACCTGACGTGGACCGGCAACAGCGGGGACGTCAAAGCGAAAAGCCGTAGCTGGCTTCCGGGCGAGGAAGCCAGCTACTCAATGACCGATTCAAGTATTACCGATCATTCCGTGTTCACCAGTAACATTGGCATTGAGCTGTCGCACGACGCATTGTCTTACAGTCTTAACTATCAGTTGAATGCGTCATCGCACATCACCGACAACACCATTTATGCCGGGATCAGGTTCGCGTTCTAATGATTATCAGGGGCAGCTTCGCTGCCCTTTCTACTCTTCGTATCCCCATCAGAATCGATAACCTATCCCAACATTAAACCCGTTGCTGGACGTTTTCTGCACGTGCCCGGCCTGGTAGCCAACATCCACCGCTACGTTATCAATCAGGTTGAACTGCACCCCTGCTCCCCAGGCAAAACGCGCATCAAATATTTTATAGCGCCCGGTACTGTCCCGGCCTGGGTTATGGTAGTCAGTCTGGTTGCTGCTGCTTTCCCAGCCCGCCCCTCCCAGCAAGTAAAGGCTGGCCCAGCTCGTCGCCCGCCAGGCAGGCCCGACCATCAGGCTATAGTAACGCACGCGGTGGTGCTTCACTTCTCGGGCATCGCTTCCTCCGACACTCTGGCTACCCCTGCCGCTCATGCCGCTGAAAGAGACCATCGCGCTCAGAGGTAATTCCGGGATTTCATAGCGATACTTCGCATTGACCCCTTTCATGGCTTTGAAATGTGAGATGTGGCTTTCAGTGTAACCCAGCGTGAAAGTATGCCGCCCGCTAAAGCTTTCCGGTGGGTAGGCCTGCTGTAACGGCTTTTGTGTGGTGCTGGCAACAACGTCTTCAGCCCCGGCAAGCAGAGGAAAAAACAGCAATACAGTCATGGTTTTTTTCATTTCACTCTTCCCTGACGCCTGTGAAATCACAGCTTGATGTTGGCTGTCGTATTTTAGAGCAGAGAATCAACCGTTCGCCGCGAATCGTGCCGAACAGCGGGCGAGCGCATTTTTAGTATTGATAAAGGGGCGGGAAGCGAAAAGCGGGAAAAAGAAGAGAGTCGTAACAAGGCCGGGGTTAACCCGGCCTGATCAAGCTTAGTGACCGGGGAAGTTCACCAGGCTGTAGCTTTCAATACCCTGCGCTTTCAGGCGAGATTCGCCGGTCAAATCAAACAGGTTAATGATAAATGCAGCGTCTTTTACGCTGCCACCTGCACGGCGAATCAGCTTCACCGTTGCTTCAATAGTGCCACCGGTTGCCAGCAAGTCATCGATCACCAGAACAATATCACCCGGCTGAATCGCATCACAGTGCAGTTCCAGCGTGTCTGTGCCGTATTCCAGCTCATAGGTTTCAGCAAAGGTTTTACGTGGCAGTTTGCCTGGCTTACGTACCGGCACAAAACCTACTCCCAGTCCTAGCGCAACCGGTGCACCGAACAAAAACCCTCGCGCTTCAGTGCCCACTACTTTGGTGATGCCAGCGTCACGATAGCGTTCAACCAACAGTTCAATGCTCAATGCAAACGCTTTCGGATCTTCCAGCAGGCTGGTCACGTCACGAAAGAGAATACCCGGCTTTGGGTAATCCGGGATGCTTTTGATACTGTTTTTAATCAATTCAAGCTGCTGCGCAGTCGCGGTCATAATGTTATGCCTGGTAAATACAAATCTGACTCGCGCAGCTTCATTCCACTCTGCGGCAGGGTTGCCGGGTGAAATTCAGACGTTGAGGGGAAGCCGCGCACGAAAACGACCAAATCTATGCAAACCGCCGGACAATTGCAACCGTGTTAAGCAAAATCACCGCTTTTCTTGCCCTTCATCAACCACGGGTATACGAATCATAAAGACCAGCAGCGCGCAGAGGATCGCCAACAGTAACAGACGCACCCAAAGGAGCTTGACCATCCACAGCGAAAAAGCAAAAGTGATCAGAATAAACAGGATCGCCCTGCCCTTAGCACCTGGAGGCATCGCCCGGTGTTGCTGCCAGTGACGCAAATATCGACCAAATACCGAGCGGTGCAGCAGCCAGTAATGAAAACGCGGTGAAGAACGGGCAAAACACCAGGCGGCCAGCAGTAAGAATGGCGTGGTGGGCAGCAACGGCAACACCACTCCCAACGTCGCTAACACCACAGCAAGCCAGCCTAAAACAATAAGAATATAACGTTGCATGGCACACCCGGAAAAATGTCTCAGAATCAGGGTATCATACAGAGCATTACCGCCACGGAGAATAAGATGAAAAGCGCAGGTTTACTGCAACAACTCGATATGCAACTCGAACAACTTGCGCACGCCGTGGAACCTCATGCCAATAATCGCACTGCACAGGCACGCTTCGATATTAAATTGTTTCACTGCCACACCACCCGACTGGGCGATTATTTACTGGAAGTTCGCCAGACGATGGCACAGCTGAAACAAAGCGTACGTGATAACCGTATGGAGAGCGTGGCCTGGATGGCTGAACGGGTAGTGATGCAGATGAGCGCCCTGCAACGTGAGCTGGCAACGCAGAAAATGCGTCGCAGTGAGTCTCGCCCTGTTCCGGTCAAAGAGAATTTATATGAGAAACTGGCCGAGCATCAGGATTTCGAACGTCGCTTACGTGCCATGATTATCGACCGGGAGAGTTTGCTGGCCGTGCAGGAAACCCTGGCACAACAGCAACAGTTGCAACGGGAAGTCGCTGCTCTGGAAGGACGGTTACAGCGATGTTTGCAAGCCCTCAAGCGAATTGAACGCGCCATTGAAAATCGCGAACGTAGCAGCTAGCCTCGTCTCATCCCCTGCCGAATCGGGGACTATAATAGTCACATTGCCCTGTAACTGGAGAGCGAAAATGGGTCTGATTTCCTGGATAATCATCGGTCTTCTGGTGGGTTTTATTGCACGCTATTTTTTTCCTGGCCGCCCGGGCGGGCTGGTGCCCACATTAGTACTTGCCGCCGTGGGAGCGTTGATTGGCGGCTATATCAGTACCTATATGAATAACGGCACGCTGGCCACCCTCGACCCACATACGATGCTGACTTCACTTATAGGTGCACTGGTGATGACGGGTATCGTCAAAATTTTACGTATCTGACCGCTGATTGTCTGCATTCAGAAATAAGGAGCAAGTATGTCACTGGAAACCGCGCCGGAAGAAATCAAACTCGCCGTCGATTTGATTATGCTGTTGGAAGAAAATCATGTTGCACCAGAAACCGTTCTGGCTGCGCTGGCGATCGTACAGCGGGATTTTGAACAGAAAGTCGCCAGCCAGTCATAATCGGCGGTTAAACTGACTGACGTAACGTCGGACAGAGCGCCAGCATATCAATGAGCGTTTCCACTAATTGCGGCGCATCACCGGCTAAATCAAAACTGCCCGGCATAAATAACCAGTTTTCCATGATGCCACTGATGTAGCCACGCATCACAACGGCAGCACGCCGGGTATCCAGATTTTCGGGGAGTTGTTTTGCATCAATGCACTGCGATAAAACCTCTTCTATCTTTTCATAACATTCAAGATAGAGATTTTGTTGCATCAGTTGTAGGGTAGTCATTTCTCCAACAAACTCACATTTGTGGTAAATAA
Organism: Erwinia sp. 1181_3; assembly: GCF_052824965.1. Lineage (NCBI taxonomy): Bacteria > Pseudomonadati > Pseudomonadota > Gammaproteobacteria > Enterobacterales > Erwiniaceae > Erwinia > Erwinia sp. 1181_3. The sequence continues at coordinate 107,322 of NZ_VTDE01000003.1, forward strand.
TTTCCATAAGTGCACGCCTTCTTGGGTCACTGGCTGCTGCGTCAAGGACATACAACAACATTGCGCGCATTACAGATAGTGGATCAGAAGGATATTTTGATTGATACTCAAGCTCCAGGTCCGCCATTCCGGATTCGGATTGCGCCCAGATTTCATTCAGCAAATCAGTTTTATTTTTGAAATGCCAGTAAATAGCACCCCGCGTCACGCCAGCACTTGAGGCAATATCCGCCAGTGACGTTTTGGATACGCCATGTTCAGAGAAGCGCTTAATTGCGGCATCAATGATGTGATTGCGCGTTTCCTGCGCCTGTTGTTTGGTATTTCGTGCCATGAGGGTGTGATTTACAAAGAGTTAGACTTACATACATTTCCGAATGTATGTACCATATCACGACCATAATTTAAACGCAGCAATGGGTTTATGGGTTTGTAATCCATTGAACAATCGATATCGGACACTCGAGGTTTATTTATGAACAAAAACAGAGGGTTAACGCCTCTGGCGGCCGTTCTGATGCTCTCAGGCAGCTTAGTGCTAACGGGTTGTGACAACAAAGAATCTCAGCAAGCCGGACAGCAACAGCAGGCACCTGAAGTGGGTATCACAACGTTGAAAAGCGCCCCGCTTAAAATTACTACCGACCTGCCAGGTCGAACCTCATCGTTCCGTATTGCAGAAGTTCGCCCACAGGTATCTGGCATTATTCTGAAACGCAACTTCGTTGAGGGTAGCGATATCAAGGCTGGCGAGTCTTTATATCAAATTGACCCCGCCACATATCAAGCTGCTTATAGCAGTGCGAAAGGTGATCTGGCACAGGCACAAGCCAATGCACAGATTGCCGCATTGACGGTAAAACGCTACAAGCCCCTGTTGGGTACTAAGTACATCAGCCAGCAGGACTACGACCAGGCAATGGCAACGCAAAGCCAGACCGCCGCTGCCGTTCAGGCTGCTCAGGCCACTGTAGAAACAGCACGCATCAACCTCGCCTATACTCGAGTGACCTCACCTATCAGCGGTCGCATCGGTAAATCGTCGGTGACGGAAGGCGCTTTAGTTGCCAGTGCGCAAACCACTGCGTTGGCAACCGTACAGCAACTTGACCCTATCTATGTTGATGTGACCCAATCCAGCGAAGATTTCATGCGCCTGCGTGATGAACTGAATTCCGGCAAACTTCAGCAGACCAATGGTAAAGCTGAAGTCAAACTACTGATGCAAAATGGTAGCGAATACGCGCAGAGCGGAACATTAGAATTCTCTGATGTCACTGTGGATGAAACCACAGGTTCGATCACATTACGTGCCGTGTTCCCTAACCCTGATCATAGTCTGCTGCCGGGTATGTTTGTGCGTGCCCGTCTGGATGAAGGCACCAACCCGAATGCACTGTTGGTTCCTCAACAGGGTGTGACCCGTACGCCAACCGGTCAGGCAACTGCCATGGTTGTGGGCGCGGACAATAAGGTTGAAGTCCGTAATCTGACTGCCGACCAGGCATTTGGTGATAAGTGGCTGGTGTCTGCCGGTCTGAAAGATGGCGATCGTGTGATTGTGACCGGTCTGCAACGCGTGAAACCTGGTGCAGCGGTAACGCCTCAGGAAGTCAGCGATGACAGCGCCAAAGCAGGTTCCGAGTCTCAGGCGAAGTCTGAACAACCGAAGTCTTAACAGGAGCCACTGAGACATGGCTAAGTTTTTTATCGATCGCCCCATCTTTGCCTGGGTAATCGCCATCATTATTATGTTGGCGGGTGCGCTGTCGATTCTTAAACTACCGATCGAGCAATATCCAAACGTTGCTCCAACGGCAATTGAGATCACAGCAACCTACCCTGGCGCTGATGCGAAAACACTGCAAGACTCCGTCACGCAGGTTATCGAACAAAACATGAACGGCATCGACGGCCTGATGTATATGGGCTCCAGCAGTGACTCCTCCGGGACGCTGCAGCTGACGCTGACCTTTGAATCAGGGACTAATGCTGACATCGCTCAGGTACAGGTGCAGAACAAACTGCAACTGGCGATGCCGCTACTGCCGCAGGAAGTGCAACAACAGGGGATTAAGGTTCAGAAATCCTCGAGCAGCTTCCTGATGGTCGCCGGTTTCATCAATGACAACGGCACCATGACCCAGAACGATCTCTCCGACTATGTCGGGTCGAACATTAAAGACCCTATCAGTCGAGTGTCAGGCGTGGGTGATACACAGCTGTTCGGTGCACAGTACGCCATGCGCATCTGGATGGATCCTCACAAGCTCAACAACTACTCGCTCACGCCCGTTGATGTCATTAGCGCCATCAATACCCAGAACGCCCAGGTGGCGGCGGGTCAGCTCGGCGGTTCTCCGCCTGTTGCCGGCCAGCAGCTTAACGCGTCTATTATTGCGCAGACACGCCTGACCTCGGCGGAAGAGTTCGGCAAAATTCTGCTGAAGGTGAATACCGACGGTTCGCGTGTTCGTCTGAGTGATGTCGCGCATATTGAGCTGGGTGGTGAAAACTACGAGATTATTGCCCGTTATAATGGACAACCGGCTTCCGGTCTGGGGATCAAGCTGGCAACCGGCGCTAACGCACTGGATACCGCCGCCGCCGTTAAGGCAGAACTCACCAAGCTGGAGCCTTTCTTCCCTGCCGGGATGAAGGTGGTTTATCCGTATGACACCACGCCATTCGTTAAGATTTCGATTAACGAAGTGGTGAAGACGCTGGTCGAAGCTATCGTGCTGGTATTCCTGGTCATGTATCTGTTCCTGCAAAACTTCCGCGCAACGCTGATCCCAACGATCGCCGTGCCAGTCGTACTGCTGGGAACGTTTGCCATTATCAGCGCCTTCGGATACTCGATAAACACGCTAACGATGTTCGGGATGGTGCTGGCCATCGGCCTGCTGGTGGATGACGCCATTGTGGTGGTGGAAAACGTCGAGCGCGTCATGGCCGAAGAGGGCCTGCCACCGAAAGAAGCCACACGTAAGTCAATGGATCAGATCCAGGGGGCGTTGGTTGGTATTGCCCTTGTACTGTCGGCTGTATTTATCCCGATGGCATTCTTCGGCGGCTCTACCGGCGTTATCTACCGTCAGTTCTCAATTACCATTGTTTCTGCGATGGTGTTGTCGGTAGTGGTGGCGTTGATCCTGACCCCGGCACTCTGTGCAACGATGCTGAAACCGATTGCGAAAGGCGATCACGGTAAGACGACTGGATTCTTCGGCTGGTTTAACCGCCTGTTCGACAAGAGTACCAATCATTATACCGAAAGTGTTGGCCACATCGTTCGCAGTACCGGTCGTTATCTGGTGATTTACCTGCTGATTTTCGTGGGCATGGCTTTCCTGTTCCTGCGTCTGCCGACCTCCTTCCTACCGGAAGAAGATCAGGGTGTGTTCCTGACGATGGCCCAGCTCCCTGCTGGTGCGACTCAGGAGCGTACTCAGAAAGTGCTGGACCAGGTGACGGATTACTACCTGAATAAAGAAAAAGCTACGGTTAACTCTGTGTTTACTGTTAACGGCTTTGGCTTTGCAGGTCGTGGTCAGAACACCGGCCTCGCCTTTGTCAGTCTGAAGCCGTGGGATGAACGTCCAGGTGCCGACAATAAGGTTCCTGCAATTGCCGGGCGGGCAATGGGCGCACTTTCCGTCATTAAAGATGCGATGGTGATTCCTTTCAACCTGCCAGCCATTGTTGAACTGGGTCAGGCAACAGGCTTCGACTTCCAGCTAATCGATCAGGGCGGTTTAGGCCATGAAAAACTGACTGCCGCACGTAACCAGCTGCTGGGTATGATTGCCCAACATCCGGATGTACTGGTGGGTGTGCGTCCTAACGGACTGGAAGACACCCCGCAGTACAAACTGACTATCGACCAGGAAAAAGCACAGGCGCTGGGGGTATCGCTGTCTGATATCAACACCACACTGGCAGCCGCCTGGGGTGGCTCCTATGTCAATGACTTCATTGACCGTGGTCGCGTTAAGAAAGTCTACGTGATGGGTGAAGCACCTTACCGTATGTTGCCTGGTGATATCGGCAACTGGTATGTGCGTTCTACCAGCGGCGAAATGGTGTCATTTAATGCCTTTGCGTCAGCCAACTGGGTTTATGGTTCGCCACGTCTGGAGCGTTATAACGGCCTTCCATCCATGGAGCTGTTAGGGCAACCAGCACCGGGTAAAAGCTCCGGTGAAGCCATGGACCTGATGCAGGATCTGGCCTCTAAGCTGCCAACCGGTATCGGCTATGACTGGACGGGCATGTCTTACCAGGAGCGTTTATCTGGTAACCAGGCTCCAGCGCTGTACGCCATCTCACTGATTGTGGTGTTCCTGTGTCTGGCAGCGCTGTATGAGAGCTGGTCAATTCCGTTCTCTGTCATGCTGGTGGTGCCATTGGGTGTGGTCGGTGCGCTGATCTTCACCACCCTGCGCGGGTTAAGTAATGACGTTTACTTTGTTGTGGGGCTGCTAACAACCATAGGGTTGTCGGCGAAGAACGCCATCCTGATAGTCGAGTTTGCTAAAGACCTGATGGAAAAAGAAGGCAAAGGGCTGGTTGAGGCCACGCTGGAAGCGGTGCGCATGCGTTTACGTCCGATTCTGATGACCTCTCTGGCCTTTATCCTGGGTGTTCTCCCGCTGGCTATCAGTAGCGGTGCAGGCTCCGGTGCTCAGAACGCCGTTGGTACGGGCGTAATGGGCGGTATGGTCACTGCAACCGTCCTGGCAATCTTCTTCGTTCCTGTGTTCTTCGTGGTGGTCCGCCGCCGCTTCAGTAAGAACAAAGAGGAGCTGGAACACAGCCATCCGGTTGATTCACAGCATCACTAATCAACGCTGAGTTGATGTGAATAAGAGGCTGCCTTCGGGCGGCCTTTTTTTTGCTATTTCCCTGCCCTTTCTGCGGTTGCAATTTAAAAAGCGGCAGCGCATACTATTGTTATAGTATAACATTACATTAAGGGTAGAAAATGAAACAGGGTATTCATCCTGCTTACCGCCAGGTGGTATTCCATGACACCACGGCTGATGCTTACTTTGTGGTGGGTTCCACCATCAAAACTGACCGTACAATCGAACACGAAGGCAAAGAGATGCCATACGTCCTGCTGGACGTCTCTTCTGCCTCACACGTTTATTACACCGGTAAACAGAAAGATTTTGCTAAAGAAGGCAGTGCAGCACGCTTCAGCCAGCGTTTTGGCGGTTTTCTTGGCGCGATGAAAAAATAAGGAGCCATCATGCAGGTATTAAGTTCTCTGGCTTCGGCCAAAAAGCGTCACAAAGATTGCAAAATTGTTCGCCGTCACGGCCGTGTATTTGTCATTTGTAAGAGTAACCCCCGCTTCAAAGCCGTACAGGGCCGGGGCGGAAAGAAACGCTGATTGCTGTAGCCATGTCGTCATGCCAAAGGGGATAGCTTGCGCTATCCCTTTTTTTATCTTTTCGACCAACAGTATCAGCCAAACTACCGTGGCCGGGCGTACCCGGCACACGGTTTACTTCATACTGTTGACCATCGCATTCACATTGTGTTTGAACGCTGCGACATAACTGTCAGCAGCACCGCCCTGAGCAGTCAACGCCTCAGGATAAAGCTCTCCGCCTGATGTGGCGCCACCCGAGGCCGCAATCTGCTTCACCAGGCGCGGGTCGGTCTGGTTTTCAATAAAGTACACGTGGATTTTTTCGTGCTTCAGCTGGGTAATCAATCCGGCAACATCAGAGGCGCTGGCTTCTGACTCCGTGGAGAAACCCACCGGCGACAGGAACTTCACGCCATAACGCTGGCCGAAATAACCAAACGCATCATGGCTGGTCAGCACCTTACGCTTCTCTTGAGGGATCGTACTGAACGCCTTCTGCGCCCAACTATCCAGCTGTTTCAGCTGCTCAATATACGCGCTCCCCTGTTGACGGAAATAATCCGCATCCTCCGGATCAGCGGCAATCAGCGCATTCATCACATTGGTGGCATAGGTCACACCATTCTGCATACTGTTCCATGCATGCGGATCGGTAATAGTCTGTCCATCCTCTTCCATTTTACGGGTATTGATGCCACTGGATGCCACCACAGTCTGGCCTTTATAGCCAGATGCCGTGATCAGGCGGTCCATCCACCCTTCCATCCCCAGGCCACTCACAAAAACCACATCAGCATGGGCAAGCGCCTGGCTGTCTTTCGGCGTTGGTTCAAAGCTGTGCGGATCGCCATTTGGCCCTACCAGGCTTTTGACGACAACATGCTCACCGCCAACATTTTTCACAATATCAGCCAGCACGGTAAAGCTGGCTACCGCCTCAACTGTTTTTGCCATCGCCAGTGGGGTGGCCATTAATGCTGATAATGCCAGCGCTACAGGTAACTTCTTCATGCTTACTCCTTCACCATAGACAATGTTTTGCGTGAGGAAAAAATTCCGCCGCAAGGTCCGATTAAAATAGAAATAAAGAATAAAATTGCCGCACTGAGCACCACAGCAGGCCCGGCGGGTAATGAGAGATAAAATGAGGCGTACAGACCGCCAAAGCTGGCGAGGGTCGCCAGTAGCATTGCAGCTGCCAGCGTGCCGGAAAGATGCCGACTCCAGAAACGGGCGCTGGCAGCGGGCAGCATCATCAGCCCGACACTCATCAGCGTGCCTAGGACCTGAAAACCTGCCACCAGATTGACTACAACCAGTACAAGGAAAATACCGTGAACCAGTGGTGAGGCCCAACGGTTCTGAGCGCGCAAAAAAGTGGGGTCAAATGCGTCAATCACCAGCGGCCGATAGATCAGGGAAAAAATGAGCAGAGAAACGCCACTGATGGTACTGACCAGCACGATAGAGGGAACATCCACCGCCAGCAGCGAGCCAAACAGCACGTGCAGCAGATCCACGCTGGAACCGCGTAATGACACCAGCGTAACGCCCAGCGCCAGTGAGCCGAGATAGAAACCGGCAAAGCTGGCATCCTCGCGCAAAGGGGTATAACGACTCACTGCACCTGATAAAAGCGCCACCGTCAGTCCGGCAATGGCACCACCAATGCCCATCGCCACCAGTGAGAGACCGGAAAGCAAATAGCCAATCGCCGCACCGGGAAGAACCGCGTGGGACAACGCATCCCCGACCAGGCTCATGCGGCGTAGTAAAAGAAAGACTCCCAGCGGAGTGGCACTGAGAGACAACGCCACACAGGCAACCAGCGCACGACGCATAAAACCAAATTCAATAAACGGGTGTAGCAACATCATGCGCTGGCTCCTCCGCTGCGTCCGAAGTTCAGCCCGGTCACCCCACAGTCGCGGCATGACCACTCGCTGTGCTGTTCTTTCAGGCGTAATACCTGAGGAAAATGCTGTGCCACCGTCGCCATATCATGCAGAACGACGATGAGTGTGCAGCCCGCGTGATGGCGCTCTGCTAACAATGCCAGTAGTAGCGCAATGGTGTCGCTATCAACGCCGCTAAAGGGTTCGTCAAGTAACAGCAATTCCGCATCCTGCACCAGCAGTCGGGCAAACAGTACACGCTGGAGTTGCCCCCCTGATAGGGTCCCAGGTGCCGCTTCCGCAAAGGGAAGCATGTTGACACGATCCAGCGCCGACAGAGCCTGTTGACGCTGCTGACGGGAGATCCCTCTGAACCAGCCGCAGTGCCGCCAGAACCCCATCACCACCAGATCAAACACCGTAAGCGGAAAACTTTTTTCAATGTCAGAATGCTGTGGCAGCCAGGCTATGGAAGGGCGTGGCGTGGTAAAACTGACCGAGCCACTGACAGCAGGCAGCATCCCACATAAGGTTTTCAATAGTGTTGACTTGCCACAGCCGTTTGCGCCGACCAGCGCCGTCATACTGCCACGGGCAAATTCACCGCCCAGCACGGGGCTCACTGCACGGTGCTGATAGCCAACAACGAGTTGATTGAGTACGATCATCAGATAATGGCCCACCAGGTTAGCAGAACCAGCAGACTCACCAGCAGCGCGGTGAGGACCATGCGCAGCCACGCCGGGCAACTCAACAATGTGCCAAGACGTAAAAACACGGGGGAGGAATTCATGGAAATGACACTTTAATGTTATAACATAACAACAAAATAGCGCGAATCGAGCGGTAACGGTAAAGCAAAAATGTATCTAAGTATTTCACTTTACGATAAGGAATATGTCCCTATATATATTAAAAAAACTCAACAAGTCTTTACGCTAGTGACAACCAGAGCATTTAGCGACAAAATAATTAACTGACAAATCATCACCATAGACTACACTTCATTTATACAGCGGTCTATTTTACCATCAGAAGCAATTACCCTGATTAGTAAACATTAACTCTGTGGAGAAAAAATGCGCAAAACCTTACTGTTAAAATATCGTCAAGACGAGCTTAATCCACTAGAATTAATGCAAGAGATACAACAGATAATTCCCAAAATAGAAGATGACCTTGTGGGATCTCTTCAATGGTATTCATCAAATGCGCGATATGTTCCCGACAGTATCAGAATTATTTCCCTGGAACATTTGGAGCAATCGCGTTATAAACTTAACTATAGTTTTCACTGGAACGTGTTCAATGCCTGCCTGGATATTGATACGTTTGAAACAACCAACCAGTCAGTCAATTTTAGCTGGAACGCAGATGCGCTGGTGTTTGATTTCATTGATAACGATCGTAATGCAATGTCAGATGAATTGTAATAATGAGTCAAACATCTAACGTTTATTTTAATTTTAGTTATATTTTGTATAGATAAATTTAGTTGAGATGTATTTATCACTTCCTGGCACACCATGTTTAAAAGTGCAGTCAAATAGCATGTTTCGCAAGCTTAGGAGGGGAAAAAGATGGACGAATACTCGCCGAGAAGGCATGATATTGCCCAGCTTAAATTCTTGAGTGAAAGCCTGTACGATGAAAGCCTTGCAACGTTAGGCGACAGCCATCACGGCTGGGTTAATGATCCTACCTCTGCTGCCAATCTACAGCTTAACGATCTGATTGAGCATATTGCGGCATTCACGATGAATTACAAAATTAAGCACATTGAGGATAGTGATCTGATAACTCAGGTTGATGAATATCTTGATGACACCTTCATGTTGTTCAGTAATTACGGCATTAATGCTCAGGACTTACAGCGCTGGCAGAAATCAGCAAAGAGGCTGTTCAATATTTTTGCAGAAGAATGTGCAACAAGTCGGACCCAGGCCAGCCATTCCTTTTAGCAACCCATTACTTTTTCTACGGTTTAATAATGACAGACAAACTTTTAACGAAAACTGATTATCTTATGCGCCTCAGACGTTGTCGTTCTATCGACACGCTTGAGCGCGTGATTGAAAAGAACAAGTACGAATTATCTGATGACGAATTAGCCATATTTTATTCTGCTGCCGATCACCGTTTGGCGGAACTCACAATGAATAAGCTTTATGACAAGATACCGGTAGCGGTCTGGAAGTTTGTGCGTTAATGAGTGTGGCTGGTTTGAGTCAGGCGGGAAAAGCTGGTAAGGGCAGAATTGGGTGGGGGCCCTGCCAGCTACATCCCGGCACACGCGTCATCTGTTACGGCTGCTTCCTTCCGGATCTGACCGAGTTCACAAATTAGCATTGCGGGAGAACCAACCGGGCCCCCATTGAGTGCCCTGGGTAACCAGAGCGCAGGCATTATCAATGATGCCCCTGCCAATTGCAAGCAACCCCGGGATGACCGTTGGTTTCTTGCACGATCTGCAGTTTATTTCCCCGGTACGGAACACCATGACCTTCGAAGACGATAGCTTTCAACAACGCATCTACACTATTGTCGCCGCCATTCCTTTTGGCTATGTGACCACTTACGGTGAAATCGCTCAGCTAGCCGGTTCTCCTCGTGCCGCACGTCAGGTTGGAGGCGTACTGAAACGCCTGCCTGCGGGGAGTAAACTTCCCTGGTATCGCGTGATTAACCGTAAAGGAGAAATCTCGCTGGTGGGGGACGATCTCGGTCGACAGCGCAGAGCACTAATAGACGAAGGGATTGAAGTCTCCCAGGAAGGAAAGGTCGATCTTAAACGTTATCGCTGGCAACCATGATAACGCCCCTTTCGGGGCGTAAAACTACGTTACAGTGAGGTGGGTGCCGGTACGGCAGAAGAAGGGGAAACCTGCGTTGGCGATGTTAATGGCACCGTCGTGGCGGCTCCGCTCTGCGTTGGCACGGCAACGGAAGGTACTGGCACCAATGTCAGATCCTGATGTGTTCCACCCGTGGTCACTACCTGCTTCACCGTATCAGTAATAAACAGCATTTTACCGTCGACCGTCACGGCGGCACTCAGCAGAATGCGTGCATTGGGTTGAATGTCTGCCGGATTAAACGGCAAGGTAAACTTGAAAGGCGCCTGCTTACCTTCAGTACGAACAGCACGCTGGGATAGCACCTTCGATGGTGCATCCGCCAGCGAAGCATCCGACAGTGTCACTGTCAGTACCGCATCCGGCGGCAGAGCCACCTTTTGGCGGATCCATACTGTACCGCTCACGTTAGGCTGTTTCATCGTCGTCTGCTGGCCCGCCACCTGGGAGCCGAGCGTCGGCGTCGGCACATCTTTGCTTTTATCAGCACAGCCTGAAATTGCTACAACCAGCGCCGCACCACTTAATACATGCCAAAATTTCATTGATAGTTTCTCCTTCCGATCAATGCTTACGGCAGTCACTTCGCCGCACAAAGACAGTTTTTACTGTCTGCGTAGCTTTAATTCTGGCACAAGTTGCTGATTTTTTCCTGGAAGCACCGCAAGTCTGGCTTTATCAGCTTCCCACACAGATCGCATAAACAGTCGTTGACGCTAACTGGTCGGATCTCGCAAACTGGTGGCGATAAAACTATTGAGGAACAGAATATGGGCCAGGCGTTACAAAACTTGTTAAATCTTCTGGACCTGGAGACGCTGGAAGAGGGTCTGTTTCGTGGGCAGAGCGAAGATCTGGGTTTGCGCCAGGTGTTTGGTGGACAGGTGGTCGGCCAGGCGTTGTATGCGGCCAAACAAACCGTTCCACAGGATCGCATTATCCACTCCTTCCATAGCTATTTCCTGCGCCCGGGCGATAGCCAGAAAGCGATCATTTATGATGTGGAAAATCTGCGCGATGGCCAGAGCTTTAGCGCCCGCCGGGTAAAAGCCGTGCAGAACGGCAAGCCCATTTTTTATATGACGGCTTCATTCCAGGGGCCAGAAAGCGGCTTTGAACATCAGAAAACAATGCCTGAGGTTCCAGGGCCGGATAACTTGCCCTCTGAGACAGACATTGCTCGCCAACTGGCGCAATACATTCCAGAGAAGGCTCGTGATAAGTTTTTATCCGAAAAACCCTTTGAGATCCGCCCGGTGGAGTTCCATAACCCACTCAAAGGACATGTCAGTAAACCCGCCCGCTATACCTGGCTACGCGCCAACGGCAGCATGCCGGAGGATAAACGCATTCATCAGTATCTGCTGGGCTATGCGTCTGACTTCAACTTCCTGCCTGTTTCATTGCAGCCTCACGGAAAAGGTTTTCTGGAGCCAGGTATGCAAGTCGCCACCATTGACCACTCGATGTGGTTCCACCGTCCCTTTGACCTCAACGAATGGCTGCTGTACAGCGTAGAGAGCACTTCTGCCTCCAGTGCCCGTGGTTTTGTGCGCGGTGAGTTCTGGAACCAGCAGGGTGTGCTGGTGGCATCGACGGTGCAGGAAGGGGTGATCCGCCAGCGTTCGTAATCAGAGGCATAAAAAAGCGGGCCATGATGGCCCGCTTCGTCTTTTATTATTTTTTAGCGCACTACTTTTCTTCAGCCTTCAGCACAGCAATCACTTACTGGTTGTAAGCATTCTCGCCATGGCTATTGACGTCCAGACCTTCACGCTCCTGATCTTCCGGAACACGCAGGCCCACAATCATATCGGCAACTTTGAAACCGATGAAGGCAACAACCGCAGTCCAGACGATGGTCAGACCGACGCTGAACAGCTGTACCCAGACCTGATGGCCCATGGTGACGCCTTCGGCATAACCCACGCCGCCCAGTGAAGAGGAGGCAAATACGCCGGTCAGGATGCAGCCTACGATACCGCACACACCGTGAACACCGAACACATCACAAGGGTCATCAACACGCAGCCATTTCTTCAGGATGGTCACACCCCAGAGACCGGCTAATCCACCAACCAAACCAATAATCAGTGCACCGCCCACACCCACATAGCCGCAGGCTGGGGTGATAGCCACCAGGCCGGCAATCACGCCAGAGCTGACGCCCAGCAGAGATGGCTTACCGCGCAGCGCCCACTCACCGAAGGTCCAGCTCAGCATCGCACCTGCTGTAGCAATCACGGTGTTGAGGAAGGCCAGACCCGCGATTTCGTTAGCAGCGCTGGCAGAACCTGCATTGAAGCCGAACCAGCCAAAGTACAGAATAGCCGTACCGGTGAACACCATCGGCAGGTTATGGGGTTTGAAAGCTTCTTTACCGAAACCAGCACGTTTACCCACCAGGTAAGCACCCACCAGGCCTGCTACCGCGGCGTTAATGTGAACAACAGTACCGCCCGCAAAGTCCAGCGCGCCGTCAGCCGCCAGGAAGCCGCCTGCCCATACCATGTGTGCAATTGGCAGGTAAGCGAAGGTCAGCCAGATTACAACGAAGATCAACAATGCAGAGAAACGAATACGTTCTGCGATGGAACCGACAATCAGACCCACGGTGATACAGGCGAAGGATGCCTGGAACGCCACGTGGATGTACTGATAGTAAGACCCCATCACCGCAGTAGGGGTGATATTTTTCAGCATTGCCCAGTTGAAGCTACCGAAGAAGGCGTTGCCCTCGCTGAACGCCAGTGAGTAGCCGTAAACCATCCACAGCACACAGACCATCGCGAAGGTCATGGCAACCTGAGTCAGCATCGACAGCACGTTCTTGGCGCGAATCAGGCCGCCGTAGAACAATGCAATACCAGGGATTGTCATAAACAGCACCAGCGCGGTGCAGATCATCATAAAGGCGTTATCAGCTTTGTCGGCTACTGCAGGAGCAGCGGCCATTGCCAGCGACGGTAAAAGAGCAACACCGGCGAGGCCTAACTTAGCGAGTTTTTTCATTTTGTCCCATCCCATCACAATTCTGAGCCCCGAATTACAGTGCTGCTTCGTCAGTTTCGCCGGTGCGAATACGGATGACACGTTGCAGTTCTGCAACGAAGATCTTCCCGTCACCAATTTTGCCTGTGTAGGCCGCTTTACTAATCACATCAACCACTTCATCAAGCTGGTCGTCAGCAATAGCAATATCAATTTTTACTTTTGGCAGGAAGTTCACGCTGTATTCAGCACCGCGATACAGTTCTGCATGCCCTTTCTGGCGGCCGAAGCCTTTGACTTCAGTGACGGTCAGACCCTGAATGCCGATTGACGACAGTGCTTCACGCACGTCTTCCAGTTTGAACGGTTTGATTACCACGGTAACCAGCTTCATACGATCCCCTCCAGGTAAAAAAATAGGTTGTTTCAGCGACACGAAATGATTAAAGCAAAGGCTGTGCCAGAGTTTAAAAATCTGAATTTTTCAGACGATTAGTCAGAGCTGGTCTGAGTCGTAGCTGAGACGCAGATCACAGAGAAAAGAAAGGCACAGAAAGGAGCATAGAAAAAACGCACCAGAAAGGTGCGCTATGCGTTAGAGCGGTGCATTTGTAGGGTTATTGAGTGGTTATTCGCCTGAATTTGGTGCAGCGCAACGGCAGCGATTTAGCTGCTCTCTGCCACTGCCAGCTCCTCACCCGCAAGTTGTAGTTGGTACATCTGCCAGTAGCGCCCTTGTGCAGCCAGCAGTTGCTGATGGCTGCCACGCTCCACTGCCTGCCCACGGTGCAATACCATAATGGTATCGGCTTCGGTGATGGTTGACAGTCGGTGAGCAATCACCACCAGCGTAGTACGCTGACGCACGATCTGCAGGGCTTTCTGGATAGCCTGTTCCGTACCGGAATCGATATTCGCGGTCGCTTCATCCAGGATCAGGATCTGAGGTGTGGCCACCAGCACCCTCGCCATTGCCAACAGCTGTTTCTGTCCAACGGAGAGATTATTGCCCTGCTCCCCTAAGCGCGTATGGATCCCTTCAGGTAACTCACGTGCCAGTGCCGCCAGCTGTACCGTTTCCAGCGCCTGCCAGACGGCATCCTCGCTAATATCCCGTCCCAGCGTGACATTGGCAAAGAAAGTATCGGCCAGCACCACTGGATCCTGTTGTACCATCGCCACACTCCCCCGCAACGCGGCATGGCTGAGGGAGGCGAGTGGACGTCCGTCCAGTTTGATCTCGCCCTGGCTGAGCGGGTAATACCCCATTAGCAGGTTAGCGAGCGTACTTTTTCCACTGCCGGTGTGCCCGACCAGCGCGACAAAATGGCGCGATGGCACAGACAGGTTAATATCCGTTAACACCGGGCGGCCAGTGCGATAAGCAAAGGTCACATCACGAATATCGATACTGCCGCTGGCAAGTGGCGTGTTGTCATCGCCATATGGCTGACGTGGCGCATCCATCAGTTCAAAGATACGCTCACCCGCCACCACCGCCTGTTGCAGCATCGATTGCTGGGTCGTCAGTTCGATTAGCGGCTCATTCAGGCGCCCGAGGTAGTTGATAAAGGCATATAACACGCCGACCTCAATCGACCCTACAGAAGAAAAACCGAACAGCATCATCAATCCGCACAGGATCATGGCAGAAAACAGGCTGAGCAGCGGTCGCAGGAGAAAACCATCCAGCCTTAGCGTCTGCATACGCGCCATATAATGAGAGCGGCTGGCCTCCCCCATACGTTCACCGAAACGAGCCTGCTGGCGAAACTGCTGGATCACACTCATGCCATTGATGACTTCATTGAAGCCGTTATTGATTTCTGCCAGATAGCTGCGCACCCGGCGCACAATCGGCGTGCTGTAACGCTGGTAAATCAGCATAACGATCAGTACCGCCGGGAAAATGGTGATGGCAACCAGCGCCATGCGCCAGTCAAGACTGAACATCGCCACCAGCATCGCCCCCACCAGCGCTGCACTGCGCAATACAGTGGCAACAACGGTCACGTAGAGATCACGTACCACCTCGGTATCATTGGTAACACGCGAAATAATCTGCCCGACCGGCTGGGTATCAAATGCGCCCAAAGGCTGGCGAAGTGCAGCATCCATCACATCAGTACGCAGGCGCTGTACCACGCCAACGGCGGCCTGATTAAATAACAGTGCCTGACAATAATGCAGCGCCGCCGCCAACAGTTGCAACAGCAGAAAACTGACTACAAGGCCAGCGGCCAGTCCAACAGGCATACGGTGTTTTGCCACCATATTGTCGATAAAGTAGCTGACTAAAACAGGTCCCAACACTTCGGCGGCAGCGGCCACCCACAGCATCAGCACGGCCAGGCTCAGGGACTTACGCCACGGCGCACCGTAGGAGAGCAGCCGTTTAATGGTTGGCCACAATTGAGTGACATTAGCCATGCGCAGCTCCCTGTTCTGTTTCATCTTCATCGTCGTCCAGTGCCGCTTCCAGCTGTTGGTAACGGTACATATCGCGATACCAGCCTGAAGCGGCGGCCAGTTGCTCATGATCGCCACGCTGCGCAACCTGCCCGTGTTGCAGGACCAGAATTTCACTGGCCTCGGTCAGGGCAGAGAGACGATGAGCGCTGATAATAATCGTACGTCCTTCGCCCCAACTGCGCAGGTTATGCAGGATTTGGTGTTCAGTGCGGCCATCTACCGCAGAGAGGGCATCATCCAGCACCAGAATCTCGGCATTCAGCAGCAATGCCCGGGCAATGGAGATACGTTGTTTCTGCCCACCCGACAGCATCACACCACGTTCGCCCACTTCAGTTTGATAGCCCTCAGGGAGCCGTAAAATGTCGTCATGAACAAAGGCAAGCTGTGCAGCGTGCTCAATCTCACTTTGCGTTGCACCAGGACACCCCAGCGCAATATTGTTAGCGACGCTGTCGGAGAACAGGAATGGCGTCTGACTGACTACCGCCAGTCGGCTACGCCAGCCATCGAGCTGCAACTGCGGCAGAGGGATATCGTGGTAACGAATATCGCCCTGATCAATATCGAAGTGACGCTGGATCAAACTGAGTAAAGTGCTTTTACCCGATCCCGTTGGGCCACAAAGCCCCAGCATTTGCCCTGGATTAACCTGAACCTTCAGATTACGCAACGCAGGTTGCTGCGCCCCGGGGTAACAAAACTCCCGCACCGAAATCTGCAACAGGCCGCGCCCCTCTGGCAACGGTTTGTCTCCATCAACCACGGCAGGCGCTTCTGCTAACAATGCCTGGATTCGTGTCCAGGCGGCGCTGCCACGCTCGACAATATTAAACATCCACGCCAGCGCCAGCATGGGCCAGATCATCAGCCCCAGATACATGACAAAGCTGGTGAGCTGCCCGAGGGTCATTGTGCCGTGCCAGACCATCCAGCTGCCGCCGCCAATCGCCAGCAGATTTGACATGCCAATAGCGATGTAGATCGTCGGATCGAAGCGTGCATCCACCCGCGCCACGCGCAGATTCTTCTCTCCGGTGTCTTTAGCAATCGCCGCAAACTGGCCTGACTGATGATCTTCCAGCCCGAAGGCTTTAATCATACGGATGCTGCTCAGGCTTTCCTGCGTCTGGTCGTTTAGCGAGGAGAAAGCAGCCTGGGCTAGCTTAAAGCGATGATGTAACTGGTCGCCGTAACGTTTGATCACCAGCGCCATGATCGGCATCGGTAACAGGGCAAGCAGGGTTAAGGTACCGCTAATCTGGGTACTCATCACAATCAGTACGGCCATGCCCATCACCAGTGAATCCACCAGCGTCAGTACGCCTTCGCCTGCCGCGAACACCACCCGGTCAACATCGTTAGTGGCACGGGCAATCAGATCACCGGTACGATGGCGTAAATAGAATCCGGGGTGCTGACGGCTGAGCTGGCGATAAAAATCTTCACGCAGTTCTACCGCCAACTGATAGGAGGCACCGAACAACAGCACGCGCCAGACATAACGCAATAAATAGACGATGATTGCCGTAGCCAGCATCACGCCAACCCACATCATCAGTTGGCCGTTGCTCATCCCATCGCGACTGACGCCATCGACGATCTTTCCCACCACATGTGGTGGCAGGAGTTGCAGCAAGGCAATCACGATTAACAGCAAAACCGCACCGAGATAGCGGCGCCATTCGCGCAAAAAATACCAGCTTAGTTGGCTAAAAAGTCGCAAAAAAATGTCCTGATTATCGGCTGGTTAAAGGGCAACCGGCAAAGCGGTGGTGTATTTTATCTCTTCCATCGCAAAACTCGAAGTGACATCGATCAGACCCGGTACGCCGTTCACCAACCGTTTGTAAAAACCATCGTAGCTTTTCATATCTGCAACCTGCACGCGCAGCAGATAGTCATACTCTCCGGCCATCCGGTAGAAACCCATGACTTCCGGCATCGCCTGTACCACATCAACAAATTGCTGATACCACAGGCTGCTGTGCTGCTGAGTTTTGATTAGAACAAAGGCGGTAAGACTCAGTCCAAGCTTTTCACCATCGAGTAAAGCAACCCGGCCGCGAATATAGCCTTCATCCTCCAGTCTTTTCAAGCGCTTCCAGCAGGGAGTGGTGGTCAGGCTGACGGCATCAGCCAGCGCCTGCAGAGAGAGCGTGCAATCCTGCTGGAGCAGGTTTAACAGCAAGCGATCTTTTTTATCCAGCGGTATTGGTAGCAAAATTTTCTCCTACAAGCCAAAAATGCAGCACTATTATAGCAACCTTTTCCCCTGCCGTTTGGTTAATCTGGTGACTCACCATTAGCTCATTCAGGGATGACCATGATGCATACCAACACTTACCGTAACCTGTTGATCATAGCTTTATTCAGCGCCGTAGCTCTCACATGGGGGACCACATGGATGGCGATGAAAATGACCGTTGCTACCGTTCCCCCTGTCTTTGCCACCGGTCTGCGCTTTCTCTGCGCCGCCCCGCTGCTCCTGCTGCTGGCGCGTTATAAAAAAGCCCCGCTATTGTTTCCGGCAGGCCAGCGAAGTTTTCAACTCTGCGTTATGCTGTTCTATTTCGCCATTCCATTTACGCTGATGATCTATGGCGAACGCTATACCTCTTCCAGCCTGGCGGCGATTATCTTTGCTACCATGCCCGCCGCCGTCCTCGCGGCTTCCCTGCTGTTTCTGCGCGAACGAACCTCGCGTCAACAGCTGCTCGGGCTGGCCATCAGTCTTGGCGCATTAAGCACGATCCTGTGGCATGAAACCCGCGACAGCGGCGAAAGCCAGATACGTGGAATTCTGGCCCTGGTCGCTGCCGTGCTTATTCACGCAGTGATGTACGTTCAGTGTAAAAAGCGCTGTGGCGGAATTTCAGTGCTGAGCTACAACGCGCTGCCCTGCCTCGGTGCGGGATTAATACTGACGCTGGCAGGGCTGACGGAAGCTCCCGATGTCACTACCTTTGCTCCGCAGGCGCTGCTGGCTATCGCTTATTTGGGTGTCGTCGCTGGCGTGGGCGGTATTCTGGCCTACTTTGCTTTGCAGCAGGTCGCCCGGCCGTTTCAGGCATCACTGGTTTTTCTGGTGTTCCCGCTGATCGCCATCACGCTGGAAAGTGAAATCAATGGCAGTAGTATCAGCCGCGAATCGTTACTACTGCTGTTGCCATTTTTACTGGGGATTTTACTCACACTGTATCGTGGTGCGCGAAGCCACCCGCCTTCACGGGTGGCAAATCCCGTCTTGCGCCGTTAAAAACGAAAAAGCCGGACATCCTTGTCCGGCACACTGACCAATGAACTGATTATTCGGGGGAATAGACCAGGTGTGGTGTGGTAAGCCAGTGGTTGAGGTAATGAGACACGCCCTGTGTCGCACAATCGCCAATAACCGGTAAATGGGGCAGTTGTGATTTCAGTTCATGCATCGCATTGCGCATAACGAAACCGTGACCCACGCGCCCCAGCATCTCCAGATCGTTCATTGCATCACCAAACGCCATGCACTCCGCCATCGACACGCCGAGCCTCGCAGTCAGATGTGCCAGCGCCGCCCCTTTGTTACAGTCCAGAGGCAGTACTTCGAGACAATCCTGCGCGGAAAAACAGAGGTGAGCGCTGTTTCCCAGAGCCTCGCGCAGCTGAATTTTTAGCGCGCACAGCTCCTGATAATCAGCGATAAAGCAGACTTTAGTCACCTGGTGTTCGGGAAGAGTACGCAGATCAATGACCTGATAACAGAAATCAGACAGCTGATGGGCTTGTAAAATCTCCGGGAGCTCGTCGTGAGTAAACCAGCCGCTGTCGTTAAAAACGTGAAGGCTGGCACGCGTATCCCAGTGGCTATGGATCACCCGCCTTGCCACCGCCGGTGGCAAATCGCTGGCATAAAGCAGCTCACCGAACGGATCATGAATACGTGTGCCGTTACCACTGATAAGAAAAGCCGGCAGATCGTAATTCCGCATGAGCGGCTGCATCTCCATAAAGTGACGCCCGGTGGCAAAAGTGAGCTGTACCGGGTGCGCCTGGAGCGCGCGCAAACTGAGCAGGGTTTGTTGCCCCAACTGATGGTCAGGCATCAGCAACGTACCATCCATATCAAATGCAGCAAGACGCACCATTTTCTCTCCGGTTGATGGGTTTTTCATCTGCACTGAGTATCCTCTGGCATTTACGGAACTAATAGTGAATACTTTTTTTAAACTGTTCCGGGTTTAAGGTGAGATGAGACAACTCAATCGTTTGAACCAGTATCAGCGTTTGTGGCAACACAGCGCCGGGCAACCTCAGTCAACCAGTGTCGCTGATATCGCTCAGTGCTGT
Organism: Erwinia sp. 1181_3; assembly: GCF_052824965.1. NCBI lineage: Bacteria > Pseudomonadati > Pseudomonadota > Gammaproteobacteria > Enterobacterales > Erwiniaceae > Erwinia > Erwinia sp. 1181_3. Next base: position 127,247 of record NZ_VTDE01000003.1, read on the forward strand.
TTTTGCAGTGAGCGGCATATACGCACCCTGCTGCGCCAGTGGCAGTCATGCGGCTGGCTGACGTGGCATGCCTCATCCGGGCGTGGAAAACGTGGCCTTCTGACCTTTCTGCAATCTCCCGCCACGCTGCGCAGTGAACTGATGTTGCAGCAGCTCGATAACGGCCATCCACAACACGCTCTGCAACTTGTGCCTCTGGCCCCGGAGCAACTCAGTCAGCTCCTCCAGCCTTTTATGGGCGGACAATGGCAGAACAACCAGCCAACGTTACGTATTCCCTATTACCGCTCGCTTGACCCCCTGCGCCCGCTTATGCAGCCCGGCCGTGCTGAACAGCATCTGGCCCAGCAGGTCTTTGCCGGATTAAGCCGCCTGTCAGGAGATGACGCCGTGCCGGATCTGGCCCATCACTGGCAAGTCAGTGATGATGGCCTGAGTTGGTTCTTTTTTTTGCGCCCGCAGTTGCGCTGGCATCATGGCGAAGCGGTCACCACCGGGCAACTGCAACAACGGCTACTCATGATCCTGGACAGCCCGGTCGGTCAGCGTCTGCTGTCCAGCGTCAAAACGGTTATCCAGGCCCATGCACTGTGCGTGCGCATCGATCTGCATACGCAGGACAACTGGCTGGCACATCGTCTGGCAAGTGTCCCCTGCCTGCTGCCGCACCCGGATAATCCGGATATTGGCACCGGGCCGTGGCGGTTGATGGTCAATTCGCCTGCTTTGCTGCGTCTGGAAAGTCACGGCTGGTATCACGCTACACATCCACTAATGCAGGCGATTGAATACTGGATTGCACCACAGCTTTTCGACCCCGGACTGGGCACCAGCTGCCGCCATCCTGTTCAGATCGCCATTGGTGCGCAGCAGGATTTAAAAGCCCTTCAACCGGTTAGCCAGCGTATCAGCCTCGGATTCTGTTATCTGGCGATAGGTGAACGCGCGGGGCTCTCGCCCGCTCAGGCCCGGCACATTATGTCGCTGGTACATCAGTCCGGCATTATTGAACAGCTGCCATTAGAAGAAGGACTCATCACGCCCAGCAGTGAAATGCTGCCGGGCTGGCACATACCTGACTGGCAACCCGAACCCGATATCATCCTGCCTGCACAACTTAGCTTGCACTACCACCTGCCGGTGGAGCTGCACGCTATGGCGGCAAAGCTTCAGCAACTGCTTGCCACTCAGGGATGTCAGTTGACGCTGCATTTTCATCCACAAAAAAACTGGCAAGATTATCCGTTACTTGCACAGGCTGACCTGATTATGGGCGACAGGCTAATTGGCGAAGCGCCGATGTTTACGCTGGAGAGCTGGCTGCGGCTCGACCCGATGTGGCCGATATTATCCGGTGCCGCAGGTTGGAAAATGCTGCTGACACAGTTAGATGACCTGCAGCGTTACCCGGATCTGGAGCAACGCCACCAGCGGTTAAAAACGTTGTACCAGCAACTGATGTTGGATGCGGTGATCACCCCGCTGTTTAACTATCGTTATCAGGTCAGTGCACCGCCGGATGTTGAAGGCATACGATTAAACGCCTGGGGCTGGTTTGATTTCTCCCGTGCGTGGATACCGCCGCCCGTCGACATCGTCTGAAGAGGGGATACCTTTCTGTGTGGCAAGGTATTACCATAGCTGGCAGAAACTAACCGGGAAAGATTAAGTATGAAACGTGCAGTGGTGGTATTCAGCGGTGGACAGGACTCAACAACCTGTCTGATTCAGGCCTTACAGCAGTACGACGAAGTACACTGCGTGACTTTTGATTACGGCCAACGTCACCGTGCGGAAATCGACGTTGCCCGGACACTGTCACTATCGCTGGGCGCCCGCGCGCACAAAGTGCTGGATGTGACCATGCTCAACGAGCTGGCTGTCAGTAGCCTGACACGCGATAACATCCCGGTCCCGGCTTACGACCCGACAGCCAGTGGCCTGCCAAGCACCTTTGTACCAGGCCGTAATATCCTGTTTTTAACCTTCGCAGCAATCTATGCTTACCAGATTGAGGCCGAAGCGGTGATCACTGGCGTCTGTGAGACAGACTTCTCCGGCTATCCCGACTGCCGTGACGAATTTGTTAAAGCACTGAACCATGCGGTTAACCTCGGTATGGCGCGGGATATCCGTTTCGAAACGCCGCTGATGTGGCTGAATAAAGCGGAAACCTGGGCACTGGCAGATTACTGGCAGCAACTCCCTCTGATTCGTCACCAGACACTGACCTGTTATAACGGCATTCAGGGTGATGGTTGTGGTGAATGTGCCGCCTGTCATCTGCGTGCCAACGGCCTGCATGACTACCAGCAAAACACGGCTGCCGTTATGCAGGCAATGAAAACCAAAACCGGACTGGTTTGATTTCTTCCAGGAGCGACGTATCTCTCGCTCCTACTGATTAATGGTTTCCAGCTGCAACCGAAGTTCGCCCTCCAGCGGCAGGGCTTTCTTCGAGTTCAGATCGATGCAGACAAAGGTGAGCAATGCATCGGCGATGGCACTGCCATCAGATTGCAGGGAAACCCGCTGATCAATGACGCCACTCTTCCCCCCCAGTGTCATCAGTTGACTGTCGATAACCAGTACATCCCCCATGACCGCCGGGCGGCGATAATTGATATTGATATTCACCACCACAAACGCCATGCCGAGCTTATTCATCCAGTGAAACGCCTCGCTCTCTTCCAGCCAGGCCCAGCGGGCTTCTTCAAGGAACTCAAGGTAGCGGGCATTGTTCACATGCTGATAAACATCCAGATGGTAGCCGCGTACTTTAATGGTGGTCTGCATCGTGCTGCGTCCTCTGTCATAAAAAAAGGCCACACCAACTGGTATGACCTCATCAATATTAGCAGTCAGACAGATCGACTTGCAGTAAGACTTGCCGACCCTGGATGCAGATCACAATTTAAGATTCGCAATATTCCGTTCCACCAACGTGTTACCCATGCCAGGCACTTCCTTTAATTGCTCGAGATCGGTGAAGGGGCCATATTTCTCTCGATAACTGACAATAGACTCCGCCTTTTTTATCCCAACGCCGTTCATCACCGCCATTAATTCCTGGGCGCTGGCGCTATTGATACTGACCTGCGCTGCATTTTCAGCCGGCACTTTCGCAGGCGCCATTTTAGTGGCAGGTGCAGCAGTGGGAGCGGCACTGACACTGATGGGCAACGTCAGTCCGATGGCCAGAGCGAGCGAGAGAGCCTGTAAGGTACGATTAATCATGCTGTTTTCCTCCATGTGTTTGACAGCAACGCTACCCTAACGCCCCACCGCCACACCGGCAAACGGCTGTTTTCAAAAATGGAAAAGGCCGCATAAGCGGCCTTTTGTGTTGCAAGCAGTTGCAGTAGAACTGCGAGGCTTACTGTGCTTGAGCGGCGGCACCGTATTTGATTTTGGCGTCCTTACGCAGGTTGCTCAACATGGCTGCGAAAGCCAGCTGTGCATTGTTCTGCGTAATGCCCTGAACCAGAGCCTGCTTCTGCGCTTCAGGCATGGTGCCCTGCTGCACTTTATCAAGTGCCATCACGACGACGTTGCCCTGCGCATCTTCACTGACACCGAATGAAGGTTTACCTTCTGATGGCAGAGGAAGGGTAAAGGCTGCCTGAGACAGCGCATCCTGACCGGTACGTGACAGCGTCTGCTGTGCACCAAAGGTCAGGCCTGCCGCTTTCAGAGCTTCATCACCTTTGCCTGCTTTCAGTTCAGCCAGCAGTTTGTCAGCCTGTGCTTTCGCTTCCTGCTGTGCTTTCTGCTGCTTCAGGGTATCGGTAATCTGTGCAGTCACTTCATTCAGTGCTTTCACGGCTTCCGGCTTGTGTTCGCTGATGCGCAGCACAAAGGCACGGTCACCATCAACGGTGATGATGTCTGAATTACTTCCCGGCGTACCGTTTCCACCCACCAGATTACCGCTGAAGATCGCATCCTGTACGGCTTTAAAGTTCAGCTCGGCAGGCAGGCTGTCATGACCAAACCAGCCTGTTTCAACAGCTTTAACACCGGCAACCTGCTCAGCACTGGCCAGAGACTCGTTATCGTTACTTGCGGCATCGCTCACTTTCTGCTGCAGTTTGTAGTAAGCGTCGACCGCTTTTTCCTGCTTCACTTTTGCGGCAATATCATCATGCACTTCTGCCAGCGCTTTGATTTTTTCAGGCTGAATGTCATCCAGACGAGCCACGATAAAGCCAACCGATGACGAGATCACACCCGATAACTGACCTTTCTCTTTCAGGCCTGCATTCGTCAGCTCATCCGGCGTGGTGGCCGGTTCAAGCCAGCCCATATCACCACCGTTGCGGGCAGAAATAGGATCAGATGATTTCTCTTTCGCCAGAGCAGCAAAATCACCGCCCTTCTTCAGTGCATCCAGTACTGACTGCGCTTCGGCTTCAGTTTTGGTCTGAATGATGCTGTAGCGATTGCGCTGCGGCTGGGTGTAATCCTGCTGATGTTGATCGTACCAGCTCTGGATGTCGCTCTCGCTCACCGGTTGCTGCATGCTCGCCGCATCCAGTTTGATGTAGCTAACGCGGAACTGCTCAGGCGTCATAAAGCTATTTTTGTTCTGCTGGTAGTAGTTGTTGATCTCTTCCGGGGTCACGGTTTGCTTTGCCACCAGCGCGTTGACGTTAATCGTCACTTCACGCACCAGACGCTGCTGAGAAACCAGTGCCGCCAGAGAATCGGTTTCATTAGCCAGCACAAAATCTGTTCCAGTAACGGACTGGATAAGCTGCTGAGTGGTCAGTTGCTTACGCAGGGCTTCAGCATACTGATCGGCAGAGAAGCCCATGTTATTAATGATGCCCATGTACTTGGCATTATCAAATTTACCCTCAGTCTGAAACGCAGGCTGAGTAAAGATGGCCTGTTTGATTTGCTCGTCACTGATGGCCAGGCCGATATCTTTGGCATACTGGTCCAGTAACAGTTCATCAATCAGCTGTGAGAGCGCCTGTTGACGGATCTGCTGCATGTAACCTTCGTTACCTGCCAGAGCCGAGAACTGTTCGCCCAGCATCTGCTGCTGACGCGCACGTTCGCTGCTGAAAGCACGTTCAAGCTGTGCACGACTGATTTCCTGGCCGTTGACTTTGGCTGCGTAATCACCGGAACCGCCTGTCAGATACCCGCCTACGCCGGTAAGGACAAAAGACAGGATGATCAGGCCCAGTATAATTTTGAGCACGACATGGTTCGACGCCGCGCGTAAATTGTCCATCATGGTGTGACAACACTCCGCTGTAGTGTGAATGTAAAACCTTGCGCTGCCGTCCCGCGTTCCCGAGGACGCACTTAGCCATTTTAGACAACCGCAGCACGCGTTTGTCATTGAAACATAAAAAAAGGCACATCAAGTCGCTGATGTGCCCCGTATGTTACATGAGAACGCGTTGGCGATCCTCAATACGCCGAAGAAATCTGCTCCTGCGGCGGCTTAATGCACTTAATTTACAGAGTCTTTCAGCGCTTTACCGGCACGGAAGCCAGGTACTTTACCCGCTGCGATAGTAATTTCTTTGCCGGTTTGCGGGTTACGGCCGGTACGCTCGGCGCGTTCACGCACGGAGAAAGTACCGAAGCCGACCAGCGCAACTTCATCGCCAGCCTGCAGAGATTCAGTAACTGAACCGATAAAAGCATCTAATACACGTCCCGCTGCAGCTTTAGAAATATCGGCGTTTGCAGCAATTTTGTCGATCAACTGTGACTTATTCACTCACTCATCCCCTCTTTTATTTTTACACCGTGAACAGGCTTTCTGCCGGACACGTACGTGCGTGATTTGTTATGGCTGTTTAGCCCGAGCTTGTTGAGCCTCAGCAACCCGCAACCTTTGCCGTCACTGGCTTAACAGCATCCTAACTTAGCGGCACAAAAAAAAGCTGGCAAGCACCAATTCACTTACCAGCCTTAGTTTTACAGTGAGTTTGCCTTAAATCACTATTTTGCCGTAACAACCTGCATGCCATACGGGGCATTTTGCAGGGCCAGGGCTAATACTTCTTCAATGCGTTTCACCGGATGAATCTCCAGGTCGGCAATCACGTTATCCGGAATTTCTTCCAGATCGCGCTTGTTCTCGTCCGGGATTAAGACCGTCTTGATGCCACCACGGTGTGCGGCAAGCAGTTTTTCTTTCAAACCACCAATCGGCAGAACCTGACCACGCAGCGTAATTTCGCCCGTCATCGCCACGTCTGCACGCACCGGGTTACCGGTCAGACACGAAACCAGCGCGGTGCACATTGCAATACCGGCACTTGGACCATCTTTCGGCGTTGCCCCTTCAGGCACGTGAACGTGGATATCACGCTTCTCATAGAAGTCAGCGTTGATGCCCAGTTTCTCTGCACGAGCACGCACCACCGTCAGCGCCGCCTGGATGGATTCCTGCATCACTTCGCCCAGTGACCCCGTATAGGTCAGCTTGCCTTTACCCGGCACACAGGCGGTTTCAATGGTCAGCAGATCGCCCCCAACTTCCGTCCATGCCAGACCAGTCACCTGGCCTACGCGGTTTTCGCTATCGGCACGGCCATAATCGAAGCGCTGCACGCCGAGATAATCTTTGAGGTTATCGCCGTTAATTTCGATGTGTTTAATGGATTTGTCCATCAGCAGCGTTTTGACGGCTTTGCGGCACAGCTTGGACAATTCGCGTTCAAGGCTACGCACGCCCGCTTCACGAGTGTAATAGCGAATAATGCCAACAATGGCGCTATCGTCCACGGTCAGTTCATTTTTCTTCAGTGCATTACGCTCAATCTGCTTCGACAGCAGGTGCTGTTTGGCGATATTGAGTTTTTCATCTTCGGTGTAACCCGACAGGCGAATCACTTCCATACGGTCCAGCAAGGGGGCTGGAATGTTCATCGAGTTAGACGTTGCGACAAACATCACATCGGAGAGATCGTAATCTACTTCCAGATAGTGATCGTTAAAGGCAATATTCTGTTCTGGATCAAGTACTTCTAACAGAGCAGATGCCGGATCACCGCGCATATCCGAAGACATTTTGTCAATTTCATCCAGCAGGAAAAGTGGGTTTTTAACGCCAACTTTTGCCATCTTCTGGATCAGTTTGCCCGGCATGGAACCGATATAGGTACGACGGTGACCACGGATTTCTGCTTCATCACGTACCCCACCCAATGCCATACGCACATATTTACGGCCAGTGGCTTTGGCGATGGACTGCCCCAGCGAGGTTTTACCCACGCCAGGAGGCCCTACCAGGCACAGGATTGGGCCTTTGATTTTGCTGACGCGGCTCTGTACTGCCAAATATTCCAGGATGCGGTCTTTGACGCGCTCAAGGCCGAAGTGGTCCATATCCAGCGTTTCTTGCGCCTTCAGCAGATCTTTCTTCACCTTGCTACGTGCATTCCATGGCACCTGAACCATCCAGTCAATATAACCACGTACAACGGTGGCTTCGGCAGACATCGGCGACATCATTTTCAGCTTCTGCAGCTCAGCTTCCGTTTTATCACGCGCTTCTTTCGGCATTTTTGCCGCATCGATTTTGCGTTTCAGCGCTTCGTTTTCATCCGGCGCATCGTCCATTTCGCCCAGTTCTTTCTGAATGGCCTTCATCTGCTCATTCAGATAGTACTCACGCTGGCTTTTTTCCATCTGCTTTTTGACACGATTACGGATGCGTTTCTCAACCTGTAACAGGTCAATCTCCGACTCCATCATCGCCATCAGGTATTCCAGACGCTCGTTGATATCTGACATTTCCAGAACAGACTGTTTATCAGCCAGTTTCAGCGGCATATGGGCAGCAACGGTATCTGCCAGACGGGCAGCATCATCGATGTTGTTCAGTGAGGTCAGGACTTCTGGGGGGATCTTTTTGTTCAGCTTGATATAGCCTTCAAACTGATTGATCGCCGTACGCACCAGCACTTCCTGCTCACGCTCTTCAATTTCAGGCGACTCCAGGTACTCTGCCTGGGCAGTAAAGTGGTCGCCGTTATCGGATAAGGTGGTGATGTGTGCACGCTGTAAACCTTCAACCAGCACTTTAACGGTGCCGTCGGGGAGTTTCAGCATTTGCAAAATAGAGGCAACAGTCCCGACTGAGAAGAGATCGTTGATGCCAGGTTCATCCGTTGAAGCTTCTTTCTGAGCGACCAGCATGATCTTTTTGTCATGATCCATGGCGGCTTCAAGGCAGCGAATTGATTTTTCACGACCAACAAACAACGGAATGACCATGTGCGGATAAACCACTACGTCACGCAACGGTAACACAGGGATTTCAATGCGTTCAGAACGCTCAGGATTCATAGAGCTCTCTCTTAGTTTAATTTCCGCCAGGGTAAGGGGAACCGCATCATCCAGAAAAAGTGCAGTTTGACCCACAGGTATCTGAGTATATGGGGATGAACGGAATAGATTCAATGTTGGGGTAACGAGAAAAGTAAAAGGGGGAACATTTTCCCCCTTTTCGATAACTGACTGGAATGATTTGGTTATTTATTCGCCAGACGCCTGCTGTGCTTCGGGCTTGCCATAAATCAGCATCGGCTCGCTCTCACCACCAATGACCGATTCATCGATCACCACTTTCTCGACGTCATCCATCGACGGCAGGTCGTACATGGTGTTCAGCAGTGCGCCTTCCACGATAGAACGCAGCCCGCGGGCACCCGTTTTGCGTGACATTGCCTTTTTGGCAATCGCCGTCAATGCTTCCTCACGGAACTCCAGCTCCACGCCTTCCAGATTGAACAGCGCCTGATACTGCTTGGTCAGCGCATTTTTCGGCTCACGCAGGATCTGAATTAACGCATCTTCACTCAGCTCCGTCAGCGTCGCCACCACCGGCAGACGGCCGATGAACTCCGGGATCAGACCAAACTTGATCAGATCTTCCGGCTCCACCTGTGCCAGCAGCTCGCCTTCTGTCGCTTTCTCAGACTTGCCCTTCACCGATGCGCCAAAACCGATACCGGTGCCGGTATCCACGCGCTGTGACACCACTTTATCCAGGCCGGCAAACGCACCGCCGCAGATAAACAGAATTTTCGAGGTATCCACCTGCAAAAACTCCTGCTGCGGATGCTTGCGCCCGCCCTGCGGAGGAACTGCCGCCACCGTGCCTTCGATCAGCTTCAGCAGCGCCTGCTGCACGCCTTCACCGGAGACATCTCGGGTGATAGACGGGTTGTCTGACTTGCGTGAAATCTTGTCGATCTCATCGATGTAGACAATCCCGCGCTGCGCTTTCTGCACGTCGTAGTCACACTTCTGCAGCAGCTTCTGAATGATGTTTTCCACATCCTCGCCCACGTAACCGGCTTCGGTCAGCGTGGTGGCATCGGCCATGGTGAACGGGACGTCCAGCAGGCGGGCCAGCGTTTCGGCCAGCAGGGTTTTACCGCTACCGGTCGGGCCAATCAGCAGAATGTTACTTTTCCCCAGCTCAATACCGTTGCTGGTGTCGCCGTTGCGCAGGCGCTTGTAGTGGTTATACACCGCCACTGCCAGCACCTTCTTCGCCCGCTCCTGGCCGATAACGTAGTCATCGAGGTGGTGGCGGATTTCGTGCGGCGTGGGCAGTGAGTTGCGCTCACGATGTGGCACAACTTCTTTGATCTCTTCGCGAATAATGTCGTTACATAAGTCGACACATTCATCGCAGATGTAGACTGACGGGCCGGCAATCAGCTTACGCACTTCATGCTGGCTTTTGCCGCAAAAAGAGCAGTACAGCAGTTTACCTGAACCGTCTTTGCGCTTATCTGTCATCAGTTAACCTCATGCCTTACTTAATTTACGCGTACCAGTCCTTAATATAGCCCATTTCCCGCTGTAATTGGGAGTAAAAGTCCGATGCGTGTCATGTTCACAAGACTTAATCATGGACACACACACTCCGGACAAAAAACAGCCAGTCACTTTATTTACAGGTGAAAATGTCATTTAACGTACTGTTTTAAATAACAAAGACTGCCTACTATTCCTGTTGATTTAGCTGGTAATTGGATTATGCTAAACTCTGGTCACTTATGATTATCCGATGGAGTGTAAAGCATGCCTCAAGAGCCAACTAAAGAAGAAAACGGGCAGGAAGAGAAGAACTCATCGCTGGCAGTCAATAAACTGCTGCAGTCACGCTCTATTATCATTTCAGGTGAGATTAATCAGGCGCTTGCTGAGAAAGTGACCGCACAGTTGCTGATCCTGCAAGAAATGGGCGATGAGCCAATCAAGCTGTTCATTAACAGCCAGGGTGGCCATGTTGAAGCTGGTGACACCATCCACGACATGATCAAATTTGTGAAACCTAAAGTACTGGTCATTGGTACTGGCTGGGTGGCCAGCGCCGGTATCACCATTTTCCTTGCAGCTGACAAAGATGACCGTTACTCACTGCCGAATACTCGCTTTATGATTCACCAACCCCTGGGCGGCGTGCGCGGTAAAGTCTCTGACATTGAGATCGAAGCGAAAGAGCTATTGCGTGCACGTGCACGTATTAACCAGCTGATCAGCAAAGCAACGGGCCAGCCTCTGGAAAAAGTAGAGAAAGACACTGACAGTAATTACTGGATGAGTCCTGAGCAAGCCGTTGATTACGGTATCACTACCCACGTCATCAGCCAGTGGGACGAACTGAAAGGTTAATCGCCCGACAGTAACAAAAAAAGGCCCGCATCAGCGGGCCCTTTTTTGTCTGCATAACATCAGGTTACTCGCCAGATGCCTGCTGAGTTTCTGGCTTGCCGTAGATAAGCTTAGGTTCGCTGTCACCGTCGATGACCGGTGCATCCACCACGACTTTCTCCACGTCATCCATCGACGGCAGGTCGTACATGGTGTTCAGCAGTGCGCCTTCCACGATAGAACGCAGCCCACGAGCACCTGTTTTGCGTGACATTGCCTTTTTGGCAATCGCCGTCAGCGCATCTTCACGGAACTCCAGCTCCACGCCTTCCAGATTGAACAGCGCCTGATACTGCTTGGTCAGCGCATTTTTCGGCTCACGCAGGATCTGAATTAACGCATCTTCACTCAGCTCCGTCAGCGTCGCCACCACCGGCAGGCGGCCGATGAACTCCGGGATCAGACCAAACTTGATCAGATCTTCCGGCTCCACCTGTGCCAGCAGCTCGCCTTCTGTCGCTTTCTCAGACTTGCCCTTCACCGATGCGCCAAAACCGATACCGGTGCCGGTATCCACGCGCTGCGACACCACTTTATCCAGGCCGGCAAACGCACCGCCGCAGATAAACAGAATTTTCGAGGTATCCACCTGCAAAAACTCCTGCTGCGGATGCTTGCGCCCGCCCTGCGGAGGAACTGCCGCCACCGTGCCTTCGATCAGCTTCAGCAGCGCCTGCTGCACGCCTTCACCGGAGACATCTCGGGTGATAGACGGGTTGTCTGACTTGCGTGAAATCTTGTCGATCTCATCGATGTAGACAATCCCGCGCTGCGCTTTCTGCACGTCGTAGTCACACTTCTGCAGCAGCTTCTGAATGATGTTTTCCACATCCTCGCCCACGTAACCGGCTTCGGTCAGCGTGGTGGCATCGGCCATGGTGAACGGGACGTCCAGCAGGCGGGCCAGCGTTTCGGCCAGCAGGGTTTTACCGCTACCGGTCGGGCCAATCAGCAGAATGTTACTTTTCCCCAGCTCAATACCGTTGCTGGTGTCGCCGTTGCGCAGGCGCTTGTAGTGGTTATACACCGCCACTGCCAGCACCTTCTTCGCCCGCTCCTGGCCGATAACGTAGTCATCGAGGTGGTGGCGGATTTCGTGCGGCGTGGGCAGTGAGCTACGCTCACGGTGTGGCGCAACTTCTTTGATCTCTTCGCGAATGATGTCATTGCACAAATCAACACATTCATCGCAGACATACACAGACGGGCCGGCGATCAGCTTGCGCACTTCATGCTGGCTTTTGCCGCAAAAAGAGCAGTACAGCAGTTTACCTGAACCGTCTTTGCGTTTATCAGTCATTTACTTCCCCCTCATTGTCACACTCACCTTCCCACCAGGGGTTAGTTACGCGGCCGCCACCAGAGCTATCCGCGGAGGCAACGGCACCATGTCACAACATGTTTAATCAGTTACGCTGGGACAGCACAGAATCCACTAAGCCGTACTCTACGGATTCGCTGGCCGACAAGAAACGGTCGCGGTTGGTATCGCGCTCAATGGTTTCGATCGTCTGCCCGGTATGTTTTGCCATCAGTTCGTTCATCATCTGCTTAGTCTTGATGATTTCACGGGCATGGATGTCAATATCTGACGCCTGCCCCTGGAAACCGCCCAGCGGTTGGTGAATCATCACGCGTGAATTCGGCAGGCAGTAACGCTTGCCTTTCGCTCCCGCGGTCAGCAGGAAAGCGCCCATCGAACAGGCCTGGCCCATACAGATGGTGCTAACGTCAGGTTTGATAAACTGCATGGTGTCATAAATTGACATCCCTGCGGTGATGACGCCACCAGGAGAGTTAATGTACAGGTGGATATCCTTTTCTGGATTCTCCGCTTCCAGAAACAGCATCTGCGCAACGATCAGGTTGGCCATGTGGTCTTCGACCTGGCCGGTCAGAAAAATAATGCGCTCTTTCAGCAGGCGCGAGTAGATGTCGTAAGAACGCTCTCCACGAGAGGTTTGTTCGACCACCATTGGCACCAGAGCCATATGAGGTGCAGTTAGTTCACGTTCGCCGCTGTATGACATTATCGTCTCCTGGATAAATTTCATTTGGCAACACTCTGTAGCGATTCTACTTGAGAGCGATCAGGAACACTATGATTCCAGGCCTTACACCCGATGCCGTCCGGACAGTTATCGGGCCTGATGACTTCGTTGTACCAATTTGGGGATGATCCCCTGCTGTTTCAAGCATAACAACGTTTTTATCAACTGCTAACCAGGAAAAGTAGCTTAGTCGATAATTTGCAGATTAAATGCGCAAATAGCCTATAAAAGCAGTGGGATTTTACCCCATAAACGACAAAAGCCCGCTGCCAGAAGGCAGCGGGCTTAACGTCAACTAACAGAGTTCAGAATCAGGCCGTAGCAGTCTGGTTCATCAGTTCCTGGAAGTTAGTGGCTTTTTCAGTCACTTTCGCTTTTTCCAGCACGGCTTCAACAGCCTGCTCTTCCAGCGCTACGTTACGCATGTTGTTCATCAGCTCGTTATTTTTGCTGTAGAACTCGATCACTTCTGTTGGATCTTCGTATGCAGAAGCCATCTCTTCGATCAGCGCTTTAACACGGTCTTCGTCAGCTTTCAGCTCGTGAGTACGAATCACTTCGCCCAACAGCAGACCGACAACTACGCGGCGTTTAGCCTGCTCTTCGAACAGTTCACGAGGCAGCTCCAGAGCTTGCTTTTCGTTACCACCAAAGCGCTGTGCAGCCTGACGCTTCAGCACGTCAATCTCACCGTCAATCAAAGCAGCAGGAACATCGATGTCATTGGCTTTCACCAGACCTTCGATTGCCTGAGATTTCACGCGGTTACGCACGGCACCTTTCAGCTCACGCTGCATGTTCTTGCGCACTTCTGCACGCAGACCCGCGACAGAACCATCTTCAACGCCGAAACGCTTGATGAACTCTTCAGTGAACTCTGGCAGCTCGCGCTCTTCAACTTTCTTCAGTACGATTTCAAACTTCGCTGCTTTACCTTTCAGGTTCTCAGCGTGGTAATCGTCCGGGAAGTTAACGTCGATAGTAAAGGTCTCGCCCGCTTTGTGGCCAACAACACCTTCTTCGAAACCAGGGATCATACGACCCTGGCCCATTGCCAGTACGAAGTCAGACGCTTTGCCGCCTTCGAACTCTTCACCATCTACAGAACCGGAGAAATCGATGGTTGCACGATCTTCAGCAGTCGCTGCAGCGTCGGTTTCTTTCCAGGTGGCCTGCTGCTTGCGCAGAGTGTCCAGCATGGTATCAACGTCAGCATCAGTCACTTCAACAACCGGTTTTTCAACTTCGATTGCTTCCAGACCCTTCAGCTCAACTTCCGGGTACACTTCAAATTCAGCTGAGAATGTGAAGTCTTCACCGGTTTTGTATTCGCCTGGTACGTACTGCGGTGCGCCAGCCGGATTAATTTTTTCTTTGATGATCGCATCGACAAAGCCGCGCTGCATCAGATCGCCCAGGACGTCCTGGCGAACAGAAGCACCGTAACGCTGTTCAACAACAGTCATCGGTACTTTTCCTTTGCGGAAACCGTCGATGCGCACTTTCTTAGCTACGCTGACCAGCTCACTTTTCACCGCGTTTTCGATCACATCTTTATCTACGGTAATCGTTACGCGACGGCCCAGGCCCTGAGTTGTTTCTACTGAAACTTGCATCTTATTACCTCAAAAAATCACGTGCTCGGTCAACTTCAGACAAACACCACTGGATGACCAGGGTGTATCTAAGAACCGGGACGGCTTCTGATGTCAGAACCACATTCCCTGTTTCACAGAAGCATCCCGAAGACATTCCGGAAAAAAATAGACGCAGCATTATAGCGGCAACGTCTTAATGAGTCGAGGCTACACTCTCGCCCGGACCCCGCTACTTTTTACATTTTTGCTGCCAAATCGCAAGAATTTGCTGACTGCCACATTTTTCTGGCTCTATAAATGAAAAAACGGCCAACAGGCCGTTTTCAGTTTTTTGCGTCGGGTCAGGCCAGCGTACCGGCACCACGGCAGTTAGGTGAGGATGGAACGGTATCTTGTAAACCCTCCCACTCTTTCAAGGTATAACTGTGAAGTGCCAGTGCGTGCACACTGCCGGCCAGCTCATCCGCCAGCACCCCGTAAATAGCCCGGTGGCGGGTTAGAAAACGCTGATCGTTAAAGCTGTCACTGACAATCACCACCTTGAAGTGACTCTCAGCGCCCGCAGGCACATTATGGCGATAGCTTTCATCATGCACCTCAAGATGCACAGGAGAAAACGCCGTTCGTAACTTTTCTTCTATTTGTTCACGGATCATACCTGGACTCCTTTGATGCAGAGAACTGCGCCCCATCCCTTTAAATCGTAGTCGGTTTTTGTGTAAAACCGACGCACTTTAGCGTTTTTTTCCTGATGGCATTTACTTTTCAATCACCGCCATGCAACACATCGCCTATCACGAGGTCGAATGCCTGAGTCTCATTAAGTCTGAAAATTCCGCAACGCGATGAATTTACGCTCGATCGGGGCTTCCCCTGCCGACAGGCAATGATATGATGACCGCAGTTTTGTCAGCAATACTACTCACGTAATCGAGAAAATAAGCATGTTAAAAAAATTATTTTTCCCTCTGCTGGCCGTGTTAATTCTGGCTGGCTGCGCAGGGAGCAGCAATACGCTCGACATTTCACCAAAAATTCAGCTGCCACAGCGTGATCCAAGCCTGATGGGCATCACTATCAGCATCACGGGTGCCGATCAGCGTAGCGATCAGGCGCTGGCGAAAGTTAACCGCGACGGCCAGCTGATCACCCTGACCCCGTCTCGCGATCTGCGTTTCCTGTTACAGGAAACACTGGAGAAGCAGATGACCGCACGCGGTTATATGGTCGGCCCAAGCGGCGCTGTTGATCTGCAAATCGTGGTGAATGGCCTGTACGCTGACGTTACCCAGGGTAATGTGCGTTACAGCATCACCACTAAAGCGGATATTTCTATCATCGCTACGGCTAAAAATGGCAGTAAGCAGGTGAAAAACTACCGCCAGACCAGCAGTGTTGAAGGTGCGTTCGCCGCAAATAATCAGAAAATCACGAATGTCGTCAACAGCACCCTCGGTGACGTGATTGCCGATATGGCGCAGGACACCAGCGTTAACGACTTCATCAAGCAAAACGCGCGTTAATCCCTCTGGCCCGGCAGGACGCCGGGCCTGATGTAAGGTCCGTATGCCTAACCACTATCTGCACATCTTTACCCGACGCAACTCTGCCCTTCTTTTATTCCTCGGCTTCGCTTCTGGTCTGCCGCTCGCGCTCACATCGGGTACGCTTCAGGCGTGGATGGCCGTTGAGAATATCGATATTAAAACCATCGGATTCTTTTCCCTCGTCGGACAGGCTTACGTCTTTAAGTTCCTCTGGTCACCGCTGATGGACCGTTACACGCCGCCATTTCTTGGGCGCAGACGTGGCTGGTTGTTAGTCACTCAGTTGTTGCTGATCGTCGGGATCGCACTGATGGGCTTTATGCAACCTTCACGCGATTTGACTCTGCTGGCAGCGCTGGCGGTGCTGGTCGCATTTTGTTCGGCCTCTCAGGATATTGTGTTTGATGCCTGGAAGACGGATGTGCTGTCCGCCACTGAGCGCGGTAGCGGTGCGGCAATTAGCGTACTGGGCTATCGGCTGGCAATGCTGGTCTCCGGCGGGCTGGCACTGTGGCTGGCAGATCGTTTTATCGGCTGGCAGGCGATCTGGTGGCTGATGGCCGCAATGATGCTGCCGGGTGTGATAGCCACCTTACTGGCTAAAGAGCCAGATGCTACCGTTGATCGCCCACAGACACTGGAAGAAGCCGTTATTGCCCCACTGCGCGATTTCTTCAACCGCAATAATGCCTGGCTGATTCTGTCACTGATTGTCCTTTATAAGCTGGGCGATGCTTTTGCTGCCAGCCTGACCACCATTTTTTTGATCCGTGGCGTCGGATTTGATGCAGGTGATGTTGGATTGGTCAACAAAACACTCGGCCTGGTCGCCACCATCATCGGTGCACTGGCAGGCGGTGTGCTGATGCAACGTCTTAACCTGTTTCGCGCCCTGATGCTGTTCGGTATTTTACAAGCGGTGTCCAATCTGGGTTACTGGATCCTGTCAGTCACTGACAAGCACCTTTACAGCATGGCAGCCGCAGTGACCGTGGAAAATCTGTGCGGTGGGATGGGTACTGCTGCCTTCGTGGCGCTATTGATGACGTTGTGTAACCGTTCGTTTTCGGCGACTCAATTTGCCCTGCTCTCTGCGCTCTCAGCGGTGGGTCGCGTCTATGTGGGACCTGTGGCGGGATGGTTTGTTGAGTCCTGGGGCTGGCCGACGTTTTATGCCTTCTCTGTGGTGGCAGCACTGCCCGGACTGCTATTACTGCTCGGATGCCGTTCGACGCTGGAATATGCACAAACTCATCCTGACTTTCTGCCGCGAACCGCCTATCGCTCCGGCTATCGCTGGGCAGTGCGCGGACTGATTGCTGGCTGTGCACTGCTGGCTGTCTGGCTGCTGGTGCTGGCGATGGATGCGCTGGACTGGTTCTCCTACCCCGAGTTGAGTACCCGTCTGTTTGAAGCAGGTATTCTGCTGGTACTGGGCGGGATTGTGACGGGAACACTGCTGGACTTCCTGGCGCTGCGGAAATCCCATGCAAACATCGTAAATCAGCGATAATGTCTTTGCATTCGAGAAATGTTAAGAAAATTATTTAACCAACAATGGGTTAACAATTCGAGTGACTTTTGCCGCACAGGGAGTGCGGCACGCAGGTAACACATCAGAAAAGTTGATGGCTTGACGAGAAATATTATTTTTATCCTTTATTAAGTCGTTTAAAAAAAATCCTGACGAATCTTCCCCCTCATTTTCAGGTATTAAAACCCGGTGCGTAATTAAATTTAGTTAATCAATATCACACAATTGATAATGAGATGTTAAATAAATGGTGCATTAAATGCCTGGTTATAGCAGATACAATTTTTGTACGGTTTTTTCTATTGGATTTTGTTATATTGATGCCAACCCTTTGCCAGCATTCATATTTTGTCACTTACGGCAACATATGTGACAGTCTTTGCAAAAGGTGTCAACACCCCGCTGACACAACCTGTTGCAGGTTTACAGTACTGAAACCTTCCCGTAAAATGCCGCCACACTTAAACGACAATAGAGCCCTTGTCATTGAGGTCGTTAAATGAGACTCAGGAAATACAATAAAAGTTTGGGGATTTTGTCATTAATCGCAAGCATGATTTTGTTAAGTGGTTGTGATAGTGCGTTATTAAATCCCAAAGGACAGATTGCAATGGAGCAACGTTCGCTGATTTTGACGGCCTTCGGCCTGATGATGATCGTCGTGATCCCCGCAGTCTTGATGGCCGTGGTGTTCGCCTGGAAATATCGGGCATCTAACACCAATGCGAAGTACAGCCCAAACTGGTCCCACTCGAACAAAGTGGAAGCCGTAGTATGGACTGTGCCGATCTTGATCATTGTCTTCCTTGGCATTCTGACGTGGAAATCAACCCATGCACTGGAACCAAGCAAGCCACTGGCATCTGACGCGAAACCTGTCGTGATCGAAGTTGTCTCTCTTGACTGGAAATGGATGTTCATTTACCCGGAACAGGGTATTGCCACCGTTAATCAGATTGCTTTCCCGGCTAACCGCCCTGTGAGCTTCAAGATTACCTCGAACACCGTCATGAACTCCTTCTTCATCCCTACCCTCGGTAGCCAGATTTACGCTATGGCGGGCATGCAGACAAGATTGAACTTGATTGCTAATGAAGCCGGCACCTTTGACGGTATTTCCTCGAACTTCAGTGGTCGTGGTTTCTCTGGTATGAAGTTTAAAGCGATTGCTACTCCTGACGAAGCGTCTTTCGAGCAGTGGGTTGCTAAAGCAAAACAGTCACCAGACACCCTCATGACAATGGATGATTTTAATAAGCTGGCTGCGCCTAGCGAAAATCACCCGGTTGAATTCTTCTCAAGTGTGAAACCTGGACTGTTTAAAGACATTATCGGTCAGTTCAAGATGAACCACGGTGGAAGCATGGACATGTCCCACGGCGAAGGCCATGAAGGCATGGATATGAGCAATGCCGCTCACGCGGGAGCCGAGGAATAATACGATGCTTGGAAAATTAACACTGGATGCAGTGCCGTATCATGAACCGATTATCATGGTTACGGTTGCCGCCATTATTCTTGGCGGTCTGGCGCTGGTCGCCGCACTGACTTACTTCGGTAAGTGGAAATATCTGTGGACCGAGTGGCTGACCTCAGTTGACCACAAAAAACTCGGTATCATGTACATCATTCTGGCATTTGTCATGTTGCTACGTGGCTTTGCCGATGCGGTAATGATGCGTACTCAGCAGGTGCTTGCCTCCGCGGGTGAAGCCGGCATTTTGCCACCACACCACTACGATCAGATTTTCACCGCCCACGGCGTGATCATGATCTTCTTCGTAGCGATGCCGTTTGTTGTTGGTCTGATGAACATTGCTGTTCCATTACAGATCGGCGCACGCGATGTGGCCTTCCCGTTCCTCAACAACCTGAGCTTCTGGTTCACCATGGTTGGTGTGGTTCTGGTTAACCTGTCACTGGGTGTGGGCGAATTCGCACAGACCGGCTGGCTGGCATACCCACCACTTTCGGGGGCGGAATACAGTCCGGGGGTCGGTGTTGACTACTGGATATGGAGTCTACAGCTTTCCGGTATCGGTACGACCCTGACAGGTATCAACTTCTTCGTGACCATCATGAAGATGCGTGCACCTGGCATGACCATGTTTAAAATGCCGGTGTTCACCTGGGCTTCCCTGTGCACCAACGTGCTGATCATCGCCGCGTTCCCGGTTCTGACCGTGACCCTGGCTCTGCTGACCCTTGACCGTTATCTTGGTTTCCATTTCTTTACCAATGATATGGGCGGCAACATGATGATGTACGTCAACCTGATTTGGGTTTGGGGTCATCCGGAAGTTTACATCCTTGTGCTGCCGGTCTTCGGTGTGTTCTCGGAAGTTGTTGCTACCTTCTCGAAAAAACGTCTGTTTGGCTATACCTCACTGGTTTGGGCTACGGTAGTTATTACCATCCTGTCCTTTATCGTGTGGCTGCACCACTTCTTCACCATGGGTGCAGGTGCCAACGTTAACGCCTTCTTCGGTATTATGACGATGATCATCGCCATTCCGACCGGTGTTAAAATCTTCAACTGGCTGTTCACCATGTACCAGGGCCGCATTGAAATGCACTCCTGTATGCTGTGGACCGTTGGCTTCCTGGTCACCTTCTCTGTAGGTGGTATGACCGGGGTACTGCTTGCCGTGCCAGGTGCAGACTTCGTTCTGCACAACAGTCTGTTCCTGATTGCCCACTTCCATAACGTGATTATCGGTGGTGTGGTGTTCGGTTGCTTTGCTGGTGTGACTTACTGGTTCCCGAAAGCATTCGGCTTCAAACTGAATGAAACCTGGGGTATCCGCGCGTTCTGGTTCTGGATTATTGGCTTCTTCGTTGCCTTTATGCCGCTGTACGTGCTGGGCTTCATGGGCATGACCCGTCGTATTAGCCAGGACATCGATCCTCAGTTCCACTCAATGTTGGTTATTGCCGCATGTGGTGCTGGTCTGATTGCTTGTGGTGTTATTTGCCAGATCACTCAGTTCTATGTTTCGGTCCGTGACCGTGAGCAGCTGCGTGATGTGACCGGTGACCCGTGGGGCGGACGTACTCTGGAGTGGGCAACCTCTTCACCACCACCGTTCTATAACTTTGCTGTTGTTCCTGAAATTCACGAGCGTGATGCGTTCTGGGAAATGAAGGAAAAAGGCGAAGCCTATAAGCAGCCGGCTCACTATGAAGAAATTCATATGCCGAAAAACAGCGGTGCTGGTGTCGTCATTGGTTTCTTCTGTGCGGTCTTTGGTTTTGCAGCAATCTGGCACATCTGGTGGCTGGTAGGCCTGTCATTCCTGGGCATGATCGTGTCCTGGATCGTCAAGAGCTTTGACGAAGACGTGGATTACTACGTTCCTGTTGCTGAAGTTCAGAAAATCGAAAATCAGCACTTTGACGAAATTAGCAAAGCAGGTCTGAAAAATGTCGACTGAAACTGTGACTAAACACCACGACGCCCATGCGGAGCATGGGCATCATCACCACGATACAGGCGCCAACAAAGTCTTCGGCTTCTGGATCTACCTGATGAGTGACTGCATCATCTTCGCAACGCTGTTTGCGACGTATGGTGTGATGGTTAATAACACTGCGGGCGGCCCGGCAGGCAAAGACATCTTTGAACTGCCCTTCGTCCTGGTGGAAACCGCCCTGCTTCTGTTGAGCTCCATTACCTATGGTATGGCTGTTATCAACATGAACAACAAGCAGAAAGGTGCAGTTATCGGCTGGCTTGCGATGACCTTCCTGTTTGGTCTGGGCTTCATCGGTATGGAAATCTATGAATTCCATCACCTGATTAAAGAAGGCTTCGGTCCGGATCGTAGTGGCTTCCTCTCCGCGTTCTTCACGCTGGTGGGCACCCACGGTCTGCACGTGACTTCAGGCCTGATCTGGATGCTGGTGTTGATGTATCAGATTGCTAAACGTGGTCTGACTGATAGCAACCGCACCCGTATTATGTGTCTGAGCTTGTTCTGGCACTTCCTGGATGTGGTGTGGATCTGCGTATTCACCATTGTTTACCTGATGGGGGTTATGTAATGAGCCATTCAGCAACTGAGCATGGCGCTTCTCATGGTAGCGTGAAGTCTTATATGATCGGCTTTATCCTGTCGATCATTCTGACGGGTATCCCATTCTGGATGGTCATGGACGGCGGCGCTTCTAAAGCGACCATCCTCGCCGTTGTTCTGGTGTGTGCGGTAGTCCAGGTGCTGGTGCACCTGGTCTATTTCCTCCACCTGGACAGCAAGTCTGAGGGCGGCTGGAACCTGATTGCTATCGTGTTTGCAGCACTTATCATCCTGATTGTTGTTGTCGGCTCGCTATGGATTATGTGGAACCTCAACTACAACATGATGAGCCACTAACAGAGCTACTGTGATGATTAAGCAATACCTGCAAGTAACAAAACCAGGAATTATTTTCGGAAATTTAATTTCTGTCATCGGGGGGTTTCTGCTGGCTTCTAAAGGCAGCATTGACTATTCCCTGTTTCTCTTCACCTTAGTCGGCGTCTCGCTGGTGGTTGCATCAGGTTGTGTTTATAACAACTTTATCGACCGTGATATCGACAAAAAAATGGAGAGAACCAAGAATCGGGTGCTGGTTAAAGGCCTTATATCTCCGAAATTAAGCCTGGTTTATGCAACCGTTTTGGGTATTGCTGGCTTCGCAATGCTGTATTTCGGAGCAAATCCGTTGGCCATGTGGCTGGCGGTGATGGGTTTTGTGGTTTATGTCGGCGTTTACAGCCTGTACATGAAGCGCAACTCCGTATACGGCACTCTGATTGGCAGTCTTTCCGGAGCTGCGCCTCCAGTGATTGGCTACTGCGCCGTCACCAACCAGTTTGATGCTGGTGCATTGATTCTGCTGGCTATCTTTAGCCTGTGGCAGATGCCGCATTCTTATGCGATTGCTATCTTCCGCTTTAAAGATTACCAGGCGGCCAATATCCCGGTTCTGCCGGTGGTGAAAGGTATCTCTGTGGCGAAGAACCATATCACGCTGTATATCATCGCGTTTATGGTTGCCACACTGATGCTGACGCTGGTGGGCTATGCCGGGTATAAATACCTGGTTGTGGCAGCTGCGGTCAGCGTCTGGTGGCTGGGTATGGCACTGTCAGGTTACAAAACTCAGAACGATCGTGTCTGGGCGCGTAAGCTGTTTGTGTTCTCGATTGTTGCCATCACCGCGTTAAGCGTGATGATGTCTGTCGACTTCATGACCCCCGCCTCCAAAGACCTGCTGACGTACATCAGGTAACAGTAAGCACATCACTACTAAGGGCGCGATTTCGCGCCCTTTCTTTTTGTTACGACTGAATAAAAAGTAATGTTTTACCCGCCCTCCCCTCACACATAAACTATGTGCATACGACAGACTGAGGTAGTAATGAACGATAATAAAATGACTCCGATCGAGCTGCGCGCGACCTGGGGTTTGGGGACGGTTTTTTCCCTGCGGATGCTGGGAATGTTTATGGTATTACCCGTTCTTACCACTTATGGCATGGCATTACAGGGAGCCAGTGAGGCATTAATTGGATTCGCCATTGGCATCTACGGTTTAGCACAGGCCATATTTCAAATTCCCTTTGGACTTCTATCTGACCGCATTGGCCGTAAACCGCTGATTGTGGGTGGGTTATTGATTTTTGTTTTGGGTAGCGTGATCGCTGCCATGACTACGTCAATCTGGGGGGTTATCCTCGGGCGTGCCTTACAGGGCTCCGGCGCCATTGCTGCTGCGGTAATGGCTCTGCTGTCGGACCTGACGCGTGAACAGAACCGCACCAAAGCGATGGCGTTTATCGGTATCAGCTTCGGCGTTACCTTTGCCATTGCGATGGTACTCGGCCCAGTGATTACTCACGCTTTTGGCCTGCACGCATTGTTCTGGATGATTGCATTGCTGGCTAGCGCTGGGATCGTTATCACCCTTCTGGTGGTGCCATCGACGTCAAACCACATGCTTAATCGTGAGTCCGGCATCGTTAAGGGCAGCATCCGTGATGTATTGACCAACAGCCGCCTGGTGAAGCTGAATATCGGTATTCTGTGCCTGCACGTTCTGCTGATGTCGAGCTTCGTTGCCCTACCCGGGCAATTTGAGCAAGCAGGGCTTCCTCCTGCCGAGCACTGGAAAGTATATCTGGTCACCATGCTGATCGCCTTTGCCAGTGTGCTACCGTTCATTATCTATGCTGAAGTCAAACGCCGTATGAAGCGCGTCTTTGTCGGCTGCGTGGTATTAATGCTGATAGCCGAGGTGGTGCTGTGGGGTGCCGGTAATCATTTCTGGACGTTAGTGATTGGTGTACAGCTGTTCTTTATCGGCTTTAACCTGATGGAAGCGATTCTGCCTTCTCTGGTAAGCAAAGAGTCCCCTCCTGGTTACAGAGGGACAGCGATGGGGCTTTACTCCACCAGCCAGTTCCTCGGTGTGGCGATTGGTGGCAGCATGGGCGGCTGGGTGTATGGTCACATTGACGCACAAAGCGTCTTTCTGATTGGCGCGTTGATAGCCGTCGTCTGGTTGCTGGTCAGCCTGAGTATGCAGGAGCCGCCTTACGTCAGTAGCCTGCGCATTACTCTGGAAGCGAGTCATGAAGACAAAGAGGTTCTGGAGCGACGTTTGAAAGCCCAGCCGGGCGTGGCCGCAGTGTTTATCGTGCCGGAAGAGCGCAGTGCTTACGTGAAAATTGACAGCAAGGTGACCAGCCGCGCCGAAATAGAAAAGCTGATTGCCACCGCGGCATAATACGCAAACGGGCGGACCGAAAGAGAAGGCCCGCCCCTTATATCGACAATGATCAGCTAAAAAAGACCCGTTGTGGTCGACCCTTTTTCCGCTCTACCTCTCTGGATAATCGTTTTTCCCGACCGGTCAGATCACTAGTCGCGGAAGTTTTTGAACTGGAACGGCTGCCCCAAATCCGCTTTACGCACTAATGCCATCGCGCCCTGCAAATCGTCACGAGATTTACCGGTTACGCGCAGTTCATCACCCTGGATCTGCGTCTGTACTTTGATTTTGCTGTCTTTGATCTGCTTAACCAGTTTCTTAGCGATGTCGCTTTCGATGCCTTTTTTCATTTTGGCCTCGACGCTCCAGCTCTTACCGCTGTGTACAATCTGCTCAGGAACGTCCAGTGCAGCCCCTTCAATCCCGCGCTTCAACAGCTTTTCACGCAGAATATCCACCAGCTGCTTCACCTGGAAGTCAGACTCACTTAATACTTTGATGGATTCGTTCTTCTCAATCAGCTCAAAGCTGGCTTCTACACCGCGAAAATCGAAACGGGTAGCGATTTCACGGTTAGCAGTATCTACTGCGTTACGCACTTCCTGCATATCAATTTCAGAAACGATATCGAAAGATGGCATGATCTATTCTCCTGATACTAAAGTGACAGGCATAATACCTGCTTGCAGCAGGTAAATAAAACCGCTGGCGCTGAAAGCTATAATAATGAGCAGGACGGTTAACTCAACCCGCACGCGGGGAGGAACAATGAAAATTACCGTACTTGGATGCGGAGCTTTGGGGCAGATCTGGCTGGCTGCACTTGAACAACAGGGACATGACGTTCAGGGCTGGTTGCGGGTTCCGCAGCCTTATTGCTCGGTGAACGTAGTCGGCCTGAATGGCGAGACAGCGAATAAAACATTCATTGCTAATGACCCCACCTTTCTCGCTGACAGCGAATTACTGATTGTCACGCTAAAGGCCTGGCAGGTTTCAGAATCGGTAAAGAATATGCAGTCTGTCCTGCCCGCGCACTGTCCGGTGCTGCTGTTGCATAACGGCATGGGTACGCTGGACGAGTTGAAAGGCCTGCCGCAACCCCTTTTACGAGGTGTCACCACCCATGCCGCCAGACGCGATGGCACTGTCATCGTGCATGTCGCTTCCGGCATTACCCATATTGGCCCCGTCACGACTGCGGGAGCCGACATGAGCGAACTGGCAGAAGTGCTACATCGCGCATTGCCTGACGTTGCCTGGCACAATAACGTTGCCTCCGCCGCCTGGCAAAAACTGGCAGTTAACTGTGTGATCAACCCACTGACTGTCTTCTACGACTGCACAAATGGTGAACTGGCCGAACATCGCCCGGAGATCGAAGCCTTAAGCAATGAGGTTGCCGCCGTCATGGAGCGCGAAGGCCAGCACACCTCACGTGAGTGGTTGATCGACTATGTGCTGGAAGTGATTCGCAGTACGGCGGGTAACACATCGTCTATGTTGCAGGATATTCGCGCACAACGGCGCACCGAAATTGACTACATCAATGGCTATGTTATCCGTCGTGCGCGCGCACAGGGGATCACTACCCCGGAAAATAGCCGTCTTTACGAATTTATTAAGCGAAAGGAACAAGATTATGACCGCGAATCCATCGGTTCTGGTTTGCCTGGCACCTGGGAGTGAAGAGACCGAAGCCGTCACCACCATAGATTTACTGGTGCGTGCCGGGATCAAGGTGGTCACTGCCAGCGTCGCTGACGATGGCAACTGCGAAATCGTCTGTTCGCGCGGCGTCAGACTGCTGGCCGATGCACCGCTGGTGGAAGTGGCCGACGATGACTATGCCGCCATTGTGCTGCCCGGTGGCTTGAAAGGCGCGGAATGCTTCCGCGATAGCCCACTGCTGGTAGAGACCGTACGTCATTTTAATCAGGCGGGAAGAATTGTGGCCGCGATCTGCGCCGCCGCAGGCACCGTGTTGATACCGCACGATCTGTTTCCCGTCGGCAATATGACGGGGTATCCGGGTCTGAAAGAGACCATTCCGGAAGAGAAATGGATGGATCGTCGCGTGGTGTGGGACAGGCGCGTTAATCTGCTGACCAGCCAGGGGCCAGGCACCGCGATTGATTTTGCACTGAAGCTGATCGATTTAGTGGCAGGAAAAGAGAAAGCGCGGGAAGTGGCAGAGCAGATGGTGCTGGCTGCCGGGATTTACGATTACCGCGATTAATTTTTTGTAAGTGTGCGACCGGACACACCAGACGTCGGCGGCGCAGCCAGTTCGCGTCCGGCCAGCGCACAGCCACCGCAGCGTACATCAGTACGTGAGGATGGCGAGCACTGCCCGGACGCGAAATGGCAAGTAAGCCAGGATGGAACAACCTTAAGGACGATACACTTTAACGTTTTTAAAGCCCTGCTCATGCAGGTAGAGTGCCTGCAAGCGGCTCATCACGCCACGTTCACAGTACAGCAACCAGGTTTTACTCTGATCGAGGTCGCCAAACTGCGTCCCCAGTTTATAGAACGGCAACGGTTTCACTTCCACGCCATCCAGCGCCAGCGGTCGTGCATCCTGCTCATCGTTAGAGCGGATATCCAGAATCACATCGTTGTCAGAGAAAGAAGCCACAGTTTCGACTTCAACCACTTCTTCTTCTGTCTTCTCCGCGATCTGGCGAATATCGACGTTGGTCGCTTCATCCACCATACGATCCAAAATACTGAAGTCAAAATTCTGCTCTTCAGCTTCGATCTTCGCTTTAACGGCTTTCACTGTCGGGCTTTTAGAGATCACACCGCAATATTCCGGCATCGTCCGGGCGAAATCTTCCGTTCCGATTTCACGAGCAATCTTGATGATGTGTTCTTTGTCATGTGAGATCAGCGGACGCAGGATCAGCGTATCGCTGGCGTTATCGATCAGACGCAGGTTGGTCAGCGTCTGACTGGATACCTGACCTAAGGCCTCACCCGTTACCAGCGCCTGAACACCGTAGCGCTCTGCGACTTTCGATGCCGCACGAACCATCATACGTTTCAGCACCACGCCCATCTGACCATCATCGACTTTTTCGAGGATCTCGCCTACCACCGGCTCGAAGTTAATCGCGACAAAACGCACGCGGTGCGAGCTGCCGTAACGCTTCCACAGGTAGTGCGCCACCTGGCGAACACCAATTTCATGGGCAGCGCCACCGAGGTTAAAGAAGCAATAATGCACGCGACACCCACGGCGCATCAGCATATAGCTGGACACGCCGGAGTCAAAACCACCGGAAATCAGCGATAACACATCTTCCTGGGTGCCGATTGGATAACCACCGATCCCTTCATAGCGAGCAGTCACCAGAATCAGGCGATCGTCTTCAATTTCCAGATTCACGGTCACTTCAGGCCGGTTAAGCTGGACCTGAGCCGTTGCGACATGCTGATTCAGACCACCGCCGACGTAGCGTTCCACATCTTGCGAGCTGAACTCATGCTTTCCACGGCGTTTCACACGCACGCTGAATGTCTTGCCTTCAATGCGCTCGCGGTTCATTTCCAGAACCTGCTCAAAAATATGATGCACATCGGTGTATGAACGGTCTTCCACCGCCAGCACATGATGAATGCCGGGGATGCGCGTCAGTTCAGCGACAATCGCCGCTCGCTGGTTTTCATCTTTGGCACGGACTTCGATGTTGTCCCAGTGGCGAACCACGGCGAGGGTTTCATCGTAATGTTTGAGAACGTTGCGGATGTTACCGGTGAGGATTTTGATAAAGCGCAGGCGTACAGACTGACTTTTGATCGTAATTTCAGGGAATAACTTAATGATAAACTTCATGGCGGCATGTATTCGTCAGGTAATTAAGTGCTGAAAAGGAGGGCACTTAACTGATAAAATCAGAGTCTTGCAAATTGGCTTACGCCCTTTGCATCCAGGCGCAGTAGTATATCATCTTTGTACAGTGGCTGCTTCTTCATCTGCGGCCCTGATTCCCCTTCCCGGCAACACGAAAAATGCAGGGATATTTTGCTAATCATTTAGAGTCAGCTACCATGAGCGCTCACTGATGAAAATGATAAGTCAGGACCCAAAATGCCGAAAAAAGCCGAACAGCCCGTCAGTTTCGAAACCTCACTGCAACAGCTTGAGCAGATCGTCACCCGCCTCGAAAGCGGTAACCTGCCGCTGGAAGATGCGCTGAATGAATTTGAGCGGGGCGTACAGTTGGCCCGTACCGGGCAACAGACGCTGCAACAGGCTGAACAGCGCGTACAGATTTTACTGAGCGATGACAAGAACGCCGACCTGACGCCTTTCACGCCGGAAAATGACTGATGGATTTCAACGTGTTACTCACCGCGCACTATCAGCGGGTGAATGCCGCACTGCAACGATTTATTGCGCAACTTCCCTTTCAGAGTACTCCTCTGGTGAATGCCATGGAATATGGTGCATTATTGGGGGGTAAGCGGTTGCGCCCATTCCTGGTGTATGCCACGGGTGAAATGCTGCATGCTGACGATGCTGCGCTCGATGCGCCAGCCGCTGCCGTTGAATGTATTCACGCGTATTCCCTGATCCACGACGACCTGCCAGCAATGGATGATGACAGTCTGCGACGTGGCCAGCCCACCTGCCATATTAAGTTTGGCGAAGATTCAGCCATTCTTGCAGGGGATGCGTTACAGACTCTGGCCTTTTCTATCCTTGCCGATACACCGATGCCCGGTGTGGCGGCTGAAGCGCGTATTGCTATGCTGTCGGAGCTGGCTCAGGCCAGTGGTGTGGCAGGCATGTGCGGGGGCCAAGCGCTGGATCTCGCCGCCGAAGGCAAGCAGGTCAATTTACATGAGTTGGAGCAGATTCATCGCCATAAGACGGGCGCGCTGATCCGCTCTGCCGTTCGCCTGGGTGCACTGGCTGCTGGCGAACCCGGGCGTGCAGCACTGCCCGCGCTTGATCGCTATGCTAATGCGATCGGCCTCGCCTTCCAGGTGCAGGATGATATTCTCGATGTTATTGGCGATACTGCCGTACTCGGCAAACGGCAGGGAGCCGATCAGCAATTAGGTAAGAGCACCTACCCGGCACTGATGGGACTTGACAGTGCGCGGGCAAAAGCATGGGATCTCTATCAGGAGTCCCTCAGCGCATTAGAAACGCTTGCCGCACAGTCTTACAACACGGCCCCACTGCGGGCGTTGGCAGGCTTTATAATTGAACGCGATAAATAACTTCAAATGAGTCACTGATGAGTTTTGAACCTGCAAAATACCCGACGCTTGCTCTGGCAAGCACGGTGCAAGAATTACGTTTGCTACCGAAAGAGAGCCTGCCAAAACTCTGTGACGAGCTGCGCCAGTATCTGCTCGACAGCGTCAGCCGCTCCAGCGGTCATTTTGCGTCTGGTCTTGGCGTGGTGGAACTTACTGTGGCACTGCACTATGTCTATAACACGCCGTTCGATCATCTGGTGTGGGATGTGGGCCATCAGGCCTACCCGCATAAGATCCTGACCGGACGACGCGACCGTATCGGTACTATTCGCCAAAAAAATGGCCTGCACCCGTTCCCATGGCGCGATGAAAGTGAGTTCGACGTTCTCAATGTCGGCCACTCATCCACCTCGATCAGTGCCGGGCTGGGAATGGCGGTGGCAGCAGGTAAAGAAGGTAAAGATCGCCGTACCGCCTGTGTTATCGGCGACGGTGCCATCACCGCAGGTATGGCTTTCGAAGCCATGAACCATGCGGGCGATATCAAAGCTGATTTGCTGGTGGTACTGAACGACAACGAAATGTCGATCTCAGAAAACGTCGGCGCGTTAAACAATCGCCTGGCGCAGATCCTCTCCGGGAAAACCTATTCACGCCTGCGTGAAGGGGGCAAAAAGGTGCTGGGCGGTCTGCCACCCATCAAAGAGCTGGTCAAGCGCACGGAAGAACACCTGAAAGGGATGGTGGTGCCAGGCACGTTATTTGAGGAGCTGGGCTTCAATTATATTGGCCCGGTCGATGGTCACGACGTACTGGCGTTGGTGCATACATTGCGTAATATGCGTGCCCTGAAAGGCCCGCAGTTCCTGCATGTGATGACCAAAAAAGGCAAAGGCTACGCTCCGGCAGAGAAAGATCCCATCAGCTGGCATGCCGTACCAAAATTCGACCCGGCCAGTGGCCTGCTACCAAAAAGTGCCGAAGGCCTGCCAAGCTATTCGAAAATTTTTGGCCAGTGGCTGAGTGAAACCGCCGCTGAAGACAGCAAACTGATGGCGGTAACGCCTGCCATGCGTGAAGGCTCCGGTATGGTCAGCTTCTCGCGTGACTATCCACAGCAGTATTTTGACGTGGCGATTGCCGAGCAGCACGCGGTAACCTTTGCCGCCGGGCTGGCGATTGGTGGTTACAAGCCGGTGGTGGCGATTTATTCCACCTTCCTGCAGCGAGCCTACGATCAGCTGATTCATGATGTCGCCATCCAGAAGCTGCCCGTGCTGTTTGCTATCGACCGTGGCGGCATTGTCGGTGCCGATGGCCAGACCCACCAGGGGGCATTTGATATTGCCTTCCTGCGATGCATTCCCAATATGGTCATCATGACCCCAAGCGACGAGAACGAATGTCGCCAGATGCTTTACACCGGCTATCACCACAACAGCGGTCCAAGCGCAGTACGTTACCCGCGTGGTAACGGCACGGGAGCAACCATTGAACCACTGGCGGCTCTGCCTCTGGGCAAAGCTCGTAAGCTGCGTCAGGGTAGCTCACTGGCTATCCTCAACTTCGGGACATTACTGCCAGAAGCGGCGGCAGCGGCGGAAGCCCTGGATGCCACGCTGGTGGATATGCGCTTTGTAAAACCGCTGGATGACGCGTTAATCCTCGAACTGGCGGCCAGCCATGACGCACTGATTACTCTTGAAGAGGGCGCAATCAAAGGCGGTGCTGGTAGCGGCGTCAACGAATTACTGATGGCAAAACGTACGCTGGTGCCGGTGCTGAATATTGGTCTGCCGGATGAATTTATTCCGCAGGGGACTCAGGACGAGGTCCGCACGGATTACCTGTTGGACGCTGCCGGGATCCGTCAGCAAATCGACGCCTGGCTGGCACAGTAACTCGCCCCCTGTGATACAAAATGCTCCTTTTACCGGGAGCTTTTTTTTGCCTGCTATGATTACCACAGGACAAATAGCAGGAGCCAATATGAAAACCCTACAGTTAGCCAATACGGATTTGACCGTTTCCCGCCTTTGCCTGGGCTGCATGACCTATGGTGAACCCGATCGGGGCAAGCACGCCTGGACACTACCCGAAGAGAGCAGCCGCCCGCTGATTAAGCAGGCCCTGGATGCGGGAATCAACTTTTTTGACACTGCCAACAGCTACTCTGACGGCAGCAGCGAAGAGATCGTGGGCCGTGCACTGCGAGATTTTGCCCGCCGTGACGAAGTGGTGGTAGCCACCAAGGTCTATTTCCCAATGAGCAACCTGTCTGGTGGTCTGTCGCGTGCCAATATACTGCAATCCATTGATGACAGTCTGCAACGCCTGGGCATGGAGTACGTCGACCTGCTGCAAATCCACCGCTGGGATTACGACACGCCGCTGGAAGAGACGCTGGAAGCCTTGCACGACGTGGTGAAGGCCGGTAAAGCGCGTTATATCGGGGCCTCCTCCATGCATGCCAGCCAGTTTGCCACGGCACTGAGTACCGCCGATCGCCACGGCTGGACTCGCTTCGTCAGCATGCAGGATCAGTACAACCTGATCCAGCGAGAGGAAGAGCGGGAAATGCACCCCCTGTGCCTGAAAGAGAAGATTGCTGTTCTGCCGTGGAGCCCACTGGCACGTGGCCGCCTGACACGCCCGTGGGGCGAAACGACCGCCCGTTCCGTCTCCGATGAATACGGTCAGACGCTCTACAGCCAGAGCGAGGAAAATGACGGTGAGATCGCCCAGCGCGTGGAGAATATTGCCAAAGATAAAGGCGTGAGTCGTGCGCAAGTTGCTCTGGCCTGGTTGCTGAGCAAACCCGCGGTCACCGCACCGATTATTGGCGCATCGTGCAGCGAACAACTGGAGGATCTGGTGAAAGCGGCAGAGGTGGAATTAAGTCAGGAAGAGATTATTGAACTGGAAAGTGTTTATAAGCCGCATCCGGTGGTGGGATTCGAATAACGGATAACGGCTCGTAGGGGTCGGCATGCCCGACCCGATACATTCACATCAGCCAGTAGTGCGCGGCGGCAAACAAAATTCCGGCGGAGATAACCCCGGCGATAATATCGTCGACCATTATGCCCATGCCGCCGTGGACGTTGCGGTCAAACCAGCGTATAGGCCAGGGTTTCCAGATATCCAGCACTCGAAACACCAGGAAGCCCGCCAGTACCCACTGCCAGCTGTTCACCGGGATCGCCATCAGCGTGATCCACATCCCGATAAACTCATCCCAGACAATGCTGCCATGGTCATGTACGCCCATATCCTTCGCCGTGCGATGGCAAAGATAGACGCCAATGCTGATACCCAGCAACAGCGCCAGGGAATAGAGATCCTGCGGCAGTAAATTGAGCAGATACCAGAAGGGGATGGCCGCCAGTGAACCTGCTGTTCCTGGCATCCACGGGCTCAGGCCACTACCAAAACCGGTCGCCAGCAGATGCCACGGATTACTCATCTTCAGGCGACTTTTCGCCACATCTTTAGCGCGAGCCAAAATGGTCAAATCCTTTCAGGTTCATCTCTACCGGCTTATCACCCTGCAACAGCGTTAGCCCTTCCGATTGCGGAGCAATCTGTCCGATACAGGTAAACGGCACGCCCAGATAGCCCAGCGCCACGTCCAGCGCACCACGGTTAATCTCAGGAACGGTAAAGCACAGCTCATAATCTTCGCCGCCGCTCAGCGCCCAGTGCAACGCCTGCTGAGGTTCAAAATGCTGTTTCAGCACGGTCGAGAGCGGTAGTGCATCAAGATTCAGACGTGCCCCACAGTCGCTGGCTTTGAGAATATGGCCCAGATCGGAGATCAGTCCATCGGAGAGGTCGATCGCGGAACTTGCCAGATCGCGCAGCGCCTGCCCCTGAAGGATGCGCGGCATCGGCCGCAGATGGCGTTTGATCAACACTTCATGAGCAGCCGGATCGTTAATCTTGACATGATGCTGCAACAGCTCAAGACCCGCAGCGCTGTCGCCCAGCGTACCGGTCACATAGATCCAGTCACCGACGCGTGCACCACTGCGTTTCAATGCCCTGCCCTGCGGCACCAGACCGTGAATGCCCAGCGTCATACTGAGGGGACCGCGCGTGGTATCACCGCCAATCAATTGCATATCGTAGTAATCGAGCAGTTCAAACAGGCTGTCGCTAAAGTCTTTCAGCCAGTCTTCATTAATGTCTGGTAACGTCAGAGCCAGCGTCAGCCATGCAGGATCGGCGCCCATGGCAGCCAGGTCACTCAGGTTTACGGCAAGCGCTTTGTATCCGAGGTCGGCGGGATGAATATCACGCAGAAAATGCACACCTTCTACCAGTGTGTCAGTGCTAATAGCCAGCGTCTGTTTTTCCGGTACGCTGAGTAATGCGCAGTCGTCACCGATGCCTTTTTCAACATCACGACGGGAACTGGTCACACGGTCAAAATAACGCGCGATCAGTTCAAATTCGCCACAGGCCATAATGCATTCCGGGAGTAAAAAAACAGGCCGTGATTAGCGGCCTTAGAGAATTATTTGCGGTTTGGGCGGATGAACGGGCCAGCTTTATCCAGCACGCCGTTGACAAACTTATGGCTGTCTTCAGCGCCGAACACTTTAGCCAGTTCAATCCCTTCATTAATCGCAACTTTGTAGGGAACGTCTGAACGCTTGCTGAGCTCAAACAGAGAGATACGCAGGATAGCCTTCTCAACCTGCCCCAGCTCTTCCAGCTGACGTGACAGGTAAGGTTGCATCAGGCCGTCGAGGTATGCACTGTTAGTTGCAACGCCGCCGACCAGCTCACGGAAGTAAGTAATATCGACGTCTTTAACGTCCTGTTCCGCCAGAAACTGGTATTCGACATCAGCGATGTCGTTTTTGGAGATTTGCCAAGAGTAAAGTGCCTGAACAGCACATTCACGGGCGCGGCGACGAGCAGCAGGTTTCACGAAATTCCCCTTAAAATCAGGCTTTGATGGCTTTCAATACGTTAATCATTTCCAGAGCGGTCAGGGCTGCTTCAGCACCTTTATTACCCGCTTTGGTACCGGCGCGTTCAATGGCCTGCTCGATGTTTTCGGTGGTCAGTACGCCAAAAGCAACCGGGATATCGCTGTTCATGGCAACGCTGGCCAGGCCAGAGCTGGCCTCACCTGCCACATATTCGAAATGGGCTGTACCACCACGGATTACGGTGCCAAGTGCAACAATCGCATCATGTTTGCCAGCGTTAGCTAGCGCACGTGCAGTCATTGGCAGCTCATAGGCACCTGGAACCCAGACAACGGTGATGTTTTCATCTTTGACCTGACCAATACGCTTCAGGGCATCGATTGCACCGCTCAGCAGGCTGTCGTTGATAAAGTTGTTGAAACGCGCAATAACCAGAGCAACGCGCGCATCAGGGGTAGCAACAGCAGCTTCAATAACGTTCATAATCTTCCTTTCAGGGTTCTGTTTGGCCCCGCAGGGGGGCGGATTCTATCACACTCTTTACCGGTCTGCTTGTTTTTGCGCAAACCGCTATAACGGGGTCAGCGTCAGGCGTAAGTCCGGCCCAACCTGACGAACATCACTAAAGGCAAAGGCAGGCGCATCGGTAAGATGCTCAAGGCCCGGCAGTTGACAAAGGCCGCGCCCATTATCGCCCAGAAGTTTGGGGGCGAGATACACAATCAGCTCATCCACCACACCGGCCTGCAACAATGCACCTGCAAACTGCGCTCCGGCTTCCACCCAAACGCTATTAATGTGTTTTCTTCCCAGCAGCATCATCATCGCCACCAGATCAAGCCGCCCGTTATGACGGGGCACGCTGAATTGAGTGACGTTATCAGGCCACGTCTGTTCATCGCAGTCGGTACGCGCCAGCCAGGTTTCCCCGGATTGTGCAATAAGTTGATGCTGCGGTGTGACGCGATTCTGGCTGTCGACAATAATTCTTACTGGCTGACGCAACAGGTCTGCTGGGTAATCGGCCTGGGTTGCGCTATCCAGCTCGTGGTAGCGCACCGTCAGCGACGGATTATCAGCCAGCACCGTTGCGCTGGTGCTGAGAATGGCAGAACTTTGCGCACGCAGACGCTGAACATCGCGTCGCGCCTGTGGCGACGTGATCCACTTGCTTTCACCACTGGCCAATGCGGTGCGGCCATCCAGCGATGCGCCCAGCTTCAGCTGTACCCAGGGGAATCCGGTACGCATACGCTTCAGGAAACCACGATTAAGCGCTTCCGCTTCCTGCATCATCAGACCGTGGCTGACGTCAATTCCTGCCTGCTGTAAACGGTACAGACCGCGACCCGCCACTTCCGGGTTCGGATCCTGCATTGCCGCCACGACCCGGGTCACACCGGCGCCGATCAACGCATCGCAGCAGGGCGGCGTGCGCCCGTGATGGCTGCACGGCTCCAGCGTGACGTACGCGGTCGCTCCCTGCGCTTTATCACCCGCCATACGTAGCGCATGCACTTCCGCGTGGGGTTCACCGGCACGCAAATGATAGCCTTCACCCACTATCTCGCCGTCGCGCACGATGACACAGCCGACATTCGGGTTGGGGGTTGTAGTAAAACGGCCACGGCTCGCAAGGGATAGCGCACGTGACATAAACACTTCATCACGCATCGCGTCAGTCCTGTAAACGGGCGATTTCTTCGCCAAATTCGCGGATATCTTCAAAGCTGCGGTAGACCGAAGCAAAGCGGATGTAGGCCACTTTATCCAGTTTTTTCAGCTCATCCATCACCAGACTACCGATCAGTTTACTAGCCACTTCACGCTCGCCCGTAGCGCGTAACTGACTTTTGATATGGCTGAGGGCTGTTTCCACCGCGTCTGAATTCACCGGGCGTTTCTCCAGTGCTTTCATCAGACCGCTGCGCAGTTTGTCCTCATTGAAAGGTTCACGCACGTCATTGCTTTTCACTACGCGCGG
Organism: Erwinia sp. 1181_3; assembly: GCF_052824965.1. Lineage (NCBI taxonomy): Bacteria > Pseudomonadati > Pseudomonadota > Gammaproteobacteria > Enterobacterales > Erwiniaceae > Erwinia > Erwinia sp. 1181_3. The sequence goes on from NZ_VTDE01000003.1 coordinate 163,584, forward strand.
CATCACCAGTTCCGCGACCTCAAACGTGGTAAAACGCTCATGGCACATCAGACACTGACGACGACGGCGTACCGAGGTGCCCTCCCCGACCAGGCGGGAGTCGATCACTTTCGTATCCACGGCAGAACAGAATGGGCAATACATGACGCGTCCTGATTATCCTTAATAGTGTCAGCTAGTGTACCGCGAACCCGGCGATGTGCCAAAGGTGCGTCAGAAAAACTGTCCTGATTTTATGGGGCTTACGCAACAAAATGCCGTATTTCTTTGCAGGCGATCAAGACCCGTTTGCTCTAAGATAAAGTCATTCGCGTTAATCAGAAGGAAATGAACAATGACAAGCGCTTATCTCAAATTGTCACTGGGATCACTGTTACTGCTGGCGGGCTGTGCCAGTACGCCACCGCAACCGAAACTCAATCAGTTGCATAACGAAGTCGGGAAACTGACCCAGGAAATGCGCCAACTGACCAATCAGGCCGCCGCGCTGGAGCAGCAGGGGAATCTTAACAGCGGGTCGGCACAGGGTGCATGGTTACTGCCAGCGGCGAATACCGGGGTGATACTGAAAAGCCAGGCGGGTGAACTGAAGCTGTCATTGAGTCATGTCCAGGCGGAAGCCAACGGCACGCGCGCCCTTCTACATATACGCGCCACAGGCGATGCGCCGCTACCCGCGTTTACCGCTCAGGTCGAATGGGGTGAGTTGGATAGCACGACCAGCAAGCCACTGACGGTAAACAGTCAGGTGCAACGTATTGAGGTCACCCGCGCGCTGCTGGCGAAAAGTGAAGCCACGGTGCCATTACGTTTAAGCAACCTGCCGCCGGAACAATTGGGATATGTGCGGGTACATGATGTAGTGCTCAGCACTGAGCCGCAAGCGACCAGCACACCATAAAAAAAGGGCCACGCAATGCGTGGCCCTTCCAATCGGCTCCAGGGGGACACCTGTTTTGGTCCGCCCGGGATTAAGGCAGAATCGAAGGCTGATCTGCGCCCTCTTTTTCCACTTTCTGCTGCAGCATATGCTCGCGTTTCATGCCCAGCTTCAGCGCCAGCGCGGAAGAGACATAAATCGACGAGATGGTACCGATAGTAATACCGATCAGCATGGTCAACGAGAAGCCTTTCAGCAACGCGCCACCGAACACAAACAGAATCGCGACCATCGCCAGGGTGGTTACCGAGGTGATAATGGTACGGCTCAGCGTCTGCGTCAGGGAGACGTTGGTGATATCGTAAGACGAACCGCGACGGATCTTGCGGAAGTTCTCACGAATACGGTCCGAGACCACGATTTTATCGTTCAGCGAGTAACCGATAACCGACATCAGTGAGGCGATGATCGTCAGGTCGATTTCAACCTGGAACAGCGCCAAAATGCCGGCGGTTATGATCACGTCATGGGCCAGTGCCAACACAGTACCCAGTGCCAGACGCCACTCAAAACGGAAACCAATGTAGATCAGGATGGCAATCAGCGCAGATAATAGCGCCATACCGCCAGCCTGAGCCAGATCGCTACCCACGCTTGGGCCGACGAACTCAATACGTTTTACCGTTGCCTGCTGCTGGGTTGCCTCGTTGATCGTTGCCAGCACTTTCGCGCCCAGCTCCTGACCGGCATTCCCTTCGCGCGGTGACATACGAACGATCACGTCACGGCTGCTGCCAAAGTTCTGTACCTGCGGCTCATCAAAACCTGATTTTTCCAGGCTGGTGCGCAGCATATCCAGTTCTACGGGTTGCTCAAGGTTAATTTCAATCACCGTACCACCGGTGAAATCCAGACCCCAGTTAAAACCACGCACGCCCATAATGGCAACGGATGCAATCAGCAGCAGTACCGAGATGGCAAACGCCAGCGTGTCCCAGCGCATAAAGTCATAGACTTTACGGCCGTGGTTCAATTGTTCAACACTATGTTCCTGTGACACAACGCACTCCTCAGATAGACAGCTTGTTGATGCGTTTGCCGCCGTACAACAGATTGGCAATGGCGCGAGTACCAATAATTGCGGTAAACATCGAGGTCGCAATACCGATTCCCGTGGTGATCGCAAAGCCTTTGATTGAGCCAGTACCGACTGCGTACAGGATCAACACTTTAATCAGCGTCGTGACGTTAGCATCAACGATACTGGAGAACGCGCCTTTATAGCCTTCATGGATCGCCTGCTGAACGGAACGTCCGTTGCGCAGCTCTTCCTTGATACGTTCGTTAATCAGTACGTTAGCATCCACCGCAACCGCCAGCGTCAGCACAATACCGGCAATTCCCGGCATGGTCAGCGTAGCACCCGGCAGCAGCGACATGATACCGACAATCAGCACCAGGTTAGCCAGCAGCGCACTGGTCGCAATCAGACCAAATTTCTTGTACCACACCACCATAAAGATGATGGAAGCGATAAGGCCCCACAGGCAGGCTTCCAGACCCTGAGTGATGTTCTGCTGACCCATTGTCGGGCCAATAGTACGCTCTTCAACAATCTGGATCGGTGCAATCAGCGCCCCGGCACGCAGCAGCAGAGACAGCTGGCGCGCTTCGTTCGGGTTATTGATGCCGGTGATACGGAAGCTGTTACCCAGACGAGACTGGATATTCGCCACGTTAATCACTTCTTCCTGCTTCTCAAGGATTGAGCGACCGTTGGCGTCTTTCTTCCCGCTGTCTTTGTACTCAACAAACAGGGTTGCCATCGCTTTACCGACGCTGTCCTTGGTGAAGTTGGACATGATGTTACCGCCAGCGCTGTCCAGGGAGATATTAACCTGAGGCTGATTGTATTCATCGGTGCTTGAGGTGGAGTCGGTGATGTGGTCGCCGGTGAGGATCACACGCTTGTACAGCACAACAGGCTGGCCATCACGGGTGTCTTTCACTTCAGAGTCGCCCGGAACGCGGCCGTTCGCAGCGGCAGTGGCATCCACAGAGGTATTCACCAGACGGAATTCCAGCGTTGCGGTTGCGCCGAGGATCTCTTTCGCGCGTGCAGTATCCTGAATACCCGGCAATTCCACGACGATACGGTCAGAACCCTGACGCTGTACCAGTGGTTCTGCAACACCCAGCTGATTCACACGGTTACGCAGAATATTAATGTTCTGCTGTACCGCGTATTCACGGGCTTCACGCAGTCGCTCATCAGACATGACAGCCGACAGGGCATTGCTGCCACTGCTGTTGATGACCATATCGCGGTGACGGCCTGCCAGATAGCTGACGGCTTGATCACGTGCTGCGGCATCACGGAAACGAATTTCCAGACCGTAATTATTGATTTTGCGAACATTAACGTAAGGGATGCTTTTATCACGAAGGTCACTTCGCAGGTTATCGATGTTCTGTTCCTGGAGTTTACTCAGAGCAGTATCCATATCGACTTCCATCAGGAAGTGAACGCCACCGCGCAGATCGAGACCGAGTTTCATCGGTTCCGCATTGAGCATGGCTAACCAGGACGGTGTTGCGGGAGCGAGGTTAAGCGCCACGACGTAGTTATCGCCCAGCGTTTTAGTAATCGCTTCACGCGCGCGCATCTGCACGTCCGTGTTGGCGAAACGCGCCATAATAGCGCCATTTTCCAGCGCGAGTGATTTGCTCTGGATATTATCTTGTTTTAATGCGGTCTGGATCTGAACCAGCGTTTGCTCACTGGCGGCGCTTCCGCGCGCACCAGTGATCTGAACGGCCGGATCCTCACCATACAGGTTAGGAAGTGCATACAGCAGACCGACGAGTAACACGACGATCAGCATGATGTACTTCCACAAAGGATAACGGTTTAACACGGCAGTTCCCTTAGGGAAATCGAAAATTAAAGCGCTTTCATTGTACCTTTCGGCAGAACGGCAGCGACGAAGTCACGTTTGACCACAACTTCAGTGGTTTCGTTCAGTGCGATAGCAACATAGCCGGTTTCAGCAACTTTAGTCACACGGCCCACCAGGCCACCGGTGGTCAGCACTTCATCACCTTTAGAAATTGAGTCCATCAGTTTCTTGTGCTCTTTCGCACGTTTCTGCTGAGGGCGCAGGATCATAAAGTAGAAAATCAGACCAAACACAACCAACATAATCACCAGAGAGTAAGGACTTCCCTGAGATGGTGCTGCGGCTGCTACGGCATCAGAAGTGAAAAAGCTCATTAAATTTCCCTCATTGTTTAATTATCAGACGGTAAAGGCGGAACCGCCAATCCTGTCCGTTGGTAGAATTCGGTCACGAAGAGCGCTAATTTACCCTCTTCGATTGCCTGGCGTAAACCAGCCATCAGGCGCTGATAGTAACGCAGATTGTGGATGGTGTTCAGACGCGCACCCAAAATTTCGTTACAGCGATCAAGATGATACAGGTAAGCACGGCTGTAGTTGCGGCACGTGTAGCAGTCGCATTCAGCATCGAGCGGAGACGTGTCATCTTTATACTTCGCATTGCGGATTTTTACCACGCCGTCGGTCACGAAAAGATGTCCGTTACGTGCGTTGCGGGTGGGCATCACACAGTCAAACATATCAATACCACGGCGCACGCCTTCCACCAGATCCTGCGGCTTACCGACGCCCATCAGGTAGCGCGGTTTATCCTCAGGTAACTGTGGGCAAACATGCTCCAGAATACGATGCATATCTTCTTTCGGTTCACCGACCGCCAGGCCGCCCACAGCGTACCCATCAAAGCCAATATCTACCAGTCCTTTAACGGAGACATCACGTAAATCTTCGTAAACCCCGCCCTGGATAATACCGAACAATGCGTTCTTATTTCCCAGAGAATCAAAGCGATCGCGGCTACGTTGTGCCCAGCGTAGAGACATCTCCATTGAACGCTTCGCGTAATCCCAGTCAGCCGGATACGGTGTACATTCATCAAAGATCATCACGATATCAGAACCGAGATCGTACTGAATCTCCATTGATTTTTCGGGATCGAGGAAGATCGCATCACCGTTGATTGGGTTACGGAAATGGACGCCCTTCTCGGTGATCTTACGGATGTCACCCAGGCTGAACACCTGGAAACCGCCGGAGTCCGTCAAGATCGGGCCTTTCCACTGCATAAAGTCATGCAGATCGCCGTGCAATTTCATGATCTCCTGGCCCGGACGCAACCATAAATGGAAGGTATTGCCGAGGATGATCTGTGCACCGGTATCGATCACTTCTTCCGGGGTCATGCCTTTTACCGTGCCGTAGGTCCCCACTGGCATAAATGCCGGGGTTTCTACCACGCCGCGCTCAAAAACCAGACGGCCACGGCGTGCGCGACCATCAGTAGTGTCTAATTCAAACTTCACATTGCCTCCACCAGAGAAACAGTCTGATGTAATGGTTAAAAGAGGGTCAGGCATGCCTGCCCCCTGCGGGAAAATTACTGGCCCGGGATCTCGGCGTACGCCTCAGGATTACGGGTAATAAACATCGCATCACCATAACTGAAGAAACGATATTTTTCAGCCACGGCCTGCTGGTAAGCCTGCATCGTGTGTTGATATCCGGCAAACGCCGACACCAGCATAATCAGCGTCGATTCTGGCAGGTGGAAATTGGTCACCAGCACATCAATGACTTGATAGTGATATCCAGGGTAGATAAAGATTTTCGTATCGCCGAAGAACGGGGCAATCAGCGCATCCTGCGCCGCCTGCGCGGCGCTTTCCAGCGAACGCACCGAGGTGGTGCCGACCGCGATCACCCGGTTGCCGCGTGCTTTACAGGCGAGCACTGCATCCACCACATCCTGCGGCACTTCGGCGTATTCCGCGTGCATAATATGATCTTCGATGGTGTCAACGCGCACCGGCTGGAAGGTCCCCGCGCCAACATGCAGGGTGACAAACGCTGTCTCAATACCTTTCTCACGCAGCGCAGCCAGCAAAGGCTCATCAAAATGCAGGCCCGCTGTTGGGGCAGCTACCGCCCCTGGTTTCTGGCTGTACACCGTCTGATAAAGTTCGCGGTCGGCGTCTTCATCCGGGCGATCAATATACGGCGGCAGCGGCATATGGCCAATGGCGTTCAGAATATCGAGAACCGGCCGCTCATCATGAAACTCAATTTCAAACAACGCATCATGACGTGCCACCATGGTGGCCTGCACATTTTCATCATCACCCAGCAGCAATTCAGTGCCTGGCTTAGGGGCTTTCGAGGAACGTACATGTGCCAGCACGCGTTTATCATCGAGCATGCGCTCAATCAGCACCTCGATTTTTCCACCGCTGGCCTTACGGCCAAAAATACGTGCCGGGATCACCCGGGTATTATTAAACACCAGAAGATCGCCGGGATTGAGCTTATCCAGCAAATCGGTGAATACCCCATGCGTCAGTTCGCCATCCGGGCCATTCAGCGATAGCAGGCGGCACCCGCTGCGCTGGGCTTGCGGATAGTGGGCAATCAAAGATTCGGGCAACTCAAAAGTAAAATCGGCAACGCGCATGGTCATTCACAGTCTGGGAAATCAGGGCGCACATTCTAGCTGAAAACTGCTCATAGCTAAACAATCTGCTTAATATCGACAGAAACTACGCTAGAATCGCGCCATGAACTATCTTGCTCACCTCCATATGGCCACCCTTGCCAACAGCTCGCTGCTGGGCAATATGATGGCAGACTATGTGCGCGGCAACCCGCATCAGCAATGGCCTGAAGCTATCGCTGACGGTATTGCACTTCACCGCCGGATTGATGCACTGACCGATTCCTTGCCGGAAGTGCGCAGCGCCCGCCAGCTTTTTCGCAGCAATACTCGCCGGGTGGCACCGATTACGCTTGACGTCATCTGGGATCATTTTCTGTCATCTCACTGGGATAAGCTGGTGCCGGAAATTTCTTTGCCAGCTTTTTTGTCACAGGTGAAAAGTGTGATCGAACCGCAACTTGGGACAACCCCGGAGCGATTCCAGAATCTTAATCACTACTTATGGACCGGACGCTGGATGGAGCGTTATGCCGATGCTCCTTTTCTGCAAGAGGTGCTGCGCGGGATGGCAAGCCGCCGTCCTAAACTGGCAGCACTGGAAGACAGTTATCAAGATTTCGTTGATAACTATCAACAGCTTGAAGTGTTATTCTGGCAGCTTTACCCGCGTATGATGGCGCAAGCTGTTCAGCGGAAGTTGTGAAACATCTTGCCCAGTTTTACACCTTGCCCTTTTTTTAAAAAAGGTTATTGTATGAAACTGCTTGATAATTACTACGATTTTGATAGGTATAGCCTATCTTAATAATCGGTACAGCACGCTGGTCCCTGATGGGGCACGCCCCGTATACTGCCCGCGTATTGTCACCTTATTTCAACTTACTTTTACAGGAGTGAACATGGTCCTGGTAACTCGTCCAGCCCCTGATTTTACCGCCGCAGCCGTACTGGGCAACGGTGAGATCGTAGAAAACTTCAACTTTAAAAAACACACCGCTGGTAAAGCCACCGTTGTGTTCTTTTGGCCAATGGACTTCACCTTCGTATGCCCTTCTGAGCTGATCGCTTTCGACAAGCGCTATGCAGAATTCCAGAAACGCGGCGTGGAAGTGGTTGGTGTTTCCTTCGATTCAGAGTTCGTGCACAACGCATGGCGTAAAACTCCGGTTGATAAAGGCGGCATCGGCGAAGTTCAGTACGCAATGGTTGCTGATATCAAACGTGAAATTCAGAAAGCCTACGGCATCGAGCACCCGGATGCAGGCGTGGCTCTGCGTGGTTCTTTCCTGATCGACAAAGCCGGTGTGGTTCGCCACCAGGTGGTTAACGATCTGCCACTGGGCCGTAACGTTGACGAAATGCTGCGCATGGTTGACGCGCTGCAATTCCACGAAGAGCACGGCGAAGTGTGCCCGGCTCAGTGGGAAAAAGGAAAAGAAGGTATGGGCGCATCTCCAGAAGGTGTTGCTAAGTACCTGACTGAGAACGCCTCTAAGCTGTAATTGCTTGTGCGTTTTCCAGGAAAGCTCGCTTCGGCGGGCTTTTTTTTCACCTCAATTTCCCGCCCCCCATCTTTCGTCACACCTTTAGACGAAATTTTGTCATGATGCCCACTGACCTGTCCCCCATCACAAGGATGATCCCGATGAAAAAGAGTGCTCTGCGTTTTTCCCTCGCCACCCTGTTCAGTTCACTGAGCCTGATGGCCCAGGCCGCGCCTCACTATGTGCTGGAAAAAGTGGTGGAAATCAGCCGCCACGGCGTTCGCCCGCCAACGGCGGATAACCGTAAAGAGATGGAGACCGGCAGTGATCGCCCCTGGATAAGCTGGTTAACCGCCGACGGTCAGCTCACTGGTCACGGCTACAGCGCGGCATGGCTTAAAGGCCAATATGAGGGAAACCAGTATCGTCAGCTTGGCCTGCTTGGCGCAGGCTGCCCGACAGAGAAAGATATTTTTGTCTGGGCCAGTCCGTTACAGCGTACCCGTGCCACTGCTGAAGCCCTGACTGACGGGGCCTTCCCCGGCTGTGGCATCACTATTCATCACTCCCCGGAAAAAAACGATCCGCTGTTTCAAAACCAGGGTCCGGGATATGCCACCCTCGACCAGGAGCAACAGCGTCAGGGGGCACTGACCGCCCTGGGCGGCACGCCAGCCGATGCACAAAAACGGCTGCAACCAGAGATCTCCCTGCTGAAAAAGGCCGTCTGCCAGCCAGATAAGCCCTGCCCAATCTTTGATAAAATGTGGGAAATAAAATTCGCCTCCGATGGCCGTATTATGATCACCGGTCTGGATACCCTGGCGGCTATGGCAGAAACCCTTCGTCTGGAGTGGAGCGATAATAAACCGCTGAGTCAGGTGGCGTTTGGTCACGCCGACAGTGCCGCACAGATCGGCAAGCTCATGGCATTACTGACACCGAAATACGATGCCACCAACGATCAACCCTACGTCGCCCGGCGTGGCGGTTCCTTATTGATGGAGCAGATTGCCAAAGCATTGCAACAGGGCGTGATGCCGCAACAGGATGCACCGCCGGAGGCTCGCTGGCTGCTGTACGTCGCTCATGACGTCAATATCGCCTATCTGCGTACGTTGCTGGATTTCAGCTGGCAACAGGGTGACTATCCTCGTGGCACTGTCCAGCCAGCAGGAAGCCTGGTATTTGAACGCTGGAAAGAGACACAAAGCGGGAAACGTTTTATCCGCATTCTGTTCCAGGGGCAGAGTCTTGATCAGATTCGTCAACTGACGCCCATCGACCGCCACCACCCGCTACTGATCACCGAGTTAAAATTTTCCGGCTGTGAGAAAACCGAAGCAGGTACTCTGTGCCCTTACGACAGCGTACTGCAACACCTTAACCAGAATATAGACCGGTCACTGATTCGCCCGGTAAGCTATCAGAATCAACCCGCATCACACTGAGAAACGCCATGACTTTCCGCAGTATTGCGGTAATACTCAGCGGCACATACAGAGGGAGTGCCGATGGCGTCTGAAAACAAAAGTTGGGTTACTGCGGCCGATGTTGCTCGCCTTGCCGGTGTATCACGTTCTGCCGTCTCGCGTACCTTCACCCCTGGCGCTTCCGTTTCTGAACCGACGCGCCAGAAGGTGATGGCCGCCGCCAGTGAGCTGGGCTACCAGGTGAATATCATTGCGCGCACCATGATCACCGGTAACAGTAATTTTGTCGGGATCATCACCGCCGGCTTCGATAATCCTTTTCGCAGTAAACTGCTGGCCCCGCTGGTACATCATCTGGCGTTACAGGGGTTTATTCCTCTGCTGATGAATGCCGACGATCCCCAACAGTTAGAACCCTCACTTCGCCAGCTGCTCAGCTACCATGTGACGGGAGTAATCATCACCTCCGGCGCGCCTCCACTGTCGCTGGCCGAAGAGTATCTGGCAAAAAAGATCCCCGTGATGTTAATCAATCGTCACGCCGACCTGCCCGGTGCCGATCGCATTTGCAGTGATAATGCGCAGGGTGCAAAGCTGGTAGCCGCCCTGTTCAGGGAACAGGGCCTGCAACGGCTGGCCTTTATCGGGGAAGAGGCGGAAAACTTCAGCACTGACCAACGCTGGCAGGCCTTTCGTGAACAGGCGCCGCAGGCCATTGCCCTTTTCTGCCCACGAGGCGGTTATCAGGCGGGTTGGGACGCCGCAGCTAAACTGCTTGCTGATTATCCCAATTTACAGGCGATCTTTTGTGCCACCGATATGCTGGCGATGGGCACCCTGGATTATTTGCACCAGCATCCTGCTTTCTCTGCGATTAAAGTCGCAGGATTTGATGACATCCCACAGGCCGCATTCGCTGCGTATCAACTGACGACGATCCAGCAAGATACCGACAAACTGGCGCAACTTGCCGTTCATTCTCTACTGGAAAGGCTGAAAAACTTCACCCAGCCTTCGCAGCAAAAATCTGTTCCTGTCACACTTATCCGCCGTCACTCCGCCTGATTTGGACAATTTGTTTTATGTTATAACGATCACGGAATCATTTTTTCATTCTGGTCATTATTCTGTCACAACGTTGTAACACGCCTTTTTTACACTTGTAATTGCACACGTGTGCATAGAGGATCATTATGTTAACGATACAGACGGTATTGCCACGCCTGGTGTTTGCCCTGGCCATGGTGCCGGTATTCAGTAGCCAGATAGTGCAGGCAGAAACATTTCACCTGGAAAAAGTCGTGGAGATCAGTCGCCATGGGGTCCGCCCGCCCACGCCGGATAACACCAAAGCAATGGAGGCAGGGACAGATCGCTCCTGGCCACAGTGGCTGACCGCCGATGGCGAACTGACCGGGCACGGTTATGCCGCTGCGGTATTGAAAGGCGGGTATGAGGCAAACGGCTGGCGTCAGGCCGGGTTGCTGACGTCGGGATGCCCTGACGGCAAGACACTGTATGTCTGGGCAAGCCCGCTACAGCGCACAAAAGCGACGGCGAAAGCATTAACTGATGGCGCATTCCCGGGGTGTGATGTGACGGTGCACAGCGTCAGCGGTGACAGCGATCCCTTGTTCCAGAGCGATAAGATGGGGCTGGCACCACTGGACGAAGCACAGGCCCGGGCGGGAATTGAAAAGGCAATGGGCGGGAGCGTTCAGCAGGCAGAGCAGCGTGCAGCCCCGGAGATCGCCCGTTTGAAAGCAACCGTCTGTCAGGCGGACCATCCCTGCCCTATCTTCGATCACCCATGGAGTATCAAGCGTAGCAAGGACGGGCGTTTTGAGGTCGAGGGACTCGCAACGCTGGCGAATATGGCAGAGACTTTCCGCCTGGCATGGAGCGAAAATCAACCTTCTGCCAACGTGGCTTTTGGCCACGTTCACTCCGCCGCTGACGTGGCAAAACTGATGTCGCTGCTAACCACAAAATACGATTATATCAACGATGTGCCTTATATCGCGCAGCGTGGCGGATCGATATTAATGGATCAAATCGCCAAAGCGCTGGCAACCCAACCGGTAAAAGGGGGGCCGCCCGACGTGCGATGGCTGCTGTATGTCGCGCACGACACCAACATTTCCTGGCTGCGTACCATGCTGAACTTTAGCTGGCAGCAGGCCAGTTATCCGCGAGGCAACATTCCTCCGGCGGGCAGTCTGGTGTTTGAACGCTGGCGCGAGACGCAGACCGGAAAACGTTATATCCGTCTCTATTTCCAGGCGCAGACACTCGATCAAATTCGTTATCTGACACCGCTCAACGCCACTCAGCCACCGCTGATCAGCGAGCTGGGATTCGACGGCTGTAAAATCACCAAGGTCGGTACGCTTTGCCCTTATGAATCAACGCTAAACCGTATCAGGAAAAATATCGATCACGAGGTGCTGGCACCGGTCAGCTACGAACAGTAAGAGATAGCGACAATCATCAGGGTGAACGTATATCGTTGCGTTCAGCGTTCCCGATTACACCAGCCTGACTCCTGACACCGGAATAAATACGTTAACTTTTTATTTATTCCGGTTGACTGGAAAAGCCAGGGAATTATTCGTCCTGATACGGTTTCACACGATAAGCACAGCGCCGTGACTGGCTGAGAATATGTTCCACGCGGACCACCTCGGCCTCCAGCACCTCAGTGAAAATGGCCTGTTCTGCACGACAAAAGCCCTGACAGGTCGCCGCGGCAGCGCAGATGGGACAGTGGTTTTCAATCAGCAGCAGGCTGCCATCATCCATTGTTTCGTATTCCGCCATATAGCCTTCAGCGGAGCGTATCTCTGCCAGTCGTGCAACCCGTGCGGTTAAACCTTTCAGATGACCAAGCTCCTGCCAGTAAAGCTCCCGGGATTTCTGCTCACGTTTCGCAATCAATATCTCAATGGCCTGTTCACCAAACGAATCGCGAACCACTTCCAGCAGTTGTACGGTCAGTTCAGGGTGTGTATCAGGAAATTGCTTTTCCCCTTCTGCGGTAAGCTGCCAAAACTGCGAAGGCCGCCCAACACCTTGTGACCGGGAAACAGCGGTCACCAGTCCCTCTGTTGCCAGTTTGGTGAACTGTTGGCGCGCGGCTTCTGCTGTCATTCCCAGCGCCTTTCCCGCCCCGGAAGCCTGCTGAGGCCCACGCGTTTTCAGCATGTACAACAGACGCTGTGATGACGATAAGTGCTCTTCAGACGTGGCAGGCAAGTGATTTATTGACAAGTTTTTCTTTCCCCCCCTTAATATTCAAAGTATTTACTTGTTTTATTATTTTACCTCAGGGCTGTGCGGCCGACAACCCCAGGGTGACTCACTGCAGGGTTTAAAGGAGCCATTATGTCATCACATGAAGGAAACTGGGGAGATCTTCTCTCCGGAAAGAATGCCGCACGCTCGATTGCGCTGTCGGGAGGAGTGGCACTGCATGCCATTAATATTTACATCGCGACCACCGTGCTACCTTCGGTCGTCAAAGAGATTGGCGGGCTACATCTTTACGCATGGAATACTACGCTGTTTGTGGTGGCCTCCATACTTGGCTCGGCGCTCACCAGTCGGACGTTGAGCCGGACCGGGTCTCGCGGCACCTATGCTATTGCTATTCTGTTGTTTATCGCGGGTTCTCTGCTGTGTGCCCTGGCACCGAGTATGCTGATGATGTTGCTGGGACGCACCGTTCAGGGGCTAGGTGGAGGGTACCTGTTTGCACTTGGCTACAGCATGATTTATTCAGTATTTGAACGTTCGCTCTGGACACGTGCCTTCGCGCTCATTTCGGGTATGTGGGGAGTGGCGACCCTGGTCGGTCCGGCTATTGGCGGAATTTTTGCCGATATCGATGCATGGAGGCTGGCTTTTGGTTTTCTGCTACCGGTGACATTCATCTACGCATGGGTCGTCTGGCGGGCTTTACCCGATGATAGCGAGGAGCGCAGGCCCGCCACTCGCCTGCCGTGGGTACAGCTGATGCTGCTTACCGCTGCGGTGCTGGCAATCAGCATTGGCAGCACCAGCTCAGCACTCACTGACAATCTGATCGGTGTCGGGCTGGCAGTCCTGATGATGGCACTATTAATCCGCCAGGAGTTGCGCAGTGATGCCTGCCTGCTGCCACGTAACGCACTGCGCCTGAGTTCCCCTCTGCTACCACTTTATCTGACTATCGGCCTGCTGGTTGTCGGCATGACCAGTGAAACCTTTGTGCCCTACTTTCTACAAAATCTGCACGGGCAGACTCCGCTGATGTCCGGCTATCTGGCGGCACTGATGGCGGCGGGCTGGACGCTGGCCGAAATCTGGAGCTCCGGCTGGCGCGCCAGGCGTGTTTCGCTGGCGATCATTACCGGACCCATACTGGTTCTGGCCGGAATGGCGATACTGTCATTCTCCCTGCCGGTACAAAGCGACTATGGGCGAACGCTGGTGGCCATCATTTCGCTGGGATTACTGCTGGTTGGCTTTGGTATCGGGCTGGGCTGGCCCCATCTGCTGGCACGGGTGCTGGATGTCACACCGGAAGAGGATCAGGATGCCGCAGCGACCTCAATCTCCACGGTACAACTGTTTGCCACTGCGCTGGGCGCCGCACTGGCCGGGATGTTGGCGAATCTGGGAGGGCTGAATATACCCGGTGGAATAGAAGGTGCCAGCAATGCAGCATGGGTGATGTTTAGCGTACTGGCTGTTGCTCCGCTGTTGGCGATCTTTAGCGCAAGACGATCAACACCAGCTTAAAAAGAGACAGAAGATAATGCTGGCCATCTTACTGGCCAGCATTAACAAACGTCGCTCACATGCTGTCTAACGATTCTTACGTTTCACCCATTGCCAGCTCACCAGCAGCAACAGGATCCACCCCATCCCGACGTAAAGTGAAATACGGGTATCCGGGAAATAACCAATCAGCCCAATCACAAACATCAGAAACAGAATCCCCACTACGGCAGTGGCCGTGCCACCCGGCAGCGAAAACTTCAGCGCTTTCTGTTGCTCAGGCGTCAACGTACGACGGAAGCCGATCTGCGAGAAGAGGATCATAATCCACACCCAGACGGTAGCAAACGTGGCCAATGAGGCGATCACCAGGAACACTTTCTCTGGCATCAGGTAGTTGAGGTATACCGCCACCAGCATCGCCATCATCATCGCCAGCACCGTGACCCACGGCACGCCTCTGCGTGATACGGAAGCAAACACTTTCGGCGCATGTCCCTGCTCTGCCATACCGTGGAGCATACGCCCCACGCCAAACACATCGCTGTTAATCGCCGACAGCGAGGCGGTAATCACCACAAAATTAAGAATTGTTGCGGCGGCGGCTATGCCCAAATTCTGGAAAGTCAGTACAAACGGACTACCGTTCGTCCCCACCTGGTTCCAGGGGTAAATGGACATAATCACAAACAGCGTACCGACATAGAACACCAGAATACGCAGCGGTACCGTATTAATCGCCAAAGGAATCGACACCTGCGGATCTTTCGCTTCACCGGCTGTGATGCCGATAATTTCAATACCCCCGAAGGCAAACATCACTACCTGCAATGACAGCACCACGCCTATCCAGCCATTGGGGACAAAACCGCCGTGGGTCCACAGATTACTGATCCCCGTTGCCTGGCCACCGTTGCCAATGCCCCAGAAAATAATGCCAAAACCGGCCACGATCATCACGATAATGGTGGCCACTTTAAACAGTGACAGCCAGAATTCGACCTCACCAAACACCTTTACCGTCGCGAGGTTAAGCGCGCCGATAATCAGCACCACGCTCAATACCCAAATCCAGTGCTGAACGTCCGGGAACCACACGCCCATATAAATGCCGAAAGCGGTGACATCGGCAATGGCAACAATCAGGATTTCAAAACAGTAGGTCCAGCCGGTGATATACCCTGCGAGCGGGCCGAGGTAATCACGTGCGTAGCGGGAGAAAGAGCTGGCCTGTGGGTTGTTAACGGACATTTCACCCAGGGCGCGCATAATAATATAGGCCGCGAGCCCACCCACCATATAGGCAATCAAAACGCCAGGACCAGCCATTCTGATGGCGTCAGCCGAACCATAAAACAGTCCGGTGCCAATGGCAGAACCCAGAGCCATAAACCGGATATGGCGGGTACTCAGTCCCTTTTTGAGTGTTGTACTTGTCATATTTACACCTGTCGGCCCCTTACCGGCAAGGAGGTAAGGGGGAGTTTTTACAACGCTATTGCTGATGCGCAGTAACCGACTGGCGGCCTGTAACGCGATCGTACACGGCTACCAATACCAGCATCACCAGTGAAGGTGGCAACCATGCCAAACCTTGGTCTGCCAGTGGCAGATTCTGGGTTACTGCTGGCAGAAGTGCCTTTAAGTTCGTACTTTTGATTGCATCAACAATGCCGAAAACCAGGCTAACCAGCATCGTTGGCGCAATAATCCTTGAGCTTTTTTTCCACCATTTTAAAGTGAAGCTCAACAGTACCAGTACGATGCAAGGTGGGTAAATCGCAGTTAACACTGGAATTGAAATTTGAATCAAATGACTCAGACCCAGGTTAGACACCACCATCGAGAACAGACCAAGAATAAACACCAGCTGACGATAGCTAAGAGGCAAGTAGTGCTCAAAGAACTCCGCGCAGGCACAGGTCAGGCCGACAGCGGTCACCATGCAGGCAACAAAAATCAGCGCCGCCAGGAAGAAGCTGCCCATACCGCCAAAGGTATGCTGTACGTAGGCATGCAGAATGGCCGCACCGTTAGCGTTCTGGTCAACAATGGATGCACTGTCGGAACCCAGTTTAAACAGTGCCAGGTATACCAACGTCAGACCCACACCCGCAATCAAGCCGGCTATCACGGTGTAACGCGTGAGTAACTTCGCTTCTGTGATGCCGCGTGAGCGTGCTGCATTGACGATAACAATACCGAACACCAGCGCGCCGAGGGTATCCATGGTCAGATAACCGTTCACAAAGCCGCTCGAGAACGCCGCACGCTGATAATCAGCCGTTGCCGGTGCAAGACCGCCCGCAGGCCACAGCAGCGCGGCCAGGCCCAGAACGGCCAGTGCGAAAATTTTCAGTGGTGCCAGTACGTGCCCCACGGTATCCAGCAGTTTGCCAGGATAGAGGGAAATGCCAATCACCAGGGCGAAGTAGACGACGCTGTAGATCATCAGCGGCAACGCACCATCACCGGTCAGTGGGGCAATCCCCACTTCAAACGACACGGTCGCCGTACGCGGTGTGGCAAACAGCGGGCCAACGGCCAGATAGCAGACGGTGGCCAGCACGATGCCAGCCGCCTTGCCAATCGGTGAGCTGAGGGCATCAATGCCACCGCCCACGCGCGCCAGCGCAATCACCGTAATCACCGGCAGACCCACAGCCGTGATCAGAAAACCGATAGCGGCCATCCAGACATGTTCGCCAGACTGAATCCCCACCATAGGGGGGAAAATGATGTTTCCCGCACCGACGAACAGGGCAAACGTCATAAAGCCCAGCGCCAGGATATCTTTCGAAGTTAAACGATGTGTCATAAGAAATTGTGTTGCCCGTGATGGTGTGAAAAGTCGTAATGTCAGGCTCAAATTGAAAACCTGTCCCCCTGCTCGCTCTAAAAACGCCGCCGAATCAAACCAATACAGTGGAATGCACTTTGTAATACCGGGTTGACAGCGAATGTGAGCTGATTATTTTCTGTATGCAGGGGGATGACGAAAAAACGGGGGTAAGTAGAACGTTTATAGCGAAGAAAGGCAATACGGGATCGGAAAAGCAGGATGATATAGCGCAAAAGACTGCATAACCAGTGCATATATTTAGATCTGATGAAGAATGCCTTACATGATTTGTATCTTTTTCGTCCGACACAACGTTAATTTCTGCAATAAACCCTCGTAATATGCACAAAAGGCGCGGAAAACCGCGCCCTGTACACAAAATGATGCAGTCATTACCAGATGCGGCTGGCGACATCCACCACCAGGCGCAGCTTAGCCCACTGCTGCTCTTCCGTCAGGCTATTGCCCTCTTCCGTTGAAGCAAAGCCGCACTGAGGGCTCAGGCAAATTTGATCCTGGGGGACAAACTGTGATGCCTCGCGAATGCGTTTTTCCACCGTTTCAGCGGCTTCCAGCTCCCCTGTTTTCGTGGTGATCAGGCCCAGAACCACCTGCTGTTTGCCCGGTTTGATAAAGCGTAATGGCTCAAATCCACCAGAACGCTCGTTATCGTACTCCAGGAAAAAAGCATCAATGTTGACGCCGCCAAACAGGATTTCGGCCACCGGCTCATAGCCACCTTCGGAGATCCAGGTGGATCGGAAGTTGCCACGACAGACATGCAGGCCAATGACCAGGTCATCCGGCTTCCCTTCGATGGCTTTATTCAGTACACGGGCATAGGTGCGGGCCAGCTCTTCCGGGTTATCGCCACGTTCGCGGATCTGCTGTTTCTGATCGTCAGAACACAGATAGGCCCAGACAGTATCATCCAGTTGCAGATAACGGCAGCCAGCATCATAGAAGGCTTTAATGGCGTCACGATACGTCTGCGCCAGATCGTCAAAATAGACATCCAGATCAGGATAAACCTCAGCATCAATCACTTTACGCCCACCGCGGAAGTGCAACACACTGGGGCTTGGAATGGTCATCTTAGCCACGGCATCGCCACTGATGCTTTGCAGGAAACGGAAATCTTCCAGCATCGGATGATTGCTAAAGCCCAGCTTACCGGTCACTTTCACACCCCGTGCTTTTGTCTGCACACCGTTAAACTGAATACCCTGCTCGGCCTCATAACGCTCCACGCCATCCAGACCATCGAAGAAGTCGAAATGCCACCAGGCGCGGCGGAATTCGCCATCAGTCACCACCTGCAAACCGTTTTCACGCTGATGGGCTACCACCTTACGGATCGCTTCATCTTCCACCGCACGCAGTGCCGCAGCATCTATCTCACCAGCCTCAAACTGCTTACGAGCCTGTTTAATCTCAGCCGGGCGCAGGTAGCTGCCAACCACTTCGGCACGGTATGGGGTAAATGTTGTCATGATGAAAACTCCTGGCCTGCACGCGGCGCATAATTTAGTGACGTAATAATTACATCAGGTTACCTCTAGACATCTGGACGTCTACATGTCTGTTGAGCTAAGAGTCTCATGAGAAACCTTCAGCGGCAACCGAAGAAATTTCACGGCAGATGAATAATTTTCATGATGACTGAGTGAGGGTCAGGCGTGCCTGACCCCTACAAGGTGGGAGCAATATATTGTAGGGGCGAGGCACAGTGACAGGGTCAGGCGTGCCTGACCCCTACGAGATGGGAGCAATATATTGTAGGGGCGAGGCACGGGTACAGGGGCAGGCGTGCCTGACCCCTACGAGACGGGGACCCATGTATTGTAGGGGCGAGGCACGCCTCGCCCGAAGGCACGGTTACTCGGCCAGCATCGCACGGGCGCGCTGCATCTGCTGCTCAGACAGGGGCAGATACCCCGCCTGGCTGACCAGCGCCTGGCCCTGTGGAGAAAGCGCTAAACGCAAAAAGGCAGCCGTCAGAGGCTCCAGTGGTTTATCGGGCGCTTTATTGACATAGATATAAAGAGGACGGGCATAAGGATAGCGGCCGCTGCGAATATTCTCGGCGCTTGGCGCGATCCAGTCATTGCCATCACGCGCCACCGGCACGGTTTTGACGCCGCTGATATGAAACCCGGCACTGGCATAACCAATGCCATTCAACGTTCCCGCAACGGCCTGCACCACAGCGGCAGAGCCGGGATATTCTCCGACATCATTACGGAAGTCACCGTTACACAGCGCCTGCTGTTTGAAGAATCCCCAAGTCCCGGAGGCCGAGTTACGGCCAAAGCGCTGTAATCCCCGCGTCGCCCAACCGGGCTGAGTTAACTGTAAATCCCCCCAGGTTTTGGGCACGGATAACCCGCCACAGCGACGCGTCACCGAGAAAATGGCGTCCAGCTGCTGGGCATTCAGGCCGGTTAACGGGTTATCCTGATTGACCACCACCACCAGCGCATCCATCGCCACCGGTACAGCCAGCGGCTGATAACCGTAACTGTCTTCAAATAACTGGCGTTCTACCGCCTGCATCGGGCGGCTCATCGCACCTAGCTGAGCAGCCCCCGCGGCAAGCGCAGTCGGCGCAGTCGACGAACCGGCCGCCTGGATCTGCACATTCACACCGGGATACTGACGATTAAAACTCTCACCCCACAGCGCCATCAGGTTACCCAGCGTATCCGAGCCAACGCTGGTGAGATTCCCCGCCAACATGCCCTGCTTCGCCAGGACCTGCGAACTGACCAGCAGCAGCGCCAACGCGATTAACAATTTCATTGCATGGGTTCCGTGAGACTTAATGCAACGCATTCTCGACCAGTTCGGCACTGACAATCAACCTTGGTGGCAATTGAAAGCTGAAACAGGTTTCAGCGCCGGGCGTGCTGCTGATATCCAGGCGCGTATTGTGGTGGCTGAGCGCATGCTTCACGATAGCCAGCCCTAATCCGCTACCGCCCGTCTGTCGGGAACGCGCTTTATCAACCCGATAGAAACGCTCGGTCAGACGAGGCAGGTGTTCCGGTGCAATCCCGGGTCCATTATCTTTAACCTTAAACTGTGCCCCCTGCGGGCTGCGCAGCCAGCTGATATCAATACGCGTGCCATCCGGCGTATGGTTAACCGCGTTATACACCAGATTGGAGATCGCACTGCGCAGCTGCTCGTCGTTGCCAAACACGCGCAAATGCGGGTCGGTATGGAAATAAATATCATGGCGGCCGTTACTGAGCGTTTCCGCTTCACGCTGCAACACCCGCAGCATCATCGGCACATCCACGGTTTCCTGCAAATCGATCGCCGGAGCAGCTTCAATGCGTGACAAGGTCAGCAGCTGTTTCACCAGGCTGTCCATGCGTTTAGTCTGCTCCTGCATGGTGTGCAGCGCCTTATCGCGCAGACTGCCCTCCAGCACGGAATCGTTCATCATCTCCAGATACCCCTGCAATACGGTGAGCGGCGTACGCAGTTCATGGCTGACATTAGCAAAGAAGTTACGCCGGGCCCCTTCCAGCTGATGCATCTGGGTGACATCACGCGCCACCAGCAACCATTGCCCTTCACTGTAAGGCATCACACGAAATTCAAGATGGCGATGGCTGTTCAGCACCAGCGTAAGCGGGCGAGAAAAATCACGCTGACGCAGATAGCGGGTAAACTCGGGGTAACGCAGCAGATTGAGGATATTCTGCCCGTTATCTTCCGGCCAGCGCAGCCCCAGCATCTGCTGTGCGAGGCCGTTGCACCAAAAAATCGTCCCCTCTTCGGTGGTCAGTACCACCGCATCAGGCAGAGATTCTGCACCGCTACGAAAACGTTTGATCAGATGACCGAGTTCACGGCGGCGGCGGCGGTTACGCGCCTGCATTTGATACAGGCCGTAAAACAGCGGTTCCCAGCTGCCACGGCCGCTGGGAGGTGTCATGCTGCGGTCAACCCACAGCCAGTGAGAGAGTCGAAGTAAGTTGTTGAAATGAAAGCCCAGCACACAGAGTACTGAGATTAACAGCAGCCAGGGGAGCCAACCCACCAGCAGCCCGAGCAGTAACGCGGGCAAACCGGCAAGCAGCAGCTCAAACAATAATCTCTTCCAGGAGAGGCGTTCCAACACGGTTCAGACTCCAGCGCGAACAATCAATAGCGTGCAGAGAAACGATAACCTGTTCCGCGAACCGTCTGCACCATACGATCGTGCCCGGTCAGTTCCAGCGCCTTACGTAAGCGACGAATGTGCACATCAACGGTACGATCTTCGACGTAAACGTTAGTTCCCCAGACATGGTTTAGCAACTGCTCACGGCTGTAAACACGCTCAGGATGCGTCATAAAGAAGTGCAGCAATTTATATTCGGTCGGCCCCATTTCCAGCGGTTGCGTGTCAGACATCACGCGATGCGATGACGGATCAAGACTCAGCCCCTGCATTTCAATCACCTCTTCCACCGCCATCGGTGAAATACGGCGCATCACCGCTTTAATACGGGCCACCAGCTCTTTGGGTGAGAAGGGTTTCGTAATGTAATCGTCGGCACCCACTTCCAGGCCACGGACGCGATCTTCTTCTTCGCCACGCGCGGTCAGCATCATAACCGGAATATCCCGGGTCATGGCTTCACGCTTCAGATGCTTAATAAACTGAATGCCGGAACCACCCGGGAGCATCCAGTCCAGCAGGATTAAATCCGGCCACGGCTCAATGAGCATACTTACTGCGCTGTCATAGTCCTCGGCTTCGATCGGTTGATAGTCATTTTGTTCCAGAACGAAACACAACATCTCACGGATTGGGGCTTCATCTTCAACCACCAGAATGCGCTTGGCCATTATTGCTCCTGCTACAGTGACAGGTTGTCACGGGGATATGCGGCGCCATTATGCGTCAGTTTTATGACACTTTTATGAAAAAAGCACCCCCTAAAAGCATTGATGGAATTAAATAAAATCCCCTCCTCATCAATATGTTTATCTGCTCTGAATAATTCGGGATGCAGGACAGGTATAATACTCCCCACGCTTTCTGCCATGAAAGGACCCCCATGCGCATCATTCATACTGCCGACTGGCATCTTGGCCAGTTTTTCTACACCAAAAGCCGGGCAGCCGAGCACCAGGCATTTCTTGACTGGCTGCTGGTGAACGCAGAAGCACAGCAGGCGGATGCGATTATTGTGGCAGGCGATATCTTTGATACTGGCTCTCCGCCGAGCTACGCGCGTGAGCTGTATAACCGCTTCGTGGTCAATCTGCAGCAGACCGGCTGTCAACTGGTGGTACTGGGCGGCAATCACGATTCAGTCGCCATGCTGAATGAATCCCGCGAGCTGCTGGCCTGCCTGAACACTCGGGTGATCGCCGCCGCCTGCGACGATGTTCGTCAACAGGTTCTGGTTCTTAATCGCCGCGATGGCCAGCCAGGAGCACTGCTGTGCGCCATTCCATTTTTGCGCCCGCGCGATATTCTGCGCAGCCAGAGCGGGCAGTCAGGGCGTGAAAAGCAGCAAAGCCTGCTGGAAGCCATAACTGAACACTATCAGCAGTGCTGGCAGGAAGCGCTGAAACAACGTGATGCGCTGGGCCTGCCGCTACCCATTATTGCCACCGGCCATCTGACAACGATGGGCGTGACCAAAAGCGATGCGGTGCGTGATATCTATATCGGCACGCTGGATGCCTTCCCCGCCGATTGTTTTCCCCCTGCGGACTATATCGCCCTGGGGCATATCCATCGCGCTCAGCGCATTGCCGATAGCGATCATATTCGCTACAGCGGCTCGCCGATCCCGCTCAGTTTTGATGAGCTGGGTAAAGCCAAAAGCGTGTTTCAGGTCGACTTCAGCAACGGCAAACTCAGCGCGGTCGAAGCCTTACCGATCCCGTTATTCCAGCCAATGCAGATGATCAAAGGCTCTCTGGAACAGATTGAGCAGCAGTTGGCGGCTCTCACGGCCGATCCACAGGGTGGCACCATCTGGCTGGACATTGAAATCGTCACCGATGCTTACCTCAGTGAGTTACAGCGCCGTATCCAGGAGCTGACCGAATCCCTGCCCGTAGAAGTGGTGCTGCTGCGTCGCAGCCGCGAACAGCGCGAACAGGTGATCGCCCGACAGAACAATGAAACGCTGAATGAATTGAGTGTTGAAGAGGTGTTTTCCCGCCGTCTGGCGCTGGAGGCCGAGGAACCTGAACGGCTGGAACGCGCCAGAGTGCTGTTTGCTCAAACGCTGGAAGCCGTTCGCCATGAGGAGCAGCCATCATGAAAATTCTGACGCTGCGCTTTAAAAACCTCAACTCGCTGAAGGGTGAGTGGAAAATCGACTTCACCGCAGAACCTTTTGCCAGCAACGGCCTGTTCGCTATTACCGGCCCGACGGGCGCAGGTAAAACCACCCTGCTGGATGCCATCTGCCTCGCGTTGTATCACGAAACACCGCGCCTGAAAGGCATCACTCAGTCGCAAAATGATCTGATGACCCGTGACACCGCCGAGTGTCTGGCAGAAGTCGAATTTGAGGTGAAAGGCGTTGCCTGGCGCGCCTTCTGGAGCCAGAGCCGCGCACGCGGTGCTGCCGATGGTAACCTGCAGGCACCGCGGGTTGAGCTGGCACGCTGTAGCGATAATCACATCGTGGCCGACAAGGTCAAAGATAAGCTGGAGAGGGTAGCCAGCCTGACCGGGCTGGACTTCGAACGCTTCACCAAATCGATGATGCTGTCACAAGGGCAGTTTGCCGCGTTCCTCAATGCCGATGCCAATAAACGTGCCGAGCTACTGGAAGAGCTGACCGGCACCGAAATATACGGTCGACTGTCGGCGGCGGTGTTTGATCGCCATAAACAGGCGAAGGTGACGCTGGATACCCTGCGCGCCCAGTCCAGCGGTATGAGTTTGCTCACCGAAGAGCAGTGCGCCCTCCTTAACAGCCAGCTGGCACAAAGTGTGGAGCAGGAGCAGGTGCTTACTTCACAACAGCAGATCCAACTGAAAAAAAGTCAGGAACTGCAACAGATTGAACGCTTGCAACGGGAGCAGCAACAGCTGACCGTCAGCGCGCAGCAGCTGGATCAACAGCAGGAGCAGGCACAGCAGGCGCTGGTTCTGGCCACGCAGCAGCAAGAGCAGATCGTGCAGGCGCAGGCGCAACACCAGACGCTGCGTTTGCAACAGGAAACCCTGATCGCCGAACAGGTCCTGCCGCTTGATTTGCAACTGGCCACATTGCGCGAACAGCAACAGCAGCTGGAGCGTGAGCGAAGTGAACACCAACTTGCACTCACCACGCGCCAGCAGGAAAGCGCTAAAAACCAGCAGACTCAACAGGAAAAACAGGCGCAACAGCAGCAGTTAAGCACCTGGCGTGAGGCACATCCGTCGTATACGCACTATGGCGAGCATCTGCCGCTGTGGCGTGAACGCTTTAGCCAGCAGCAGGATAGTGAGCAGTCACTGACCGCACAACGCTTGCGACTCCAGGCCCAGCAGCGCCAGGTACAGGAGTGTGAGCAGTCCAGCCAGCAGCTCCAGCAGCAGCAGGCCCCGTTACAGCAGCAGCTGGCCGCCGCACAGACCAGCCTCGATCAAGTGCAGCAACAGCTGGCCTCGCTACAACAGCTGCACCCCGAAGAGACGCTGCGCGCCGCACTGGAGCAATTTGCCCGCCAGCGCCCGCAGCGGTTATTGCTGGCCACCCTGCTCCCGCAGTGGCAGCAGTTGAACATACGCCTCACGCGCTTACAGCAGGAGCGCCAAACGCTAACGCAACAGATCCAGCAAAACAGTGAGCAGTTACTTACCCTGCGGGCCAGCTGGAAAGAGAAATATCAACATCAGCAGGACCTGGAAAAGCGCTGTGAGCTGGAGCGGCGTATTGCCGATCTGGAACAGCACCGGGCACAGCTGGAAGCGGGCCAGCCCTGCCCGCTGTGCGGTTCAGAAAACCATCCGGCCGTACAGCAGTATCAGGCGTTACAGCTGTCGGAAAATCAGCAGCGGCTGGACGCATTAAAGCGTGATGTTGAACAGCTTAAAGATCAGGGCAGTACCTGCGCCGCGCAGCTTAAACAGGCGCAACAGCAGGATGAGCGCCAGTTGCAGGAAGAGGCCGAACTGAACCGTCAGATGCAGCAACTGGAGCAGCAATGGCAGTCCGCCACCGCCGCCCTGGCGCTGTCACTCAGCCCGCAGCAGGATCAAAAGACCAGCGACTGGCTGGCACAGCAGGATGAGCAGGAAACGGCAAAGCAGCAGCAGTTACAGCAGCTGGAGCAAGCGTTGCGCCACTGCCAGCAGCAAAAAGAGGCGCTGTATCAGCATCAGCAGGCCTGGCAGGCCCTGCAACAGCAGATCCAGCTTCAGCAGCAGCAGTTTACTGCCGCCACGCAGACGCAGAGCGAACAGCAGCAACAGCTCACCCTGGATGAACAGCGCGCACAACAGTTGCGCATCAAGCTGGCAGAAGGGGTTGCACCGCTGGGGCTGACACTGCCGCAGGATGGTGATTACCAGCGCTGGTTGCAGCTGCGCGAAACGGAGTGGCAACAGTGGCGCAGCAACAGCGAGGCGCTGGCTGCGCTGGTCCCTGAACTGGCGACACTCTCCAGCCGCCAACAGGCGCTGGAAGAAGAGTTACAACAACAACAGGCACGCCTGGCTCAGCTCGACCAGCGTCTGCAACAACAGCAGGAAACGCTGAAGCACTGCCAGCAGCAGCGCCAGGCATTGTTTGGCGATCGCGACGTTACGACTGCACAGCAGCAGCTGCGAACAGAGACGGAACAGCATGCGCAGGCCGTTCGCCAGGCGCAGACTGCGTGGCAACAGCAGCAGGACAGGATAAATACCCTGACCGGACAGCATAAATCACTAAATGAGCAGTTGATTAATCTACAATCGCAATTAGACGAAATGGTGAACCAATCAGGCCATTTTGATGACCTGCCTGCACAACGGATACTACTGGAAAGCCAGCTGAGTGAGTTAAATCAGCAACTGCGCGAGCTGGCCAGCCAGCAGGGTCAGCTACGTCAGCAGCTGCGAGATGACAGCGAACGGCGCACACAACAGCAGACATTGCTGGCTGAGATCGCCGCTAACGAACAGCAGCTGGAAGACTGGAGCTACCTCAATCAGCTTATCGGTTCCAAAGAAGGGGATAAATTCCGCCGCTTTGCCCAGGGGCTGACGTTAGATCATCTGGTGTGGCTGGCCAACAATCAGCTTAACCGTCTGCACGGTCGCTATCTGTTGCAGCGCAAATCGCAGGAAGCGTTAGAGCTTCAGGTTGTTGATACCTGGCAGGCTGACGCACAGCGTGATACCCGCACGCTGTCCGGCGGCGAAAGCTTCCTTGTCAGTCTGGCGCTGGCGCTGGCCCTTTCCGATCTGGTCAGCCATAAAACCCGTATTGAGTCACTGTTCCTGGATGAAGGCTTTGGCACGCTGGATGCGGAAACACTCGACAGTGCGCTTGATGCGCTGGATGCGCTCAATGCCAGTGGCAAAACGATTGGGGTAATCAGCCACGTTGAGGCAATGAAGGAACGTATTCCGGTGCAGATAAAGGTGAAAAAGATTAACGGACTGGGTTACAGCAGACTGGAAACACCGGGGCAATAGCAGCAAACAGGGGCGATCCTCTGCGATCGCCCCTGTTTGCATCAGCGTTATAACGCCGTTTTCACTTTGGCGCGCGGCCCTGGCAGGATACTGCCGTTGCGACCATCGGCAGAGAGCATCGTGCTCCCGGCAATAATCGCTATATCATGACTTTTGTCGGTCATATTGTTGGAGATTTGCTTCACCGCTGCCGTTATCAACATGCCCACCAGGCCGTTGTTACTGTTGTCCTGAGCATCGGACGCAAAGCCTTTACCCGCCCAGATCTGTTTACCGGTACGCAGGTCAACCAGACGTGCTACTGCGCTGACCTGAGTCGCACTGTCCACGACCCTATATTGGGTGCCGTAGCTGATCACTTCAACATACAGCGCCGCATCAGCATGGAAAATCTCCTGTAGTTTAGCGGTGCTGACACCCTGAGCATCATCGGCACTGGCCAGGCCGTTCTGCTCAAAGGTTTTATCTACCACCGCCACCGGGAACACATAATAACCGGACTCGGCCAGCGGCGCGGTTATCACCGACACCAGACTGTGGGCAGCCTGAATATCCGGGCTGCTGTTCTTCGCAGGCAACACCACAATCGAGGTAGGTTTGCTGGCACGAAAAGCCGTATAGTCATAAGGCGTCTGTTTAGCACAACCACTCAGTACCAGCGCCACAGCTGCGGCAATAAAGATCCGTAATTTCATTATTTCTTGTCCTTATTGCGCATCAGAAAATCCATATAAGCGGCTGATTCCGGGAACTGTGATTTTTCGGCATTGAACTGCTGAAAAGCCAGGTCTGGACGGCTGGTTTCCACATATAGCAATCCTATCTGGGCATGCAAGCCAGGAGGTACGGGTTTATTTTTTGCTTTCGCCTGCTCAACCACCGCGTTCAGCGATTCAATCTGTTGTTCAGGTGATTTGTCACGTTTGTAATAGCTATAAAGTGAGGACTGGTAATCCCCCCAGTAATAGACCGTTTCTTTTTTTTGGGCACAGGCCGTCATTAGCAGCGCGGCGGCAGCCACGCAGACAACGTTAATCATCTTCACTGTTAATTCCTTATTATTTTATTTAACCGGACGCCATGCGCCAGATTCGATTCCATTCACCAGATGATTCACTGCTTCGCGTACCGCTAAATCCATCACTTTACCATTCAGCGTGGAGTCATAGCTGGCGGTACCACCAAAGCCAATCACTTCGCGATTAGACAGAGTGTATTCACCTGCGCCCTGAACGGAATACACCACTTCTGAGGTGGTGACATCCACCACATTCAGGTTCACTTTGGCATAGGCGACCTGAGACTTACCGCGGCCAAGAATGCCCCACAGCTGCTGGTCGCCCACTTCTTTACGACCAAACTCGGTAATATCGCCGGTGATAACATAGTTGGCACCTGTAATGGACTGCTGGCTGCCTTTGTACTGCGCTTCGGCTTTCAGCTCATCAAGGTTAGCGCGGTCCAGCACATTAAAACGGCCAGTCTGCTGCAAATGGGTAATCAGGATGGTTTTCGACTGGTTACCTAACCGATCGACACCGTCAGAAAATATGCCATTCATATACGCAGAGCGGTTATCAAACTTACCGACAGCAATCGGGCTTTTTACGCCCTGATAGTGTGGCTGAGTCGCAGCTGCAACCTGAGGGGCTTCAATAGAACGTGAGGATTCCGTCGCGCAGCCGGTGATCACCGACGCGCTTAATAAGGTTAAAACAACAAGGCATTTGGATTTCATTTCATATCCCTGAATGAATTCATAACTCAAATAAAAACCCTGATCCGGAATGAATATCCAGAATATAATCAGCACGGGTTATTATAAAATAAAGGCAGGACGCCTTTGGCACGGAAGACTACCACAGAGAAATTATAAAAATAAACTGAAATGTTTAATTATTTTAATTTATCACGGTAACAAATCACATGGGGGATGTGAATCATAGTCATTTAACTAAAATAAGCCACGTCATCTTGATGCAAATATAAGGATTATCCGAGCCTTCAGTGATACCTTACTCGTGACCTCATACGATGGCTCATCCTGTCAGCTCATCCTGTCGCCACTGACGTGGGCTGATGCCAAACCAGCGACGAAAGGCACGGGAGAATGCACTGACCTCAGAATATCCCAATAACAGGGCCATTTCGGAAATCGGCAGCTGACGCTGCTGCAAATAGTGTTTCGCCATTTCGCAGCGTACGTTATCCACCAGCGTGGTAAAACTCAGCCCTTCCTCGCGCAGGCGTCGCTGTAATGACCAGCTCGACAACCCCATTTTTTCCGCCACATCATCCAGTACAGGGTCCCCTTGCAGGATCACCAGATGAACCTGCGCCCGCGCCTGATCGACGATATTCTGCTGCGGCGTACTGCTGTTCAGACGCTGGATAGCATCCTGCATTACGCTCAGTAATAAGGGATCGCTGTCCGGCATCGCACGGAGCAAATCGCGTTTCGGGATCAGTAAGGAGTTGAAAGGTTGATCGAAATAGACAGGGGCATCGAACACTTTACAGTGCTCATGCCATTGTGAGGGACGTGGGTGTTCGAAATGCACCTCACGCGGCGCCCAGTTTTTTCCTGCCACATGGCGGATCAGGTTAAGGAACATGCCGAGCGTGAGTTCCGCATCCTGGCGACGGCAGAGGATAGCACCGTGACGCACCTGATAATCCAGCCGCCAGCAGTCCCCCTTATCCACCAGCCGCGTCAGCGTATCGTGCTGGTGCCACGGAAACGCATTCGCCACATTGTGCAGTGCCTGTTCCAGCGTGGCGCTGCACAGACCGATGTAGCCAATCAGACCTAATGACTGCGGTTTAAACTGCCTGCCGTAATGTAAACCGAAGTTATCACAACCTGAATACCGTGCCGCTTCTTCCATCACCCGGCAATAGTTGATTAAGCCCAGACTGAGCGTGGGCTGTGCCAGCAACTCCGGGTCGATACCGCTGACGCCAAAAATTCGATCAACGTCACCGCCGCTGTGGCAGATAAACTCGCTCAGTCCACTGGCAGCAGCAGCCAGGACCCCACGATTGCAGGCGCTGGCACTGTGCAGAACATGGCTGGTTTCTGAACGGGCCAATGGGTTGGGTAACATGATTAATGCCTCCTGCTGCGGTGTGGGCTCTTTACTCCTCTTTACACAGCAAATTGCGTACCAACCACAACATCGGACAAAATCAGCGTGTTAGCCTACGGCTCAGTGCGAATAAGCACTGTGGAGGCGCAGCGTTGCCCGTCCACAGTGCAGTAACATGAGGGTTATACGCCAACAGGCAGATCGCGCGTCTCCAGGTAGCGGTGGCACAAACGCACAGAATGATCCGCCCACTGTGGCCCAAGACTTTGCGCCATCTCCGTTTCCGCATGCGATCCCGCCCAGGCCAGCAGCTGGATCCGGCGCTGGATCAGTAGCGCGGGTATCCTTTCCATCTCAGCATCGGTGATATGTGCAACCTGCTCGTAGCCCCGGATCCAGTGTTCAACCCATTCTGCGGCACGCGGATGGTGCTCGACAAAACTGATCGCCGCCGCCAGATCGTGCAGATACCAGCCGAAACCGCAGTCATCAAAATCGATCACCCGGGTTTCGCCTTTATACAGCAGCAGATTCGTCAGTCGCAGATCGGCGTGGATCAGCCCGTAGTTGCGGGGCTCCTTGCCGAACTCTGCCAGCGTCGCTCCCACTCGCGCGATCGTCTCCTCCACAATGCCGTGATCCTGGACGCGCAAATTCGGCGCATCGCGCCAGTCGCCCCAATGGCTTTGCGGGCTGACCATGGTGTGATGATCCCAGATGATACGCTGAAAACCCGCCGGGCGCTGCCATCTGCGGCTGTGCTGATGCAGGCGAGCGGTAATATTCCCCAGTTGCTGAAAGGCACGCGGATCAACATCGGTCCCCGGCATCTCCCCCTCGATCCAGTGGAACAGCACGGCATGACGTACCGAACCCTCCTCCAGCATCAGCGTTTGTACGCGTTGTCCTTCACGATCGACGACCGCCTGCGGCACATCAATGCCGGTTTCACGTAGGGCATCCAGCCACTGCAACTCACTTTCAATATCGGCACGCTGGTGATAATCCGCCCGGTGCAGGCGCAAGGCATAACGTTTGCCACCCGCTTCGAGTAAAAAGGTCGCGTTTTCTGAACGGCACAGCAGGCTAAGTTTGCCCTGTAACGCTGCCGGATAGCGCAACAGTGTCATTTCGGCGAGGCGCAGCAGTGCGGTATTGTTCAGGGTGTCATATTGTTTTGCGGTCATAGTCTGGCTCCGGAGTCAGTTTCAGGCAGTGCTTCTTTGCCTGACAGCATCCTATCGCTTGCCCTCTTCCGGCTTGACAGCAGACGACCCTGTTTTGACCGCAGCGTACACCTGGCACTTTTTTTGCGAGTGAGTTGACCCGCGAGCACAAAAATCATCATGCCCGCGTCAAGTTTCCCCCAACGGGCAACGGCATTATCGAATAACGCTCTCCAACCGCCTCTACGCCACAAACATCTGCGGCGTAGGGGATGAAGGGGAAACACACTCACGGGGATAACGACATGACAACGAAATTAAAGCCCACGCTGGGCACCATACATTTGTGGGGCATTGCAGTCGGTTTGGTCATTTCAGGGGAATATTTTGGCTGGAGCTACGGCTGGGGCGTGGCGGGAACACTCGGCTTTTTGCTGACAACGCTAATGATCGCCACCATGTATACCTGTTTTATCTTCAGCTTTACCGAGCTGACCACCGCGATTCCACATGCGGGTGGCCCGTTTGCCTACAGCCGTCGTGCATTTGGTGAGACCGGCGGCCTGATTGCCGGTATGGCCACGCTGATTGAATTCGTCTTTGCTCCTCCGGCGATTGCGATGGCCATCGGTGCCTATCTCAACGTTCAGTACCCGGAACTCAACCCGAAGTACGCAGCGGTGGGTGCCTATATTGTCTTTATGACGTTGAATATTCTGGGGGTGAAACTGGCGGCGATGTTTGAGTTAGTGGTCACCGTACTGGCGGTGTTCGAACTGCTGGTGTTTATGGGCGTGGTCGCACCGGGCTTCAGTATTGCCAACTTTGCCGCTAACGGCTGGGCAGGCGGTGAACACTTCGGCATGCCGGCACTGTCAGGTATCTTTGCCGCGATCCCATTTGCCATCTGGTTCTTCCTCGCCATTGAAGGCGCAGCGATGGCAGCAGAAGAAGCGAAAGATCCGAAACGTACGATCCCGCGTGCCTATATTGCCGGGATCCTGACGCTGGTGGTGCTGGCCCTCGGGGTGATGCTGATGGCCGGGGGGGCTGGAGACTGGCGCGTACTGTCTAACATTAACGATCCGCTACCGCAGGCAATGAAAATGATCGTGGGTGAACACTCTAACTGGATGCACATGCTGGTGTGGATCGGTCTGTTCGGTCTGATTGCCAGTTTCCACGGTATTATCCTCGGCTACTCACGCCAGTTCTTCGCTCTGTCTCGCGCTGGCTATCTGCCTGCGGGCCTGGCGAAGCTGTCACGTTTTCAAACCCCTCACCGTGCCATTATTGCGGGTGGCGTGATCGGCATCGCCGCTATCTTTAGCGACAGCTGGATCAACCTGCAGGGCATGTCACTGACCGCAGCGATGATCACCATGGCGGTATTTGGTGCCATCGTGATGTACATCATGAGTATGCTGAGCCTGTTCCGTCTGCGCCGCACTGCCCCGGAGCTGGATCGCACCTTCCGCGCACCAGGTTACCCGATCGTTCCCGCGATTGCGCTGGTACTGGCTGTGGTGTGTCTGATTGCGATGCTGTGGTTTAACGCCCTTATCGGTGTGCTGTTTGTGGCGCTGATGCTGGCAGGTTACCTGTGGTTCCTGATGACCAAAAGCCAGCGTGACAACGCACCACATGATGCGATGCTGCATGGCGAATAGCCGTTGCATGGGCAACATCCAGGTCAAGGGCGTTTCGCTTTGCCGCTACGCGGGCTGAGCGCCCCAGGGCCGGAGCGCTGTCGGTCCCAGATCGGTTGCCTTACATGCCTGTGTAACGGTATAGCCATGATCGAGTACCAGCTCGGCGCATTCGCGTTTGATCTTTTCGGGTTCCGTACATCAGCATTCTTCGTTTATCGTTATCAGGCCGGGCGGTCCCGGCCGTTTCAGTCAGTCTTTAAAGCAGGCATCCAGAGCAAGTGCCTCGCGGTACGCCTTCATGTACAGGTCTATGATGCGGCAGAACGCATTCCGGGCAAGCCTCTCCGCAAGCGTTTCAGAATCTTGGTGCTTTTACGATTCCAGGGCTTTCAGCCTTGAAAGCAGCTCGTATATGTCGTTTGCCAGCTTCACCACGTCTTCGCGCAGCGGTTCCAGCCCAGCGTAATTCGTCATGCGGCCTCCGGCAGCCAGTCGCTGTCGCCCTGCGCGGTGGTACTGCTCCAGCAGCTCGATGCCGATATAGCGACGTCCGGACTGGAGTGAGGCGACGCAGGTCGATCCGGATCCGGCAAACGGGTCGGAAATGATGGCACCCGGGTGCGTGAAGGACTCAATCAGGGGTTGCAGGCTGGTGACCGGCCAGCGCGGTCGCGGAAATCAACGAGATACGGCGGATCGGTGAGAATGAAATCCACGGCCTTATCGGGAAAGCCGGACATAATCTGGATGCAGTTACCCTGAATGAAACGTGACATGCGCGCACCCTCTCTCTGGTACCGTGACCTCCACACAGACGAGCGGCCAGCTGAGTAAACAGGGGCGGATACGCAAGCCGCACGCGCCGCCGGAGCGGACTGAATGTCCCGAGAACGGTGGGGAACGGGTGAGCAGTTGTGTTTGTAGTCAACCAAGAAGAGGGATAATAAATGCGCAGCGAGGGTAAACGATAGGTGTCCGCTTTGAGCGATCAGCAGACGCTGAAAATCTTATGAGGCAGGCGTTTAACAATGAATGTTCCTGGAAGTGCTAAAGCTCAGGAATAAGAAGTACATCAAAAATGTTTAGGATATGAAGACAGGACATTTAAATGGGCCAACATTAATTGACCCCTTAACTCAACCAGACAGAGGACTTACACCTCAGAGATCCGCGTATCTGCGATGGTTTCTGAGAAATGTTTCCCAAACAAATCTGCGGGCGTCTGAAAACCTGGTTTTACTTCCCCCGCCAGCACTCTACGCACTGCCTCCACTGCAGCCATGGCGGTAAAACTATAGCCATTCACTGTTTCGAGCAACATCCGCACAACATCTCCCTTCGCATTGACGACCTCAGCCACAGCCTGATATCGGTTATCCAAGCGTTCCTGTTCTGTTGGGCCATCCGCTAAAAGTGACAGATCCCCTTGTGGAAATTCTGTGCCGCTAAGATGCACAAAAGTCTCAATGTCTGGAATGTTTGTAGACATCCATATCGTTGTCAGGTCTGGTAGGCTTACCGGGAAACACTCTACGGGTCCAACGCCAAAATCAAAACGTCTTGTTTGGGTAGGTTCCTGAGGTATTAATCTGCCGTTTGAGCGTTTCAGACACTGCGGCGAGAGATTTTCAGTCGCGCTGATGGCGGATCCTCGCGACATCGGCCCGGCGACATTCAAAGCAAGGGCGATTTTTTTCGGGGCAGATATCCGCTCTGCTGCATGGGCGGCAAGGCAACCCAGCATGGCCACGCTGCCACCACATCCCGGTAAGAGCATGACGCCTGCAGCCGCTGCATCAGCATCAAGGATCTCAGCAAGCCTGTAGCTGTCGGGTTCAGCAGCAACATCCAGATAATGGGTTTTACTGTTAACCGCCGCCCTCATCAAAGCACTGGCCGTATACATAAAGGGGCCGGCACAGTTCAGCACAACGGCAACATCCTTAAGCGCCGCACTGACTGTTTCTACATCTGCAAGAGAGAAGGTCCGATAAGGGATACCTAACTCTGCGGCCATAGCGGCGAGTTTTCTTTCGTCTCGTCCGGCTAAAATAAGCGGGACGCCGCAAATCAGAGCATGAGCAGTTATCAGACCGCCTGTGTAACCGGTTGCGCCGTAAATCATGATGCTTTTCATGAAGTTTCTATACCTGAATTTGAAGGATTCATTGTGGAGATGAGCGGATAGGAATTCGTCATCACAGTCTTACTTACCGTGCTGCCAGCTTTTATAGACAAATTCCAGGCTGTAGCCGTCGGGGTCCCTGACCTGGGCCGCGTAATAGCGGGGATCATAATGAAGTTGTGGGCCGGGAGGATGAATCACGGTGGCACCCGCCGACAGGGCCGCTGCGTAAGCCTGATTGACAGCAGATTCGGAATCGCCTGCGAAGCCTACGTGGATGGCATCCGGAAACACCGTTCCCTGACGCAGCCAGAAGAATATTTTCCCGTTAGAACCAAATCCTTTAAGGTCGGGATGTCCGGCAGGTCCCTCTTTACCGTCATAATCGTGACGGACAGAGATACCAAGTTCAGGTAATACGCGTTCATAGAAGCTGACCGAACGATCAACGTCACTGACGGAAAGAAAGAGATGGTCAAGCATAGCGTGCTCCTGAAATCAGATGTTATATCCGCCCGCGACTTCAATCGTCTGAGCATTAATCCAGCCGCCATCGGAAGAAAGTAAAGAGGCGATGACGCGCGCTACCTCCTCCGGTTCACCGACCCGGCCCAGTGCCGTTTGGGAGGCAAGCAGATTTTCAAATTCCTCGTTCAGTCCTCCTCCCAGTTCAGTCCTGATTGCACCTGGCGAGACGGCATTTACCCGGATCCTCCGTTCCCCAAACTCCTTAGCCATATAGCGGGTCAGAACTTCAAGTCCGCCTTTAAAGGCAGCGTAAGGGGCGACGCCTGAAGTGGCTACTCGCGTGGTGGCGCTCGTCATGTTGATGATGCACGCATCGTGGCGCAGCAGGGGCAGTAGCGTCTGCGTCAGAAAGAAAGGTCCCTTCAGATGCACATTCATCAGGCTGTCGAACTGGTTCTCTGTGACGGTTTCAATCGGGTTAAAAAGTCCATATCCGGCATTATTCACAAGGCCATCCAGGCCGCCATCTTCCCAGCGGGATTTCATCACCTGCTCAAGCTCAGCACGAAAATGACTGAAAGAACCGGTATTTCCGACGTCCAGCTGCAATGCGATGGCTTCGCCACCTTCCGCCTCAATACGTTCCACCACACGGGTGGCAGCTTCAGACTGGCTGTTCCAGGTCAGTATGACGCGATACCCGAGCCGGGCACATTTCAGGGCGGTGCTTGCACCGATGCCCCGGCTGCCGCCGGTAATCAAAACATTTTTCATATTAGCCTCTGCAAGTAAGTGTTGACTGAACAGAGGTTACGCTTTTGCAGGTCGTAAGGCTGATGCGATCCTCTTCGCTATTTGCCTAATCCTGCCTTTCTCTTGTTGTGCTTACAGCGACGTGATATCAATCTGGGGATGGAAAAACAATTACAGAAGTTACGAGAGCTCGCATCCGGCGCGGGTAATCAGCGTACCGAAACCGGCATTCCACGAGTTGCAATGGTGCAGGGAGTAA
Source organism: Erwinia sp. 1181_3 (assembly GCF_052824965.1). NCBI lineage: Bacteria > Pseudomonadati > Pseudomonadota > Gammaproteobacteria > Enterobacterales > Erwiniaceae > Erwinia > Erwinia sp. 1181_3. The sequence continues at coordinate 199,685 of NZ_VTDE01000003.1, forward strand.
TCCCTGAACATCGCCTGTCTGCGGTTTATGAGCCTATGATTAATCTTATCCTGACAGGTTCAAAAAGCATGACTGTCGGCGGAAGGACATTAAACTACAATCCAGCTACTTATTTTGTCATGTCAGTAGACTTACCCGCAGTAGGAAATGTGTTCCCTGATAACGTTACAAATGCACCTTATCTGGCTGTCAGCCTGACGCCCAAGCCTGAAATTATTGCCGATCTGCTGGACAAGATTCCCGGCACTGGTGAGGCTTCTCTCTATCATTCAGGATTTTCAGTAGCGCCAGTCACCCGGGAATTACTGGATGCATGGATTAGAATGCTGTCCCTTATCAGAAAGCCCGATGAAATTGCCGCTCTGGCTCCGGCGTATGAACGGGAAATTCTTTTTCGTGTTCTACAGGGCCCCCTTGGATGGATGCTAAGGGAGATCGCAATGCCTGAAACCCACCTTGCAAGGATTTACAAGGTGATCAACTGGATTAAGACAAACTACACACAAGCCATACGTGTAGAGGATCTGGCTGAAATGGCAGCGCTTAGCGTATCCGCTTTTCACCGCCACTTCCGCGCCATAACGGCTTTAAGCCCCGTGCAATACCAGAAACAAATTCGCCTGATGCATGCCCGGCTTAAGCTCGCCACATCGGGCGAAAATATTATGAATGTCGCGCTATCGGTAGGCTATCAAAGCCACACTCAGTTTAGTCGGGAATACGCAAGACAATTTGGATTACCGCCCTCAGCTGATTTGAAAAAAATATCCCTCAGCCATGCCCGCAATTAGCACAATGTGAAGATTGCCTGCCAGAATTTTATTCGGTTGTCCTGGCATCAAACGCAGCCTGAGCAAGTGTCACGTCAGAACTGTACTCAATGGTCCAGTTAAATAGCGCCTGAAACGGCGCTTCCAGAGTGCGCCCCAGAGCGGTAATGCTGTATTCAACTGCAATCTGAGACGATGGAATGACGCGACGGGCAATTATGCCGTTTCGTTCAAGACGGCGTAAGCATTGAGTCAGTGACTTCTGGGTAATGCCATCCATGCACCGCTTTATCTCGTTAAATCGCAATGGCTTGCTGCACAGAGCGAAAAGGATTGAGACAGACCACTTGTCAGTTATTTGATCCAGTAATAACCGGCCTGAAGCCTTGTCCTCGCATGAATGACCGGGGTAATACTCCGGCCTGTGAGCTTCCCTGTTGTTTGCTGACATACAGTTTACCTCCGTATACCTGGGTGAAAAAAGGTGCCTAATTGACATCAGGTATCCACAGTATACCTTATAAATCACCAATCATAAGGAGCAAATTATGTCAGTATCACTCAGTGAAAATGTTGCAAACAAGCTTGCTATCGTCGATTCGCTTTACCGATATGCGGCAGGAATTGATCTCAAAGACCCGGAGTTAATTAAAGGGGCCTTTACTGAAGATGCAGTGTCTGACTTCCGCCCTGCGGGAGCTAAAGCGGGTTTTGAATATCCTGTCCTGGAGGGTAAAGAAACGATAGCTGATGCATTGCTGACTTCGCTTAAGCCGATTGTCACCACTCATTCAGTGACGAATCCACGTGTAACTATCGATGGAGATAAAGCATATCTGGAGGCGATTGTGGAAGCACAGCACTTGCCTGAATCCGATCCCTCACGCCATTATCTGATGAAAAATCGTTATGACGTTGAACTTTTAAAGCAACAAGACGGCTGGTTCATATGCCGGGTCACAGTTGATAATATCTGGAGGACTGGTGACCCGACAGTGCTGGCAGGAGTGTAAGGTTTACCGGAACATTGGATAACCAGAATTTCTGAGATATGCAAATGTACTGAAATATTTATTGTGTGTGTCTTATCTTAAAACAATGGTGGATGAAGGAGCATTAATTCATCCATCGTTAAAAGAAAAGAAGGATGTTTCATATTCCAGGTGAATGACACCATCAGGGCCACTTCAATAGATTTTGATATCTATATAATCATTCTGATGTGCGCTCCTGGCACAGAGCAGACATCAGCCACTGACCTCGGCATCAGATACAACTACCCGTTTATAGCATCAGTTTTCAGTGAGGCAAGGACGCTGCGTAAAGATTGCCTGCCCTGAGATCTGCTTTTTCTCACCATCCCGGATTATTGCATTTATGATGGTTATCAGCTTCCGCATACATGCCGTCATGGCAACTTTGAAAACTTTGCCTCTGGTAGTCAGATTTTCATAAAATGCTTTAATTTCGGGATTGTAGCGTACAGCAGAAAGCACAGCCATATACAACTTTGAACGGATATCAGATCGACCGCCCCATATCATTCTACGCCCGCTGAAACTCCCACTATCCCTGGAGTATGGGCATAGTCCAATAAGTGAACTTATCTTAGGTCGATCAAGCTTTCCTAATTCAGGCACCTGAGTAAGCAATGCCGCCATCACAACTGGCCCTCCCCCTTTCAAGTCCCTGAGCAATTCCACTTTCTCTTTCAGTACAGGGATTTTCCCAATCCTTTCAGCGAGAGCTTCGTCGATGCGCTTTATTTCGGATGTCAGCCACTGGATGTAGCGACGTATATCGGTCTTAATCTCCTGTTCTGTTTGTGCTTCGAGTCGGTTTGTTTCCATTGTGCGATTAGCGACAAGTTGACGCCGGCGGCTGACCATTGCTTTAAGCTTAAACAGCTCCTTATCATGCTTCTCTCTGACCGGCGGTTCCACACGCATGCCATATTCACAGATTAGTCTGGCATCCTGCACGTCAATTTTTGACCAAAGTCCCAATGCACGACTGAAGTTCTTTATCAAACGGGGATTGACGACAGCAATGTCGAAACCATGCAGTTCCAGTGCATCTACCAGTGCTCTATGGTAATTACCTGTTGCTTCAACCACGAATAAACTGATTTCATGGCTGCTGACTAATTCCAGCAACTCCTTAAACCTTTGGCAGAATTTTCAAAATGATATGTGACAGAACATCCACTGACGCACACGTCAAAATTGTTCTTGGCTATATCTACACCCACAACGACTTTCATGTTCATTTCAGTTCTCCCAATCTTGCAAAATTCGGGCTGGAATTAACCGCCCAGGCAGTTGTTCGGGCTGGTGCTGAAAAAATGCTGCGCTGTTCAGCTCACCCTCGGGCTTGTAAACCCAGCAGGCCGGTCGTGCAGCAGCATCGCATTGCCAGTTTAATGAGGCTTGCTCAACATACACGCATGTCGCGAAGCTTCTCTTGTTTGCGAAGCCGCTCAGCTACAGTGAGGGCACGGCACTCCATGCCCTCCGGCTTACGGCCACAGGACGTACGACTTCTTAGAAGCGGAGCGCAGCGACTTCTTTATCTTTTTTTAGAATATTTTCTATTGATTAATAATTTACCGCGAAAATAAAACTCAAATTCTGACGCAGACAGTTTGACCTTAAAATATGACATATGTCTGCTAGTCCCTTAACAAACACCATCACCATGACGCCTTATCATGACTCCTTCAAACTACAACACTATATGAGAAGGATATAAATTATTTAAATAATTTAATGCCATTCAAAATCATATATTTCAAGTTCAGAGTAATAATTTAAACGCCTTAAAAATGGAGATAACAATGAGCGAAGCAAGAAACAATACAATCCCACATATTATTATTACCGGCGGCGCGGAACAGCTCCCTAAAAACCCTCCAATTGGAGGAGGTATTTATCGTGCTGAACCTGCTTTTCCCAGAGAGAGCTATGCAGGATGGGGAGGGGTTCAGGTTGCTTACGTACCTGGGCAGTTTGTATCATATAACTCTGTAACCGCATTAGGTAAAGAAACGGATGGAAATATTGCTACTGCGCGAAAAAACCGAAGCGTGGATCCGGCAATCAGTATCAATTCGGCAAATGACTCAATCAATGCCAGTTCGGCAGTTTCAAGCGATCCCCGTATCGTGACTTCTGTACTAGAAGTAAAAAAAGCGCTCGAAGAGTTTAATCAAGCAGAGTCACAAAGAGTGGCGGCAGAAAAAAAACTCGGAACCATTTCGAAAGCGACTGCCATTTCAATTAAAAAAGGAATCAAAGAGTGTGGCCTTACAAAAGTCCATCCCAATGATTATGACGCTGTTCTAAGAATGCTACAACGCGTTACCAATAAAGCATGGGAAAGGGATGTAACGGGTCCAATTATAAAAGAAATCAATGCAAAACAACGGCTTCTTTCGCAGATCAACAAGTCCAATGCTGCTCAGGAAACACTAAACGTTAAATCCGGGGAACTACGAAAAGTTACAGTCAAAGCAACGGAGGATAATGATGTTAAAGAAGCCATTAAAGTATCCTCGGAGTTTCTGAAAGAGGTCACTGGTAAATATGGTGAAAATGCGTCAAAAATCTCGCAGGAATTGGAAGATGCTGCGAAAGGTAAAAAATTAAAAAATGCTACAGAAGCGTTGGAAGCATGGAATAAACATCAGGGTGACATTGATAAAAAGTATAGTAAAGCAGACCGCGCTGCCGTCACTAAAGCTCTGGAATCAGTAAGTTATAGCGACGTAGCGAAACAAATGAATAAATTCAGTAAAGTATTTGGATTTATTGGAAATGTTAATGACGCAACAGATTTGCTTTTGGAGTTGAATAAATCCAATAAGACTGGTGACTGGAAACCATTTTTCGTCAAGGCTGAAACCATTGTCGCCAGCAGGGTTGCAGGTGTAATGGTTGCCTTTGCTTTTGGTCTTGTGGCCGCAACTCCAATCGGGCTTATTGGATTTGCGGTTATTATGGGGGTGACAAGCGCTCTTATTGATGAAGAACTCATCAATAAATTTAACAGCATGTTCTGATAATCAACACCCCGCTTACTTTTTCGGGGTGTTTTTTTTCATACGAATGACCAGCCAGACCAACCCCATTGGCACTGAAAAAATGATGCATATCAGATCAAAACCTCGATTCCAGTACGCATGCGTTATTAATTTCATACTGATAGCTTCAGCCAGAGACACAGCAAAAGGGAAAAAAACGGAGTTCACTACGGAAACCCAAAGAAAGTAAGTTAAAACATTATCATCTAACTCACCACCTGAAACCCGAAATATTAAGTAAATACAGATATAGAATAATGCAGAATATGAAAAATATTTTGCATAAAATTTATTATCCATTTTTCACCTTAATAAAAATTCCAATAAAAAACCTTCAATAATTGTTATAAGCATATCAGATTATCAACTCGTTCGCTCGCCACAGGAACGGCTGACGCGTACCGCAGCGAAGCGAGGAACGAACAGCCGGGGCGAGGAAGCGTCAGTTAACCATAATAGCGGGGGAGCACAGTCACTCAGCAGGAGGCTCTCAGCGTCCATCTCTCGTTCACTGCTTTTGTTTCTTCCCGTTGTATGTCAGTAAAAAACCGGCGGCAATCATCATTTTGAAATGGGCCATTTCTCTTGCCAGCGCAGTCTGCGGATCGTGGATGACCTGGTTAAGAAAAGCGCGGTCAGCGCGCTGCCGTACGACGGTATCTCCCACAAACGGGCTGGTTTCACTTCCGGCCGCACCCGTGAAACGGGCGTGGCGCCTGTCGCAAGCGCGGATTCCAAAGGTCGGTGCGACTGCCGCCCTTTGGTCTCTTCGCCCACGAAGTGGGAAAGCGAAACGCCCTTGACGTTGCCCTGGCCATCGCCGTTACAACGGCCACAACCAGGCCGCACCGCGCACGCCGCTGGAATCACCGTGAACAGCCTGCCGGATGGGCGTTTCAAACTCTCCGCCAAACACCCAGTTTTTCACCAGCAGCGGCACCGTCTGATACAACCGCTCGACGTTACTCATTCCCCCTCCCAGCACAATCATGTCCGGATCAAGAATATTCACCACGTGGGCCAGCGACTTCGCCAGGCGCAGTTCATAGCGGCTCATCGCCAATTCGGCCACCGGGTCCTGTTGTGCCACCCGCTGCATAATATCCGCGCCTTTTAATGACACGCCGCTCAGGCGCTGGTAATCCGTGGCAAACCCGGTTCCGGAGATAAAGGTTTCAATGCAGCCTGCCTTACCGCAGTAGCAGGGAACCTCTTCCCGGTAGCGCAGCTCATCTTCATCCATCCACGGCAGCGGGTTATGACCCCACTCCCCCGCATTGCCGTTGCCACCACTGTGTGCCTGGCCATTCAGCGCGACTCCCGCACCGCACCCGGTGCCAATAATCACCGCGAACACCGTTTGTTTGCCTGCGGCCGCACCGTCCACGGCTTCAGACACCGCCAGGCAGTTGGCATCATTGGCGATACGCACCTCACGGCCCAGTCGCTGCTGTAAATCTTTATCCAGCGGCTGACCGTTGAGCCAGGTGGAGTTAGCATTTTTTACTCGCCGGGTATAAGGCGATAGCGTACCGGGGATCCCCAGCCCCACTGTGCCCTGCTGGCCCGTCACTTCTTCTGCGCGGCGTACTAACCCGATAATGTTTTCCAGGGTTTTTTCATAGTCGTCACGCGGCGTGGGGACGCGATAGCGGAACAGTTCCTCCCCCTGGTCGGATAAGGCAATCACTTCTGTTTTCGTGCCACCTAAATCGATACCGATACGCACTTGTTATTCCTCATGATTTGACGGTGAGATTATTACCTTAGAAGGAGCGGTGCGGAAAGGCAATGAAACCCCGCCGCCGATTCGCTATCATGCGCGCTGACTTTGAACTCGCGCGCCTTTTGCGCGTCCGGAGAGGGAATGCAGCATGCTGTGGTTTAAAAATTTGATGGTTTATCGTCTTAATCGCGACATTCCGCTGGTAGCAGACGAGATGGAAAAACAGCTCGATGCCTTCTCTTTCACCCCCTGCGGTAGCCAGGATATGGCCAAGACCGGTTGGGTTTCTCCCATTGGTCCACGTAGCGACGATCTGACGCACGTCACCAACGGTCAGATTCTGATTTGTGCGCGTAAAGAAGAGAAAATGCTGCCATCGCCGGTGATCAAGCAAGCACTGGAAGCGAAAATAAGTAAACTGGAAGCTGAGCAATCGCGCAAGCTGAAAAAAACAGAAAAAGACTCTCTGAAAGATGAAGTGCTGCACAGCCTGTTGCCACGCGCCTTCAGCCGTTACAGCCAGACCTATGTGTGGATCGACACCGTTAACAATCTGATTATGGTCGACTGCGCCAGCGCGAAAAAAGCAGAAGATACGCTCGCCCTGCTGCGTAAAAGCCTCGGCTCACTGCCCGTGGTGCCGCTGACGCTGGAAAGCCCGATTGAACTGACGATGACAGAATGGGTGCGTTCCGGTGAACTGCCGGCAGGATTTGCGCTGATGGATGAAGCTGAACTGAAAGCGATTCTGGAAGATGGCGGCGTGATCCGCTGCAAGAAACAGGATCTGGTGTGCGACGAGATCGCCAACCATATCGAAGCCGGAAAACTGGTGACGAAACTGGCTCTCGACTGGCAGGAACGTATTCAGATGATCTTGTCTGATGATGGTTCGATCAAGCGCCTCAAATTCTCAGACATCCTGCGCGAACAGAACGACGATATTGATCGGGAAGATGTGACAGGACGTTTTGATGCTGACTTTATTCTGATGACGGGCGAGCTGGCTGCGTTAATCAGCAATACTGTGGAAGCGTTAGGCGGCGAAGCAGAGCGTTAATGCTGTTGCGGGCGACGCATGCGTCGCCCCTACACGTAGGGGTCGGGCATGCCCGACCCTGCTTAAATCAATCTTTCAGATAACGGCACAGATACGCAGAAGGCTCAGCCACCTGCAAATGAAACTCACTGTGGCCCGGCACGTTAAAGATCTGGCCTGGCTGATAGAGTTTCCACTCAACTTCCCCTGGCAGTAACACTTTCAGGGAACCACTTACCACGGTCATCTCTTCTGCCTGAGCCGTACCAAAAGTGTACTCGCCTTCAGCCATCACACCCACACTGGCACGACCTGTGCTGGCGCTCTCATAACCAATCGACTTCACTTTACCGTCGAAATACTCACTAACATTGAGCATATAATTTCCTTAAAATCAGAGACAAAGGTAAGTTTGCAGTGTAGAGCCATAATTAACAGGCTGTCACGCACTATTGCGTACCACGCACTGCAATCGTGACTTATACCAACAGTTCTGCCGCCAAACGGGCAATCAGCATGTTAGACAACAGAACCGGAATACCGAGAAGTGCCTGTAAAAAATCGCGATGACGCGGGTGATAGCCCATGCAGTCCAGCACCACCACATCGGCACCTTGCTCCTGTAATGATAATGCGGCCTCAATAAGCGGCTCATCATTGGCATGATACGGGCTGGCAACGGCAAAACAGGGGGGATGCTTCAGGTTTTTCCATTTATTCTTCTGAGCATGAATTTGCCCGGCAACCGATACCACGATCCCGACCTGATGCCCGCCAACAATGGCCTTCACCAGCGGAGGGACCAGACGGTCAGGCTCCAGCAGCACAGCGGTACTGGCGTAAAGGGGGCCGCAGTCACCCGAACACAATAGTAGGATAGTGTCGTACCCGCACTCTTCTAACAGCAGAATGCGCTGCTGCAATTCCGTTGTGATTTTCTCAGCCGACACGCAGACCTGGCTACCGTCATTCAGCCGGATAACCTGCATTTTGCCCCCTGTGTCGGGCGCATATTGCCGCTCAATTTGCGCATGCGTCAGGTCATCAAGCAGCCCGACATGAACGATTTGCTCTTCAGGAAGATGCTCCAGCAGCAGCGGCAGAATGTCGGTGCGTGGAGACTGCCCACAAGAGAGAGTAACCAGAGATGGCTTCATAGTGCATAGTTCCACTGACAACAGGCTATCATCCTGCTTAATCTTTGGCGGCTGCTTAACCTCTCCCCCTGGGGCGAGGGCGCAATGGCCTTTGGTATTCTCTACTGAATAATAGCAGTAACCCCCCGACACCCTTTGATTATCCTTGAACCTGATCTCATCAATGTGCGACCCCACACAGAAACAGGGGTTAGATCACATTGAGCAACGTCAGTTTCAGGCAAAAAAGAGAGATCCCCTGAGGTATCAGGGGACCCCTTCTGGGGATGATCATCCTGCCTCTGACGGGCTGTTTCAGATAATCATGTCACTACGTGGTACTGCAGGTGCCCTGGTGGAGGCGTACTTCATATCCGAAAAGGAGATGAGGTAATTACTGCAGGGCAGAGGTCATATTGCCTCCCTGCCCTGCGCGGTCACCGTATTTCCCCGCCAGCTCACGCGTCACAATCTGTAATGCGTCCAGCGCGGAGGAAGAATAAGGTGACGCATGATGCTCAGACGGAAACGACAGGCAAAGTGCGACCGTTTCCCCCCGATGTTTATTGGTAATCGTGGTGGATACCGCACTGATCCCCTGTAAGGTTTCATTGCGGGCCAGCGCCCATCCTTGTTGACGAATACTGGCCAGTTCAGTGAGCAATTCATCCAGCGTCTGCGGTGAATTCGGCGAGTTCACCTGCCAGCTTCCGGCATAAAGTTTTCGGACATAATCATCGCTATAACGGGAGAGGATCGCCCGACCAACCGACGTTTCTGCCGCCGGCAGACGGCTCCCTGGCGGAGTAACAACCTGAATGAACATTCGGCCCTGGAACATGCGCATCACCATAATCTCACGCCCTTCCAGCACGGAGATATAGCCCGTACAGCTGGATTCCGCAGCCAGCCTCGCCATCATTGATGACGCACCATCCACCAGCGGCGTGGAGAGATAGTTACTGGCCAGCGTCAGCAGCATATGCCCGACATGAAAGCAGCGGGTATCGGGATCGCGCTCCAGCAGACCTTCGCTTTCCATGGTAGATAGCAGCCGCGAAACGGTGCTTTTCGGCAGCCCCAACGCCTGGGCAATATCGGTAAACGTCAGGCCTGGCTGGCCCTGGCTCACTCCACTTCGATTAAAAAGTTTCAGTACCGCCGTCGCATTCTCTAAGGTGGTCATACCTTTTGTTCCACTATTAGGAACTCCTGTTCCTGTTTTACCGTTTTGATAAACCTACGGCCAGGGTGAATCAGGGTCAAGCATTAATTTGGGTGCAGGAGGAAGGTCACCGATGTGATCATTTTGTCAGGACTGAAGGTGATACTTCAATATGCCAGAGAGGGCGAAATAGTGAATATTTATGGCGATAAATCCCGTAGCAGCAGGCATTTATGCTGTGACGGCGCGAGGTTAAAAGTAAGATTATTCGTAAGAAATTGCGACAATAGTGCGGAGTAAAACGGATGTCGGCATCCTTGCCTGTACACACCATTTTTTATTCTTTCGACTGGTCTTCATAGCGTTTTTTAGCATCCAGCGCTTCCTGCTCGGTTTTGTGCTCGCTGATCAAAGAATCAGGTTTCGGATGGTCGGCACGGAGTTCATACCAGATCACCGATTTGCCGGGCGCGCCCTTCTCGACCGGTATGATGTTCGCTTCTCGTGGATATGGTGGTCTGCCTGGCATAGTGCCCCCTTTTGATGTCAGTAAACGTGCGCGGCCAGTATGATGACCTTACCTGAGTATAGACAATCGAAACGGTTTATCTGCGGGACAAGGGAGAAAGCAGGCAAGAGGGGTGCAGGCAACGCTGCACCAACAGAGAATTTAGCTGGCGCGGGCGAGAGACAGCACGCTGAGGATCTGGCTGACGACGCCGTCAGGGGACTGCATAGCGTTAATAATATGGTGCGCAGTCTGGCGATATAACGCATCACGCGCCGCCAGCACTTCAACCATCTCTTCCGCAATCGGCCGCCCGGTCAGTGTCGGACGCTGTTCGGCTTCAGGATAGGCTTCAAGACGATCTGCCAGAACAGCGGCATCGGCATTCAGATAGATGACCTGGCCATGTTCACGCATAAACTGACGATTTTCTTCGGATAAGACCATGCCGCCACCCGTGGCGATCACCGTTGAGGGTGCAGTGACGGTTTTCAGCGATGCGGTTTCACGCAGGCGGAAGCCCGGCCATCCTTCACGAGTCACAATATCCGCAACGGTTTGCCCACTGGACTGCTGCAATGCGTGGTCGGTGTCAAAGAAGGCGTACCCTAATGCCAGCGCCAGTGCATGTCCAACGGTTGTTTTTCCGCAGCCACGTGCGCCGACCAGATAGATGGGTAATGACATAACAGGCACTTCCTTTAGCAAACGCCGACGCCGATAATTAGGCGCAGCAGGCCAACCAATGAATAACGTTGCAGCGCATAATACCCGACATTTTCCCGGCGGGCCAGCAGTAACGTTTTATTTACAGCAGTGCATGCACACCAACCCATTAAGCTTTTGTTTAATAATCAATTATTGGTGTAATAATTTATTTACACATAGTGAACACACGCCTTTCTTGCCGCAACATTTCCTTACGCCAGCATGATTTACTTTCCCTGCGGTCTTGCCACTATAAACGCTGTCGCCCGTTTCCGGAGAATCCTTATGCAGAACGAAGAACAGCAGTTAATTGACAGCCTGTTTACCCGATTGAAACAGGCGGAGTCACAGTCCGGCCCCCGTGACAGTGCGGCAGAGAAACTGATCCAACAGCAGGTGCAGCAGCAACCCGGAGCGCCCTACTACATGGCGCAAGCCCTTCTGATTCAGGAGGCGGCGATGAAACAGCTAAACGCACGCGTTACTCAGCTGGAAAGCGAGCTGACGCAGGCCCGGCAACAACCGCAGCAGAGCAGCGGAGGTTTTCTCTCCGGTCTGTTTGGCGGGGGGAACCGTGCGCAACCCCTACAGCAGCCCCCCGCGCCCACACAGCCCTGGAATAATACGCCAGCCCAGCCACAGCAACCCGCTTATGCCGCAGCGCCTGCTGCGGGTCGGGGTTTCCTCGGCGGTGCATTACAGACCGCGGTTGGCGTGGCCGGCGGGGTCGTCATGGCCGAGATGCTGACCAGTATGTTCCATCACCAACAGCCGGAAGAGATCGTCAATATTATTAACGAACCGGCGCTACCAGACCCTGATCTCAGCAATAACCTCGACACGTTTAATAACGGCAGCGACAATTCGTCGTTCCTGGGGCAGGACAACGGTCTGCAACAGGATTATGCCAATGACGATTTCAGTAATGACAGTTTTGATGACAACGATTTTGATGATGACAGTTTTGTCTGACGACTGATTATGCCTCTCCTGCAATGCGGGAGAGGCTATCGATCATTTACGCTGTTGTTGTAACCATTTGTCCAGTTCATTGGCAAACTGCTGGCGGTCACGCTGGTTAAGCGTGGGCGGTCCCCCCGTCTGCACGCCACTGGCGCGCATCGTATCCATAAAGTCACGCATCGTCAGACGCTCACGAATAGTCGCTTCGCTGTAGCGTTCACCGCGTGGATTCAGCGCTATCGCGCCTTTCTCCATGACTTCCGCTGCCAGCGGGATATCCGCCGTGATCACCAGATCGCCTGCTTCCGCACGCTGCACAATTTCATTATCTGCCACGTCAAACCCTGCCGGAACGCGTAGAGTCCGCAGAAAACGCGACGGCGGCACGCTCAGTGACTGATTAGCGACCAGCGTTACCATCATCTGCTCGCGCTCTGCTGCACGGTACAGCACTTCTTTAATCACTTTCGGGCACGCATCGGCATCCACCCAGATTGGCATCGCCTTCTCCTTTTACTGAGAGTCGAGAATAATCACGATCTTCAACATTGTTTCCCACAATGGCAACCAAAAATTCAGGCATCCTTTGAGGTTTAAGCCAGACTGAAGCTGAGTTAAGGTGGAGGAATGGCATCAGCCAGATTCTGACAGACTGAATAACCAGGGAGATCGTCATGGATAAGAAAGTAGGCTTTATTGGCTGCGGTAATATGTCTAAAGCCATCATTGCGGGCCTGGTCGCTGCGGGTCAGGTCAAACCTGAAAATATTCTGGTTTTCGACCGTAAACCCGCCACCAACCAGGCGATGCAACAGCAGTACGGCATCACCCCGGCAGAGAGTGCCGAAGAGGTCGCCCGCCAGTCCGATATCCTGTTTGGCGCGGTGAAACCCAATGTGATCCTGTCTGTATTGAAGGATATCGCTGGCAGCCTGCACAAAGAGACGGTGATCGTCTCCATCGCTGCAGGTGTCACTTTGGACTCGCTGGCCACGGTGCTGGGGCATGATCGTAAAATTATACGTGTGATGCCAAATACCCCGGCGCTGGTCAACGAAGGCATGACCTCGGTAACACCCAACGTGCTGGTCACCGCCGAAGAAGCCGATGAAGTGGTGCAAATATTCAACGGCTTCGGTAAAGCCGCGCTGGTGCCGGAATATCTGATTCATGCAGTGGTCGGCGTCAGTGGCTCAGCGCCAGCCTACGTGTTTATGTTTATTGAAGCGATGGCGGATGCCGCCGTGCTGGGGGGAATGCCGCGTGCGCAGGCCTATCAATTTGCCGCGCAGGCGGTAAAAGGTGCGGCGCAGATGGTGCTTGAAACCGGTAAACACCCTGGCGAGCTGAAGGATATGGTGTGCTCTCCGGGCGGTACGACCATCGAAGCCGTAAAAGTGCTGGAACAGAAAGGTTTCCGTTCTGCAGTGATTGAAGCGATGCAACAATGTATGGCGAAATCTGAGCAGATGAGCAAACAGTAATTGACCTGGTGCCGTACCTGCGGCGGCACCGTTCCCTTTCTTAACTCATCACGCCAGGCAAAATAATCAGCAGAAAAATCACCACAATCAGCATGCGCTTCACCGCGTAATACAGTGTGCGATTGCGTTTTTTCAGGTTCTGCCCTGCATCCCGGGCACGGTTAACGTATTTAAAGATACGGTTGATGCCGCCAACACGATCCCCATCATCATTCGGTGAACTGGCCGCCGACATAATTTTTGCCCCAACCCAACGATTCACTGCCTGCGCCCAGGGCCATTTCATCGGGCGTTCCACGTCACAGAACAGAATAATGCGTGTCTCCTCACTCGCATTTTGCGCCCAGTGCACGTAGGTTTCATCGAAGAACACCGCTTCGCCATCACGCCAGCTGTGCCGTATTCCATCCACCTCAATAAAACAGCGGTTATCATTTGGCGTTATCAGCCCAAGGTGATAGCGCACCGATCCAGCGTAAGGATCGCGGTGTTTACCCAAATGGCTCCCCGCGGGAAGTTCGGCAAACATGGCCGCTTTAACACCGGGGATCTCACTCAGTAATGCACTCGTTAGCGGGCAAAGTTGTTGCGCCGAAGGATGCGCATCGCCGTACCATTTAAGATAGAAGCGTTTCCAGCCGCGCTTAAAGAAGGTATTGAATCCGGCGTCATTAGGCGACTGCGCGGCTTTAATATGATCCTGTAAACGCACCGCCTCCTCCCGAATAACCTGCCAGTTATCGGTCAGCTTTTTTAATTCGGGAAAAACGTCATGATCAAAATAAGGCTGCTTACGCGGCAGCAGGCACAGCCCGGTCATAAACATATTGATGGGTGCCATAAAGGTTGAGTGGTCGAATAACTGTCGTGAGAACTTCAGCTTTATCCGGCCACGCGAGTGGGCATAGATCACGCTAATAATAAAAATACCGATAATGATGAAAGCCACCATACAACACATCCTGTAGTTGTTAGTGAATAACGCACAACAAAGGCCCGGCAGACCGCTGAGGCGTTGGAGAGGAAATAGAGTTTAGGAAAAGAAAATGGCACTGACATTAACAATCAGTGCCACTGATAACCTGAGGCGATAAAAAAGGCTCAGGCGGCCCATCCACGGGACGGTAGCCCACGATGTATTAGCTTTTTTTCAGGCAATTGCTCATAAAGGTTTTGCGCTCGTCGCCTTTCAGGTTTTTTTCACCTGCCCCGGCATTACAGGTTTTCATCTTCATTTGCTGCGGCGTCATGCCATCCATCTTGCTGTCTTTCTTCAGACAGTTGCTCATAAAGGTTTTGCGCTCATCCCCTTTCAGGGCCTTATCTCCTGCCTGCTGATTACAGACGGTCATTTTTTGCTGCTGTGCGGTTTTCTCTGCGGCGCCAGCATAACCGGCAGCCGTCAGTGAGAACAGGGCAGCCGCTATCAGTAACTGAACTTTCATTCGCATACCATCCCATTATTGTTATAAGCACAATGATCAGTGTGGCACGGCTTTTGTTTTCAGCGAGTGGGTAAACAGGAATATTTTCAAAAAGTGATATGAAAGCGCCCATCACCACATACATGTGAGTTCGATGTGCGTTTAATTGAATCGTGGAACTACTGTCGGGGATGGTGTAACAGGCGATGAATATAACTTTCCAACAAAGAAGCGTCTTTCTTATAATCTGGAGCCATTGCGGTTGATGCCGTCTGCATCGCTTCAGAAATATGGGTATTAATTTGCTGAAGCTGTTCGCCATCCAGTTTACGCAGCAGTGCCGTCACGACGATTTCCAGCGCTTCGACCTGAGCCACCAGTTCTTTCGACTCTTCTTCTTTTTCCGCCAGCCTTACCAGTAATTCAGCAATGAGGTTTTTCATGCGACTGTCTCAGCGAGTTAAAGCAAGACGTTATCATCCACATCAAAAAAAGAAAACTGATATTCGCTTTATATTTTCGTGAGTTATGCCCCAAAACAGAGCAATTAAAGCGATGTTTTTTTCGAAACGTTTCGCTGGTGCTCTTCCTGTTTAAACGCTGGCACTCACTTTCGGGGACCTGTCGGCCCCCGAACTGTCAGGTTTTAGCGCCCCTGTTCCATAAAGCCACCGCGAGGCCCACCGCCACCGTGTCCTCCACCGCCGCCATGTCCTCCTCCCCAGCCACCGCCTGGAGGTGGGAACAGGCATCCGCTTAATGCTGCAACCAGCGCAATGATACTTACCGCTTTAATGACACGAATCATGTGAATCCCTCGTACAACTGTGAATGACAACTGGCGCTGATAGTAAGCGTCGCGTATGCCCCTCACAATGCAGAATTCTCTGGTTCCGGGGCCTTTTTACCCGGCGTAACGACGCTTAACGTTTTCCTGCTATTTCCCCGCTACAACCCTGCGAACGGCGGGCTATTTACAGATTTTCTTTACCCATAAATGTTGCGACCAGCATCGCATTCCCTACTCTTTTTGCTTTACTTCATTCCGTTTCAGCATCAATGTGAGCGCATAACATTTATAAGGAATCTGGCATGACCGACTCTGCACAACTCACTCTGCAACAGCGACTTTCTCAGCGTCACTGGGAAAACCCGGCGGTCACGCAGCTCAACCGTCTGCCCGCTCATCCGCCTTTTTCCAGCTGGCGCCAAAGCGATGCTGCACGGGACGATCGTGCCAGTGAGAGTATTCAGTCACTGAATGGAGAGTGGCGCTTTAGCTATTTCACTCGCCCGGAAGTGGTGCCTGATGAGTGGGTGGCTGCCGATCTGCCCCTGGCTGATTGCTTAGCCGTTCCGGCGAACTGGCAGCTGGCGGGATATGACGCCCCGATCTATACCAACGTGCAGTACCCCATCCCGGTTGATCCTCCCCGCGTTCCTGCCGATAACCCTACGGGATGTTACTCGCTCACATTCGAGTGTCAGCCTGAGTGGCTGGCGACGGGACAGACGCGAATCATTTTTGATGGCGTGAACTCTGCCTTTTATCTGTGGTGCAACGGCGAGTTTATCGGTTACTCGCAGGATAGCCGTCTGCCGGCAGAGTTTGACCTCAGTACCAGCCTGCATGAGGGTGAAAACCGCATTGCGGTGTTGGTGCTGCGCTGGTGTGACGGCAGCTATCTGGAAGATCAGGATATGTGGCGCATGAGCGGGATTTTCCGTGATGTCAGCCTGCTGCATAAACCGACCGTACAGCTATGTGATGTCCAAATTGAGACCGTTCTCAGCCCGGAATATCGTTCTGCACAGTTAAACATCCTGGCACTCACCTCACTGATGGACGCCAGCAATTATCAGCTCCAGGTAGCGCTGTGGCGTGAAGGTCAGGAAATCGCGCATCATCATCAGCCATTTGGCACGCCAGTCATCGACGAGCGCGGACGTTATCTCGACCGCACCCTACTGACATTGCATGTTGACCAGCCCCTGCTGTGGAGTGCCGAAACGCCCCATCTTTATCGCGTTGTCGTTTCCCTTCTGGACGCCAGCGGTACGCTGATTGAAGCAGAGGCGTATGACGTCGGCTTCCGCAAGGTCGAAGTGAGTGGCGGCCTGCTGAAACTCAACGGCAAAGCGCTACTGATCCGCGGGACTAACCGCCATGAACATCACCCGGACTTCGGCCAGGTGGTCGATGAAGCCACCATGATCAATGATATCCTGCTGATGAAGCAGCATAACTTTAATGCGGTGCGCTGCTCACATTATCCAAACCATCCATTGTGGTATCGCCTGTGCGACCGTTTTGGTCTGTATGTGGTGGATGAAGCGAATATTGAAACCCACGGAATGCAACCGATGAATCGACTGTCGGATGATCCAACATGGTTTAACGCCTTCAGCGAACGCGTCATCCGCATGGTGCAGCGCGATCGTAACCACGCCTGCATTATCATCTGGTCACTGGGCAACGAATCTGGCCATGGCAGCACCCATGATGCGCTCTATCGCTGGATCAAGAGCCAGGATCCGAGCCGTCCGGTGCAGTACGAAGGCGGAGGGGCCGATACCGCCGCGACCGATATTATCTGTCCGATGTATGCCCGCGTCGATCAGGATCAACCCTTCGATGCTGTGCCAAAATGGTCAATTAAAAAATGGATCGGGCTGCCGGAAGAAAACCGACCGCTGATCCTGTGTGAATATGCGCACGCCATGGGCAACAGTTTTGGCGGTTTTGATCGCTACTGGCAGGCTTTCCGCCAGTTCCCCCGTCTGCAGGGCGGTTTTGTCTGGGACTGGGTAGACCAGAGTCTGACGCGCCTGGACGAAAACGGTGAGCGCTTCCAGGCTTATGGCGGTGACTTTGGCGACACACCCAACGATCGTCAGTTCTGTATGAATGGGCTGGTGTTTGCGGACCGCACGCCTCATCCGGCACTGTTTGAAGCCCAGCGCGCCCAGCAGTTCTTCCAGTTTGAACTGACCTGCACTGCGCCATTAACCGTACGTATCGCCAGCGAATACCTGTTCCGCCACAGCGACAATGAACATTTGCACTGGCGTATTGAGCATCAGGGAAAAGCAGTAGCAGAGGGACAACATACGCTGGATGTCGCCCCGGAAGGCAGCATTGAATTAACGCTGGGCGCTCTGCCCTCGCTGACCGGCGAGCTGTGGCTGCGGGTTGAGGTGATTCAACCTCTCGCCACCGACTGGTCACCTGCCGGTCAGCGTGTAGCATGGGATGGCTGGCGCCTGCCTGCGGCCCTGGCTCTACCTGAACCGCAGACCGCGGGGGAAATGCCACAACTGAGCCAGGAGCCGCAGTGGATTGAAGTTCGTCGTGGCGAACAATGCTGGCAATTCTGCCGCCAAAGCGGTGAGCTGGTACAGTGGCTGAACGGCAGTGAACCCCAGTTACTCTCTCCACTGCGCGATCTCTTTGCCCGCGCCCCCATTGATAATGATATCGGCATCAGCGAAGTGACACGTATCGATCCGCACGCATGGGTAGAACGCTGGAAACGAGCAGGCCATTATCAGCTGGAAAGTCAGTTGCTGCGTTTGCAAGCCGATGCGCTGAGTGATGGGGTGCAGATCAGAACAGAGCACGCCTGGTTGTCTGCCGGAGAGTTACGTTTCCTCAGCCGTAAATGCTATCGGATTGATCCGCAGGGCGTAATGCATATTGAAGTTGAAGTGGACATTGCCGCCGGACAGCCGGAACCCGCACGCATTGGTCTGCGCTGTCAGCTGGCAGAAGTGGCCGGCAATGCAAGCTGGCTGGGCCTTGGCCCACATGAAAACTATCCTGACCGTCAACTGGCAGCCGAGTTCTCCCGCTGGCAGTTGCCGCTTGACCAATTGAGCACGCCGTATGTCTTCCCCGGTGAAAATGGCCTGCGCGGCGGCACTCAGCAGCTGGCCTACGGTCACTGGCGGCTCAACGGTGAGTTCCATTTCTCACTCAGCCGCCACAGCCTGGAACAGCTACGCGAGACTTCACACCGTCATCTGCTCCGTGACGAACCAGGGTGCTGGCTGATTGTTGATGGCTATCATATGGGCGTTGGTGGCGATGACTCCTGGAGCCCGAGCGTCAGCCCGGACTTCCTGTTGTCTGAACGCCAGTATCGTTACCAGATGAGTATGTCGCTCGCCCGCTAGACCTTCCCATCCCGGCGCAGCACTGCGGTGCGCCGGGACTGACGATAAACCCAAATCAGTTGCACGCTGTTCACCAGGACCACCACCGCCGTCGCGGCAAATACCCAGCGAAAACCGCCGACAGCGGAGATAGCCGACCCCATCAGTGGCCCGATGACGTTACCGAGGTACATGAAAGACTGGTTATAGCCAAAAATACGCCCGGTCACCTGGTCACTGGAATAGCGCAGCAGCAGCGTCTGCACCGCGGGCATCATCGCACCATCGGCGAAGCCGAGCAGGAAACGGAATATCCCTAACTCCACGGCACTGTCTGCCCACGACATCCCCACAAACAGCACCACGGAAAAAATCAGCGCTGCAAACAAAATACGTTCGGCACCTATTCGGTCACCGAGCTTGCCCAGCGTTGGCGCTGAGAGCAGCGCGGACACACCGGGGATAGCAGCAACCATTCCGCTGACAAAAGCAATATTCTGTACGTTCGGCTCCAGTTCACGCACAAACAGCGTCAAAATGGGGCTAATCGAACCATTACATAACTGGATCACCAGCGTGGTAACGAACAGGCTGATCACTAATCCCGGGCGACTGAGGGTATGAAATACCATGCTGCCAGTAAGCTTGTCCTCTTTCTTCACCCGTGGCGGGCCGCCCTCTTTAATCAGAAACAAGGTGATGAGGAAACTGATCAGCAGCAGCCCGGAGGTGATCAGGAAGACCGCCTGTAGCCCAACCCAGTCCGCCAGCAGTCCCCCCATCAACGGCCCCATAATAACACCGCAGATTTGCGCGGTACTGACCATACTCAGTGCCCAGCCACTGCGTTCACGCGGTACCTGCGCGGCGACCAGCGCCATTGCATTAGGGATATAACCGGAAGTCAGCCCCATCAGCGCCCGCAGGGCCAGAAGCTGCCACACGTTGGTGACAAAAGCCTGCAACAGGATCACCACCCCCATTCCCAGAGAAGCACGCAGCAGCATCAGCTTGCGGCCTTTACGGTCGGCAAGGCTGCCCCACATGGGCGAGACAATGGCGGAAACGAGGAAGGTGATGCTGAAAATCAGACCTGACCATAATGTCAGTGCGCTGGGATCCGTAACGCCCAGTTGCTCAACGTACAGCGGGAGAAACGGGATAATCTGGCTGATGGCCAGCCCGGTAAATAAACAACCGAACCAGACGGAGATGAGGTTAACTTTCCAGGATTCCATCGTGCTGTGCGTATAACCTGTCGCGGAGAGCTGAGATTCGAGTGTAACAACACTCCCCTGAGTCGTCAGGTTATTCTCGGTATGTGTCTGATAAAAAGTGTGAGTAAAAAAAATCGGCCGGTATTCAAACGCAAAAAACCCGCCATAAGGCGGGTTTTTTGATTTCGTTTCGTATGATTCAGGTTTAACGCTGTATCATACTAACGAACATTCACTATCTTACAGAGCAGTTACGTTAGCAGCTGCTGGGCCTTTCTGGCCATTTTCGATAGTGAAAGATACTTTCTGACCTTCTTCCAGCGTCTTGAAGCCGCCGTTCTGGATTGCAGAGAAATGTACGAATACATCTTTGCTGCCGTCAGTTGGGGAAATGAAGCCGAAACCTTTCTCAGCGTTGAACCATTTTACTAAACCAGTCATTGACATGGGTCTTTCCTTCAAAATTGTAGTAAGCCACAGTGGGCACAGGGTTTGTCAACAGGGGTTACTATGAGGCACTCAGAAGGAAGTCAGGAAGAAGCTTAGGCTAACGCTTGAACTGAAGACTGCTTTACTAAAATTGCTCGCATACGTGGGTCTGTATCAAAACCGACAGGAGCATTTACTCATAACCCAGGCCTGAGTACAAGTGCTGCTATAATAAAAACGAGATAAAAAACACAACAAATTGATTTTAAACAAAAAATAATTTTAACTTTTTGTTTACCTCAACCGAACTCATACCTCTCATACTGATTTCCATCCGGCCTTCTTACCACGCAGAGTCAATTCTGCCTGTTGTAATTCAGTTACGCTTCGCATCACGGCGGGTATAATGCATCATGGTCTACTCCCCCCTATTTAATTGCATGCAAGGATCCCAGCAATGTTAGAACTGATGAAAGCCATTAGCCTTGGCCTGGTGGTACTGCTGCCTTTGGCAAACCCACTCACGACGGTGGCACTGTTCCTGGGACTGGCAGGCGACATGAACTATCAGGAACGCAACCGTCAGGCCGCGCAGGCCTCACTTTATGTCTTTCTCATTATGGCCATCGCCTATTACGCCGGAAATGTGGTGATGGATACCTTTGGTATTTCCATCCCAGGGTTGCGTATTGCGGGTGGCCTGATTGTGGCATTTCTGGGTTTCCGCATGTTATTCCCGCAGCAACACATCGAGCACTCGGTGGAAGCTGAGCATAAAAAGGATGAGTTGAGCGAACATAAAGCGGTGAATATTGCGTTTGTCCCGCTGGCGATGCCCAGCACTGCGGGTCCTGGTACCATTGCCATGATTATCAGTAGCGCCTCAACAATTCATAATGGCACCACATTTTCCCCCTGGGTGGTTACTGCGGCGCCACCGCTGGTCTTTGCTGCCGTCAGCCTTATCCTCTGGGGATGTCTGCGCAGTTCTGGTGCGATCATGCGTCTTGTCGGTAAAGGCGGTATTGAAGCTATTTCTCGTCTGATGGGCTTTTTGCTGGTGTGCATGGGGGTGCAGTTTATGATTAATGGCATCCTGGAAGTCATCAGCACTTACCACAGCTTGCCGATTTCGTGATAACAGCAGTAAAAAAAAACTGTTTGTGACTGGCGTTCCAGCGCGCGCCATCTAGAGTAATTAATAATCTTATCTGTTTATTTTCCAGGCAACTGGCGGACTGTTGTTCTGACAGTCCGGTTCAATGTCGATGACGTCATTATCTCACCCTTCAGTGGCCATGTGGCCACAGACGGCGCGTTTGTGGAGGTTAGCCATGAGTCAGCCACTACCCGGCGCCGGACGCGCCATCACCGATTATTTTAATAGTCCGTCATTTCATGCACCGAAAGAGAGCGAATTGCTGGAAGCGATCATGCAGGAGTTGATGCAGTCAGGCAGGACGCCAAGTAATAAAGCCATTATTGCGAATGTCATTGACCGTCTTGAACGGGAAGTCGACGAATCCGTACTGGAAGGATATCGCAACCTGCTGGCACAGATTTTGGAAGGCACGGGATAGCATTATTCATGCATGGCATCGCAGGCAAAAAAAATCCCGCACAGGGCGGGAGAAGACGAACATTGCATATTTTCAGAGTGACGAGGAGATCACTTTTCAGCTGCCTTACCCTACCCCACTGAAGTTGCAGCAAGATGACAGTCCACCGTCTCGACCCGTGATTCATTATTCCCTATACGAATGTTTACACGCCAGGCGATTGCCATTCGTCATGGCCTCGTTAAGATAAGCGCCGTACGCAGGCGGAGACGGGCAATGCGCAACTGGCACAACACACTGATAAACCAATTTAAGAAGGTCAGCTTTTATCTGCTGCTTCCCCTCTTATCCCTGATTCTATTTATTCGTCTGATAGATGGTATTCGTGCCCCGGATCTTCCCGCTGATATCGCCGGACAAATGCTGCATACCATTGACGGTCAAAACCTGACGCTTGCGGAGCTCAGTGAGAAAACCCCGTTACTGGTCTGGTTCTGGGACCGCTGGTGCGGAACCTGTCATGACACCCTCCCACTACTGATGAGTCTGAATGACAAACGGACACGTGTACTGACTATTGCCAATCGCTCAGGTGGCGACATCAACATTGTGCGTTACCTGAACGGACAACATCTGACGTTACCGGTCGTCAATGATCGAAACGGCGAGCTCGCCGCGAGCTGGGGAGTGACGACAACGCCAACACTGTTGATCGTGGCAAATGGGGACGTGGTGGGGACGACCAGCGGCTGGACCAGCTCAGTCGGCATTAGTTTACGACTCTGGTGGGTTAGAAAATGGCACTACTGACGCAGGGCGACCGTATCATCAGGCCGCCCGCACTGAACGGGATAGCGATTTCAACCACAGTTACCCGCAGTAAACCTTGCTGATCGCGCCCTGCTTATCACCCATGAAATTGATCCGATTAAGATTAAAGTCCATTGTCACTGCAGAGTTATAAGGGATGGCACGCACCGCGTGTTCAAAACGGAGAGATTCAATGGCTGACAGCGGTTTACCCACATACTGCTGATACTGCGATGCACCACACTGGTCCATCTCCGGATCGACCGGCGTTGCTGACACCGTTTTTTCACTGGCCGACTGACAACCCGACAACGCCATTAGTGCGGCAATCACGGTTATTTTCCCATAATGTTTCACGGTTATTTCTCCTTTCAAAGCATAGATAAAACGACAATGCCTTTGAAAGGTTAACAGATTATACCGTTAATGCGCAGCCAGATTTACCCAGGAGACAGTGTGCTTTACCCGTATCAGGCGCACACCCTGTTTATAAAGAAATTCATCATTAGCTATAATTTTAGGACTAATCCTTACAGAGGAGCGTCCTGTGGAACTCGTTATCTTTGTCGCCTTTGCAGTCTTCATGACTCTGGTTGCAGTCAGAGTCCGTTAACCCTCTGCCCGCGCTTCTGCCTCACTCAGGAGCGCGTCAAATCATCCCTCCCGCTGCCGTCACTCTCTGCTACAGGCTTATCCAGCAGCAAATTGAATGCCTCCAGCGGAACGGGCCGCCCGAGCAGATACCCTTGTCCTGCATAACAGGCGCTGCGTTTTAACTCTTCCAGTTGCTCCTGGGTTTCAATACCTTCGGCGGTGACCTCCAGAGAGAAAGCCCTACCCAGCCCGATAATTCCCTCCACGATAGCGTGCGCCTGCGCATCCTGTGGATACCCTTCCATATAGGATCGATCCATTTTCATGCTGTCAAAAGGAAAACTCTTGAGATAGCTCAGTGAGGCAAAACCCGCGCCAAAATCATCCACGGCGATTTTCACCCCCATCGCTTTCAGCTCACCCATTATTGCCAGGGCGCTTTCCGGGTGATCCATCGTAATATTTTCGGTAATTTCCAGCTCCAGTCGGGAAGCCTCAAGCCCACTGTTTTCCAGCGCGGCGGCAACCCTCAACGCCAGGTTACCCGTGCGAAACTCAATCGGTGAAATATTCACCGAGACGGAGAGCGCCTGAGGCCAAGATGTGGCATCGTGGCAAGCGCGATGCAGCACCCAGTTGCTGATTTCGACAATCAAGCCGGTTTGCTCTGCCAGCGGAATAAAACTGTCCGGCATCACCAGAGCGGGCGGCTGCTGTGCCCAGCGAATCAAGGCTTCGGCACCTTCCAACTGGCCACTTTCCAGATGGTAACGCGGCTGATAGTGCAGCCGTAACTCACCGGCAGCTATGCCCCGACGCAGCTTACGCTCCAGATCGCTGCGACGTGCCAGCAGTTGCGACATCTCTCCGGTGTAAAACACCCAGCGGTCGCGGCCCTGGCGTTTCGACTTATACAGGGCGATATCAGCCAGACGCAGCAGTTCATCCGCCTCCATGGCATCCTGTGGCGCCCGCGCAATACCGAGGCTGGCACCGATATACAGCTCCTGATCCCCAATAAAGAAGGCGCGGTGCAAATCGTCCAGCAGCCGCTGACAGCATGCTTCAATATCTGCCGTTGTCCTGAGATCGGTCGCAATCAGAATAAATTCATCGCCACCGAGGCGTGCCACCAGATCGCCGGCAGTGAGGCAAGCGCGTAAGCGACGCGCGACGTCAATCAGCACGCTGTCACCTGCCGCATGTCCCCAGGTGTCGTTGATCGGTTTAAAACGGTCGAGATCGAGGCTGATCATCACCAAAGGATGCGAAAATGTGGGCTGTGAACGCAATTTTTCCTGAAGAAACTCCTGCATAAACAAGCGATTTGGCAGCCCGGTCAGTACATCATGTTGTGAAAGATAGTGAACCCGTGCCTGCGCCTCCACTTCATGCGAGATGTCCGACACCGTGCCGCGATACCCCAACAGCTTGCCACGCAGCATGATCGGCTTCGCGACCAGGCTACAAGTGCGCAGCCCGTGATGTACAGATTGCAGATAACAGCGTAGCTGGCTGCGTGGCCCTCCGCTGCGCTGCTGCGCCACCCACTCACTGATCGCCAGCGCGTCGTGACATAAAATTTCGTCAAGCAAGCGGCCTGTAGACATATTCAGACCAAAACCCGTCACAATGGAAAAGCGCCGGGAAAGATAGGTAATACGGCACGAGGCATCCGTTTCCCAAATCCAGTCGGACGTCGCTTCAGCCACATCACGAAAGCGCGCCTCACTGGCTGCCAGCTCACGCTGACTGTGCATCAATTGCAGGAAACGCGTATCCGATAACATCGCCGTATTCATGGCATGATTGATGACACGCCGCGTGACCACGCCAATAACCAGCGCCGCCAGTGCCAGCAGCGGCAGCAGGAATAACAACAAATTCCGCCCAGGCTGGCTCGGGTCCCAGCGCAGCACCAGCGGCTCTCCCTGACTGACATTTTCTTCAATAAAAGGTGAGGTGTAGCGATCGTGTGCATCGTCCGGCACGCGCGCATTTTCCACGCCGACCGCATTACCGAATGCACGCAGTTTGTCGGGGGTAAAACGATAAACGAAGACCATCACTGAAGGTGTGGCTGACAATGTCTCTTCATGGGGCATTTTCCCTCGGGTGATCGGTGCCGCTGCTACCAGCGCCGGGGTTTCACCCATCATGATATTTTCACTGATGACTTTTTGCCCACGCATCTGCTGGCGCGCCCGTTCGACCAGCAGGAACGCCCGATCGCCCAACCACGCTTCCAGAGTGAGAGAAGACAGCTTGCCATCGATCATGGCATAGCGCGTGCGGTTGTCGACATCAACGACAAACACGCCGTTGTAGTGATGCTCACTGAACAAACCGGGGCCCAGATTTTGCTGATGCCACGCCCAGTCAGGGTCAATGGTCAGGTACATATGCAGCCAGGCTTCCTGCCAGAAAGCATAGTCACGCAGTTCCGTCACCTGCGTACGCTGCTGCTCCTGCCAGGCATTGTGCAAGAGCTGGCTTTCCCGAGCGACAGATTCCTGATTCTGATTCCAGGCCACGCCCACGACCATCAGCATGGAAAGAAACAGGGCACTGATGAGCAGCAGCGCCAGTGCCATCAACGTTCTGCGGGCGGCTAGCGTGGCTTTTTGCCCATCGGCTAATTCATACGCCAGCACAGGAGGATGATTCATAATGAAAACCCCTTTATGAAACCACTCGAACCCTTCCTTGTTCGTTTGACGCGCTTATGGCGCTGTACGTTGAACGTCAGTGCCTGTCCCCAGAAAAAAGCTATTCATTAATATCGGCAACAATAGGAAACTATTTAGATATTTTGATGTAAACCGCCATAACTGGCGTATCTCGACAGCCTCTGTCGTGCTTGCTAACATCGCACTCCTTCAGACGCTAAAGAGCCTTACGACCATGACACCATCGACCGACCGGGTCAGCCACACTCTGCTTTGTGCAGGCGTATTTATGGTCTGGTATGCCATTACGGTGATGGTCAGCAGTTTTCCTCATTTCGAGATGCTGAAAAGTCGCGGCCTGCTGATGCCGATCCTCTGCCTGCTGGAGTTCGCCGCCCTCGTGCCGCTTTATCGCTGGTATCAGCAGCATCATAAGGATATTCCTCTGGGCAAGCTGAAACTGCGCCAGATGCTGTTATTTACGGGTCTGTTGCTGGCGGTGATTGCCAGCCAGTCACTCTATCTGCGCCAGGAGGGCTGGATCGGCGAGCAGCTCAGCCATAGCGATCTGACCCTGGTATGGTTTGCCTTTGCGGTGGTGATACTGGCTCCGGTATTTGAAGAGATCCTGTTTCGCGGTTTTATCCTGCAGGCATTCCTGCTGTGGGCGCCGCGCCAGCGCATCGCCTGTGCTCTGCTGGCCTCGATTATTTTCTCCGCGATGCACACCCAGTACGCCCATCTGCAAACCGTGATTGCCCTGATGGTGCTTTCGCTACTGCTGTGCGCCGCACGCATGGTATCCGGTGGTCTGAAACTGCCGATTTTTCTGCATATGCTTAACAATCTGCTGAGTATCGCTCCGTTGCTGTGGCAAATGTTCAGCCAGCCATGATGCCTGGTACACATTAGTTCTATAACCGTTTCCTTCAACTTATAACTTTCAGGCATAACGATAGCGAATAATCTACTATTGTTCTTATCCCCTGTTCCCTTACACTCGCGAAAAACGTCACTTCAGGAAACGTCATGAAAATTGCAGTCCCTTCTGTTATCGCCCTGGCACTGGCAGCATCGTTTGCTGCGTCAGCTGCGACCCCTGCTGACACACTGGTGATCGCCCAGTCTATTGATGATGCAAAAAGCTTCGATCCGGCCGACGGCTTTGAACTGACCTCCGTACAGGCTTTCACCAACCTTTATCAGCGCCTGGTGCAGTCTGACCCGCAAAACCCGATTGACCTGAAACCAACGCTGGCCAGCAGTTGGACACCGGGCAGCGATAACCGCAGCATGACCTTTACTTTGCGCGAAGGGGCAAAATTTGCCTCCGGCAACCCGCTGCGCCCTGAAGATGTGATCTTCTCACTGTCACGCGTTGTTAAACTGAACCTTGATCCGTCCTTTATTCTGACTCAGCTTGGCTGGACCAAAGAGAACGTTGACGCCCAGTTCAAGAAAATCGACGATACCCATGTGCAGATCAGCTGGAGCGCAGACGTCAGCCCGACCTACGTTCTGAGCCTGCTGGCAGCGCCAGTGTCGTCTATCGTTGACGAAAAAACCGTGATGGCCCACGAACAAAAAGGCGATTTTGGCAACAAATGGCTGGCACTGAATTCTGCAGGCAGCGGCCCGTATCAGATCCGTAAATATATTCCGCATGAAGTGGTGTTATTCAGCGCGAACCCGACCTCTCCGGCCGGCGCACCGAAGCTGAAGAATGTGTTAATCAAAAACGTACCGGAACCCGCGGCGCGGCGACTGCTGCTGGAACAGGGTGATGCCGATATCGCGCGTAACCTGGGCGCCGATCAAATGGCCTCTCTGAAAGATAAGCCGGGTGTAAAAACCCTCGCGGTGCCGATGGCGTCCCTGTATTACATTCAGTTCAATATTGATGCCAACCCGGTGCTGAAAAACCCGGCATTGTGGGAAGCATCGCGTTACCTGTTCGACTATAAAGGCATTGCCAACGACCTGCTGAAAGGCCAGTTCCAGGTACATCAGTCGTTCCTGCCGGAAGGTTTCCTCGGTGCGCTGAACGAAAACCCGTACAGCTACGACCCGGAAAAAGCCAAAGCAATTCTGAAGAAAGCAGGCCTGAGCAACGTCAGCTTTAAGCTGGCCGTCAGCAACCAGCCACCGTACCTGGACATTGCCCAGGCCTTGCAGGCCAGCTTCGCTAAAGGTGGCGTGAAAGTTGAAGTCCAGCCTGGCATCAGCTCTGAAGTGGCTACCCGCGTGAAATCACACCAGTACGAATCCACGCTGAACGCCTGGGGTGCCGACTATTTCGATCCGAACACCAATGCCGCCGCCTTCGCCTATAACCCGGAAGACGGTAGCAAAACGCTGGCATGGCGCTCTAACTGGCACATTCCGGAACTCAGCAAGCAGACGCTGGCGGCCACGGCAGAAACCGACAAAGCGAAGCGCGTTGAACTGTATGAAAAAATGCAGCGTGAAGTGCAGAAAAATTCACCGTATGTCATCGGTATGCAGGCCCGTAATCTGGTGGCATTGCGCGATAATCTGAAAGGCTACGTGCAGGGGATTAATCCGGATATGGTTTACTACAGCCAGGTCACCAAGTAATGGCAGCAGCCGAAAACAATGCCGGGCCTTCTGCCCGGCTTTTCTGGCGTCGCAGCGGTGGGGCACTCGGTGCCCTGCTTTCGCTGGTGGTGACATTGCTCGGACTGCTGGTTTTCACCTTTGCGTTGTCCCATCTTTCCCCGGTTGATCCGGTGCTGCAAATTGCCGGCGATCACGCCAGCGAATCGACCTATGCCCAGGTGCGTGCCAGTCTTGGGCTGGACCAGCCAGTACCAGTGCAATTCTGGCACTATCTGGAACATTTAGTCCGTGGCGATCTCGGTATTTCCAGCATCACCAATCAGCCGGTGGCCAGCGATCTGCTGCGTACCTTCCCTGCCACTATTGAACTGGCCACCTGCGCGATGATCTTTGGCGCGGTGTTTGGCATCCTGCTGGCCCTGCTGGCCGCATGGAAACCCGGCAGCGTGCTGGATAACGTGGCGCGTATGATCTCCCTGCTCGGTTATTCGGTGCCGGTATTCTGGCTCGGCCTGCTGGGTCTGTTGCTGTTTTACGCCGTGCTGCACTGGTCTGCCGGGCCTGGTCGTCTGGATGATATCTGGATTTATACCCTTGAACCGAAAACCGGGCTGGTGCTGATTGACAGCTGGCTCTCCGGGGATATGGAGATGTTCCGCAACGCCATTGCCCACCTGTGGCTGCCCGTGGTGGTGCTTGGCCTGCTATCGATGGCGACCATTACTCGTCTGCTGCGCGCAGCATTGCTGGAAGAAAGCAGTAAAGAGTACGTCACTCTGGCCCGCGCTAAAGGTGCCAGCCGTGGACGCATTCTGCTGCTGCATATTTTTCCTAACGTACGTGGCACGCTGATCACTGTACTGGCGCTCTCTTACGCTACCCTGCTGGAAGGCTCAGTGCTGACGGAAACCGTCTTCGCCTGGCCTGGCGTCGGGCGCTACATGACCACGGCGCTGTTCGCCTCCGATACCCCGGCGATCCTCGGCTCCACTCTGCTGATTGGTAGCTGCTTTATTGCCATCAATGCACTGGCCGATGCGTTAACCTATTTGACCGACCCGAGAACACGATGACGCAATCTCTCTCTGATGCTGAAAGCGTCAAACCGCGCACGCGGCGACCACGTCGTCATATCACATTGACCCTCGGGCTGAGCCTGGTGGGTCTGCTGATTTTTGCTGCGCTGTTTGCCCCACTGCTGGCCCCGTTTGATCCTAACGCCCAGGAAATGGGCATACGTCTGATGCCGCCGTCCGCCAGCCACTGGCTGGGCACGGACGGTTTTGGCCGCGATCTGCTTTCCCGGGTGATTTATGGTGCCCGCCCTACGCTGCTGCTGGTCTCGCTGATCCTGGTGCTGACCATCCCCGTTGGCATGCTTATTGGTATCAGCGCCGGTTATCTTGGCGGCTGGAGTGAGCGTGTACTGATGCGCATCACTGATATTTTCCTGTCACTGCCCAATCTGGTCATTGCACTGGCACTGGTCGCCATGATGGGGCCTGGGCTGATGAACGGCGCGCTGGCGCTGGCACTCACCAGTTGGCCGCCGTTTGCGCGCCAGGCACGTGCTGAAACGCTGGCGCTGCGCCGCAGCGACTACCTTGCCGCTGCGCGCATGCAGGGAATTAATGGTCTGCGTCTGATGTTTGGTCATATTTTACCGCTCTGCCTGCCCACCGCCGTGGTGCGTGCAGCTCTCAGCCTCGGCGGGATTATTCTCTCGGCGGCGGGCCTGGGTTTCCTTGGCATGGGCATTCAGCCCCCGACCGCCGAGTGGGGTTCTATGGTCGCCGAAGGCAGTAAAGTGATTTTTGACCAGTGGTGGGTCGCCGCCGTTCCCGGTGGTGCGATTCTGTTTGCCAGCCTGGCATTTAACCTGACAGGCGATGGCCTGCGTGACCGACTGGATACCCGAAATGGCAACTGATTCTTCTGCACCCATCGTGGCAGACGGTTTGACGATCCGCAGCGCTGACGGTACGGCGCTGGTGAAAAATATCAGCTTTACGCTTGGCCGCGAGCGCGTGGCGCTGGTCGGGGAATCCGGTTCCGGCAAATCCCTGACCGCGCGTGCATTAATGGGGCTGCTGGCACCGTCTCTTCAGGTACAGGCGAATACCCTGAGCATCGCCGGAGAAAACGCCCTGACGCTGAACGAACGGCGCTGGAGCCAGCTGCGCGGAAGCCAGCTTGGCATGGTGATGCAGGACCCGAAATATGCCCTGAATCCACTGCGCACCATCGGCTGGCAGGTGGCAGAACCGCTTAAGCTACACGGCCATTTCAGCCGGGCGGAAATCAAAGAGAAAGTCTGCGACATGCTGGATGCTGTTGGCCTGCCACAGCCCGCAGAACAGATGAAGCGCTACCCACACCAGCTCTCGGGGGGGATGGGCCAGCGTGTGATGCTGGCAATGGCGCTGATTGCAGAACCGCGTTTTCTGATTGCTGATGAACCTACTTCCGCACTCGATCACGCCATGCGCGATCAGGTACTCAGCCTGATCCGCAACCTGGTGGAACAGCGTGACATGGGACTGCTGCTGATCAGCCACGATCTACAACAGGTTTCCGAACATTGTGAGCGTGTGATGGTGATGTATCAGGGTGAAGTGCTCGACCAGCTGGCAGCGGCCGAATTACCGCATGCTACGCATCCTTATACCCGTACGCTGTGGTCCTGCCGTCCAAATAAATCGACCCGGGGTAAACCCCTGCCGGTGCTGGATCGCGCGGCGCTGACACAAGGGCAACAGCATGATTGAGTTATCCCAACTGAGCGTGGCTCACAAACAGGGCTACGACCTGCGTACCGTCGTGCATGATGTCACGCTGTCGGTCAATCCGGGTGAATGCTTTGGCCTCGTGGGTCCCTCCGGCTGTGGCAAATCATCACTGCTTTGGGTCATGGCCGGTCTGAACCCACACTGGCAGGGTGAGATGCAGCTTGCAGGCCATCAGGCGCTGCCGGGTAAGCCGTTTACCGGACAACTTCGGCGCGACGTGCAGATGGTGTTTCAGGACCCTTACGCCTCCCTGCATCCGCGTCATCGCCTGCGCCGCACCCTTGCAGAGCCGCTGAAACTGATTAAAGCGGATAATATTAATGACCGTATCGATCAGGGTTTCCGTCACGTTGGGCTGGATCCGGCGCTGGCCGATCGCTACCCGCATCAGCTTTCGGGCGGCCAGCGTCAGCGCGTTGCGATTGTGCGTGCCCTGCTGCTTGAGCCGAAAATTCTGCTGCTGGATGAGCCCACCTCAGCGTTGGATATGTCGGTACAGGCGGAGATCCTCAACCTGCTGAATCAGCTCAAGCAGCAGGACAATCTGACGATGGTACTGGTCAGTCACGATCCTGACGTGATCGACCACATGTGTGACCGCGCCGTACAGATGGATCAGGGCCGCATCGTCGGTTAAAGCAGGTTGTGTTTTTAACAGCTAACCATAGTCAGATCTGGCATTTCTGATCCACAGTTATACGCCTATAGTCCTGATATCGCTCCCGATTCAGGACTCCATCATGCACAAGATTCTTCCTTTATTAATCGCCAGTACCCTGGCATTGACCCATGGCGCCCAGGCTGCCACTCCGGCCGATACGCTGGTGGTGGCCATCTCGCTCGACGGGATTATCAGCTTTGATCCGGCGGAAAGTTTTGAAACCGTCAGTAACAGCAGTCTGCGCAACGTCTACCAAACGCTGGTCTCCCCGGAGATCCGCCATGAACGTAATCTGGTCCCGGAACTCGCCAGCAAATGGGAAGCAGGTAGCACCGAACACAGTCTGCTGTTCACGCTCAACGCCGGGAAAAAATTTGCCAGCGGCAATCCGGTCACCAGCGACGATGTGATTTACTCGCTAACGCGTGCGGTGAAACTGAACAAAACGCCGGTCTTTATTCTGGGTGAGTTTGGCTGGACCCCGGAAAATATTGATGCGCAGTTTACCAGGAAGAGCGATACGCAGTTTGAGCTCCGGTGGCAGTCAGCTATCGGCCGCGACCTGGCACTGAGACTGCTGACCTCTGCCGTCGCTTCAACAGTCGACAGCAAACTGGTGAAACAGCACGTCAGCCAGCAGGATTACGGTAATAACTGGCTGAGGACACATTCGGCAGGCAGTGGCCCTTATGCCATCAGCAAGTACGTGCCGCAGCAGGCGCTGGTGCTGGAACAGAATCCTAACGCACAGCCAGCCCCGCATCTGAAACGCGTGCTGCTGAAAAGCGTTGCCGATGCCGGTTCACGCAGACTGTTGCTGGAAAAGGGCGATGCAGATGTGGCATACGATCTGGGCGCAGACCAGTTCGCCACGCTGAAAAAACAAACCAACGTGCGTGTTGCCAGCTATCCCTCCGCACTGATTTACTACCTCGGTTTCAACACTCAGGATAAACAACAACCTGCGCTGGGTAACCCGGCGCTGTGGCAGGCCGCACGCTGGCTGGTCGATTACAACAGCCTGTCCACGCAGCTGTTAAAGGGCCAGTATCAAACACATCAGACCTTCCTCCCTGCTGGCTTTGACGGCGCGCTGGACAACCAACCTTTCCACTACGATGTGGCAAAAGCGAAAGCGATTCTGGCGAAAGGAGGGATCAAGCCCGGCACCCGCTTCTCTCTGACCATTATCAATCAGCCACCGTACAGTGACGTGGCGCAGGCGTTGCAGGCCAGCTTTGCCAAAGCGGATATCCAGATTGATATCCAGCCCGTGGCAGAGTCTGAGCTCTGGGGAAAAATGCGTGGACGTAACTTCCAGTCCATCTTTATCTACTGGGGCGCGGATTACGTCGATGCCAACAGCAACGCCAGCACCTTCGCCTACAACGTTGAGGGCGGGCCGAAAACACTGGCCTGGCGCGTCGGCTGGACTATTCCTGAGCTGAGTGCCAAAACACGTGCGGCCGCCGCAGAGAGCGATGTGAAAAAACGCACGGCGCTTTATCAGGAACTGCAAACCGACATCCAGCAAAACTCGCCGTATGTGGTGTCATTACAGGGGCAGAAACAGGTGGGGCTGGGCAACAATGTCCAGGGCGACTATCAGGGCGTGGGCAACAGCCTGCTCTATTTCGATCTGGTCAGTAAAAAGTAGTGCATTTCAGCTACGGGCCTTGCCCGTAGCTGAACGTCTGGTTATCTGAAACGAGTCTCAGGAAATCGCGGAGTCAGACGCGTGCTTATGTTTTTCAGCTTCAAAATGCGTCTTAAACTGCTCATAGATCGAGATCATATTGGCCGCATCGCCCTGCAACGGGCTCAATTTCCCGGCGCGAACCAGTTCAATCACCAATTGTAAGGCAGCCTGCTTCGGGCTGTTGGACGGGTGTGCAATTTCATTCGACATATCAAATTCCGCTAAACCAGTGAAAAAAAGCACTTTAGCAAGTTTGATCGTCCTCCGTCATCCTTTTTGCCTATCCATACAAATCACCAAATCTATGCAAAAAAAATATCCTTGTACAAGTTTGGCGAGGCATGTACAGTAGCCCTGTAACGAATCATGCATTTGCATGGCCTCAGGAAGTGTTGCTGGGTTTCCCACTTCCCGAGGCTCATTTTTATCCGCTTCTCTCTGTCGCTCCCCGCCTCGCTTGTCTTAATGTGCCTAAACCTCAATGAATTTGATTCAGGACAAGATGAACTCGTGTTTATAGGTTAAATTTTAATCACACGATTTGGTTCAGGAGGGGATATGAAACGACAAATTGTTGCCTCATCTGCAATTCACTCTGTCGGCTACGATGCTGACAAACGGATACTGGAAGTTGAATTACTCGGTCATGGGACGTCGACTTATCGCAATGTCCCTCTGACGACCTGGCATTTTTTTATGGCGGCTCCCTCTAAAGGCGCCTTCTTCTACAAACACATCAAGCATCAGTTTTTACAGCATTAATCGCTGTGTCTTCGCGCGGGAACGCAATTGTTTCCGCCTTTACTTCAGATCCAGATAAAATGAGAGTATTCTCATAGAGAAGCGCCCCCATTAACACCGATATTGCCTCCGGTTTATAACAGGTTACGGTCGTAGTGCGAAAAGGTCATGGTGACCTGCGCTTATTGGCTACGACCTAACACAGGCTAATGGAGGGCACGCTATGTCGCAATTTAGCGACAAAATAAAATTCACTGAACGCTACCCGCTATTTCTCTTGTTTGCGGGTTTGATCCTTTTGACGCCTTTTTCCATGGCAGAGAAAACCGTTATTTCTTTATCACAGGAGCAGGATGGCGGTGATGCGGGCCGGGCTTGTATCTATGTTCATAAGGGTAAAGCAGAGTTCCGCATCGTCAAACCGGGTGAATCCTGCGCCCCGGAAATTATCATCAATAATCAACGCAGTTAAAACTGCGGGCGTTTTTGCAGGTAAAACATCAGACTTGCCCCAAAATATGTTACCTTTAAGGCAGTGAATACCTGCAGATGCCATGCAGTGTAGCCCTCTGGCAAAGGAAACCGTTGTTTGAAAACCCTCAATATTAAACTGTTGACGATCATCGCTACTTATCTGGTCGTTCTGTTGCACACGGCGGCGGTACCGTTCAGCACATTTCATAGCGCCTGGTCAGTCGCGGTGATGTACGATGCGCTGGGACGAATTTCATTTCCCTTGTTTTTGCTGATCGCCGGTTATATCTCACTGAATAAAAATGAATCATTGTTAAGCACGCTGAAAACTCGCGTGTTGAATTTGTTGTTACCCCTGATTGCCTGGACAGGTATTTATTTTATTTACGACCGCTTAATCAACGACAGCACGACCCTTTTCAGCTTACTGGATCTGCTGAGCACCCCAGCCTACGAGCATTTGTGGTTTATCTATACCCTGATTCTGCTGTTCCTGGTGACGCCGCTGCTGAATACGTTTATTCAAAACGGAAGTCAGAAGAGAATTAACTACATTATTGCCGTCTGGTTTGCGCTGGCCTCCGTGTATATGTTATTTGATAACTTCAAAGAGACCGTACTGGAAAACCGGATAGCACCCACGCCCAGCAATATCGACATGGTGGTTTATCTCTCCGGATTTTATATTATTGGCGGGGTGGTTCGTCGTTATAAGCTGTCGCCCAAAGTCACCATTGCGGCGATTATATTTATCCTCAGCGCAGTATTAACGGCAGTGATGGGGTATTCGCTGTCGAAAAGCATTGGTCAACCTAATGAGATTTTCCTGTTTTATTCAGCACCCACGATTGTCACACTCGCATTGGCCTGCTTCTTTATGCTGCTGCATGCTCCTTTGCAGTTTTCACGGCGCGTGAATCTGATCATCCGCAATCTGGCCAGGCTTAGCGTAGGGGTTTACTTTGTGCACATGCTGGTACTGGAAACGCTAATGCGGTTGTATCCCATCAGCTTTGATAACTATTCTTCGGTACTGACGATCCCAGCCATAGCGCTGGTCAGCTATCTGCTGTCAGTACTGCTAATCTCGTTGATAGACCGCGTTCCGGGGCTGAAACGTCTTATCTGATGCAATGACCGTTCAGGTATTGCCTGAACGGCCGTTGTCGTCCGGTAGCAAATGTACCGTTTACAAGGCAAGTATCAGAACCTTGCCTCCGCAAATTTATGCGGTTGATTGATGGCCCTGCGGGCAATCCAGTAGAGTAAAATACGTTCGTCATCCTGATCCTGATCGGCCATCGCCAGCAGCTTTAAGCCCAGCGTGGATTTGTTAACCGGCTGACCCGTAATACTCAAGTCAACCACGGCTTTACCGATGATAGTACACACTTCTTCTTCACTCGAAATTGGTACTGCTTCTTCAGTGCTCATCTTGTCCTCCTCTTGGGTTAAAGATTAAGCATAGCAAAGCTGCACCAATAACAAGCCAGAGTCAGATCAATCTCATTTAACGTCCACGACTGGCCCAGGGTAACTGCGCCAGCGAATGGCCACGATAGACCCATGCCGGGGGCAGATTCGCCAGTACTCGCGTGCGATTCCAGGCGAAATACCCGGAGAGCAACGGCTCGCAAAGCGAGGTGTACTGGAACTGGATAAAGACACCATTGGCACTCAGCTGTGAGGCTGCCTGCTGCAAAATACGATGACGAACCTCATGCGGCAGCGATAACAGCGGCAGGCCGGAAAAAATCGCATCAAACTCTCCGCACAACGTCTCCGCTGATTCGCCACTCACCTGCAAACGCGCATCCTCAAGTGCCGCCAGCCGAGGATGAAAACGTGGGTTCGTTTCAAACGTCAGCAGGCTGGCATCCGGGCGCATTCGGGTCAGCAGGTGACGGGTTAACACACCGTCCCCTGCCCCCAGTTCTGCAATTCGCAGGCAATGCTGCCAGTCGACGGCATCTGACATGGTTTTACACAATGCCTTAGACGAAGGGGCAATCGTGCCCGTTTTACGGGGGTCTGCAATAAACTCCTGGAGATACCCGGTTTTATTTTTGATATAGGACAGTGCAGATAGCAACATAAACCCTCGCTTCAATACGGCAATCTTCAGTAGGCCATAACTGGCTTAACAAGTTCTTAAAAGCTGGGCTATTTGGCAAAAACCAGGATTAATCGCACACTGCGCGGGCATCCAGGGAAGGAATAATGATGCTAAGAGGATATTCTGAAAATAAGTGCGGTTTTCCAGCCACAGGCGGCCACGTTTCACAGCCAGTATTAATCGTACTCAGCGCGAGAAAGTTCTCATCGCATTTTCGCCGCTGCGCTAATCCCCACTATGACAGTATTGTGACAAGAAGACAGAACAGTTATGACTGGATCTTTTTTCCTGCCACTGCGACTGGAGTCCCGCTGAAACCGCTGTGAGATGCCCATATCACAACACAATAAATCTCATTATCCTTCTCTGGCAGCACCTGCTGTCTCCAGACCTTAGGATAATAAAATGAAATATGTTAAATCAGTTTTTCTGCTGGTATTACTGGCAGGCAGCGCCAACACCTGGGCCGTTACTGGGGCAGGTGAGGCAGCAGGTAGTAGCGCATCATCCATGTCAGATGGCACTTCAGATGCCGTCGGCGTGGGCGCAGTCGCTGCTCTGTTAGGCGTGGCTCTCGCGACTTCCGGCGGCGGTGATGGCTCCAATACCGGAACAACGACCACCACAACCTCTACCGTTTCACGTTAATTATTCTTTCACACAGCAAGTAGAAAGCCGGTCTCATAAAGCTTTCAATGGCCCTGCGAACCCGCAGGGCCATTTCTGCTACATCACTCCACATCCGGTAATGCATGCAACACCTGCTCAACCTGTCGACACTCGGCACTGTTCAGCCCCAATAACGGCCGTGGCAATACGGGCTGGCAAATCCCCAGAATATCTGCGGCGGCATACATCACTCGCAGGCTACTCAGCGTCTGAAACAATTGCCACAACGGCGCCAGCTGCTGGTTGAGTTCTGCAACGCGATCCACCTCTCCCCCCTGCGCAGCACGGGTTAGCGCCAGAGCCTGTTGCGGTAATAATCCTCCCAGCACGCTAAACCACACATCGCCCCCGGCCAGCAATGCCCCTGCCGCATGCCAGTCACCGCTGTAGCCGACGGCAAACGTTGTTGGAAACAACGCTCGCAGCTCCGCTACATCGCTCTGACGCATATCGGCCTGTCCGGGCTGCTTCAGCGCCTGTATCTGCGGCAATGTTGCCAGCCGCTGTAGTAAGCCCTGCGTGAAGGTAAAGTGCGTCGTGCCAGGATTGTTATAGATACAAATGGGCAGATGACTGGACTGCGCCACGGCAGAATAGTGCTGGAAAACTTCCTCTTCACGCAGTGGCGTATAGGAAACCGGCGCCAGTAAAATTCCCTGAGCGCCGGCGCGTTCAGCATCCTCAGCCAACAGGCAAGCCTCATCAGTACGCAGCGCTCCCGCGCTGGGAATCACCGGGATGTCCGGGCCAAGACAGGCCACTGCAGCCTCAATGGATCGCTGCTTCTGTTCACGACTGAGATAGGCATACAACCCGGTACTGCCGTGTAACCCCACTGAATCGACCCCCGCTCGTTTCAGCCTGAGCAGCAGTTTTTCCAGAGCAGGAATATCAACCACGCCAGACGTATTTAGAGGCGTTATGGGGAAAGCAGAAAGTCCGCGAAACAGCATGACAAAAGCTCCTGAAGTTGCAGAAATGGTGCAATAACAGTAACCCAAACAGCTCAGCACAAGCGGATTACACGCACCTTAACTTGTCGCCTATACTGAATATCAGTCCCTGATCGGTCAAAGGAGTGAGTGATGTTAATCGGCTTCGTATTACTCGTCAGTGCCTGTGGATATGATGCTTGTGACGCACTTCCGGTTTCCGAGCATATTTATCCCACCCGATACGCCTGTGAAGAGATGGCCGAACGGATCTTAAAGCGGCGCCCCAATGTGGTGCTGCTGTGTGGGGAGGTTTATCGTTAGCTGTCTTCTGTTGATGCAGCATCATCCACATAACGGGTCACCGCCAGCAGGCGGTTGACATGGGTCAACAGCAAATCCACATCAGTTTGTAGAAAGCCATCGCCACTGCGTGACGCAGTGAGTACTGCATTCTGAATATTTTCAGAGATCGAGGATGATCCCTCTTTGCCTGCGGTCAACAACAGCGCGGCAATCAGCAGGGATTGTGCTTCAACCTGGGCTGTCAGCTCTTTCGTATCCACATCCATTTTGGCGAGCTTCATTAAAATATCGATGACCAGTTGCTTCATGTCGCTATTATCCTTATCAGATTATCCGTATGAAATTACCACTCTCCCCAATCCGGGTAAACAGGACAGACCGCAAGATAAGGCAAATGATCGCGATTTCCAGATAATCCCTCAGTGTGTTTTCGCCTTCATCTGATAGCGGAAATGCCACTCTGCTGCCAGGCTTCCCCGACACCCGTTGAGGAGAAACTATGTTCCGCTTTATTTGCTCTTTGTTTTCCAGCCCCGAGTCCCTGTTGCAGGTGATGAGTCAACGCGATATTGCTGAGTCGATCGAAGAGGGTGAACGTATTCTGATTGATGAAGATGGCAGCGCGATGGTCAATTTTTCCAGCCCGGAAGTCCATGAAGACTTTGCCCGACACGTTAATGCACTGAAGAGGGCCTGAGATGGGAACGGCGATCTTTATGGTGTTAATGGTCTGCGGCTACTGGTACACCAGCCGCGACCTCTCTACACGTTTCAAAATCAAACGTTCATTTGGCTGGGATGTTTACTTCCTGGTGGCGCTGTATGGCTGCATTTTTGTCCTGCAGGGTGTTTTGGCCACCGGACTGATCTGGTTAGTGCTGCTGGCCGTATCGGCAACCTTTAACGCCATTCCGTCACTGGCAGATGGCCTGCATCATCAGTGGCAAATCGAATTTATGACCTGGAGCTTTTTAGGCATTCAGGCACCCGTGGTCATCATGCTCACCTTTGCTGTGGCCTTTTGCATTTACCGTTCAAGCTGGTCAGGCAGCGCCCGACTGGATAGCTTTGGCCGCAAAAAGCTGTACAAGAAGCTCTCCCGCGCCAATGGCGTTGAGGGATTACTGTTTCAGTGCATGGAAGAAGGTGAGCTTGCCTGGATCACGCTGAAATCGCGGCGTATTTATATCGGTATGATCCACGCCGCCTCTTATGACAATGTCGCGACAGCCAATGTCGTGCTGATCCCGATGCTGAGTGGTTACCGCGATGGCAAAAGCCTGAATTTATGCATTGAGCATAATTACAGCCGCTGGTATGCCGAACATGGCATCACGCTTGATTCAGAACCGAAATCGGCCATGGCTTTTCGCAAAGTGATCATGCTGGAGCAGATAGAAAGCCTGTCATTGTTTGATGAGGCCAGCGCCAGTGCGCTGGCACGCTAAATCAGAACAAAAGAGACATCAGCCAGAACCCGGCGAAGGTCATCAGCAGCGATCCGAGCACATGCACCAGAATCGAGGTCATCGCCCACAGATAATTTCCTGCCTGCAATAGCGTCACCACCTCCAGCGAGAAGGTGGAAAATGTCGTCATGCCGCCGCACAGTCCGGTGGTGATCAGCAGTTTCCAGGCCGGATCAATCCCCGGGTGGCGCACAAACCAGGCCACCGTTGCGCCAATAATAAAGCCACCCACCAGATTCACCAGCAGCGTGCCCGGTGGCAGGTTGGGGAACAGGCTATTCAGACGCACGGCCAGCAACCAGCGGATCACGCAGCCCGCACAGCCGCCAATCATGACAGCCAGTAATGGTTTCAACATAAAATCCTCAGAAATGGAGAGGAAGGTGCCAACAGGCAAATAATACACGGCCTGATACACCGACCTCTGGTTAAACAGAGTCAGGGTTATCAGGCGTCATCAGCCCTTACAGTCAGGGCGGTTGGGAAAGGTGGAACACCATCACCTTATGGCATTTAAGATAATCAGCGCCTACAGGTTTTGCAAGTGGCCTGTTAAACGATACCCTCGCTTAAAATCAACAAAATGTTGATAGCTAAACATCCTGTTGATAACCTACTGCATTCTGTTCTCTTACCCTCGTTGAGTCATTATGACAGCACATTCCCCAGATATTGCCCGCGAACGCGCACTGATCCTGCAAACCCTGAACGCCGCAATCACAGCCCTGGGCAGTGTGGTTGGGCGTAATACAGAAATCGTTCTGCATGACCTGGAACACCCGGAAAAATCAGTGCTGGCCATCACTCACGGTCATATCACCGGCCGCGTGCCAGGCAGCCCGGTACTGGCTGTTCCCTTAGAGGATCAGGGGCTGCGCGCGCTGCTCAACGATAACGCACAGGCGAGCAATACGACGCCGACAGTGATCCCTGACTATCCAACCCGGGGTAAAAACGGCCAGACCCTGCGCAGCGCGACCGCACTTTATCGTGACAGCAATGGTCAGCCGTTTGCCGCACTCTGCATCAATACTGATAACAGCGAACTGTTGGCGGCGAAACGCTGCCTTGATAGCCTGCTCAACGCAGACGCGCCGCCCCCTCAAACAGAAGAGAGCGTGGATATGGGGCAGCTAATGGCGGATATCATTGCTGACTCGCTGAGTGAAC
This sequence comes from Erwinia sp. 1181_3, assembly GCF_052824965.1. Taxonomy (NCBI): domain Bacteria; kingdom Pseudomonadati; phylum Pseudomonadota; class Gammaproteobacteria; order Enterobacterales; family Erwiniaceae; genus Erwinia; species Erwinia sp. 1181_3. The sequence goes on from NZ_VTDE01000003.1 coordinate 241,728, forward strand.
TGAATGGCAACCTGCGCGTGTCGCGTAAGCAGGCCAAACTGGCGGCGGTTCGAAAAATGCAGGATCGCGGTATGTTTATCGTCAAGGGCGGGATTGAGAAAGCCGCAGCAGCGCTGGGCGTCACCCGCTACACCATTTACAACTATCTGGATGAAATCCGCGACGAACAATCAGGGAGCACCTTATGAGCCTGCATATCACCACCCCGCTTCTCTCTTCACGCCCGTTAAGCCTGCTGGCAGGCCGCGAAGTGATGCTGAAAATGGAGGCGTTACAGCCGCCCGGTTCCTTTAAAATCCGTGGTATTGGCCTTGCCTGCGAAACCTGGCAGCGCCGGGGGGCACAGCGTTTTGTCTCTTCGTCAGGGGGCAATGCCGGTTTGGCCGTGGCCTGGGCCGGGCGCCATCTCGGTGTGCCCGTCACCGTTGTGGTGCCGGAAACCACCCCGTTGCGGGCACAAGAACTGTTGCGGCAGGAGCACGCTGAGGTGATCGTACACGGCAGCTCCTGGCAGGAAGCGAATCAATATGCACAGTCACTGACGGGCAAACAGGATGCGTTTCTGCATCCGTTCGACGATCCGCTGCTGTGGCAGGGGCACGCAACGATGATTGATGAAGTGGCGCAGAGCGGGATGAAACCTGACGCCGTGCTGCTGTCGGTGGGCGGTGGCGGCCTGCTGGCGGGCGTGGTGGCCGGGCTACAGCGTAATGGCTGGCAGGACGTTCCTGTGCTGGCCGTTGAAACAACAGGCGCCGCATCTTTCCATGCGGCGCAGGCCGCCGGGAAGAGCGTCGAACTGGCGGAGATCCGCAGTATTGCCTCTTCGCTGGGCGCAAAGCGGGTGTGCGACCAGGCGCTACGCTGCGCCGGTGAACATCCGATACACAGCCTGCTGGTGTCAGATCTTGCCGCCGTCACCGCCTGCGAACGCTTTCTTGACGATCACCGGGTGCTGGTAGAACCGGCCTGCGGGGCCAGCCTTGCCGTGGTTTATGACCAGCATCCGCAGATCGCCGCTTATCAAAACCTGCTGGTCATTGTCTGCGGCGGTGCCACCAGCAGCCTTGAACACCTGCAAAAAATGGCCGCCGCACTGCGCGGCTGACCCTCAGTCCAGTTCGTACTGAACGGATAACTGCCCTTTCTTCTCTTTGGCACTGGTGATGCGCACCAGGCCAACCTGCGCGGTCGACAATACGTGCGTACCGCCGCAGGCGTAAGCAGGCAGCGCTCCCCAGGTGACTTTACGCATCCCTTCCTGCTCACTCAGCACGCGTGGCAAATCTGCCGCCACCAGCGCCTGGGTCAGGCGCTCCAGTTCTGCCACGTCCACGGCTTTCACAGGCTGTTCTCCCGGTGCAAAAACAATGCGCCCGGCACCGGGGCGATGATCACCTTTGGTGGCATACCAGCCAAACTGCTCGCCGACGACACCGATCAGATGCCCGGCCGAGTGCATGCGGGTATGGTGCACGCGCACCTGCCCATCAACCTTGATCGCCACCGGCCCGAGCGGCACGCTGGTTGCCAACAGATGGATCACCTGCCCCTCTTCCTGGCTGGCTTTCACCACCTCAATCCCCCCGAGCGTTCCCTGGTCAGAGGGCTGCCCACCGCCCTGCGGATGAAACAGCGTTGAAGAGAGGATCACCCGGTACTGACCATTGTCATCCGGCTGGCAGCTGATCACTTCGCTGGTCATTTCGAGGCTGTCGTTGTGGTAATACGCTCTGTCCGTCATCAATCAGGTTCTCAACAGTGAGGAGATTATCGCCCAGAAGGTTAGCATTCCACTCCAGAAAACTAAACGAAATGTTGAAATTTAATCTCTGAAATCTTGATTAATCAACAAAATAGATAAATAGCGTCTTTGACGCTCTGTTCTGCTTAAAAGGGGAAATTTGTCAGCGAATTCAGCAGTTTTTTATCTCGTGATTTTAGTCCATGCTGGATGCCACTCCCTTCACAGAGACAACCCGATGACCAAAAATCTGAATAAAGACACCCAGGTCTGCATGTCACTGGCGGCACGGCCCGGCAATTTTGGCACCCGTTTCCATAACTATCTCTATGACGCCCTCGATCTCGATTACCTCTACAAAGCCTTCACCACCAAAGACTTAAGCGCGGCGATTGGCGGCGTGCGGGCGCTGGGTATCCGTGGCTGTGCCATTTCAATGCCATTTAAAGAGGCCTGCATTCCCCTGCTGGATGAGCTGGACGCCTCCGCCAAAGCCATCAATTCGGTGAATACCATTGTCAATACCGAGGGTTACCTGAAGGCTTATAACACCGACTATATTGCCATCCATAACCTGTTGAAACAGTATCAGGTCCCCACCGGACTGACCTTCGCTCTGCGTGGCAGCGGTGGCATGGCAAAAGCGGTGGCCTGCGCCTTAAAAGACAGCGGTTTCCATCAGGGCTATATTATTGCACGCAACGAAACCAGTGGGCGCGAACTGGCGGAGCTGTACGGTTTTGAATGGCGTGCTGACCTGGAAGGGCTACAGCCTGGGCTGCTGATCAATGCCACGCCTACCGGAATGGCGGGCGGTGCAGATGCCGATGCATTGTCATTTGATCGTGCGACTATTGATGCTGCCAGCGTGATTTTTGAAGTGGTGGCGTTACCGGAACTGACACCGCTGGTACAGTACGCGCGCAGCCAGAAGAAGACTGTCATTACTGGTTCTGAAGTGTTTGCTATTCAGGCAGTGGAACAGTTTGCGCTGTATACCGGCGTTCGGCCCGATGATGCCCTGTTCCGCAAAGCGGCGGCGCATGCACGACAGGGATAGATGACGTGTGGGCTGCCCTGCCGGGCGGCCCGTTCAGCGTTTATCCATCACCATTTTGACCGCCAGCCCCGCCAGTACCGTTCCCATCAGCCAGCGCTGGGCTTTCTGCCAGCCGGGGCGGCCGGCAAGGAAGGTAGCAATAGTGCCAGCGGCAAAAACAATCAGGCTGTTCACCAGCATACTGGTGACGATCTGCGTGAAGCCCAGCGTCAGGGATTGCGCCAGAACATTGCCCTGCTCCGGGTGGATAAACTGTGGCAACAGGGTGAGATAGATCACCGCCGTTTTGGGATTCAGCAGATTGGTCAGCAGCCCCATAGTAAACAGCTTACGCGGGCTGTCCGGCGGCAGATCGCGCAGTTGAAACGGGGATTTCCCCCCGAACAGTGCCTGCCATGCCATCCACAGTAAATAGGCCGCACCGGCTAAGCGCAGTGCGTCATAAGCCATCGGCACCGCCATCACCAATGCCGTAATCCCCAGCGCAGCGCAGACCATGTAAAACATAAAGCCCAGCGCCACACCGCACAGAGAGATGTACCCGGCCCTGCGTCCCTGGCAAAGAGAGCGCGAGATCAGGTAAATCATATTGGGGCCGGGGGTTAACACCATCCCAAGGGCGATGGCGGCAAAGGGTAAAAGCTGGGAAAGCGTAACCATTTCAACCGCCTCTTTTTATCCGTTAAACACGCACCGTATCGTCGCCATACGCCACCCACTTATAGGTGGTCAGTGCTTCCAGGCCCATCGGGCCGCGGGCATGCAGCTTCTGGGTACTGACCGCCACTTCAGCGCCAAGACCAAACTGGCCGCCATCGGTAAAACGGGTGCTGGCGTTGACGTAGACGGCCGATGAATCCACTTCGTTAACGAAGCGGTCAGCATTCTGGATGGTGCGCGTCAGAATCGCATCAGAGTGCTGCGTGCCGTACTCACGGATATGGGCAATGCCCTCATCCAGTGAGTCCACCAGCTTGACGTTCAAATCCAGTGCCAGCCACTCATCGCGATATTGCGCTTCAGTGACCGCACTGACGCTGGCCAGACCGTTGCTTAACAGCGGCAGCGAGCGCGGATCCGCATGCAGGCTGATGCCTTCCTGCGCCATCCGGGCGCTCAGGGCAGGCAGGAACGTGTCGGCAATCGCCGCATCAATCAGCAGGGTTTCCACCGAGTTACAGGCGCTTGGACGCTGTTTTTTGGCGTTAACGATCACCTTCAGTGCCGCATCCTGTTCAATGCTGCGATCAACATAGATATGGCAAACGCCGATACCGCCGGTGATCACCGGAATGGTGGACTGCTCACGGCACAGCTTATGCAGCCCGGCACCGCCGCGTGGGATCAGCATATCCACGTAACGGTCGAGCTTCAGCAGTTGATTCACCAGCTCACGGTCCGGGCTTTCAATCGCCTGCACCGCACCTGCTGGCAGACCATGCTGTTTCAGGGCATCCTGAATCACCCGCACGGTGGCACCGTTGGTGCGATACGTCTCTTTGCCACCGCGCAGGATCACCGCATTACCGGTTTTCAGGCACAGGCTGGCAACGTCCACGGTCACGTTCGGACGCGCTTCATAAATCACGCCGACCACACCCAGCGGCACGCGGCGGCGCTCAATACGCAGCCCACTGTCGAGCTTACCGCCGTCGATCACCACACCCACCGGATCGGCCAGACGGCACACCTGACGCACATCATCGGCAATCCCTTTCAGGCGCGTCTGATCCAGCATCAGGCGGTCCAGCAGTGCGGCACTCATGCCGTTCTGGCGTGCATCTGCCAGGTCGAGTTCGTTGGCGGCCAGTATGGATGCGCTCTGCGCTTCCAGATGGTCAGCAATCGTCATCAGCACCTGATTTTTCTGTGCGGTCGACAGCACCGACAGCTGATACGAAGCGGCCTTGGCGGCCTTACCCATTTGTTCAAGCATGCGTATTCCTTAAGAAACAATCATATCGTCACGATGTATCGCCACCGGACCATATTCATAACCTAAAATTTCGCTGATCTGCTGGGAGTGATGTCCGGCAATCATACGCATGGCATCGCTGTTATAGCGCGATACGCCGTGGGCAACATCGCGCCCCTGCAAACTGCGAATACGGATCACTTCACCACGGGAAAAGTTACCGCTAATTTCACGAATACCTTTTGGCAACAAGGAGCTACCGCGTTCCAGAATGGCTGACAGCGCCCCATCATCCACCACCAGCTCACCGGCCGGAGGCGCACCGAAGATCCAGCGTTTGCGATTTTCCAGCGGGGTTTCAAAGGCGTGGAAGCGAGTGCCAACCGGGTTGGAGGCAATCACATCACCAATCACACCAGGACGGTTACCGGCCGCAATAATGGTATCAATACCGGCGCGACAGGCCACATCTGCCGCCTGAAGTTTGGTCGCCATACCGCCCGTTCCCAGGCCTGAAACACTGTCACCCGCCAGCGCACGCAGCGCATCGTCAATACCGTGAACATCGCGGATCAGTTCGGCTTCCGGATTATTACGCGGATCGGCAGTAAACAATCCCTGCTGATCGGTGAGCAGCAGCAGCTTATCGGCACCAGCAAGGATAGCCGCCAGCGCAGAGAGGTTGTCGTTATCACCCACTTTGATTTCAGCGGTGGCGACCGCGTCATTTTCGTTGATGACGGGCACGATATGGTTATCGAGCAGCGCGCGCATGGTGTCACGGGCGTTAAGGAAACGCTCGCGATCTTCAAGGTCTGCGCGGGTCAGCAGCATCTGGCCGATATGAATACCGTAGATCGAGAACAGCTGTTCCCACAGCTGGATCAGACGGCTCTGCCCCACCGCAGCCAGCAGCTGCTTAGAGGCGATGGTCGGGGGCAGTTCAGGATAGCCAAGGTGCTCACGTCCTGCCGCCATCGCGCCAGAGGTCACAATCACAATCCGATGGCCCGCGGCATGTTGCTGTGCGCACTGACGCACCAGCTCCACAATATGGGCCCGATTCAGCCGACGCGATCCGCCGGTCAGTACGCTGGTCCCCAGTTTCACCACCAGGGTCTGGCTGCTGCTCATTATTTCCTGCCATTTCGTAAAAAAGAGTACAAAGAAACGTTTTAGCAGGTGTGGTGCCCGAAGCCAACAGCCAGCGCGGGAAAAGGGCGAAAAAGCCCTGACCACTTGCTAGTCCAAAAGTTCGCAATTAACAAGAAGTGTTGAAAACTGTAATAAAACTTTAATGGAGAAAGGGTAAAAAGTCCGTGCTTCGAACAGAGCCTTCGGGCCGTTTATTACTTTTACTCTTTCGGGATTGATAGCAAAATGATGAAGAAAAGCGCACTGGCAATCTTAACCGCAGCTCTGGCCCTGTCCACCGCTGCACAAGCCGCAGAAGTCTATAACAAAGACGGCAACAAACTGGATTTCTACGGTAAAGTTAAAGCAATGCGTTACATGAGTGAAGCGGACACCAATGCCAGCAACAACGCTGACAAGTCCTACGTCCGTATCGGCTTCAAGGGCCAGACCCAGATTAACGACCAACTGACCGGTTACGGCCAGTGGGAATACAACTTCAGCGCCAGCAACTCAGAAGGCGGTGCTGATGCGCAAGCCGGTAACAAAACCCGTCTGGGCTTCGCCGGTCTGAAACTGAACGATTTTGGTTCTATCGACTACGGCCGTAACTACGGTGTGATCTACGACGTGGAAGCCTGGACCGATATGATGCCTGAGTTCGGCGGCACCGGTTACACCCGCGCTGACACCTATATGCTGACCCGTGGTAACAGCATGCTGACCTACCGTAACAACGACTTCTTCGGTCTGGTCGATGGTCTGAAATTTGCCTTGCAGTATCAGGGTAAAAACGACGCTTCATCAACACGTGCGGGTAACGTGAGTAACGGCGATGGTTACGGCGCATCTCTTTCTTATAAAATCATTGATGGTCTGAGTGTCAATGGGGCATTTTCTTCTTCTAACCGCCTGATCGCCAATGAGACTACACCAGGCCTTGGCCAGAAAAATGCGGCATTCGGTTCTGGTGACAAAGCGGAAGCCTGGGCAACCGGTCTGAAATATGACAACAACGGTGTATACCTGGCAACGACCTACGCTGAAACGCGTAACATGAACCCAATCAACAGCGGCGCAACCTTCACTCAGGCTAACGGCACAACAACCGCCGTGTCAGGTTATGTGAATAAACTGTCGAATTTTGAAGTTGTGGCACAGTACCAGTTCGACTGGGGCCTGCGTCCATCACTGGCCTATGTGCAGACGAAAGGCAAAGATATGGAAAATGGCGTTGGTGATGCTGATCTGTACAAATTTGTTGATATCGGTGCGACGTACTACTTCAACAAAAACATGTCTACCTTTGTCGATTACAAAGTTAACCTGTTGAGCGATGACAACAAATTGAACCTGAACACCGACGATATCGTTGCTGTAGGTGTGATGTACCAGTTCTAATCCCTTTGACGCTGTGACACGCCACTGCCACAGCGATAAATGATTTACCCCTCGTTATGTGTCTAAAACAAAGGCTGGAGCAATCCAGCCTTTTCTTATGGGGGGTCAGGAATGAACAGGCAGGACTACGCGGTCAGTTTAACCGGCTTGTCAGCAAAACCGGCTGCCGGGACCAGGCCCAGCTCGATCTCTGCTAACTGCGCCTTTAAACGCTCATGGAAGTTACGTAACGTCTCTTCAAGACGGGCATTATTATCCTTACCCTTTACCGTGCTCGGCTTCCAGTTGCCTTCTTTATCAAACAGACCAAAGTGATACTCATAGGTGAAATGGTCAGTCTGGGCTTCCAGCTCCATCCACCAGCCCCAGAACTCACGCAGTTCCGGTTCAGGTTTCACATTGACGCAAACGGCCAGGCAATCAAAGAAGAAGCGGTCGCCTTCACATTTGCCTTCACGGATGTAAGGACCCAAAGAGTGAAAGCGCTTGATCAGCCGACTCTTAGGATGTCCACTCGGTAACGTCATCGTTAAAACCTCCATAATTGAGTCTATAGTTGTAGCAAACTATTGAATATTAGCAACTCATACGTCTAAGCGCTGCGCCAGCCAGTCACAAATGTCACGCAGGCCTTTATCAAAATTCGCCATCGCCGGGGAGGTGTTAATCTTTAACAAACGCCCGGCGCTGGAGGAATTGGTGATCAGCCGTGATTCTTCTTCCGGGCTAAACGGGTCATGAGCCCAGTAACCGGACAGCATCGGCGTCGGGCAACGGCGGCCCAGCAGTCCCTGAATTTTCAGTGAGAAACGGCTCAGTTCAGTGCGTAATGCACTGTCGGATGTCCCTGACATGCCAAGGCGACTGGCCAGCATATCCATATACATTTCAGGTACGCGATCCTGTAAGTTGGTATCGCTAAGCAGGCTGTGTACCACTGGCCCAAGGCAGGCTACGCCGCGCAAGCGCTGGCTTTCCAGATAGGCCAGTCTGACCGCCACGTTAGCCCCAAAACGGAAACCAAAGGCGGCGACGCGCGTGTGATCAACCCAGGCCACATTTTCCAGCTGACGCAGTACCTGTTGGTGCAGGAAGCTGGAATCCTGGGTCAGTTTCCATTTAGAGGAAAAGCCCACCGATGGCATATCCAGCGTCAGCATCGCAATGCCACGCGGGGCAAGGTAGTCATGAAAAAGACGGTAATGGTCGCTTTGCAGCGCATCCAGGCTACCACACAGCAGCACCGTCGGATAAGGGGCTTTCACGTCCGGCGGCATATGCAGGAAACCGGTCACCGGGCTGCCACCAGCAATAGCAAACTCCAGTGCTTTCAGTTCGCCAGGCAGACGGTGGGTGGCTTCTTCATAAGCGCGGCTGGCCAGCACCTGCGCCTGCTCTGCCAGTTCATCCTCTTTCAGATGCGGATAGCCCGCCACGCTGTAAAGGTGTGCCGCATGGAGCCAGTACTGGCCCGCTTGCGCGTCATCATCACATTCGGTGGCCTTCTGCTGCCAAAGCGCCGCCTGCTTTGACCACTCATAGATCCAGTTGCCGCCGCGATAGCCAATCACCGTATCCAGCAGTTGATCATCGGTATGTTCAACGGTGCTGACGGCGATACGTGCCAGCACTTCACTCACTTCCTGCGGCGTCAGTCCACGCCAGGTCCACAGCAGGCGGTTAATCATCCGATACCAGCCGGCATGGGTTTCGCCATCCAGCGCAGACTGGATGCTCAACGGGCGATGATGATGCAGACGTCGCACCAGCGATGAGGTTTCCGGGTGTTTAAAACGCGGCTTGAAGAGTTCTTCGCTGAGGTTTTTCGGCGACATAACAGGGCGTTCCTCTGGCGTACGGGTAGGATTTGAGTCTACCGTAGCAGGGAGTTTCACGCGAAGGGTAAAAACAAACACGCCCGACAGAATCGGGCGTGTTTTGATCTAACACACTAAATGTCTCTGATGACAGAGTGAATCAATCAGCTTTTTACCAGCGGGGGAAGGTAGGCAATGCCCATGTCCCACGGCTGTTCAATCCAGGTGTTTTGCGGGATGTCGATAACATAATCATCCACCAGTGGGCGTCCGGCTGGTTTAGCGAAAATCGTCACGAAATGCGCTTTCGGGTACATCTCACGGATAGCCTGTGCAGTGCCGCCGGTGTCCACCAGGTCATCGATCACGATGAAACCTTCACCATCCCCTTCTGCACGCTTCAGCACGGTCATTTCGCGCTGGTTATCGTGGTCGTAGCTGGAGATGCAAACCGTGTCGACGTGGCGGATACACAGCTCACGCGCCAGTAAGGCGGCAGGTACCAGACCACCACGGCTGACGGCAATAATGCCTTTCCACTGTTCAGCGGGCAGAAGGCGCTCGGCCAGTTTACGGGCATGGATTTGCAGCATGTCCCAGGTGACGATGTATTTTTCACTCATTAAAAGAATCCCGGCCAATGAAATTGGCTTAAAAATTGTGCAAGGGGAGCGGTTGCGCGAAATTATAGTGATCTGAGGCGCTAAAAACCAGCCCGCTGCACCTTGTATCCCCCTTTTTTCCTGGGGCATCGTGAGCATGTGTCAGAAATCGGTGATATTCTTTTGCCATCGCGTCAGATTCGCTGACGGGAATTTTCCAACCGATATCAGCGCATGCTTCCTGCCTGCACGGCAGAAAGGGAGTGCTGACACAGGAGAGTTATCGTGTCTGAATTGTCTCAATTATCCCCACAACCCTTGTGGGATATTTTTGCCAAAATTTGCTCCATTCCCCATCCTTCTTATCATGAAGAACAACTGGCTGCCCATGTGATCGCCTGGGCGACGGAGCAGGGTTTCTGGAATGAGCGCGACCAGGTGGGTAACATCCTGATCCGTAAACCTGCCACGCCGGGTTATGAAAATCGTAAACCCGTGGCGCTTCAGGCGCACCTTGATATGGTGCCGCAGAAAAACAACGACACGGTGCATGACTTTACCCAAGACCCGATTCAGCCCTGGATCGATGGCGAGTGGGTAAAAGCACGCGGCACCACGCTGGGTGCCGATAACGGTATTGGTATGGCTTCAGCTCTGGCCGTGCTGGCTGATAACAGCCTGGAACATGGTCCGCTGGAAGTGCTGCTGACCATGACCGAAGAGACCGGCATGGTCGGTGCCTTCGGATTGAAAGCAGGCTGGTTGCAGGCCGATATTTTGATTAACACCGATTCCGAAGAGGAAGGTGAGATCTATATGGGTTGTGCTGGCGGTATCGACTTTACCAGCACACTGCCGCTGACCCGTGAAGCGGTTCCGGCCGGTTATCAGACGGTGAAACTGACGCTGAAAGGCCTGAAAGGCGGTCACTCCGGTTGTGATATTCACGTGGGTCTGGGGAATGCCAACAAACTGCTGGCGCGCTTCCTGTTCTCCCATGCGGCGGATCTTGACCTGCGTCTGGTGGATTTCAGCGGCGGTACGCTGCGCAATGCGATCCCACGTGAAGCCTTCGCCACGCTGGCGGTTCCTGTTGCCAGCCTCGATAAGCTGAAGTCACTGGCAGCCGGCTATCTGCTGACGCTGCAAAATGAGCTGAGCCTGAAAGAGAAAAACATTGCCGTGGTGGTCGAGGATCTGGCCCATGCGGAGCAGGCTCTGAGCACCACCAGCCGTGATGCGTTTATCGCCCTGCTGAACAGCATGCCGAATGGCGTGATCCGTCAGTCAGACGTGATGAAAGGCGTGGTGGAAACCTCACTGAACGTCGGTGTGGTGACGTTTGAAGGCAATGAAGCGAAGATCAACTCACTGATCCGTTCACTGATCGACAGCGGCAAAGAGTACGTGGTGGAAATGCTCACTGCGCTCGGCCAACTGGCCGGGGCGAAAACCCTCGCCAAAGGCAGCTATCCAGGCTGGCAGCCGGATGCCACCTCACCGGTGATGGCGCTGGTGCGTGAAACCTATGAAAAACTGTTCGATAAAACCCCGAACATCCAGGTTATCCACGCCGGTCTGGAGTGCGGTCTGTTTAAAGAACCGTACCCACAGATGGACATGGTATCGATTGGCCCGACCATCACCGGACCCCACTCCCCGGATGAGCAGGTGCATATTGGAAGCGTTGACCTGTACTGGCAGCTGCTGACTGCGCTGTTGAAGGCGATCCCGGTTAAGTAATGCTGCGCATATGATACGGGCGAGGCCTGCCTCGCCCCTACGACAGCCTCTATACAGGCATGCCCCGCGCCCTGTCACAATCGCGACACTCGCAGGGGTCAGGTATGCCTGACACGCTCTTACAATCCCAATAACAATTGCCTTTCCAGCTGCGGGTCCAGCAGCGTCACATGCAATCCCACCAGCCTCACGCCGCGCCCTGCACGCCGTTCATCCCAGCTTTTTCGCGCAATCTCAATCAGATCGGCCTTATTCAGTACCTGCCAGACATGCTCCTGCGTGGTCTGCTGGAAATCATTAAACTTCAGTTTTACGCCCTGACGGGCAATCTGGCGATCCGGCTTAATGTTATCCAGCCGTCGTGCCAGCTCATCGTACAGCAGGTCGATAATTTCCAGGCAGGCTTCCCAGCTATGAATATCCTCCGACAGCGTCCGCTCCACGCCAAGAGATTTACGCTCACGGGTAGTGATGACTTCCCGGTCATCAATGCCATTACTGCGCTCCCACAGCACGCGGCCAAACTTACCAAACCGCCTCAGCAAGGTGACCAAATCGGTTTTTTGCACATCGGCACAGGTGTTCAGCCCCATCTCTTCTAACTTACGCGCCGTGACTTTTCCCACGCCGGGAATTTTCGCCAGCGGCAGGGCCAGCAGGAAGTCAGGCATCTGCTGCGGCGTAATGACAAACTGGCCGTTAGGTTTATTCATATCGGAGGCGATTTTTGCCAGGAATTTAATCGGCGCTATCCCGGCTGATGCGGTGAGATTCAGCTCCTGCTGGATCGTATCGCGGATCTCACGCGCGATCAGCGTGGCCGATCCATGGCAATGCTGGCTGTCAGTGACATCCAGGTAAGCTTCATCAAGCGACAGGGGTTCAATCAGGGCAGTATAGCGGGAAAAGATGTCACGAATATGGGCGCTGGCTTCTTTATAAGCGTCATAGCGGCCCCGAATCACCGTCAGGTGCGGGCAGAGCTTAAGCGCCATCGCCGTTGACATCGCACTGTGCACACCAAATTTCCGCGCAGGATAATTCGCCGTGCTGATGACGCCGCGCTGTTTTTCGCTGCCGCCAATCGCGATGGGGATATCACGCAGGCTGGGGTTATCGCGCATTTCCACTGCGGCAAAAAAGCAGTCCATATCCACGTGAATGATTTTACGCATAGCCCCCTCCGATAATACTGTATAAGTATACAGTCAAAAAGCCAGAGTTCAATACGCAACGGAACGCACATAAATTAAGGTTTTTATTCTTCGCTATCTTGATAAAAAAATAGACAATGCTAAGGTGACGCAGCGATAGCGGAATTATCCGATATTGTCAGTACAGACGCCTTCCGGCGTTGCTTTCAACCCCTACATTTCAAGGGAACCAGAATGGGCAAAATCGCACTGCTGTTTGCGATGATTTTTCTGCCAGCCGTTGTCTTCGCCAGCGTACCGGATTCGGTTACCCCACTGGCCCCGGTAAGCAAAGAGTTAAAGAAACAACTGATTGGTACCCCCGTGTACCTGCAAATCTTCAAAGAAGAACGCACGCTGGAACTGTACGGCAAAATCGGCAACGAATTCCGCCTGCTTAACAGCTACCGCATCTGTAATTTTTCGGGTGGATTGGGGCCAAAACGCGTACAGGGCGACTTCAAAAGTCCGGAAGGTTTTTACAGCGTGGGACTTTCCCAGTTAAAACCAGACAGCCGCTTTTATCGTGCGATTAACGTCGGCTTTCCGAACGAATACGATCGCCAGCAGGGTTATCAGGGGAAATATCTGATGATCCACGGCAACTGCGTGTCAATTGGCTGCTATGCCATGACCGATGCCTATATGGATGAAATTTATCACTATGTGGAAGCCGCGCTGCGCAATGGCCAGCCACGTGTTGAAGTCAGTATTTATCCGTTCCGCATGACCGACAGCAACATGCAGCGCCATCGCTACTCCACTTACATCAATTTCTGGAAGCAATTGCAGCCGGGTTACACGCAGTTCGTGCAGACCAAACAGCCTCCGGCGGTCAACGTTAGCGATGGCAAGTACGTACTGAGCCGCCCGATGACAGGCAACTCAGCCGTACAGGAATCAGCGCTCGCGCTCACCCAGGCAAAATAACGCCCATTCACCTGGCTCAATCTTGTGCCAGGTTTCATTCGCCGTCAGCGGCTGAGTGGCCACCACTGTGACCACGTCATTTGGCGTGGTCTGCTTCTGAAAATCAATTTCCACATCCTGATCCAGCAATTTGGCTTTGCCGAACGGGGCACGTCGGGTGATCCAGAACAGATTGGTCGAACAGAACGCCATCAGATAGCGGCCATCTGACAGCAGCATGTTAAACACCCCTTTCTCACGCATCTCTGCCGCCAGTTCCGCAATGTAGCGGAAGACGGCTGGCCAGTTGCCCGGCGTACGCGGATAGCGAGTGGTCAGCTTATGCAACAACCAGCAGAAGGCAATCTCACTGTCGGTTTCACCCACGGGGCGATAAGGGCCGGTATCCAGGTTTTTATAGCCTTTAAGCTGCCCGTTGTGCGCGTAAGTCCAGTTACGTCCCCACAGTTCGCGGGTAAACGGGTGCGTATTTTCCAGCGATACTTCACCCCGGTTCGCCTGGCGAATATGCGCCACCACCGAACAGGACTTAATCGGATATTCCTGCACCAGTCGGGCAATCGGCGATTGAAAACTGGGTTGCGGATCTTTAAATGTGCGGCAGCCTTTCCCTTCATAAAAGGTAATGCCCCAGCCATCTTTATGCGGGCCCGTTCCGCCACCGCGCTGCACCAGCCCGGTAAAACTAAAACAGATGTCCGTCGGGACGTTCGCGCTCATCCCAAGTAGTTCGCACACAGGATTACCTCGTGAAAATAGATTCTATCCCCAATGGATTTCACGTTGCAGGAAGGCGGCAAACGAGTGAATCCCCGGGAGCTTACACGAGTAAGTGACCGGGGTTCACGAGAGCAGCTAACGCACCTGCGGCGTGAAAGATGAAGGGGATTATTTGACCATTTCTTTTTCGATGAGCAGCATCAAGATATGAATCACTTTGATGTGAATCTCCTGAATACGGTCAGCATAACCGAAGTGCGGCACACGAATTTCTACGTCGGCCACGCCATCCATTTTGCCGCCGTCTTTACCGGTCAGGGTGATTACTTTCATCCCTTTGGCACGCGCAGCTTCAACCGCTTTAATAATATTACCGGAGTTACCCGATGTGGAGATCCCTAACAGCACATCCCCTGCTTTCCCCACCGCTTCAATGTAGCGTGAGAAAACAAAATCATAGCCAAAGTCATTACTGACGCAGGACAGGTGGCTGACATCAGAAATCGCGATCGCCGGATAGCCAGGGCGGTTTTCACGGTAGCGCCCCGTCAACTCCTCAGCAAAATGCATCGCATCGCAGTGGGAACCGCCATTACCACAGGAGAGAACCTTACCACCTGCTTTAAATGAATCAGCCAGCAGCACGGCCGCACGCTGGATCGCCTCGATGTTTGCATCTTCACTAAGAAATTTATTCAGCGTCTCTGCCGCTTCGTTCAGCTCGGCGCGAATGATGTCCTGATACATAGGGATGTCCTTTTAGGAAAGAGTTACTGTAGGAGTTTATCAAGTTGCCAGAGAGCCGGGAAGCGATCTCCCCGCCCCCCAGAGGGATTAACGCTTCGTGCCACCGCTTTGTGAGCCAGGTTGTAATTATTATGTAAACAGATTGCACCTGACGCCGTGGTAATCTAAACATATACCCAACAGGTCGGACCTCTTACTACTTACGGAGCACATGTTATGATGGTTCTCAGTATTGTGGCGACGATCGTGCTGATTGGCGCCCTGTTTTATCACCGTATTAATCTGCTGGCTGCCAGTGCTGCGTTGCTGCTCTGGACCGCTGTGCTCGGACTGGCAGGGCTGTGGACACTTTGGCTGCTGGTCCCGCTGGTGCTTATTCTGCTGCCATTTAATCTCCTGCCCATGCGCCAGGCGCTGTTCAGCAAACCCACGCTGAACACCTTCCAGAAAGTGATGCCGCCGATGTCACGCACCGAAAAAGAAGCCATCGATGCCGGTACCACCTGGTGGGAAGGCGATCTGTTCCGTGGTACACCGGACTGGAAAAAACTTCATGCCTATCCGCAGCCGCGACTGACGCCGGAAGAGCAGGCGTTTATTGACGGTCCGGTAGAAGAAGCCTGCCGTATGGCAAATGACTTCCAGATCACCCATGAAATGGCCGATTTGCCGCCTGAGCTGTGGGCGTATCTCAAACAGCACCGCTTCTTCGCCATGATTATCAAGAAAGAGTACGGCGGCCTTGAATTTTCGGCCTACGCTCAGGCGCGCGTGCTGCAAAAATTGTCAGGGGTTTCCGGGATTCTGGCGATCACGGTGGGTGTGCCTAACTCCCTTGGCCCGGGCGAACTGCTCCAGCATTACGGGACCGAAGCGCAGAAAGATCACTACCTGCCTCGTCTGGCAAGCGGCCAGGAGATCCCCTGCTTTGCCCTGACCAGCCCGGAAGCGGGTTCCGATGCCGGTGCCATCCCGGATGTTGGCGTGGTATGCATGGGTGAATGGGAAGGTCAGCAGGTGTTGGGTATGCGCCTCACCTGGAACAAACGCTATATCACCCTCGCCCCTATCGCCACTGTGCTCGGCCTGGCGTTTAAGCTTTCTGACCCCGACCATTTGCTGGGCGAAACGGAAGAGTTAGGGATCACCTGTGCGCTGATCCCCACGCAGACACCGGGCGTGGAAATTGGTCAACGGCATTTCCCGCTCAACGTACCGTTCCAGAACGGCCCGACACGCGGCCAGGATATCTTTGTGCCGATTGATTTTATTATCGGTGGCCCGGAAATGGCCGGACAGGGCTGGCGAATGCTGGTTGAGTGTCTGTCAGTGGGCCGTGGCATTACTCTGCCGTCCAACTCCACCGGCAGCCTGAAAAGCATTGCACTGGCGATTGGCGCGTATGCGCATATTCGTCGTCAGTTCCGCCTGCCGATTGGCAAGATGGAGGGGATTGAAGAACCGCTGGCACGCATCGCCGGGAACACCTATGTGATGGATGCCGCCGCCACGCTGATCACCAGTGGCATTATGCTTGGTGAAAAACCGGCGGTGCTGTCCGCCATCGTGAAATACCACTGTACTCATCGCGGTCAGCGGGCAATTGTTGACGCCATGGATATTGCGGGCGGTAAAGGCATTATGCTCGGCAGCAACAACTTCCTTGCCCGCGCTTATCAGGGGGCGCCGATTGCCATTACGGTGGAAGGCGCCAACATTCTGACCCGCAGTATGATTATCTTCGGCCAGGGTGCTATTCGTTGCCACCCTTACGTGCTGGAAGAGATGGCGGCAGCGCAGAATAATGATGTGACAGCCTTTGATAAGGCGCTGTTCAGCCATATCGGCCACGTGGGCAGCAATACGCTGCGCAGCCTGTGGCTGGGACTCACGGGTGGCCGCACCAGCGCCTCGCCGACTCGCGATGCCACCCGTCGTTACTATCAGCATCTGAACCGCGTCAGTGCCAACCTTGCACTGCTGTCGGATGTCTCAATGTCCGTGCTGGGCGGCAGCCTGAAACGCCGCGAGCGCATTTCGGCGCGCCTTGGCGATATCCTGAGCCAGCTCTATCTGGCCTCGGCAGCGCTGAAGCGTTATGAGGATGAAGGACGTAACGAAGCCGATTTACCGCTGCTGCACTGGGGCGTTCAGGATGCGCTGAATCAGGCAGACACGGCTATCGACGACCTGCTGCGCAACTTCCCGAACCGCCTGGTGGCGGGCCTGGTACGCGCCGTGGTGTTCCCGACCGGCCGTCACAGCCGGGCGCCGTCCGACCGCCTGGATCATCAACTGGCGCTTATTTTGCAGGTGCCATCCGCCACCCGCAACCGCCTGGGGCGCGGTCAGTATCTCGCACCGAGTGAACACAACCCGGCAGGCCAGCTGGAAGAAGCGCTGCACGATGTGATGGCCGCAGAAGCGATTCATGACCGCCTGTGTAAACAGCAGAAAAAAAATCTGTCGTTTACCCGTCTGGATGCACTGGCAGCACAAGGGCTGGAGGCGGGATGGGTCACCCAGGAAGAAGCCGATATTCTGATCCGTGCTGAAGTCAGCCGCCTGCGCTCAATTAACGTGGATGAATTTGACGCCGATGCGCTGGCAACTCAACCCGTCAAATCCCCAGCGGCCGAGCCACGTAAGATTGAAGCCGCATAATATCAACAGGGTGGCCAGAAATGGGTCACCCTTTTTTATTTCATCAATCATACCGATGTTAAATATTAGCGTACTATTGATCCGTTCCCTCTTTTTATTCCCTCTGCTCCTGCTCTTAATTTTAAACTAATAAAACTCGCTTATATTTTCCCGTAAAGCACATCGCTTTCCTCTGGGGAATAATAATGACTGAAATGCAGCGCAACTTAAGTAAAATCCCGGCGATAACCGCCATCTTTTGGTTAATCAAAATTGCGGCAACGACACTGGGTGAAACCGGTGGTGACGCGGTGACCATGTCAATGGATCTGGGTTATCTGACGGGCACACTGATCTTTGCAGTGATATTTATTGCAGCAGTGATTGTTCAGATTAAATCACCGCGTTTTAACCCCTATATTTACTGGTTCACCGTGATTGCCACCACCACGGTGGGTACAACGCTGGCCGACTTTGCCGACCGCTCTTTAGGTATAGGTTACCTGGGCGGCTCCATTATCCTCAGTCTACTGTTACTCACTTCCTTATTATGCTGGCGTGCAGTGTGCGGCACGGTGTCGGTATATTCCGTGAATAATCGCCAGTCAGAGATCTTTTACTGGATCACGATTATGTTTTCCCAAACGCTGGGGACGGCGCTGGGCGACTGGACCGCTGATTCGGCAGGAATGGGTTATCTTGGTGGGATAGTCATTTTTGTTGTGGCACTGGTGGCTTTACTGGGATGTTATCTGTTTACCAGTTGGTCACGCACGGCGATTTTCTGGGCTGCCTTTATCCTGACGCGTCCACTCGGGGCAGTGGTCGGAGACTTCCTGGATAAACCACTGGCACACGGCGGACTGGCGCTGAGCCGTTACGGAGCCTCATTCACGCTGATGCTGTTTATAGCCGTCTGCATTCTTCTGCTGCCACAACGTTCAGCACAACGCGAAACGGCGTAACAAGAGCGCGGCGATCTGAAAGGCAAAGGGCCTAGTCGTAAAAACGATTGGCCCTTTGCTAATGCCAGCCGTATCGTTAACCGTTCTGGCGGATACGTGCAATCAGTGCTTCCACATCCGGCACATGATCAGCCAGCAGGATCAGGCTGCGCCCCAGGATTATCGCCTGGCGCACGCATTCGATGCGCATCGCTTCATCTTCAATCTTCTTGATATCTGCGACCTGCGACATCCCCACGGTACGGCGGATAAGTTCAGTGCCGCAATAGCCGATGGTATCGCTCCACACCTTACGCAGGAATTCGCGGGAGTAGCCCGGCACGGCCAGCGCACGATCGCGGCTCTTCTCTGCCGCCAGCGCCAGGAAACCCTCGGTGAAACTCAGCCATACTTCACGCACATCGTTAAGACGATTTTCACGCGCGGCGGCCGCTTCACGCGGTGGCAGCAGGCCCGGTGCTGCACAGTAGCTGATCAACAAATTGCCCAGTGCGCTGCCAATATCAAAGCCCATCGGGCCGTAGAAACCGAACTCCGCATCAATCACTTTCAAGCGGCCTTCTTTCACAAAGATCGAACCGCTGTGAACATCCCCATGCAGTAAGGCTTCTGCGTGGCAGTAGAAGCGATGCTTCAGGCCGCCAACGGCGAGCCTTAAGGCCTGATCATCCCGCAGGGATTCAGCCAGCGGCTCCAGCGCACGCGGATAAGCATTTCGCTCATGAACTTCGTAGGGTTCGTTGAAGAACAGCTCTTCAGTGATATCGCACAGCTCCGGGTTAGTAAAACGGATCACGTCCGCTTTTTTCTGGTACGGATGCTGGAAAAAATCAGAGGTATGGAACAGGGTTTGCGCGAGATACTCACCCAACTGCCCTGCCGCCTGCGGATATTCAACACCGTTCACCAGCTCGGTACGCCAGATCGCATGGTCAGAGAGATCTTCCATCACCATCACCGCCAGTTCCGGATCGTAGTGAAGGATGTTGACCGTATGCTGCGGGCAGAATTTTCCGTGCTCAATCAGCACTTCCGCTTCCAGACGCGCACGGTCAAGGGTGAGAGGCCAGGATTCGCCCACGCAGCGCACATAAGGTAGTGCCTGCTTGACGATCACCCGGCTGACGCCTGCCGTATCAAAAATCTTGAACACCAGGTTGAGATTACCATCGCCGACTTCCTGCGAATCAACCAGCGTTTCGGGGTTCGCCACGCCGCCAAACTGGCGAGCATATTCCACGGCATCCGCTGCGGTGAACGTACGGTATTGCGACATTGATCTGCCCCTCAAAAATAACCCATGTTTCGTTGTAATAAGCCGTTCAGACGTCTATACATCCGTTAACCATGTTGGCACAATATGATGCATTAAAGCAACCAGGATTTAACTCATGCAAACACTCAGTACCACCAGCTTACAGGTTCGTGATAATCAGCTCTGGATCCTCGACCAGCAGGCCCTGCCGCAGCAGAAAATCTGGTGCCCGACGCCGGACGTTGCCGGGCTGGTGGGTCATATTAAAGCCCTGCGTGTGCGCGGCGCTCCGCTGATCGGGCTGTCTGCCAGCCTGTTGCTGGCCCTGCTGGCCGAAAATGGCATGGCAAAACCGCAGCTGGCTGAGGCGCTGGAGGTGTTGCGTGCTTCGCGCCCGACGGCGGTGAATCTGATGAATAACCTTGATCGCATGAAGCTGGCCCTGGCGCAGGATGATTTCGTTAGCGCGCTGGGCACAGAAGCACTGCGTCTGATCGATGAAGATAAAGCACTGTGCGACAGCATTGCTGTTGCCGGTAGCGCACTGATTACGCCCGGTAGCCGTTTGCTGACCCACTGCAATACCGGCGGGCTGGCCACCGCAGGCGTTGGCACGGCGTTAGGAGTGATTGCACGTGGCTGGCAGGAAGGCACGGTCGCCAGTGTCTGGGTGGATGAAACCCGCCCCCTGTTGCAGGGTGGCCGACTGACCGCCTGGGAGCTGGGTGAGCTGGGTATCCCTTACCGCCTGATTTGTGACTCGATGGCCGCCAGTCTGATGGCTCAGGGACAGGTTGATGCTATCTGGGTAGGCGCTGACCGCATTGCTGCCAACGGTGACGTGGCCAACAAGATTGGCACTTACAGCCTGGCGGTACTGGCGAAGTATCACAACATTCCGTTCTACGTTGCGGCACCGCATACCACCCTGGACCGTGAATGCCCGAACGGAGAGGCCATCCCGATTGAACAGCGCGCTGCCCGCGAAGTGACCGGTGTAGCCGGAAGCTTTGGTGATGTGCAGTGGGCGCCAGACGATGCGCAGGTGTATAACCCGGCGTTTGATGTGACGCCTGCCTCACTGATTAGCGGCTGGGTGCTGGATACCGGGGTCGTCACCCCTGTGCAGGTAGAAGCGGGTGAGTTTCAGCCACGGCTTTAAGAACGATGAATTCCCTAAATTATTCGAGTTGCAGCAAGGCGGCAAAGCTGTGAGTCCCTGGGAGCATAGGTAGCTATGTGACCAGGGTGAGCAGCTGCAGTCAACGCAGCTGCAGCTGGAAGAATGACGGGGATTACGGTAAACGCGGATACGCATCGGCGATGGTGTCACCGGTAAACTTCGCGACCCAGCCTTCCTGGTTATCGAAAATACGGATAGCAGTGAAGTTGGGTGACGATCCCATATCAAACCAGTGCGGCGTTCCGGCGGGTACCGAAATCAGATCATTCTTCTCACACAGGATCTGGTAGATGTGCCCGTCAAGGTGCAGACAGAAAAGCCCCGCCCCTTCCACAAAGAAACGCACTTCATCTTCACCGTGGGTGTGCTCAGAAAGAAACTTGGTGCGCAGCACCTCTTTCTGCGGGTTATCTGCACGCATGCTGATGACATCCCAGCTCTGATAGCCTTTTTCTGCCACCAGACGATCAATGGCATGCTGATAGGCGTTGATCACCGTTGCGGCATCCGGATTTTCACCCAGGTCACGGTCCGCTTCCCAACGCTCAAAGCGCACCTCTTTACTGTGCAACTTGTCGGCAATCTCTGCCGCATCGGTGCTGTGCCAGACCGGTGTGGTCGCTTCGGTATCGGTAAAAATAGTCAGTGCACTCATGAGTTCAACAGCTCCTGGTTAATCTGATCAAAACCTGCAACCTGACGATGACGGCTCTCAGTGTCCGCGTCGCCGCGTATTAACTGCACGGTGTTCCAGCCTGCATCCTGTGCGGCGTCCAGCTCCTGATGAATATCGGATAAGAACAGCAAATTCTCTGCGGGCAACCCAATCTGGCTGGCAATGTTGCGATAAGCATCGACTTCACGTTTGGCACCCACATGGGTATCAAAGTATCCGCTAAACAGGCCAGTGATATCACCGGCGTCGCTGTAGCCAAATAACAATTTCTGCGCAGCTACGGAGCCAGATGAATAAACATACAGCGCCACGCCCTGCTGCTGCCACTGTTTTAATGCAGGCAGCACGTCGGCATACAGATGGCCGGTAAAACTGCCATTCTCATAGCCCGCACGCCAGATCATGCCCTGTAAGGCTTTCAGCGCGGTGGATTTACGATCCTGATCCATATAACCGAACAGCACCTGCACCAGTTCATCCGGTGTCGCCTGCGGATTGCCGGCCTCCACACGCAGATCGTCAAGCGCCTGGGCCACCGCCGGTTGCTGCTGATGTTCAGTAATAAAAGCGGGAAGATGCTGACGCGCATAAGGGAACAGGACGTTATGCACAAAGCGAATATCGCTGGTGGTGCCTTCAATATCAGTGATGATGGCGCGGATCATGATTTCTCCAGAACGCGACGTTGTAATTCACACTGGAATAAAAACTCCAGCCCTTCAAGATGACGGCGCGCGTCATTGACGTCTTTGCCCCAACAGGTCAGCCCGTGACCGCGCAGCAGAAAACCATAACGCAGCGGGGTATGGGCCGCAAACTGTTCAATACGCTGTGCCAGCGCGTCAATATCCTGGTCGTTATCGAACAGGGCAATCGGCACCGCATCAAGATGCGAGTGTTGTCCGGCCAGCGTCTTCTGCATCTCATAGCCCTGCAATGTCAGCGCCGCACTTTTCTCCACACGCGACAGCACGGTGGAATTCACCGTGTGGGTATGCAGCACCGCTCCCGCATCAGGAAACAGGCGGTAGATCAGCGTATGCAGACCCGTTTCCGCCGATGGCTTACGCCCGGAGGGGACAAGATTGGTAGCAATATCGACCTGGATAAAGTCGTCACGCGTCAGGCTGCCTTTGTCTTTGCCGGACTCACTCAGCAGGCAGAACTGCGCATCCTGGCGCACGGACATATTACCGCCCGTGGCCGGGGCCCAGCCGCGAGCACCAATCCAGTGACAGGCAGCAACTAATTGATCTAACTGAGAGCTTTGCGTCATCTCTTTCCTTAGTGTGAAAGATGATAAAGGTAGATATAGACGTCTAAGCGTCTTGATTGCCAAATAGTAACATCGTGTTATATTGGCAGCAATACAGGACTCCAACATCACATTTCTGCGTTGCAAAAGGGTTATTACTGATGAGCCAGACGCCGTTCACCCCAGAGAGCAAACTGCCTGCGCTGGGCACCACCATTTTCACTCAGATGAGCGCGCTCGCGCAGCAGTACAACGCCATCAATCTGTCCCAGGGTTTTCCCGACTTTGACGGCCCGCAGTATCTGCAACAGCGTCTGGCACATCATGTCAGCCAGGGCGCAAATCAGTATGCCCCGATGACAGGAGTCGCCCCGTTACGTGAAGCGATTGCGAAGAAAACCGCCGGGTTGTACGGCTACGCGCCGGATGTAAACACCGAAATTACTGTGACCGCTGGCGCTACCGAAGCCCTTTATGCTGCAATTACCGCGCTGGTCCGTCCGGGCGATGAAGTGATCTGCTTTGACCCGAGCTACGACAGCTATGCGCCCGCCGTTACGCTGGCTGGCGGCGTGATGAAACGCATCGCCTTGCAGCCACCTGGCTTCCGCCCTGACTGGCAGGCGTTTGCCGCACTGCTGTCGCCAAAAACGCGGCTGGTGATCCTCAATACCCCACATAATCCGTCAGCCACCGTGTGGCAGCAGAGCGACTTCGCCCAGCTGTGGCAAGCCATTCGCCAGCAGGAAATCTACGTTCTCAGCGACGAAGTGTATGAACACATCTGTTTCGATGAGAACGGTCACGCCAGCGTGCTGGCACATCCTGAGCTGCGTGCCCGTGCTATTGCAGTGTCTTCATTTGGTAAAACCTTCCATATGACCGGCTGGAAAGTGGGTTACTGCGTGGCCCCGACGGCAATCAGTGCTGAAGTGCGCAAAGTCCACCAGTACCTGACCTTCTCGGTGAATACGCCTGCACAGCTGGCCATCGCGGATATGCTGGAGGTTGAACCGCAACACTATCGCGAACTGCCGGACTTCTACCGTGCGCGCCGTGACCGCTTTGTGAAAGCCCTGTCGGGCAGTCGTTTCGAACTGCTGCCGTGCGAAGGCACCTATTTCCTGCTGGCCGATTACAGCGCAATCTCCGATCTGGATGATGTGGCATTCTGCCAGTGGCTGACCAAAGAAGTGGGCGTGGCCGCCATACCGCTGTCGGTATTCTGCGCTGATGCCTTCCCCCATAAACTGATCCGCCTGTGCTTCGCCAAACAGGAAGCCACGCTGGACGCTGCCGCGGAGCGCCTGTGTCAACTTTAAACATTACCGTCCTTCAGCAGCCGCTGGTATGGATGGATGGCCCGGCTAACCTGGCCTTTTTCGACGGTCTGCTCGCCGATATTCAGGATCGTGACCTGATTATCCTGCCGGAAATGTTCACCACCGGATTTGCCATGGAGGCGGCGGCGAGCTCACTGCCCGAAAACGAGGTGATTGCCTGGCTGCAGGCGAAAGCCGCCGCGGCCCATGCGATGGTGGCTGGCAGCGCCGCGATTCAGGTGGAGAAAGGCGCGGTGAACCGCTTCTTCCTCGTGGAACCTGAGGGCAAGGTGCATTTCTATGACAAGCGCCATCTGTTCCGTATGGCCGGGGAACATGAACACTATCTGGCGGGCGATCGCCGTGAGGTGATCGAGTGGCGTGGCTGGCGTATTCTGCCGCAGGTCTGTTACGACCTGCGCTTCCCGGTGTTTTCCCGCAATCAGAACGATTACGACCTGGCGCTGTATGTCGCCAACTGGCCAGCGCCGCGTGCGCTGCACTGGCAGACGCTGTTACAGGCGCGCGCCATTGAAAACCAGGCGTATATCGCCGGATGTAACCGCGTGGGCACCGATGGCAACGGCCACGCCTACAGCGGTGACAGCCGGATCATCAGCCCGCAGGGAGAAATCTTAGCCCAGGGTGAACCGCATCAACCTGCCCGTCTGGATGCTACGCTGTCGCTGGAGAACCTGCGCGAGTACCGCGAGAAATTCCCGGCATGGCGTGATGCGGACAGTTTTCGTTTGTGATTGTCACGGGCCGATGAAAACAGAGTGGGCGACCCTTTTTTCCAGTCGCCCCAATTTATGAACCGCGATAGGTGGACCACGACCACGGGGTGATCAAAAAGGGTAAGTGGTAGTGGCCGGTGGTGGCAATCACGAAATCAATCTGCGCGTTGACGTACAGGGTTTCACGCCCGTCGGCAGCAAAATAGTCGCCGATTTCGGCCGTCAGACGATAGTGGCCCGGTGCCAGCGGCTGCGGCGTCAGATCGCCAATGCGGCCGTCAGCATTGGTGACACCAGAGGCCAGGAGCTGCCAGCCTGTCGGGCTGTTTTGTTCAAGGGCAATCGTCACACCTGCCGCCGGTTTCCCCAGGGCAGTATCAAGAATATGCGTGGTTACTGTGCTCAACGGAACGTCTCCTCTAAGCGTAATAACGTGATGTCGCGTAGCTGTTGCAGCGCTTCGTGCTGTTCCTGCTGCGCATCGTTTTGCAGGCGGCGTTGCAGCTCCGTAAGGATCTGCTCACCGCTGCGGCCTTTGGCGCGGATCAGAAAGACCTGGCTAAAGCGCTGTTCATAGATGGCGTTACCTGCCTGTAATGCCTGCGCCAGTGGAAGGTCCGCAGCATTGACCTGCCCCTGTTCACCGCGGGACAGTGCAGCCTCTTTGCCTGACCCGCCCGCACGCTCGCCAATACGCGGATGAGCAGTGAGTGCCTGGGCTAGCGCAACGCTATCCCAGGTCTGCGACAGTGATTCAGCCTGCGCCAGTAGCGCCGCCAGCGAAGCATAAGGCCGGGCATCTACCACTGCCGCAGCCCACTCAGGTAGCGCGACACAATGTTCAATACTGTGCTGCGCATCGGCAGCGCTGACCTGGTTGAACTGCGTCAGGTTCATAGTCATCACTCCACCAAGCCGGGTCGGGCATGCCCGACCCCTACGAAAGCCTGCCCCCTTACGAAGACCAGGCCGTATGTCCGACCCCTACGAAAGCATGCCCCCTTACGAAGGCCAGGCCGTATGTCCGCCCCCTACGAAAGCCTGCCCCCTTACGAAGACCAGGCCGTATGTCCGACCCCTACGAAAGCCTGCCCCCTTACGAAGGCCAGGCCGTATGTCCGACCCCTACGAAAGCCTGCCCCTTACGAAGGCCAGGCCGTATGTCCGACCCCTACGACAACCTCTACGTAGGCCTGCACCGCCAGCGCCACGTCTTCCGTCATCACGGATTCCGCCGGATGGTGGCTGATACCCCGATCGCAACGCACAAACAGCATCCCTACTGGCCAGCGTTCGGCAATGGCAATCGCATCATGCCCGGCACCGCTCGGCAGCGACAGACTGCGCCCCTGGACGGTGGTCACCGCACGGCTCAGCGCCGCCTGCAAACCGTCATCACAGCGTGTGGCCGGGATCTGATAATACTCTTCAGCGCTAAAGCTCAGTCCGCGACGCAGCGCAATGGCTTCGCCCTGAACAAGCAGTTCAGAGAGCAATTCGGCCAGCGGCCGATCTTCCGGTCCACGCACGTCCAGCGTCAGGGTCACCTCTC
Source organism: Erwinia sp. 1181_3 (assembly GCF_052824965.1). Classification (NCBI taxonomy): domain Bacteria; kingdom Pseudomonadati; phylum Pseudomonadota; class Gammaproteobacteria; order Enterobacterales; family Erwiniaceae; genus Erwinia; species Erwinia sp. 1181_3. The sequence continues at coordinate 268,322 of NZ_VTDE01000003.1, forward strand.
CCGGGATCACATTGACCGCACCCGGATGGCACTGGAGTGTCCCGACGGTCGCCACCAGCTGCGGGTTATGCTCCGGGGTGCGTTGCTCAATAAACACCATCCATTCGGCGGCGGCGGCCAGTGCATCTTTCCGGTGGCTCATCGGCACCGTGCCGGCATGTCCGGCTTCGCCGGTAAAACGACAGTTCAGGCGGCGGGCACCGTTAATGGCCGTAACCACCCCCAGCGCCAGCTGCTCCTGCTCCAGGCAAGGCCCCTGTTCGATATGCAGTTCCAGGTAGGCAACGAAATCTTCGACGTCACGCGCAGCCTGCCACAGCAGATCCGGGTTAAAGCCGATATCCCTCATCGCCTGCCCCACGGTAATGCTGTTGCCGTCCGGGTGCGTCAGCCAGCTGTCGGGCCAGGTGCCTGTCAGACCACGGCTGCCGAGCAACGTGATGCCGAAGCGTGTCCCTTCTTCGTCGGCAAAACCGATGATCTCAATCGCCAGCGGCAGGCGTTCGCCGCGATCGTGCAGATACTGCACGGTTTCAATCGCCGCCAGCACGCCGAGCATACCGTCGTAGCGCCCGGCATTACGCACGGTATCCAGATGCGAACCCAACAACAGCGCTTTCGCATCCTGCCGCTCGCCTTCATAACGCCCGCAGATATTACCCACGCTGTCTTGCCACACCTGCATTCCGGCGGCTTTCATCCACTTGCCCACCATGGCATTGGCACGCAGATGCTCCGGCGAAAGGTAAACGCGGGTCAGGTATCCCGGGGTTTCACTGATTTCTGCCAGCGCATCACAGCGTGCCATCACGCGCGCAGCGGCGGCGGCGGCGGCAGTGGCATTCATCAGGCTCTCACTCATCCGCGGCTCCCGTTGTAGTGATCCCAGGCCGCCTGCATCGCTGCACCCTGAGTACTGCGGAAACCGAGGTAGTTCAGCACCGATTCCAGTGCGCTCAGGGTCTGCATCACGCAGTCTTTACGCGCGTTGTACCCCATGGTGCCGATGCGCCAGACCTTGCCGATCAGTGGGCCAAATGAGGTGCCGATCTCGATGCCGAAATCTTCCAGCATCAGCTTACGGACCTGATCGCCGTTGACACCCGGCGGTATCATCACGCCGAGCACGTTATTCATTTTGTGTTCGAGGTTACCGAAGGTGTCCAGCCCCATTCCCTGGATGCCCTTAAGCAGCGCATCGCCGTGCAGCTTGTGGCGGGCAATGCCGTTATCCAGCCCCTCTTCAAGGATCAGACGCGCACATTCACGGGCGCCAAACAGCGCCGAGGTGGCTTCCGTATGGTGATTCAATCGCTCAGGGCCCCAGTAGTCCATGATCATGCCGAGATCGAAATAGTTGGAGTAGATCATCTCGTCATCGCCGTCCTGATGCGCATCAGTGCGGATCCCGGCTTCCACGCATTTGCGTTGGCGGATCACCTCTTCCATTGCCGGACTCAGCGTGATCGGCGAGGTGCCGGACGGGCCACCGAGGCATTTCTGCATCCCGGCGGAGACAGCATCTAATCCCCAGGCATCGGTTTCCAGCACATTTCCGGCGAACGAAGCGGTAGCATCGGTATAGAACAGCACGCCATATTTGCGGCAGATGGCACCCAGTTCTTCCAGCGGTTGCAGCATCGTGGTGGAGGTATCGCCCTGCACAGTCAGCAGCAGGCGCGGCTTCACTTTTTTAATGGCATCTTCGATCTGGTCCGGGGTGAATACTTCGCCCCACGGCACGTCAATGGTGTGGACTTCAGCGCGGCAGCGGCGGGCGATTTCACACAGCAGATGGCCGAAACGACCAAATACCGGCACCAGCACTTTATCGCCAGGGCGGATCGCCGACAGCAGGATGGCTTCGATCCCGGCGCGTGACGTGCCGTCGATCAGCATCGTCCAGCGATTTTCAGTGCGAAACACGCCGCGATACAGCGCCATCACTTCGTTCATATATTGCGTCATCGCCGGATCGTACTGGCCCAACAGCTGGCTGGACATAGCACGCAGCACACGCGGATCGGCATTGATCGGTCCCGGCCCCATCAGCAGGCGCTGCGGCGGGTTAATTTGGGTAAATGTAGAGAGATCCATCATCGATTCCTATATTGAAATAACCCCTTAGGCGTTACTGGTGCAGGCAGTTTGAACACGGACAGCGCACAAGAACCGGAGCGTACACCTAGTACGTGAGGATTCTGAGCACTGCCCAGGTTCAAAATGACAAACAAAGTAGCCTAAAGCCCACGCACCGAGGAGATAAACTGTTTTAATTCATTCGTTTGTGGGTCAGAGAAGACTGTTTTACTGTCGCCCTGCTCCCATACCCGCCCCTGGTGCATAAACACCACGCGGTCACCGACTTCACGGGCAAAATTCATTTCGTGCGTCACGAGGATCAGCGTCATGCCCTCTTTGGCCAGCTGCTCAAGCACTTTCAACACTTCACCCACCAGCTCCGGGTCCAGCGCGGAGGTGATTTCATCACACAACAGCACCTTGGGTGACATCGCCAGGGCACGGGCGATCGCCACGCGCTGCTGCTGGCCACCGGACAGATTGGCAGGATAGTAATCCATTCGGTCGCCCAGACCGACTTTTTCCAGCATCCGGGCCGCCAGCTCTCGGCACTCGGCGTCTTTTTTCTTCAGTACCCGGCGCGGTGCCAGCATCACATTTTCCAGCGCAGTCATGTGCGGGAACAGGTTGAAGTTCTGAAACACCATGCCGACGGAGCGGCTGATATCGCGGGCCTGGGTATCCCGATCGGTGATGGTCATCCCGCCCAGCTTGATACTGCCTTCCTGGTAACCTTCCAGCCCGTTGATGCAGCGCAACAGGGTACTTTTACCCGAGCCACTGCGACCAATGATGGAGATCACTTCACCCATTTCGATATCGAGATCCACGCCTTTCAGTACGTGGTTGTCGCCATAATATTTCTGCACCTGATTAATGGTGATGAGCGGCATTGAATTTCTTCTCCAGATACTGGCTGTAGCGTGACAGCGGGTAACACATCAGGAAGTAGCCGAGGGCGACTAATCCGAACACTTTGAAAGGTTGATAGGTGACGTTATTCAGAATGGTGCCCGCCTTGGTCAGCTCGATAAAACCGATAATCGAGGCCAGCGCCGTTCCTTTCACCACCTGTACGGCAAAGCCCACCGTGGGGGCAATGCCAATGCGCAGCGCCTGCGGCAGCACCACGCGGTAAAGCGTCTGGCCAACACTCAGACCGAGGCAGCGGCAGGCTTCCCACTGGCCTTTTGGCAGGGCTTTGATGCTGCCGTGCCAGATATCAACTAAAAAGGCACTGGTGTAAAACGTCAGGGCCAGCGAGGCCGCCGTCCAAGGCGACACATCTATGCCGAACAGCGCCACGCCGAAGAAGGCAAGGAACAGCTGCATCAGCAACGGCGTCCCCTGGAACAGTTCGATATAGCAGCGGATAATGCGGTTCGGCCATTTACGCCCGCTGAGGCGCACCATCACCAGCGGCATCGCCACCAGCGTGCCACCGAAAAAGGCGGTCAGGGAGAGCGCAATCGTCCAGCGCGCCGCCAGCAGCAGGTTGCGCAGGATGTCCCAGTCAGTAAAGGTTGTCATCATGGCTGCTCTCCAAACCACTTACGGCCCGCGGCCAGTAATAACTGACGCATGGCAATCGACAGCGCCAGATACATCAGCGTGGTCACCAGGTAGACTTCAAAACTCAAAAAGGTGCGCGACTGGATCAGGTTGGCAGCAAAGGTCAGCTCTTCATAAGAGACCTGCGACACCACCGATGAACCGAGCATCACGATAATGCACTGGCTGACCAGCGCCGGATAAATACGCTTCATTGACGGTGGCAACACCACCCGAATAAAGGTCTGCGTGCGCGTCAGGCCCAGCACCCGCCCTGCTTCCCACTGCCCTTTTGGCGTCACCTGTATTCCGGCGCGGATAATTTCCGTGCTGTAAGCGCCCAGGTTAATCAGCATCGCCAGCAGCGCCGCTTCCCCTGCCGTGAGTTTCAACCCCAGATTGGGCAAGCCAAAGACGATAAAAAACAGCTGGACCACAAACGGCGTATTGCGGATCAGCTCGACATATACACCCCAGATACGGCTCAACGTCGACGGTTTACCGCTGCGCAGCGCCGCGCCGAAGATACCCAGCGCTACCCCGCCCACCGTTGCCATCACCGTTAGCTGGATCGTCACCCACAGGCCGGAGAGAAGCTCCGGCCAGAAGGGCCACAGTGCAGGAAAATTCAGTTGCCCCATCATCAGTCAGCCCCAACTAGCCCAGATCGGCTGGCAGTGGTGCTTTCAGCCACTGCTCAGAGAGACCGTTCAGGGTTTTGTCCTGAATCGCCTGCTCAATCAGCGCATCGACTTTGGCCTTCAGTGCCGGTTCATTCTTCTTCATGCCGATAAAGCACGGTGAATCCTTCAGCATAAATTTCGCCACGGGCGCTTTATCCGCGTTCTGACGAGCAATGGCTGCTACCACCAGGTTGCCGGTGGCCACATATTCCACCTGACCCGACAGATAAGCCGACAGCGTGGTGTTGTTATCTTCATAACGTTTCACCTGTGCCTCTTTCGGCGCGATGCCGGTCAGCACCATATCTTCCACCGCCCCACGGGTGACGCCGATCGATTTGCCGCTCAGTGCAGCCGCATCTTTCAGCGTGCCGTCTTTCGGGCCAAACACACCGAGGAAGAACGGCGCGTAGGCACGGCTGAAGTCGATCACTTTCTCACGTTCCGGGTTTTTGCCCAGGCTGGAGATCACCAGATCCACTTTATCGGTTTGCAGATAAGGGACGCGGTTGGCGCTGGTCACGGGCACCAGCTGCAACTTAAGTTTCATCTGTTTCGCCAGGTACTTCGCCATATCGATGTCATAGCCCTGCGGCTGTAAATCGGTACCGACGGAACCAAACGGTGGGAAGTCCTGAGGGACCGCGATGCGGATAACGCCACGTTTTTCAATGTCCTGTAACTGATCGGCATGCGCCGTGATGGCCTGAGAAAACAGCACGGCACCTGCCAGTAATGCGATTAAACCTTTTTTCATCTTCACTTCCCCGGTTAATACATCATGAAACGAAAGATTCTTAAAGAATTTAATTGCAACTAATGTGCCAGCGCGTTATCTGCCTCACATTTTTTACGCGATGGTAAAAACGCAGAAAACAAAAAGTGTGTTAAATCCAAACATTAAGCGTTATTACAGGCCAAAAAACTGATATTCAGTACAGAAAAACCGGGCAAAAGAGGGAAACACTGGCGGGAAAAAGGGTCCGAAAAAGGGCGCCCTGCGGCGCCCCAAAACCATGCAATGCACCAGAATAGCGCCCCATTAGCGCTGTTCCAGCTCATCCAGCTGGGTGTAGAGGTCAGCAATCTGATGAATACGCTGACGACCGTCACTGAGCAATTCGTGCAGTAATGCGTTGGCCAGCAGGTTGATCAGGCTGTTAGCCGCTGCATAGCTGTCGAAGGCAGAGACACTGTCCAGCGGCGCGCACAGCTGCCAGCGCGCCAGGGCAATCACCGCCTGCGCCTGGGGTTCACACAGTGCCAGCACTGGAATGCCGTTGTGCTGTAGCTGCTGTAACAACGGGCGGATAATGCGTGGGCGGCGCCGGAACGCCATCACCACCACCATATCCTCCGGTGTCAGATCCACCAGCTCTTCAGAGAGCGTCTGCCCCGGCTGTGGCAGCACCTGCACCTGTGTTCTGGCCTGCAATAACTGCTGGCGCAGGTGCAGCGCCACCGGGTATGCATTACGCATCCCAATGATAAAAATACGTTTACTGTTTGCCAGCGCCTGAACGACCTCGCCAAAGTGCGCCGCATCAATCCCGTTCACCCACTGGGTGAGGTTGGCCATCTCCTGCTTATAGTGACGGGCCAGCAACGTGTTGCCCTGCACCGCATCACGGTGGTCAGTGAGCGGCATCCCGCTCTGGCGCAGGGTGCGCAGTTCGTCGCGCATATCTTTATATTTTTCATAGCCCAGGCGCTTAAACAGACGGCTTACCGTGGCCTTGGACACCCCGCTGAGACGTGCCAGATCGGCACTGTTGTAGCTGATCAGGTCATCGAAATGATCGAAGGCAAAATCAGCGATACGTTGTTCCTGCGGCGAAAGCTGCGCGTAGTGGCTGCGCAGGCGTTCATCAAGCTGCATCATGTGATTAACCCTGTAACGTTTGTTTCATCCTCAGAATGATATACAAATAACGTGCCTGTCTGTAGCGCGCACCGTTGCGGGCTGAAAATCGGCCGGTTTTGAATCAATAACCGGAGCCATACGACAGATATTCAATTGTTAACATTCTGCCGCTCGACAAACTGGAACGGCTATTGCTTTAGTCAACCTATCAGCTATCTGAACGACGGGAATGGAATGAATCAAAGTAATATGGCCCCGCTGGGCATGGCGGTGACGCCGCACCATCTGGCCAGTGAAAGCGCACTGGGTATTTTACGCGAAGGGGGGAATGCCATTGAAGCGATGGTAGCTGCTGCCGCGACGGTTGCCGTTGCCTATCCTCATATGAATGGCCTGGGAGGCGATGGCTTCTGGCTAATTGTCCCGCCGAAGGGTGACCCGGTGGCGATCGATGCCAGCGGTGCGGCAGGTTCGCTGGCGACAATCGACTTTTATCAGGGCAGCAGCAGCATTCCCCATCGCGGCCCGAAATCGGCCCTGACGGTGGCGGGTACGGTCAGCGGCTGGTCAGAAGCGCTGGACATCTCCCGCGAACTGGGCGGCCAGCAACTGCCGTTGCCGCGCCTGTTGGCGGATGCGATCCGCTATGCCGCCGATGGCATTCCGGTCACCGCCTCCCAGGCGACCGCCACCGCCAGTAAACAAGCCGAACTGGTGAATCAACCGGGATTTGCCGCCACCTTCTTACCCGATGGCGAAGTGCCGTCGTGTGGCAGCCGTTTTACCCAGCCCGATCTGGCAAACACCCTCATTCATCTGGCCGAAGCCGGGCTGGACAGCTTCTATCGCGGCCCGCTTGCCCGTCAGCTCGCCAGTGAGATGTCACGGCTGGGAATGCCGGTCACGCTGGAAGACCTGAACCGTCAGCAGGCGAAACGCCGGACGCCGCTGCGTATCCGCCATCAGTACGGCGATGTCTTTAATATGACACCGCCCACGCAGGGCCTGGTATCACTGGCGATCCTGGGGATCACCGACCATCTGAATATGGCCGATGCCGATGAGGCACAAACCATTCACCGCATTGTGGAAGCCACCAAGCTGGCCTTTGGCCTGCGCGACCGTTACATCACCGACCCACAGCATATGCGTGAACAGATGCAAACGCTGCTCGACAGCGATCGTCTGCAACAGATGGCGGCGCAGATCGATGTCAATCAGGCGGCGCCGTGGGGCACGGGTAAAGGGCCGGGCGACACCGTGTGGATGGGCGTGATGGACAGCAGCGGGCTGGCCGTCTCCTTTATTCAGAGCATTTATCACGAATTTGGTAGCGGTGTGGTGATCCCCGGCACGGGTATTACCTGGCAAAATCGCGGCGCGGCTTTCAGCCTCGATCCCGATCACCTGCTGGCGCTGATGCCGGGTAAACAGCCATTCCACACGCTGAACCCAGCGGCAGCACGGTTGAACGATGGCAGGACGATGGTATACGGATCGATGGGCGGCGATGGCCAGCCACAGACTCAGGCGGCCATTTTTACCCGCCATGTGGTACAGGGCATGGGACTGCAGCAGGCGGTGAGTGCGCCACGCTGGCTGCTGGGGCGCACCTGGGGCCAGGCCTCCGATTCACTCAAACTGGAAGGTCGCTTCCCGCCAGAAACCATTGCCACGCTGCGGGCGCTGGGCCATGAAGTTGAGCTGTTGCCTGATTTCAGCGAAGCCGTGGGCCATGCGGGCGCGATTGTGCGTCACAACAACGGGATGCTCGAAGGGGCATTCGATCCGCGTAGCAACGGCAGCGCGGCCGGGTTTTAAAAAAGAGGGAAACTGAGATGAGTATCAAGCAAACGGCGCCCGACTGGGCAGCCTATGTCACACAGATGGAGCAGGTGCTGGCACTGGAACTCGACGACGCACGCCGCGCCGAGCTGCTAACCCAGTTCAACCGCATTGCCGGCATGGCCGCGCCGCTGATGGCCTTCCCGCTGGACGATCGCCTGGAAGTGGCTGGAGTGTATAAAGCATGAATCTGGCCGCACTGTCGATTGCCGAACTGACCCAATTGCTGGCTAAAGGTGAGTTGAGTGCACGCGAGATCGCCCTGCATACGCTGTCGGCGATCTCGCAGCATAACCCTGAGCTGAATGCCTGGACCCAGATTACCCAGGAGCGCATGTTGCAGGAGGCGGACCGGGTTGATCGCCTGAAACAGGGCAACCTGCCGCTCCCCCCACTGGCAGCGGTGCCTTACGCAGTCAAAAATCTGTTTGATGTGGCCGGACACGCGACGCTGGCCGGGGCCAGTTTATTCAGCGATCGTCCGGTGGCATGTCAGGATGCCTGGGCCGTGCAGAAGCTGGCAGCCGGCGGCGGACTGCTGTCCGGGATGCTGAACATGGATGCGTATGCCTACGGTTTCACCACCGAAAACAGCCATTATGGTGCCACGCGTAATCCACACGATCTGGCGCGGATTGCCGGGGGATCCTCGGGGGGTTCGGCCGCCGCCGTGGCCGCCGGGCTGGTCCATTTCTCCCTCGGTTCGGATACCAACGGCTCGATCCGCGTTCCGGCCTCACTGTGCGGAATCTTTGGTCTGAAGCCGACCTACGGTCGCCTGTCGCGCAGCGGCAGTCATCCGTTTGTCGCCAGCCTTGACCATATTGGTCCGTTTGCCCGCCGCGTCAGCGATCTCACCCACGTCTACGATGTATTACAGGGCAGCGATCCTGCCGATAGCTTCCAGGCTGATAAAGCCATGCAGGCGGTCAGCCCTCTGCTGGAGCGCGGTAGTGAAGGGCTGCGCTTTGGCGTGCTGGGCGGTTACTTTCAGCAGTGGTGCGATGACGACGCCCGCGCTGCGGTGGCGGTTGCAGCCAGCGCACTGAATGCCAGCGAAGAGGTCGTGCTGCCGGAGGCCGAACTGGCACGTACGTCGGCGTTTATTATCAGCGCATCTGAGGGCGGGAATCATTACCTCCCCGCCCTGCGCCGTGCACCTGAGCGCTTTGAGCCTTTGTCGCGTGAGCGCCTGCTGGCCGGGGCGATGATCCCCGCCGCCTGGTACATTCAGGCCCAGCGCTTCCGCCGCTACTTCCAGCAGCAGGTGCTGCCGCTGTTCGATCATGTGGATGTGTTGATTGCACCGGCTACCCCCACCAGCGCCACGTTGATTGGCCAGGAGACCATGCACATTAACGGCACTGACCTGCCGATCCGCGCCAGCATGGGCATGTTAACCCAGCCCATTTCGTTCCTCGGCCTGCCGGTGACCACGGTGCCATTACGTACCCGTAGCGGGTTACCCATCGGTCTGCAACTGATTGCCGCCCCGTTTAATGAAGCCGCCTGCCTGCGTGCCGCCAGCGCGCTGGAGCAAATGGGCATTACGCACGCGGCCCCTGCGGATAGGGAGCATTGATCATGAAAAGTGAACATATTGACCGCCCGGCGATCCTCGCCGAAGTTACCGCCGCGTTTTATCGTTACGAAGAGGCGTTAATCAGTAATGACATTGCGGTGCTGGATGAACTTTTCTGGCACGACGAACGCACAGTGCGCCTGGGTGCGGGAGAGAACTTGTACGGTATCGATGCGATTCGCGAATTTCGGGCTGCACGTCCTTCAGCCGGGTTATTCCGTCAGTTACAGAATACGGTGATCACCAGCTACGGCGATGATTTTGCGGTGTGCAGCACAGAGTTCACCCGCGAGGGCAGCGACAAAATCGGCCGTCAGCAGCAGACCTGGGTCAGGCTCCCCTGTGGCTGGCGCATTGTGGCGGCGCAGGTCAGTTTGATGAGCTGACAGGTACGCAGAGACCTGGTGGTCTCTGCGATAATACAGGACGGGCTCAGGGCAGCGAGGCAAGCCTCGCTGTCAGCATTACGCTTTCGGTGCCGGGTGGGTTTTCACCCAGTGGTCAGCGATTTGCTGGCGGGTACAGATCCACACCCCTTCATGCTGCTGGATATGGTCAAGGAAGCGCTGTAAGGCGCGGAAACGGCCAGGGCGGCCCAGCAGACGGCAGTGCATACCAATCGACAGCATTTTCGGTGTGCTGTCCCCTTCTTCGTACAACACATCAAAGCTGTCTTTCAGGTAGGTGTAAAACTGCTCCGCGGTGTTAAACCCCTGCGGCGTGGCAAAACGCATATCGTTAGTTTCTAGCGTATAAGGGATGATCAGATGCGGTTTCACCGTGCCATCCTGACAGGTGACCTGCGTCCAGAACGGCAGATCGTCGCCATAATAGTCGCTGTCATAGGTCAGGCCGCCCTGTTCCACGACCAGACGCCGGGTGTTGGGGCTGTCGCGACCGGTATACCAGCCCGTTGGCGTCTTGCCAAACAGGTCGGTCAGGGTATCCAGAGCCAGCTGCATATGCTGGCGTTCTGTTTTTGCATCCATGCCTTGATAGTGGATCCAGCGCCAGCCATGACTGACGACATCGTAATCAGCGGCTTTGATCGCCTCGACGATCTCCGGGTGCCGTGCCAGCGCCATGGCCACGCCAAAGACCGTCAGCGGCAGGCCACGTTTTTGAAATTCGTTATGGATGCGCCAGAATCCGGCGCGTGAGCCATATTCATACAGTGAGTCCATCGACATATGGCGCTCAGGGTAGCTAGCCGCCCCAATGATATCGGAGAGGAACTGCTCGGAGCCTGTATCACCATGCAGCACATTATTTTCGGCGCCCTCTTCGTAGTTGAGGACAAACTGCACCGCGATCTTCGCGTTACCCGGCCAGGCCGCATGGGGCGGGTTGCCCGCATAGCCGCGCAGGTCACGGGGATAGTTTTTGTTGAAGCTGTACTCTTTTTTTTCCGAAGTGTTGCTCATCGTCTCAGTCCTTAACGTCGCAAAAAGAAATGGGACCCGACTGTTCAGTTTAGGCGCTCAAACTGGCCCGACAGGTTTTTTCGTATCGGGTAGTCAAGATCGCCGTGCTTACTGGTGTTCAGACCTAATGCTACCAGCGACTCCACCATTTTCACGGCAGCCGTCACGCCATCGATCACCGGTACGCCCAGTTCACGTGTCAGCGATTGCGCCAGATCGGCCATACCACCGCAGCCGAGCACGATGGCACCGCAGCCATCTTCGCGGATGGATTGTATACAACGCTGGCGCACTTTCTCCTGCGCCAGCCCGCTGCCATCTTCCAGTGCCAGCACCGGCAGGTCGATGGCGTGCAGGGCTGCACAGTGATGCTCAAAGCCATATTGCTGAAGCAGATGGCGGGCAATAATCAGGGTACGCGGCAGCGTGGTGACGATGGAAAATCGTGTGGCCACCAGGGTTGCCATATGCATCGCGGCTTCGGCAATCCCGACTACCGGTCCCTGCGCCATCTCGCGTGCGGCCAGTAATCCCGGATCGCCGAAACAGGCAATCACATGGCCACAGACGCCCTGCTCACGGCCGATTTTGATCTGCTCCAGCACGCCAATGGCAGCGATAGCCTCATCAAAATGCCCTTCAATCGACGGCACGCCCTGCGTCGGGCACACCGCCAGGATCTCGGTATTCCCTGCCGCCACCGCACGTGCCGCTGCACCGATGGTTTCCGTCATTGCCAGGCTGGTGTTGGGGTTGATCACCTGAATGACCTGTTTGCTACTCATCATCATGCTCCTTTTGACGCAAACAACCGGGAAAAGTCCGGCAGCGTTTCGCCGCTGCGTTCAAAGCGCAGACTGGCGACGATATGATCGAAATGTTGCCGTAGTGCGTCAGTCAGCTGAGTCAGTGATTTTTCCCGTAGCAGCACCACCAGCCGATCGTGATCGTCACAGCGGCAGCCCTGCTGCCAGGGCGCACCATATGCCGCAACCACCAGCGAGGAGCGCTGGGTCAGCCGCGTCACGATTTCGGTCAGCACCTGGTTGCCCGAAATCGCCTGTAACTGAATATGGAATGCCGCTGAGAGGCGGATCGCCGCTGCACCATCGTGATTTTCGTGGGCCTGCTGCTCCTGGAGATTGAGTTTCTCCAGGGCAGCAAGATGAGGGGCCTGGCAGTGCATTAATACCTCAGACAGGTTCGCGCACTCAATCAGGCTGCGAGTACGGAAGATATCCTGCGCCTCCTCAACGGTTGGCGTGGCGACCTGCGCACCACGTTTGGGCGTCAGCGTGATCATTTGCACTGCGGCGAGGCGTTGCAGCACTTTACGAATGCCGGTACGGCTGACGCCGAACACCTCGGAGAGTGCCTCCTCCGGTAATTTACTGCCCGGTGGTAACTGATGTTCCACGATTGCCGTCATCAGCGCCTGATAGATAGGCTCATCCTTGTCACTCAGGTCGGAGGCCGTTTTCAGCCCGGTTTCACTCTTCATTCCCTACTCCGGTAAACATCATTTCCGTCAAGAATCGTACACATGAAAACTGACTTTTGTATACATGAAATTACATTCTGGCCTGGATCCTGCAATGTCTCCTGTAACCCGGTTTATTGATAACTGTATTCACAGGAGCAGGTTTCATGCCAAATAGTCATGGTTCTTCCCCGGCAGCGGCGTCAGACGCCACCGTCAACTACAGCCCACGGCTGTGCAATGAGGATCTGGCGCCAACGCGTGACCAGAACTGGAGTTGGTACAATATCTTTTCTTTCTGGATGTCCGATGTACACAGCATGGGTGGCTATGTGGTGGCCGCGAGCTTCTTCACGCTGGGCCTCGCCAGCTGGCAGGTGCTGCTGTGTCTGCTAGTCGGCATCTGTATTGTGCAGGTCTGTGCCAACCTGGTGGCGAAACCCAGCCAGATGGCGGGCGTGCCCTATGCGGTGATCTGTCGTCAGGCATTCGGCGTATTTGGTGCCAATATCCCGGCGGTGATCCGCGGGTTAATCGCCTTTGCCTGGTACGGCATTCAGACGTACCTTGCAGCGAATGCACTGATGCTGGTCTCGCTGAAGTTCTGGCCTGCGCTGTCGTCACTGACGCACGCCTCCTGGCTGGGATTATCGCAGCTCGGCTGGATCTGCTTCGGTATTATGTGGCTGTTGCAGGCGATGGTGTTCTGGCACGGAATGAGCGCGATTAAGCGTTTCATTGATGTGGCTGGCCCGGCGGTGTACGTGGTGATGGTGGCGCTGGCAGGATGGATTGTATACAAAACCGGGTTTGACGGTATCTCCTTCACCCTGGCAAGCAAGACGCTGACGGGCGGCGAGCAGGCATGGCAGATGCTGACGGCTACCGCGCTGGTGGTGTCGTACTTCTCTGGCCCGCTGCTGAACTTCGGTGATTTCTCTCGCTACGGTAAAAGTATGGGTGAAATCCGCCGGGGAAACCGCTGGGGCCTGCCGTTTAACTTCCTGCTGTTCTCGCTGGTCACCGTAGTGATTGTTTCGGGTACACAGTCGCTGTTTGGCCGAATGATCACCGACCCGATTGAGACAGTGAGTATGGTCGGTAACGATCTGGCAGTGGCGATTGGTCTGCTGACAATGATTACCGCCACCATAGGCATCAACATCGTGGCCAACTTTGTTTCTCCGGCTTTCGATTTCTCCAACTGTTCGCCACAGAAGATCAGCTTCCGCACCGGCGGGATGATCGCAGCGGTCGGTTCCGTGCTGCTGACGCCGTGGAATCTGTTCCAGTCACCGGAGCTGATCCACTATACGCTGGATGTGCTGGGCGCGTTTATCGGGCCACTGTTCGGCATCCTGCTGGCCGATTTCTATCTGATCAAACGCAGCCAGATCTCCGTTGATGATCTGTTTGATGCCACGCCAAAAGGTAAATACTGGTATCGCGGTGGTTTTAACCCGAAAGCGATTGTGGCGCTGCTGCCATCGGTAGCCATTGGCCTGGTGATCAGCTTTATTCCTTCGCTGCATGCGGTGGCAAACTTTAGCTGGTTTATCGGGGTGGCACTGGGCGCAGGCAGTTATCGCTGGATCGCCCGTGGCGATGTGGAGAATGCCGCAACACAAGGCTATAACGCGAAAGTCGCGATGCAGAAAGAGTGATATGACCAGGGGCCAGAGATTTTCTGGTCCCTGGGCTTTCTTGTTGTACCGTAAGCCTGCCCGCAGTTACGGATACAGGGTATACAGAATGCGCTCATGGCTTAATGAAAAAACAGCAAGTTCAGCCTTTGTCATTTTATTAGCGTTAATAAGTTTCTCTTTCTCTGCCAAGAAACGTTGATCGTCCGCAAAATACAGCGCGGTAAGATAATCACTATCCAGGATGTTTTTCTCTTCAGCGATCGCAATGACAGACTGGTAACACCCTTTGTCTTTCTTACCCACCCTTTCTTTCAACATACATTCCGGTAGTAAGAGCACCGGGCGCGGATTTTTTTTATTCAGCATTTCATATTGTGAGATGGCACTATCATATTTTCTGTCAGAGACTAGCAGGTTGGCATACATCCGTCTTACGTTAACATTATCAGGGTGTTTGGTAGAGAGCACTTCCAGTCTGTGCAGAACCTCAGCACGCTCCGCCACCGACGACATGACATATTGCTTCATGAGATCCGATGCTTCAGCAGTAGGTTTATCGGCATAAACGGGGGCCGCTTGTAATCCGGATGCGAGTGTAACGATCAGTAGTACGGTGAAGAGAAATATCGGCTTTATCATCGCTCCTCCTTGAACGGTTTAAGTCTGACTATTTTGCTTAGCTCAGATGGGAAGGGCGTAGCAAGCCCGGTATAACCCGAATCAAAAATATAGCCTGCTTTGACTTGTATAGAAGGTGGATGATTAATTTTTTTTGGAATAAATAACACAGCACTCCCTATCAAAATATCATAAAAACCCACTGCAAAACTTTCTCCTTTCCTTCTATCTAAAACATACTCACGACC
Organism: Erwinia sp. 1181_3; assembly: GCF_052824965.1. Classification (NCBI taxonomy): domain Bacteria; kingdom Pseudomonadati; phylum Pseudomonadota; class Gammaproteobacteria; order Enterobacterales; family Erwiniaceae; genus Erwinia; species Erwinia sp. 1181_3. The sequence continues at coordinate 283,345 of NZ_VTDE01000003.1, forward strand.
ATCAGTTAAATTTATCACCTTACACCAAAACAAAAGACTCCCATTACCTGCTGCCTTTGCAGCGTTACTCCTCCCCGTCGCTGAAACATAAAGATGCTTACCCTCTTCTACATTTTCTTCTTTCACTATTAGAGAAATAGAAAAACCACCATTAGCTAACCCAACACCTTCCACACCTAAATGAGCTAACGTTGAAAAATCAAAACTCTTAATTACGGTTGAATTATTGGAAAATTTTCTTATTGTCATTTTCTATCGAACTCCTCCATGAGTAGGAAATAAAACTTGGTATTTATCCCCAACTAATGCTTTTACATTTATTTTCATAAATTATCCATAGTATTTTTACTATATAGTGGAATCACAAAGGGGAATTACGAAATTTATCGTAAAAAAGTGCATAGAGGATATTGAAAGAATAAGAGGGGGAGAGATCCTGACGTAAAACGAAAAAGGCCGATTCTTTCGAATCGGCCTTTCTCTAAATGCTTGGCGGAACGGACGGGGCTCGAACCCGCGACCCCCTGCGTGACAGGCAGGTATTCTAACCAACTGAACTACCGCTCCACCGATGTTCCCCGTCGGGAACGAGGCGCATATTACGGGGCGGCCTGCGCTGCGTCAACGCTTTTTCTGTGGAATTATCTCAACTGCTCTCTTTTTCACCGAAAGTGCGTTTTCGCCTGCTTTTTAATCACTTATATATCACTGGCATCGATCGGGCGCCATAAACAGCTGCCGCCCTTTTTCTGCACCAGATCAAGACGCGCCTCATGCGCGATCCGCTCTTGCTCGCTGGCACGCACCACGCGCAGCCCCGAGGATGGCCGGGTAATGCGGTGAATGGTTTCGCCATCATCCTGTTCTTCACGATCCCCTTCCATTGAGAAGGTCAGCGAGGTCTGCCCGCCGGTCATGATCAGGAAGACTTCGGCCAGTATTTCGGAGTCAAGCAGTGCGCCGTGCAGCGTACGTTTGCTGTTGTCTATCTCATAGCGTGAGCACAGCGCATCAAGGCTGTTACGCTTGCCGGGGAACATCTTACGTGCCATCGCCAGGCTGTCGGTGATCTGACAGAAGGTTTCGGTTTTGGCAATGCCACGCTGCAGTTTGGCAAACTCATAGTCCATAAAGCCGATATCGAACGACGCGTTATGGATCACCAGCTCTGCGCCATCAATATACGCCAGGAAGTCATCTGCCACCTGAGCGAAGGTGGGTTTATCCAGCAGGAATTCGTCTGCAATACCGTGTACGCCAAAGGCTTCCGGGTCCACCAGCCGATCGGGCTTGAGATACACATGGAAGTTATTGCCCGTCGGGCGGCGGTTAATCACCTCAACGGCACCAATTTCAATAATGCGATGCCCTTCATAGTGGACACCAATCATGTTCATACCGGTGGTTTCGGTATCGAGAACGATGATCCTGTCATTAGTACTTTGAAAACTCACTATTCGTTACTCACTATAATTGAATGCGTGCCTGGCTCAAGGATGCTGCGGCGTGTTGAAAGGGGGATACGCCACACAGAATAGCATCTGCCATGTGCTCAAGTCATGCTTCACTGCTCAGAGCAACGAACCAGCGGCATCACAACACCGCTGGCTGATCAGACGATGATGGGTCGAATCAGAACCACGCTTCCCACATCGCGCCGACGTTGAAGGAATCAAGGCGAGTGTCCTCAGTGTCCGTGGTGCGCGCCGTATGCTGGTTATCCACTTCCCCCCCGGTGACATAGAAACGCAGCATTGGTCTGAAGTCTGGCCCCATAGCAAAAGAGATATTTTGCGAAAGCGTCATCTTCCACCCTTTGTTGCTTCCCCCTTCTTCGTAGTTAACGCGCTGATAGCCGCCTTCAAGCCAGGTCGAATGTACTTCGTTCCAGAAATACATTGGGCGGATTATCGCGGCGTAGTTTCTGCGGTTATCCTCACTCAGTTCGCTGTTACGATAGTCCTGGAAGGCCAACAGATACCTGACGGTGGTCTGAGGGTTAACGGTGTAGACCCCATCAAAGCTGGTATAAATCGAGCGCAGCGCGTCCGTTTTGTTATAAACGCTATTATCTGCGTTGTCTGAATAGCGCGTGATGAACTGGTTCATTGAGCGATCGGTCGTGTGGCTGAGTACTACGGCCCCCTGCCACGCTTTGGTACGTTCATCGCTTTCTACCGCTTTTGAGTCAAGCCCGTAGTTGGCGTACAGCGCCACATCAACCGGACCGACTGTGATGCCATGGATTTTTGACGTCAGCGCATAATTGCCTTTTTCACCCGTGCCGGCCCCACCCGTACAGGAAATTCGCGAAGGATTATCGCCATCTTCTACCACCCGTGCGTCACAGGACTCCACCGCCCCCACGGCGGCCAGATCAAACAGCACGCCGTTGAGATCGAGATTCTTAATCCCCGCCCCCTGCCCGTCATGGCTCATCCACATGTAGTCATTCAGCTCCTGCTGTGGACGTTGATGGAAATCACGTCCGGCCCAGAGATACACATCGGGATGCGATTCAAACAGGTTGGTAACGCCAACGTAGGCTTTCTTTAAATTAAGCTCGTCGCTCCAGTGATCGATCATCACGTTGGCATCCCAGATGGCGCCATTTTCCGCTTTAAAGGTTTTAGACAGCTGATACTCCCCGCCGTAGCCTTCGTTCCCCAGGCGACCAATACCCGACGAACCATTATAGGAACCATCCACCGCGATATATTTTTGGTCACCGCCCTGGAAATGGGCACCATAACGGGCATACGCGGAAAACTTCAGTCCGTAAGGAATGGCCATATCGGCGGAGGGTGTGACGGCAACAGGGAGAGCTTCTGGCGCAGCGGATGTTGCAGCAGCAGGGGCAGCCGCTGGCGTTAGCGTTGGCTGCGTTGCGGCACTCACTCTTGCTTCACGCTCTGCCAGCGCTTTTTCCACCGCCTGAGCGACAATCTTATCTAACTGCTGCTGGCTAATCATTTGCTCCGCAAGAGCAGAAAACGGGCACAGCGCGGCAATGACCGCCACCGTTAAGGGCAGTTTTTTAAATGTGTTCATTATTATCTCTATCTATTATTTTTTTCAGATAATAAGCACCCCTCCGGCTTTGCCGGAATGATGCTTATTATCAACAGAGGGTGTTATTTATAAATAAAAAATAACGTGCTTAGTTTCCATTCGAGACAAACGCATAGTGCCCGGATCCTGCTAACACTTTAACGTAACCACTGCCCTCAGAAATAAACTGAATATCCTTCACCGTATTTAATCCCACACCGCTTTCTTTAATGTCATCGATATGGCGGGCTGGAATATAAATAAAGGCTTCCGTATTCGCGGGAATCACGACATTCAAATGCCAGATCTGATTGTTCACCTCAAACGAAGCGCTAATCTCTCCACGGATAGTCGGAACGGTGATGTCGGCCTTTGTCAGGCCTTGCAATATCGGTTTGATCTGAAACTGCTCATACGCGGGTTTGAGGGGTTTTACGCCAAAAACCCCCTGAGAAGCGACAATGACTGGTGCCGTCCCCCACGGATGAGAGTGGCTGACGGTAAGGTCGTCAGACTCATTCCAGGCTTCCATGGTAGAGCCTGATCCCTGTTCCATCATGTGCCGCCAGTTATGGCTATTTTGACGGAGCGTTCCATCACTGTTCAGGCCCGTTATCTGATTGATAGCTTCCATTCCCTGGCCGTTTTCTGCCATCGCACTCAGAGCAAACAGCGCGCTATATACACTGCCTTCCAGCATCTTTTTATCTGCCAGGAATGTCGCCGCATGGCGGGCCTCTTCAGGCGTCGCAAGACCGAACGCCACACCAAATGCATTCGCCTGGCTGGAGAGATGATGTTTACCGCCAATATTGTCTTTAAAGGCCTGAGCCCCGGCGTCATAAAAGCCCGAACGGAAGCCACGGGCTGAGGCATCCGCCAGCTGGCGATAATGCTGCTGGTCCTGACGTTCACCTAATGCCCCGGCGATGTCCGCCAGCGTCTGCGTTCCTTTAGAAAAGAACGCATTGGTCACATTGTGAGTATTGGAGAACTGATAACCGGCACGTAATGAGGCAGGCCAGTCCACGATGTCATGATCCGGTCCCGGCGCCCCATCGCCATAATTCGCTGTCACCCGCCCGGTTTTATCATCAAAACCTGCGGTCAGCTTCGCCGGAATTTTACCTTTGAGCTGCGAATAATACGTGCGGATCAGACGATCATCGCCGGTGTACAGGTAATCATTCCAGGCATTGAGGATGTTGTAGACCTTCCATTCCATCGGCCAGGTCGAGTGGTCGATCAACCATTCCGTGGAAAAGCGCGCCAGCGGGTAACCCTTGTCGAGTTGGTAATTGCTCAACTGCTGGATGTAAGTATCCGCTTCGTAAGGCGCACGTTCACGGTTAGGAGAATCAACGTAGAGATCGTGATTCAGTACCTTGATTGACGCTTTTGAGAACGCCCAGATATCATTCAAGGTCTTATTCGATGAGCTGAATGTGGCCGCACCGTCATCGAACGGATAACGTAACGCCTGCGTTGTTAGCATTTCACCCAACTGACTGGCAGTCAGTGCATCCGGCAATCCAGAAATTTCCGCATAGCGGAAGACGCGGAAACCAAAATGTTCAAGCGTCTGTTTGCCGGGTTTTAGCTGCCATTTATCGAGGTTGTTAATTAACGCGGCAGTCTGCCATTTTACGGCGCCATCGGCGGCCAGTATCTCCCCCGTTTTGATCGTGACGTCGTTAGCGATCGACTGTCGGTTATCCAGGGTCAGCGTCATACCACCGACGACCGTCGTTCCATAATCCAGCAGGAAGTGGCCTTTACCCAGTGATGTCACCTTACGCGGCTTCACCTCTATCTGTGTCAGATTCTCTGCCGGGTAACCCGTCAGATTATCAATCGGTGACTGTACACGCGGTGCTGACCAGGTCGTGTCGTCAAAACCCGTGACGTCGAAACCGGCTGGATAATTTTTAGCGACGATATTTTCATGGGGATAGCGGAAACCCACCCAGGATACCGCCTCCTGAGCATGAACATCGCCTGCATAAGGGAATGCCGCTGTGCCATCCAGCACTTTCCAACGCTCATCAGTAGCAATCGTCTGCACCTCTCCATCCTGATAATGGATGCGCAGTTCCGCCATAAAGCTTTTCTTTTTACCGTAGGTAAACGCCAGTGCCCCCAGCGCGTTGTCTTGCCCTTGACGCAGCAGTGCCGTGACATCAAAGGCGTTATAGAAATGTTGGTTGTTGTAGCCTCTGACAGGCCCCAACCCGGCAAACGTACCATTCACATTCACCTTATAGACATACTGTCGGGTATCTTCGGGCGTCTGGCCTGTCGCATAAAGGATCGCGCGGCTGATGGGTTTATTTTTTGCCCGAAAACTGTGTCGGAAGAAGGCCCAGTTGGGCTGCGCTTCAGACCAAATGGGTTTTGCCTGCCAGCCCGCTTTCAATGCGGTATCAAAGCGAGAGAGAGGAGCAAACGCCGATACCTGTCCTTGCCGATCCCACACCTGTACTGACCAGTAATAGCGGGTAGCACGGCTGAGTTGCGGCCCGCTATATGGCACCGCCGAAGATTGCGCAGAGGGTATTTTTCCGGAATCCCAGACAACGTTTTTTTCTCTGGTCAAACGACCCGCAGGGTTAATCACCGCGTCACTGGTGGCCACAATAATGCGGTAAGCCGTTTGCTTTTCACTCCGACCACTGCCTGACAGTGCCCAGCTAAATGCCGGATGACTTAAATCCTCAACCAGCAAGGGCTTTTGTTGCAGTTCGGTCAGCAAACTGTTTTGTATGACGGATAAATCTGCCTGTGCGTGATACGTGGTAATACTGAGGCTTATAAACAGAGTAAGGGACAGAGAGGTTCTTTTTTTCATCTTCCAACCTTTATTATTGAGCGACCTCCCTGTCGCGTATGATGTCATCGTTTAATATGGCTCAGAGCGTATCGCCGTTGCTGGCAATCACCTTTTTATACCAGTGAAAACTTTTCTTTTTCGACCGAACAAAGGTGCCGCTGCCGTCATCATTTTTATCAACATAGATAAAGCCGTAGCGTTTGCTGTATTGCCCGGTGGTGAAGGAGACACAGTCAATGCAGCCCCAGGGGGTGTACCCCATAACGTCAACGCCATCCTCAAGAACAGCTTTTTTCATTTGCTCAATGTGAGAACGGAGATAGGCGATACGATAGTCATCATTGACCTCGCCGCTTTCCTCTTTTACATCCACCGCACCAAAGCCGTTCTCGACAATAAACAGCGGTTTCTGATAACGCTCATACAGAATATTGAGCACATAACGCAAACCCACCGGATCGATTTGCCATCCCCAGTCTGAGGCTTTGACATGCGGATTAGGCACACTGCCTTCAAACCCTGACAGGGCAGAACCGCTGCCGGCCTGTTCGCTGCTGACGGCATTGCTCATGTAATAACTCAGGCCAATATAATCGGCGCAACCTTCACGCAGGATTTGTGCGTCACCCGGCGCCATCACAATGTCATACCCTTTACGCTGCCACTCTTTCAGGATGTACGACGGATAATAGCCGCGCATATGTACATCACCGAACAGGAAGCGCTCCCTCATGGCTTCCTGAGCATACATCACATCGTCGGGATGGCAGGAGAAGGGATACAACGGCACCATGGCGATCATGCAGCCAATCTGTAACTCCGGGTTAATCTCATGCCCGAGTTTCACCACCTGCGCACTGGCAACGAACTGGTGGTGCAGCACCTGGTACATGCATGCTTCCGGGTTCGGCTCCTGGGTGAAGATCACCCCGGAACAGCAGTAGCCAAACAACGGGGTTTTCCAGTTGCGCTGATTGTTAATCTCATTGAACGTCATCCAGTATTTCACTTTATGCTGGTAACGCTTCAAGACTGCCGCACTGAATCTGACAAACAAATCCACCACTTTGCGGTTTTTCCAGCCGCCATATTCCGTGACCAGATGATTGGGCATCTCGAAATGTGAGAGCGTAATGACGGGCTGAATACCCTGTTTAAGCAGCGCATCGAACAGCGCGTCATAAAAACGCAGCCCTTCTTCGTTCGGCTCCAGTTCATCACCGAGAGGGAAAATGCGTGACCAGGCAATTGAAGTGCGGAAACACTTGAACCCCATATCAGCAAACAATGCGATGTCGCCAGGATACTGATGATAGAAATCCACCGCGTCGTGATTGGCGTACAGAAGGCCCTCCTTGATACCGTCTGTAATCACACGATCCACACCATGTGCTCCGCTGGTCAGGACATCAACAATACTCGGGCCTTTGCCCCCCTTGTCCCATCCGCCCTCGACCTGGTGTGCGGCAACCGCACCACCCCACATAAACTCTTTTGGTAATTTATTGTTCATCATTCACTTCTTTTTCAGTCATTCAGACAGCGTTGACATTAGCCATCACACGTTTTTCTGTCGGGATCTCTTCTTTAAATCCACCCAGCCAGGCGAACACCACGCCCAATACAAAGGCCACGCTCACAGACAGCAGGAAGCCGAGAAATTGCGTCATATGCCCTTCTTTAAAGAACACCGGTAAGACCGCAATACCCGGTATGCAGTAGCTCCATGACACTGCATTGAATGCCCCGGCGATGGCGCCACCGATAGCCCCGGCCAGACATCCACAAATCATCGGGCGCTTGAGACGCAGTGCCACGCCATAGATAGCCGGTTCCGTAATACCAAACAGAGCGGTGATCCCGGCAGAGAGCGCAACGCGTTTCAGTTCATCGTCTTTGGCTTTCAGATAGACACCAAAAACGGCGCCGGCCATGCCAAACACGGCTGAAGCCTGTAATCCGGTAAAGGTGTCGTAGCCCAGCGTGGCGTAGTTGCCTACCGTGACCGGGGTAATGCCCCAGTGAACCCCCAGGGTGACCAGTGGCATCCAGACAGCACCGACAACAAAACCAGCAATGGACGGGCTGAGATGGTACAGCGAGTTGTAAACACCACCGATTGCACCGCCTATCATGTTGCCGACAGGTCCGAACGCCAGCAGCGTTAAGGGCACCATAATGGCGAGGCAGAACATTGGGGTGAACATATTGCGGATGACGATGGGCAGCACGCGTTCAAAGAAGCGCTGCACATAAGACATGATCCATACCATCAGGATGATAGGGATCACCGAGGAGGTATAGCTGAGATACTGCACCGGCAAACCGAGGAAGGTGAGGGGATCAGCGGTCAGCGGAATACCTGCTACCTCGACCAGTACTTTGGCAATTTCCGGGTTATCGACCGCCGCTTTCATCAATGCCTGCAACGCAGGATCGGCAGAGTTCGCCAGCAGGATCTTATTGGCCGTCAGCATGTTGATGTAGTCAGGTGAAACCAGGGCACAGGCGGCAATGACTGCCGTGAAAGGATTTACATTGAATTTTTTCGCCGCAGTGAAAGCCACCATCACGGGCAGGAAAGTAAAACCAGTCCAGGAAACAAAGTTAAGAATGCGGTAAGTGCCGCTGGCAGGGTCCATCCACCCCAGTGCAGCGAACAATGAAATCAGCCCCTGTAATACGCCACATGCCGCCAGTGGATAGAGGAAGGGGGCGAAGATGCTGGAGATAATATCCATCAAGCGATTGACGACACCGACATTGGGTGCACTGACCGCCACGCTTTCGTCGATATTCAGCAGGTGCTGTACTTCGCGATAGGCATCTCCCACGTGATTGCCGATGACGACCTGCAATTGACCGCTGGATTCAACGGCGGTAATCACGCCCTTAACGCGCTTTAAGGTGTCTTTATCTACCTGAGAATAATCTTTAAGGACGAATCGTAATCTCGTGGCACAATGCGTGACACTGATCACATTATCATCACCACCAATCAGAACGACGATCTCTTTCGCCGATTCAGCATAGTTAATTGCCATCACGTGTCTTCCGTTGCCATTAGTTTAATTTAAGTCGTTCGCGCTTAAATGTTTAGAAATTAATGGTAAAAAAAGACACTGTTAAAGTCACGTTATAACAAAAACACAGGCTCGTCATTTGTCACAAGAAAGAAACACCCTGTGACATTTCCGGCGTCATTTTATTCGCCAACTGACGACCAATAGATTCAAGGATATAAATCACTGGAACCTGCGTCGTAATGTCATATTCATTCGCGATTAACACTCTGGATACATGATAGGAAACATTAAAGTCAGCCATTAAGGCAAGAGTGGATTTGTTATTACTGGTTATGCTGACAATTTTGCATTGATGAATGAGAAACTGTTTGGCTAATTTAATAATTTCAGGGGTTTCACCCGAAACTGATAGCACGATAGCCACCGCATTTTTGTACATATCGGTGCTGACAGGATAGTAGGGATCATCAATATGGTTGCTGAACTTGCCAATGTTAGAGAAGAAGCGTGCCCCATACTTACCCAGTGTACCTGAGCTGCCTGCACCAACGAAGATCACACGCTCAGCCGCGACAATATGTTCTGCTGCACTGATAATTAATTCATCGAAGTCATTATTATTAATACTTTTAAAGAAGCTAAGTATTTCATCGGCACCATGTGGCAACAGTATTTTTTTATCCTGCTCCAGATACATTCTCAGATAGGCTTTGAATTCAGAATATCCATTGAAGTTTATCTTCTTGCAAAAACGCAATACCGTTGCCGTCGACACCTGAGAACTGTTTGCAAGCTCTCTGATTGTCATGTACACAACAGTATTCAAATTTTTAATTACAAAATTATAAACTTTATTCTCCAACGCGTTTAAAGTGGATATCGTCTTGTTGGTAAACATTCATCAATCTCTTTATCAATGGCGAAAGAAACAGCAATTAACCCTGTAACACGGTGTGACACCGTAGTTTTTTTGGCGCTTTGTTCCCAATAGAAACCGTAATCAATATTCAAATTTGTGATTCAGAGCACAATTGGAGCAGGCCCTGCTTTTATCGTTAATCCCATTTCACGGTCCTGCAGATATTTTGTATACAGGCCACACCCCGTTGAAGACGAAAGGGCCGTTCGTGGACCGGGTGAACGGTATTTACGGTGCTCATCAGGCGCATTTATGGCAGACTTGGCGTTTTTCTACAGGGAGTCTACCAGAGATGCTTAAGCAGGTAGAAATTTTCACCGACGGTTCGTGCCTTGGCAACCCTGGCCCCGGGGGATATGGCGCGATTATGCGCTATGGCAAGCATGAGAAAACGTACAGCGCAGGTTTCCACCTGACCACCAACAACCGCATGGAAATGATGGCGGCGATTGTGGCACTGGAAGCGCTGACACAGCCTTGTGCGGTGGTGCTGAGTACCGACAGTCAGTATGTTCGTCAGGGAATTACCACCTGGATACATAACTGGAAAAAACGCGGCTGGAAAACCACCGATAAGAAGCCGGTTAAGAATGTCGACCTGTGGAAGCGCCTGGATGCGGCCCTCAGCCACCATGAGATCACCTGGAAGTGGGTTAAAGGTCATGCGGGCCACGTTGAGAATGAACGTTGTGATGAGCTGGCACGCGCGGCGGCCGGGAATCCCACGTCCGACGATGTCGGCTATATTTCCGAGCTTTAAGAGAGAGGGAGGGGCTGACCTTTTTCAGCCAGCCCCTCTACCCGATAAGAACTGGCCTTAGGCGTTATCGTTTATTGCCATCATCCGACCACGTTATCTCAGCGGCCGCCCGCCGCATCAATAAATGTTCCGGTAATGTATGACGCCTCATCACTGAGCAACCAGGCAATCGCGCGCGCGATCTCTTCCGGCTGGCCACCGCGCTGCATTGGAATGCCGGGTGCCAGCCGATCGACCCGCTGCGGTTCCCCCCCGTCCGCATGCATGTCGGTGTAAATAAAGCCCGGACGCACGCCGTTCACTCTGATACCCTGCGCCGCCACTTCCAGCGATAGCCCTTTAGTCAGCGTATCCATTGCCCCTTTTGATGCGGCGTAATCAACATATTCACCCGGCGCCCCCGTTCTGGCGGCCGCCGAGGAAACATTGACAATCGCCCCGCCGCTCCCACCGTGATGGTGGCCCATGCGCTTAACCGCTTCGCGACAGCAAAGAAAACTGCCCGTGACGTTGGTGGCAAAGACCCGGTTAATGCGCTCTGCCGTGAGCTGTTCCAGCGTGGCCTGCTGAAACAGGATACCGGCATTATTGACCAGCGCCGTCAATTGCCCCGGCTGACGGTCGATGTCAGCAAACATCGCCATCACCTGCGCTTCATCAGCAATATCCGCCTGAAGGGCAAAAGCACTGCCTCCCTGCTGCTCAATCATATCCACGACTTCAAGCGCAGCATCGGTGCGCCGGGCGAAGCTGACGGCGACCCGCCAGCCCATTTGTGCCAACAGAATGGCGGTAGCCCGGCCAATGCCGCGACTGCCGCCTGTCACTAATGCGATTTTCATGCTGTTTATCCCATAAAAAAGGGTTGACCGAAACGAAGGTCAACCCTTACAGATTATCCGCCGCTGATCACGATGCGGTTATTCGTATTCGCTCATCGGTACACAGGAACAGAACAGATTACGGTCACCGTAAACATCATCCAGACGTTTCACTGTTGGCCAGTATTTATTCGCGCTCCCGGCCGGGAATACCGCCAGTTCACGCGTATAAGGATGGCCCCACTCGCCGACAATTTCCATCTGGGTATGCGGTGCATTCACCAGTGGGTTATCTTCCAGCGGCCATTCACCCTCGACGACACGGTCAATTTCACTGCGGATCGCCAGCATGGCATCGATAAAGCGGTCCAGTTCGGTTTTGCTCTCTGACTCAGTCGGTTCCACCATCAGCGTACCGGCCACCGGGAATGACATGGTCGGCGCATGGAAACCGTAGTCGATCAGGCGTTTAGCGATATCCAACTCGCTGATGCCGGTCTGCTCTTTCAGCGGGCGGATATCCAGAATGCATTCGTGCGCCACGCGGCCGTCACGTCCGGCGTAGAGGATTGGATAAGCCGATTGCAGACGGTGAGCAATGTAGTTGGCATTGAGGATCGCCACGGAACTCGCCTGCTTCAGCCCTTCCGCACCCATCATGCGGATATACATCCAGCTGATAGGCAGGATGGAGGCGCTGCCAAACGGTGCAGCAGAAACCGCGCCCTGTCCGGTCAGCATGCCTTCAATCTGTACCACACTGTGGCCCGGAACAAACGGTGCCAGGTGCGCCTTGACGCCAATCGGTCCCATACCTGGCCCGCCGCCGCCGTGCGGAATGCAGAAGGTTTTGTGCAGGTTCAGATGCGACACATCTGCGCCGATATAGCCCGGCGTGGTGATCCCCACCTGGGCATTCATATTGGCACCATCGAGATAGACCTGGCCACCAAACTGATGAACGATCTGACAGACCTCACGGATCGTCTCTTCATAAACACCGTGGGTCGACGGGTAGGTCACCATAATGCAGGAGAGCGCGTCGCCCGCCTGTTCGGCTTTCAAACGCAGATCGTGAAGATCGATATTGCCCTGCTTATCACAGGCCACCACGACCACTTCCATGCCCGCCATCTGTGCAGAAGCTGGGTTGGTACCGTGTGCTGAGCTTGGGATCAGGCAGATATTACGCCCCGCTTCGTTGCGACTTTCGTGGTAACGGCGGATCGCCAGCAGACCGGCGTACTCCCCCTGCGCACCCGAATTCGGCTGCATACAGAGTGCATCGTAACCCGTCAGCTGAACCAGCCAGCGGGAAAGCTGACCGATCATTTGCAGGTAGCCGCCTGCCTGTTCGGCCGGGCAGAACGGGTGCAGTTCGGCAAATTCGGGCCAGGTGATGGGGATCATCTCCGCCGCCGCGTTCAACTTCATGGTGCAGGAGCCAAGCGGGATCATCGCCTGGTTCAGTGCCAGATCTTTACGCTCCAGGCTATGCATGTAACGCATCATCTCGGTTTCGCTGTGATGACGGTTAAATACCGGGTGGGTCAGGATCGCTTCCTGACGGGTCATCGCCGCCGGGATCGCCTGCGCGTCGGTATCCAGTGCATCGATATCCAGCCCGTGCTCATTGCCCAGCAGCACAGAGAACAGTGCGGTCACATCTTCACGGGTGGTGGTTTCATCCAGCGTGATGCCCACGGCATTCAAAATGTCGCTGCGCAGATTCATGCCAAAGCTCAGCGCGCGATCCAGCACCGCCGCTTTATCGCTGACTTCGACCGTCAGGGTATCGAACCAGGTTGCATGGCGCAGTTTCAGACCGCGCTGCTGCAAGCCCTGCGCGAGGATATCGGTCAGGCGGTGGATGCGACTGGCAATCCGCTTCAGGCCAACGGGACCGTGGAAAACCGCATACAGGCTGGCAATATTGGCCAGCAGTACCTGCGAGGTACAGATGTTGGAGTTGGCTTTCTCGCGGCGGATATGCTGTTCGCGGGTCTGCATCGCCATACGCAGTGCGGTATTACCGGCGGCATCACGGGATACGCCGATAATGCGTCCTGGCATCGAGCGTTTATGCTCGTCACGCGCAGCAAAGAAGGCAGCATGTGGGCCGCCGTAACCCATTGGCACGCCAAAACGCTGGGCAGAACCAAAGACAATATCTGCGCCCTGTTTACCCGGTGCCTGTAACAGCACCAGCGTCATCATGTCGGCCGCCACGCTCACGACCACTTTGCGGCTTTTCAGCTCGGTAATCAGGTCAGCATAATCATGCACTTCCCCGCCAGTCCCCACCTGCTGCAGCAGCACACCAAAGACATCGTCCAGCTCCAGCACTTTTTCCGCTTTGTCCACCAGCACGTCAAACCCGAAGGTTTCCGCACGGGTACGCACCACATCCAGCGTCTGAGGATGAATATCGTCCGCGACAAAGAAACGGTTGGCATGTTTCAGTTTGCTGACGCGCTTCGCCATCGCCATCGCTTCAGCTGCGGCGGTGGCTTCGTCAAGCAGGGAGGCGGAAGCAATATCCAGCCCGGTGAGATCCAGCGTCAGTTGCTGGAAGTTCAGCAGCGCTTCCAGTCGCCCCTGCGACACTTCCGGTTGATAAGGGGTGTAAGCGGTGTACCAGCCCGGATTTTCCAGCATATTGCGCAGGATCACCGGTGGTGTCAGCACGGGGGTATAACCCATGCCGATATAAGATTTATAGCGTTGGTTCTGCGCTGCAATCGCTTTCAACTCGGCCAGCGCCAGATGCTCCGTCAGCGCATCACCCACCGCGGGCGGGCTGGGAAGCTGGATGTCGGCGGGCACAATCGAGGTTATCAGATCGGTCAGTGAGGCCGCGCCAATAGCATGAAGCATGGCGTCCTGCTGTTCCTGCGAAGGTCCAATATGGCGCTCGATAAATGCACCGTGATGTTCAAGCTGGCTGAGTTTCTGGGTCATGATCGGTCAATCCTGCATCGGGCATAAGTGGTAGGTAAAAATGGCCAACTCGCTAACAAAGCAATATGACATAGCGTTATCGGCGCAGTCAGTTCGGGTGCGGACAGCGCGCAAGAACCGGAGCGTACACAAAGTACGTGAGGATTCAGAGCACTGCCCAATCCCGAAATGGCAAGTAAGATAGCTATCCAGCGGATCGCTTATTCAATCAGTCCCTGATAGGCGGCCGCATCTAACAACGTCTCAAACTCGGTATCATCAACCGCTTTGATGCGGAACAACCAGCCATCGGTGTACGGGGAGCTGTTGACCAGTTCCGGCTCTGAATCCAGACCGCTGTTCACTTCCACGATTTCACCACTTAACGGTGCATAAATATCTGAGGCTGCCTTGACTGACTCTGCCACCGCACAGTCTTCGCCCTGGCTGTAGGTGTTGCCCACATCCGGCAGGTCAACAAACACCATGTCACCTAACAGTTCCTGCGCGTGTTCGGTAATCCCAACGGTATAAGTGCCATCGGCCTCTTTACGCACCCATTCATGGCTGTCACGGTATTTCAGTTCTGCTGGTACATTGCTCATCAACATGCTCTCCAAAAATCGTCTTATCTTTATACGCCGCAGAAGTTCTGCTGCGTGGAATCACTATTTTGTCACCGGTTTACCGGCACGAACAAAAACAGGTTTAGTGACGCGCACCGGCATTTCGCGGTTGCGAATTTGCACCACGGCATGTTCACCAATGCCCGCAGGGACACGCGCCAGGGCGATGCTACAACCCAGCGTTGGGGAAAATGAGCCGCTGGTAATAATCCCTTCACGCAGGTTGCCATCGGCATCGGTAAAATGCACTGGCAATGCGTTACGCAGCACACCTTTCTCCGTCATGATCAGACCCACCAACTGTTCCGTTCCCTTCTCGCGCTGAAATTCCAGCGCTTCGCGGCCAATAAACTGGCGGTCGGTGGGTTCCCAGCTAATGGTCCAGCCCATATTGGCGGCCAGCGGAGAAACCCCTTCGTCCATTTCCTGGCCGTAGAGATTCATTCCGGCTTCAAGACGCAGGGTATCGCGCGCGCCCAGCCCCGCAGGTTTCACCCCCGCAGCCAGCAGTTGTTGCCAGAAGCCGACCGCCTGCTCATTGGGCAGGGCAATTTCATAGCCAGACTCCCCGGTGTACCCGGTCGTGGCAATAAACAGTTCGCCGGACTGAACGCCGAAGAACGGCTTCATGCCGCTGACTGCCGCACGCTGTTCTTCATTGAATAAGGTTTGTGCTTTTTGCTGAGCATGAGGCCCCTGTACGGCAATCAGCGAGAGGTCATCACGCTCTGTCAGCAGGACACCGAAGGCCGCTGCATGCTCGCCGATCCACGCCAGATCTTTTTCACGTGTGGCGGAGTTAACCACCAGTCGGAAAAAGTCTTCGCTCATAAAGTAAACAATCAGATCGTCTATTACGCCAGCGGATGCATTGAGCATGGCGGTGTAGAGGGCTTTGCCGGGCTGAGTCAGCCGGGCGACATCGTTGGCCAGCAGATAGCGTAGAAACTCGCGGGTGCGCGCACCACGCAGATCGACGATGGTCATATGGGAAACGTCAAACATCCCGGCATCAGTACGTACCGCGTGATGTTCATCCATCTGAGAGCCGTAGTGAAGCGGCATCATCCAGCCATGAAAATCGACCATGCGGGCACCACTTAAATGGTGTTGTTCGAATAACGGGGTCTGCTGAGTCGGGGTTTGCTGAGTCATAGTTTTCCTGTGCCATCCGGTTGCTGACGAGTGTTTTTTACCGCCTGCTGCGGCCAACGCAATCGTTACCTTCGCTACGAACTTACCACTGAAGTTGTCAATTAACCATAAGATAAACGAGGTCGAATTCGCTCTGAGCCAAAAAGGAGCAGAACCCATTTTCTGGTTTTTTCCGCTGGAAAAATGCGTTATCACACACAAAGATGGCAATTAATGGGGAACAGGACAGTTAAAAGACATAGTGATGGCATTCCTGGCCTAAAAAATGACTTGCGCAGAATAGCGCTGACATTATTAAAAGTAATGCGAAGTGACAGGTGAAATTAGAATTTTTCAAACGATGTGCAAAAAAGGGGCAACCCTTGCCCTCTGATTGCGCAGCAGGAGAATGACGGAATAACAGGCGTAAAAAAGGGGAGCCTCAGCTCCCCTACTCTTTCATTCAGCTCAACGCAGCCACTCAGGAAGGTCGTGCAGGCCCATCGCCTGTTTCAACAGACGCGGCTTCACGCCTGGCAGGTTATCTGCCAGGGCAAGACCCACATCACGCAACAGTTTCTTCGCCGGGTTGTTGCCGTCAAACAACTCGCGGAACCCCTGCATACTGGCCAGCATCACAGCGGCACTGTGCTTGCGAGTGCGCTCATAGCGGCGCAGATAAAGGTGCTGTCCAATGTCTTTGCCCTGCTGTTGCAGGCGCTTAACCTCACCGATTAGCGCGGCGGCATCCATAAAGCCAAGGTTAACGCCCTGCCCGGCCAGCGGGTGAATGGTATGTGCCGCATCGCCTACCAGTGCCAGACGATGTGCCGCAAAATTACGCGCATAGCGCCCCATCAGCGGGAAGGTTTGACGTTCACTTGAAAGCGTACACAAGCCAAGCTTCATATCGAA
Organism: Erwinia sp. 1181_3; assembly: GCF_052824965.1. Classification (NCBI taxonomy): domain Bacteria; kingdom Pseudomonadati; phylum Pseudomonadota; class Gammaproteobacteria; order Enterobacterales; family Erwiniaceae; genus Erwinia; species Erwinia sp. 1181_3. The sequence goes on from NZ_VTDE01000003.1 coordinate 300,367, forward strand.
CGCCACCGATAGCTGCTGGTTGAACACCGCTTCCGGCATCGCCTGTAAGCGCGAAGCCTCCTGCGGCGACAGCGACCAGACAATCGAACAGAGGTGCGGATCGCGCAGTGGTAAGAAGGCCAGAATACCGTCACCGTGAAACACCTGACGGGCTACCGACTCATGGGGCTGCGCCGTGCGGATATTGGCGACCAGCGCATGGTGCTGATAATCCCAGAAGGTCAACGGAATATCGGCTTTGTTGCGCAGCCAGGAGTTGGCACCGTCTGCGGCCACCAGCAGCCGGGCGGTCATCATGCTGCCATCCTGCAACGTGACAAAGGCTTCATTATCACCAAATGCTACCTGCTGAAGCTCCGCTGGGGCCACCAGCGTGATATCGCTGAGGCTTTCTGCCCGTTGCCACAACGCCTGGTGAATGACCCGGTTTTCAATAATATGCCCGAGGTGCGCTAATCCCTGCTGCTCATCATCAAAAGCAATATGACCAAAACTGTCACGGTCCCACACTTCCATGCCGTGATAGGCACTGGCACCGGAACTGAGGATCGCATCCCAGACGCCAAGATGCTGCAACAGGCGTTCGCTGGCCGCATTAATTGCAGAAACGCGTAACGCAGGAGGGGCGGCATTATCCAGCGCCTGCGGTATTTCGCGCTCCAGTACCGCAACGCGCAATCCGCTGCCCTGTAGGCCACAGGCCACGGCCAGCCCAACCATTCCGCCACCGGCGATGATCACATCATAGGTTTGCATGACTGCTTTCTCCTCAACGCTTAACCCAGCCCAACGTGCGCTCGGCCAGCAAATTACGTAATGGCGGCAGATGGTCCATCGCCATCAGCCCCAGGTTGCGCCCTGCAACCAGCGGCGTATATCGGTTTGCAAACAGTCGGACCAGCCCGTCGGTGATGCCAATCGTGGCCTGCGCGTCCGGCTGGCGTCGTTGCTGATAGTGGTTCAGCGTGGCATACGCCCCCACCCCTTGCCCGGCACGCCATGCGGCCGCCAGCGTTTCCGCCAGCGACATGACATCACGGATACCGAGGTTAAACCCCTGACCGGCAATCGGATGCAGCGTTTGTGCCGCATTACCGACCAGCGCCAGTCGATGGGAAATATGCTGCGCAGCGGTTTGCAGTTGCAGCGGATAACTGTCGCGCTGCCCCACCTGGGTGATGCGCCCCAGCCGCCAGCCAAAGGCTTTTTGTAATTCTGCGAGGAAGCGCGCATCGCTCCAGCTATCGACCGCCGCTTTCTGCGCCAGCGGATGGCACCAGACCAGTGAGCTACGCCCCCCGGACATCGGCAGCAGTGCCAGCGGCCCATGTTCAGTAAAGCGCTCAAACGCCTGCCCCTGATGCGGTAATTGGGTCGAGACGTTAGCGATGACGGCCACCTGCTGGTAATCCGCACTTTGCCACTGTAAACCGCAGGCAGCAGCCACACGTGAACGAGAACCATCGGCCGCCACCAGCAGATCGCCCGTCAACCGCTCACCGCTCTCCAGTAACACGCTGACGCTCTCCTGAGTGCGTTCCACCCCGGCGACTTTGTCCGGGCAGCGCAGGGTGATGCCGGATGCTTTTTTCAGACGGGCGAACAGTCGCTGCCCAACTTCATGCAGCTCAACCACCTGGCCCAGCGCCGACACATCGTAGTCAGCCGCCGCCAGCGAGACAAAACTGGCATGCCCGCGATCGCTGACATGCACATCGGTGATCGCGGTCGCAGCCGATGCCAGCACCGGCCAGAGGCCGATAGCGGCCAGTTGCTGACAGGTGCCTTCGGCCAGAGCAATCGCCCGTCCGTCAAAGCCGGGATGGGCCCGGCTGGCAGGCTCCGTCCCCTCGACCAGCGTTACCGCCAGTTTTCCTTGCGTCAGGTGTGAGATCGCCAGTGCCAGCGTAGCGCCAGCCATCCCTCCTCCTGCGATAATTATGCTCATGAACGCTTCGCTGCCGCCATCAATGCTTCAATCTCATCGGCATCTTTCACCACCGTATCTGTCAGGTTTTCGTTACCTTCGGCGGTGATAATGATGTCATCTTCAATGCGAATCCCAATACCACGGTACTCGGCGGGTACATCGGCATCTGGCGCAATGTATAAACCCGGTTCGATAGTCAGCACCATGCCCACTTCCAGAATACGGTCCCGGTCCACACCGTAGTCACCCACATCATGCACGTCCAGCCCCAGCCAGTGGCTCAGGCCGTGCATAAAGAACTGACGGTGGGCATTTTCAGCAATCAGCGTGTCGACATCGCCATGCAAAATGCCCAGCTTCACCAGACCGCTGACCATGACGCCAACCGCCGCCGCCGTCACGTCACGAATGCTGGTGCCGGGACGATACAGCTCAAGCGAGCGGTAAAGCGCCGCCAGTACGATGTCGTAGATGGCGCGCTGCGGTGCGGTAAATTTGCCCCCCACCGGGAAGGTTCGGGTGATATCGCCCGCATACCCCTGGAGTTCGCACCCGGCGTCGATCAGCACCAGCTGCCCCTCGCGCATCTGACTTTCGTTTTCGGTGTAGTGCAGAATACAGCCGTTATCGCCCGCGCCAACGATGGTGTTGTAGGACGGGAAGCGGGCACCGTGGCGGTTAAATTCGTGATGAATTTCCCCTTCCAACTGGTATTCATACATCCCGGGGCGCGACGTTTGCATTGCGCGCGTGTGGGCCAGTGCGCTGATGCGCCCGGCTTCACGCAGCACCGCCTGCTCTTCAGGTGATTTAATCAGACGCAGCTCATGCACCCATGGGCGCCAGTCGGTCAGCGTCGCGGGCGCAGAGAGGTTCTGTCGTGAGCCACGGCGCAGTGTCTCCAGTGCTTTGAAAACAACGGCGTCAGCAAAGTCATACTGGCCCTGAGCATGGTAAACCACATCCAGGCCGTTCAGCAGCAGATGCAGCTGATCGCCAATGTCATCCCACGGCAGAGCACGGTCAACGGCCAGGGTCGCAGGTGCAGCATCCTGACCCAGACGACGACCAAACCAGATTTCTGCCGTCAGATCCCGTACGCGGTTGAACAGGACGCTGTGATTATGATTGTCAGCGCTTTTAATCAGCAGCAGCGCGGCTTCCGGCTCGTTAAACCCGGTGAAGTACCAAAAATCACTGTTCTGTCGGTAGGGATACTCGCTGTCGTTACTGCGCGTTGCTTCCGGTGCGGCAAAGATCACCGCCGCGCTGGCCGGAGCCATCTTCGCTAACAGCGCCTGACGGCGGCGCAAAAACTCTTGCTGGGTCATTTGACCTCCTGAATGCTGTTCCGTTAAATCACCACTGGCGGCCGGGATGGCCCAGCCCTAGTGCAGCGTTGGCTTTTTCATCACGACATTGGTCGGTATCGCGCGGGTAAAGGTATCGTGACACAGCAGTGCGGCGACGCGCACATACTCGATCACCTCTTCCAGCGACTGTTCGAGCTCTTCCTGATCTTCATCTTCATCATAACCGAGCTGTGCGATAGTACGCAGATCGTCGATGGCTTCACCGGTTTCCCCTTTGACCTGACCAATTTTTGGCTGCGCCACTCCCAGACCCAGCAGGAAATGGTTCACCCAGCCGGCCAGTGCATCAGCACGGTCGAATACAGTGATGTCGTCATCTTCAGGCAGATAAAGCTGGAACAGGAAGCCTTCATCTTCCAGTGAGTTGCCGATCGCTTCGTGCATCTCCTGCAAAGGCTGCGCCAGGGTTTGTGAGAACGCCATGCCTTCGTTTGTCAGGTCGTGCACCAGCGTTTGCCAGTTGCTGTCATGGCTGCCGCCACAGATCAATCCACTGATCAGGCCATGCATTTCTGCAGGGGTCATTCCTACGCCCTGCTGCGTCAGTACTGAGGCCAGCGTGTTGTAGCCCGGCATTATGTTGGTTAGTGACATGAGTTTTGATCGTCGTTGGCTGGATAAGTTCGTGATATGCTACCACCAGGTGCCTCAACGATTCCAGAAAGGGGTTGTTTCTTATATTAGGGGTAGTTATAGTGGCGCCCCTCCCAAGCCCTTGAGCGGTAAGGGTGATTGCGGGCGCAGTAATCAGTCAGGATGGTGGCATGTCTGCACAACCGGTAGATATTCAAATTTTTGGCCGTTCATTAAGAGTAAATTGTCCGCCCGAACAGCAAGATGCGCTGAATCTGGCTGCCGAAGACCTCAATCAACGGTTGCAAGACTTAAAAGTTCGCACTAGAGTCACAAATACAGAGCAACTGGTATTCATTGCAGCACTGAACATTTGCCATGAACTCGCGCAGGAAAAAGTCAAAACCCGTGACTATGCGTCGAACATGGAACAACGAATTCGGATGCTACAACAGACCATTGAACAAGCATTGCTTGAGCAAGGTCGCATAACTGAACGTACCGGTGCGAAGTTCGAATAACACTTTAGCGTTACCTGTGATAGAGTGACGGTGAAGTAAAAAATTCTCTGAGATGTTTGCAAGCGGGCCCGTCCCCTGAGCCGATAATTAATACCAAACAGAGTGTGACGCTCTGTAACCTGTGCGCAAGCTCGGTCCGTCCGAGAAGCCTGATGGTTACGACGGCATACTCACCTTGAACCATGGGTTCAAGGGTTACAGCCTGCGGCGGCATCTCGGAGAACCTCCCTTTTTTGTTCTCCCCTCCCGATCGATTTCATTTTTCTCTAAGCTATCCGGCACGCTTCTGTACGATTTCATGGAGTCAGCCACGTAATGAACCCCACATTGATGCTTCGTCAGGATATCCGTAAGCACGTACGCAATTTGCGTCGTGAAATCAGCGATGAACAGCAGCAACTTGCCGCAGTGCAGGCGGCAGACCATGCCCTGAATTTTGCCCCGATACAGCAGGCGCAGCATATCGCACTGTTTCTTTCCGTCGATGGCGAGATCAATACCCGACCATTAATCGCCAAACTGTGGCAGCGAAAGCAGCAGGTTTACCTGCCCGTGCTTCATCCTTTCTCGACGGGTCAGTTACTGTTTCTGCGTTACGATGAGAAGACTGAACTGAAGATAAACCGCCTGCGTATTCCTGAACCGCCGCTGGATATCCGCAATCTGTTGCCGTTAAGCGAGCTGGATGTGCTGATCGTGCCACTGGTGGCGTTTGATGCCGGAGGACAACGTTTGGGGATGGGAGGCGGATTTTACGACAGGACGCTACAGAACTGGCAGCAGCACGGCTTTATGCCGATAGGGCTGGCGCATGATTGTCAGCAGGTGGACACCTTGCCGGTAGAGCAATGGGATATTCCCTTACCTGCGTTGATTACGCCTTCAAAAATCTGGCAATGGTAATACCCTTTATCTTTCACACCACAGGTGTGTTGCCTGCCCTCACAAACCCCGGTCACTTACTTCAGTAAGCTCCCGGGGATTTGTTCAGTTGTCGCCTTCCTGCGGCGAGAAATCTTGCGGGTATTCATTATCCATCAGGCTGAATCAATGCCTCAAGGTTGAGGCATGAACAACACGACAATCAGTACAGCAGACGTGCGCGAACGGTACCAGGAATTGCCTTCATCAGCTGCAGTGCTCTATCAGCCACATCTTGCGGTGCATCAACGTCGATGACCACGTAACCCATCTGCGGTGTCGTTTGCAGATACTGAGCGGAGATGTTGATACCCTGGTCAGCAAAGATCAGGTTGATCGCCGTCAGTACACCTGGACGGTTCTCATGGATGTGCATCAGACGGCTGGCATTCGCACCGTGCATTGGCAGCGAGGCTTCCGGGAAGTTAACCGCCGACAGTGTAGAGCCATTGTCAGAGTACTTGGCCAGTTTACCCGCGACTTCAATACCGATGTTCTCCTGAGCTTCCTGGGTCGACCCACCGATATGGGGTGTCAGGATCACGTTGTCGAACTCACACAGCGGTGAATTGAACGGATCGCTGTTGGTCGCAGGTTCTTCCGGGAAAACGTCAATCGCCGCGCCCGCCAGGTGCTTAGTGGCCAGCACGTGGCACAGCGCAGGAATATCCACCACGGTTCCGCGCGAGGCGTTAATCAGCAGTGCACCGGGCTTCATCAGCGCCAACTCTTCCGGGCCCATCATATTCTGGGTGGACTGCGTTTCAGGCACGTGCAGGCTCACAACATCGCTCATATTCAGCAGGTCAGAGAGATGCTGTACCTGCGTGGCATTACCCAGCGGCAGTTTGCTCTCAATATCGTAAAAGAACACATGCATACCCAGGCTCTCGGCGAGCACACCCAGCTGCATACCGATATGACCGTAACCAATGATGCCCAGCTTTTTGCCGCGTGCTTCATAGGAACCCACAGCCAGTTTATGCCACTCGCCACGGTGTGCTTTCGCATTGGCCGCCGGAACACCGCGCAGCATCAGCAACAGCTCACCGATCACCAGTTCAGCTACGGATCGGGTATTGGAGAAAGGTGCGTTAAACACCGGAATACCACGCTTCGCTGCCGCATTCAGATCAACCTGGTTTGTCCCGATGCAGAAACAGCCAACGGCAACCAGTTTTTCTGCCGCAGCAAAGATCTCTTCGGTAAGGTTGGTGCGCGAACGCAGCCCGATGAAGTGCGCATCACGGATGGATTCTTTCAGTGTTTCGCTATCCAATGCGCCCTTGTGAAATTCAATGTTGGTGTAGCCAGCAGAGCGCAGATTATCAACTGCACTCTGGTGAACGCCTTCCACCAGCAGGAATTTAATTTTGTCTTTCTCCAGTGATACTTTTGCCATTTCCCGACCCTATTTAGCAGACTTCAGATGTGGCTTAATCCCTGTCATTGTTCTCGTTGACCAACATAATCGCTGTCGGCTGCAATGGGAAAAACGCGGGGATATAAGATAGCCTTCTGTCAAAATAACAAAATCTACGCTGGCGGCAATACAAACGATTGCCTGGCCTCCAGCATGGCGCCCCCGACTCACAGAACATTGCGGCAGAAAATCATGGTGCAACGTGAACCTTCAGGAGGATCGCGCCTCAGGCAGCAACTATGTGACATAAGTCACTAAATTTCGCCTGCAAAAGAAAAGATGTTTTTCGCATAAAAATAACCGGCACCCGCGGGTGCCAGAGAGATCATTTCTGAATAGTTTGCACGCCGTTGGCTGTACCGATCAGCGCCACATCGGCACCACGGGCACCAAACAGACCCACAGTGACTACGCCTGGCAGCGCGTTAATTGCTGCTTCCAGCCGAATGGGGTCAATGATTTTGAGATTATGAACATCAAGAATAATGTTTCCATTGTCGGTCACCACGTTCTGGCGGTACTCCGGCTGACCACCGAGCTTCACCAGTTCGCGAGCAACGTACGAGCGCGCCATCGGGATAACTTCTACAGGCAGAGGGAAACGCCCCAGCACATCGACCTGCTTGGATGCATCCGCAATACAGATAAAGCGGTCGGCAACGGCTGCAATAATTTTCTCGCGCGTCAGCGCTGCGCCGCCGCCCTTGATCATCTGCATCTGCCCGTTAATCTCATCGGCACCGTCAACATAGACCGCCAGCTGATCGATCTCGTTAAGATCGAAGACATGGATGCCGTAGCCTTTCAGTTTGGCCGTGGAAGCTTCTGAGCTGGAGACCGCTCCTTCAATCTGATGTTTAATCGACGCCAGTGCATCAATGAAATGGGCAGCAGTCGACCCGGTGCCAACGCCAACGATAGTGCCCGGAGTGACGTAATCCAGAGCTGCCCAGCCGACAGCTTTTTTCAGTTCGTCTTGTGTCATGGTATGTTTAAAACCTGTGAGCCACTGTGTGCGCGTAGTATAAAGCAAGGCTGGGCAAAATCACCGCCTTCCACGGCGTTTGATTCACAGGATTGGAACACACCCCACAAAGTGGTTGATTCGTAAAGTGGCGTAAGCTATACCCCCAATCTATGGCATAGTGCACAACCACACCTGAAAGAGAGTAGAACGATTAATGAAACGCCCGGATTATCGAACGCTTCAGGCGCTGGATGCAGTGATTCGCGAGCGCGGCTTTGAACGTGCCGCGCAAAAGCTCTGTATTACCCAGTCTGCGGTCTCACAGCGCATTAAGCAGCTTGAGAATATGTTTGGCCAGCCTTTGCTGGTGCGAACCGTACCGCCGCGCCCAACGGAACAGGGCCAGAAACTGCTGGCGTTATTGCACCAGGTAGAACTGCTGGAAGAAGAGTGGTTGGGTGACGATAATAGCGGCACCACGCCGTTACTGCTGTCGCTGGCGGTGAACGCCGACAGTCTCGCGACCTGGCTGCTGCCCGCGCTGAAAACCGTGCTGACTGATTCGCCAGTACGCTTGAATCTTCAGGTGGAAGATGAAACCCGCACCCAAGAACGCTTGCGTCGTGGTGAAGTGGTCGGTGCCGTCAGTATCCAGCCACAGCCGTTGCCGAGCTGTCTGGTCGATCAGCTCGGTGCGCTCGACTATCTGTTTGTCGGTTCAAAAGAGTTTGCTGCCCGCTACTTCCCAAATGGCGTGACGCGCTCTGCGCTGCTGAAAGCACCCGCCGTGGCGTTTGACCATCTGGATGATATGCATCAGGCGTTTTTACAGCAAAACTTTGATCTGTCACCGGGCAGCGTGCCCTGCCATATCGTCAACTCGTCAGAAGCTTTTGTGCAGCTGGCCCGTCAGGGAACCACCTGCTGTATGATCCCGCATTTGCAGATTGAGCGCGAACTGGCGGAAGGGGAATTGATTGATTTAACGCCGGGTCTGTTACAGCGCCGGATGCTTTACTGGCACCGCTTTGCCCCAGAAAGCCGCCTGATGCGCAAGGTGACCGATGCCCTGCTGGCGCATGGTCATCGTGTGCTGCGCCAGGATACAGAATAACCCGGCCAGGGGGCGGCCAGAAAAAAGGCCAGCCCCTACGACATTCTGCGTAGAGGCTGGCCTTCTGTTGCGGTCAGACTGCCTGGATTAAGGGTTACGCTGCAATTCAAATACCACGTCAACCTGGTCGTCGAAATGGATACTCTGCTGCTCATAGGTCTGGGCGGCAGAGGTCATTGGCGCAGCATCAGCGGCTTTGTACATCCGTGCCATCGGCATTGGCTGATAGTTAGCCACGTGATAACGAATGCTGTAAACCGGGCCCAGCTTCGTACCGAAGCCCTGTGCCAGATCGCCCGCCTGCTTTGTTGCATCATCAATAGCAGCTTTGCGCGCTTTCGCTTTGTACTCTTCAGGGTTTGCCACACCCAGTTCAACCGAACGAATTTCGTTCAGGCCTGACTTCAGTGCGCCATCGAGCAGTTCATTCAACTTATCCAGCTGACGCAGCGTGACCTGAACCTGACGCACAGCACGGTAGCCTTTCAGCACCGATTTACCGTCTTTCAGATAGTCATATTCCGGTTGAGTACGCAGGTTGGCAGCGTTGATATCTTTCTTCTCTATGCTGTTTTTATTCAGAAAATCAAAATATTGCTGAACACGACTGTCTGCCTGTTTTTTCGCTTCACCGGCATCTTTAGCAGAAACACTCACCTCGATAGCCAGTGTTGCGATATCCGGCGTGGCATCAACGCTCGACTGCCCGGAGGTCACCACGTGCGGGCCATTGGGTAATTCATCAGCCTGCACTGCTAAGGGTAAAGTACCCAATCCAATCATTGCGGCCAGGGCCAGTTTCGTTAGCTTCACTGCTTCCTCCATGGGGTCTGTCATTATCTTATCGATAGCGCCATCGGTCAGTCGATAGCGAATTATTCCGTCAAAATGCGGCGGTACAACATATTTTAGGGCACATTAGCGCATCACACTATGACATCGATTCTGATAGTGAGTTCCCGCTACGCTATCCCGAGCGCCTGTAGCGCCAGTTTCAGCGCAATTGCCCACATCACCAACCCCACAAGCAGATTGATAATGCGCTGGGCACGCGTGGTGTTCAGCAGCGGTGCCAGCCAGGCGGCTAGCAGCGCGAGGCCGAAGAACCACAGTACTGAGGCGCTGGCGGAGCCTAAAGCAAACCAGCGGCGCGCTTCATCCGGTAGCTGCCCGCCCAGACTGCCCAACACCACAAAGGTATCCAGGTAGACGTGCGGATTGAGCCAGGTCACCGCCATCATGGTCGCGACAATGCGCCAGCGTCCCTGCTTTAAAACAGCGGCAGACGCCAGGTTGATATCGCCACTGAACGCTGTTCTCAGCGAGCCCCAGCCATACCACAGCAGGAAAGCCACTCCGCCCCACGTTACCAGATTGAGTAGCAGCTCGGATTGGTTAAGCAATGCGCTACCACCAAATATTCCGCCACAGATCAGCACAATATCACTCAGCGTACAGAGTGCAGCGGTCATCAGATGATACTGGCGGCGCACGCCCTGATTCATCACAAAGGCATTCTGCGGGCCAAGCGGAAGAATAAGCGCTGCGCCCATAGCAACCCCCTGAAAATAAACGGATAACATCACAATCGCCTCACCAGTCAAGATTTTCGGCAAGTGTATAGCTGCAATATCATTAGGGGAAATTGAAAGATTTAATGGTTAATAAGAAAGGCTAATACTGAGAGGGGCAAAGTAAGATAAGGGCCGACCGGAAAATGGCCGGCCCTGACAGGATTATTCCGCTTTCGCCACTTCTGCTTCTGGCGCTTTGACCTGGTGCAGATGAACATCCATCTGCGGGTAAGGAATACCGATGTTGTTGGCATCCAGCGTACGTTTGAAGTTTCTCATCAGGTCCCAGTAGACATCCTGTAAGTCACCCGCTTTGCTCCAGCAGCGAATCACCACATTAACCGAAGAGGCGGCCAGCTCGTTCAGGCCAATCTGCACACCGCGCTCCTGCAGAACGCGAGGCTCGGCATCCACCACGCCGCGCAGCAGTGTCAGCACTTCATCGATATCAGCATCGTAGGCGACGCCAATAATAAATTCATTGCGGCGTTCTGGCTCGCGGGAGAAGTTAATGATATTCCCCGCAATGATTTTGCCGTTTGGCACCACAACAATTTTACCGTCAGCACTGCGTAATGTGGTCGAGAAGATCTGTACATTAAGCACTGTTCCCATCACACCGCCCAGATCAACAAACTCTCCCGCGCGGAACGGACGGAAGGTGACCAGCAGTACACCCGCGGCCAGGTTCGAGAGCGAACCTTGCAGAGCCAGTGCAAACGCAAAGCCTGCGGCTGCCAGTGCAGCAATCACCGAGGCTGTCTGCACGCCTACACGTCCCATCGCTGCAATCAGCGTAAAGGCAATGATGCCGTAGCGCACTAACCCGGACAGGAAGTCAGCGACGGTAGGGTCAATTTTTCGTGCTACCAGCAGCTTATTCACCGTCCCGGAAATAAATCGGGCAGCAATCATACCGATAATGATAATCGCAATGGCCGCAACGATATTGACCGCATAGCTCAACAACAGCGCCTGGTTACGCACCAGCCAGCCACCCGCATTATTGATGCCGTTTACCACATTTAAATCATCCATTCCCCTGTCCTTTTTCAGGCCCAAAATGGGCATTCGAATATCTGCCGTTTAACCAGCAGCCGATGGGGTTAAGGGTAAACAAGAAAAGGGGGTTGTGCCAAATAAGCGGCGAAATTACTTGGCAATTCAGAACTGAATGCATAAAAAAAGGCCCCTCAGGGCCTTTTTTAAACAGAGCGGGAACTTACAGTACGTCGACTGCGTTCAGCTCTTTGAATGCCTGCTCCAGGCGCACGATCATGGAAGCCTGTGAAGAGCGCAGCCATACACGTGGGTCGTAGTATTTCTTGTTCGGCTTATCAGCGCCTTCCGGGTTACCCAACTGCGCCTGCAGATAGCCTTCGTTCTTTTTGTAGTACTGCAGGATACCGTCCCATGTTGCCCACTGGGTATCGGTATCAATGTTCATTTTGATCACGCCGTAACCGATAGATTCTTCGATCTCAGCCGCTGATGAACCGGAACCACCGTGGAACACGAAGTCCAGTGAGTTCACTGGCAGGCCGTGTTTTTCGCTGACGTATTTCTGAGAATCACGCAGGATGGTCGGGGTCAGTTTCACGTTGCCTGGCTTGTACACGCCGTGCACGTTACCGAATGAAGCAGCGATAGTGAAACGCGGGCTGATAGCGTTCAGCTTGGTGTAAGCGTAATCCACGTCTTCTGGCTGAGTGTACAGAGCAGAAGCGTCCATGTGACTGTTGTCCACGCCGTCTTCTTCGCCACCGGTGCAGCCCAGTTCAATTTCCAGGGTCATGTCGATTTTCGCCATGCGCGCCAGGTATTTGCTGGAAATCTCGATGTTCTCTTCCAGAGACTCTTCAGACAGGTCGATCATGTGAGAAGAGAACAGTGGCTTACCGGTTTTAGCGAAGTGCTCTTCACCCGCATCCAGCAGACCGTCGATCCACGGCAGCAGTTTCTTAGCGCAGTGGTCAGTGTGCAGAATAACAGGCACGCCATAGTGTTCAGCCATCAGGTGAACGTGATGTGCGCCAGAGATGGCACCAAAAATAGCCGCAGCCTGTGGCTTGTCAGATTTCAGGCCTTTACCCGCGATGAAACCTGCACCACCGTTGGAGAACTGAATGATAACCGGCGCTTTAACTTTCGCTGCGGTTTCCAGAACGGCGTTGATGGAGTCAGTGCCCACGCAGTTAACTGCTGGCAGAGCGAATTTGTTCTCTTTCGCTACCTGGAAGATCTTCTGCACGTCGTCACCGGTGACAACGCCTGGTTTTACGAAATCAAAAATTTTAGACATGTTAGCTTGTCCTGTTTCTTCGGTCGTATTAAAGGATTCAGTTCTCATGCGGGGTACTTATACCCCGCTCTGAGGTTTAATTACTTCTGCTTTGCACGCTCTTCAAGCATGGCAACCGCAGGTAAGGTTTTGCCTTCCACGAACTCAAGGAATGCACCGCCACCGGTAGAGATATAAGAGATTTTATCTTCGATACCAAACAGGTCGATAGCGGCCAGCGTATCACCGCCGCCGGCAATGGAGAATGCGTCACTGTCTGCAATCGCGTTCGCGATAATTTCGGTGCCTTTGCGGAAGTTCGGGAATTCGAACACGCCTACCGGGCCGTTCCACAGAATAGTTTTGGCTTTTTTCAACAACTTAGCCATTGCCAGTGCGGTTTCGTCACCAAAGTCCATGATCTCTTCGTTGTCCTGAACTTCAGACACTTTCTTCACGGTAGAAGGTGCAGTTTCAGAGAATTCCGTGCCTACGCGAGAGTCAGTTGGCACCGGAATTTTGTATTCGTCGCGCAGTTTCTTAGCGGCAGCCACGAAATCAGGTTCGTACAGAGATTTACCCACGTTGTTGTCGATAGCCACGAAGGTGTTCGCGATACCCCCACCCACAATCACGGTGTCTGCAATGTTCACCAGCGAGTTAAGCACATCGAATTTGGTAGACACTTTAGAACCACCAACCACGGCAACCATTGGGCGTGCCGGGGTTTTCAGGGCTTTGCCCAGCGCTTCCAGTTCACCTGACAGCAGCGGACCCGCACAGGCGATTGGTGCAAATTTGCCCACGCCATGGGTAGACGCCTGAGCACGGTGAGCAGTACCGAAAGCATCCATCACGAAGATGTCGCACAGGGCAGCATATTTTTTAGAGAGGGTTTCGTCGTCTTTTTTCTCGCCTTTGTTAAAGCGCACGTTTTCCAGAACAACCAGTTTACCCGCGGTCAGTTCAACACCGTCCAGGTAATCTTTTGCCAGGGAAACGTTATCTGCACCCAACTTGTCTTTCAGGTAGTTCACTACCGGCAGCAGAGAAAACTCTTCGTTGTATTCACCTTCGGTCGGGCGACCCAAGTGCGAGGTGACCATCACTTTTGCGCCTTGCTTCAGTGCCGCCTCAATGGTCGGCAGAGAAGCGCGAATACGTGCATCAGACGTCACTTTCCCTTCTTTTACTGGCACGTTCAGATCCGCACGGATCAGAACACGTTTACCAGCCAGATCCAGATCGGTCATCTTAATTACAGACATGGTGAACCCTCTCGTTGATTCTCAAAGTTTTACAGACGCTGTACGCGCCTTACCTGAAACCGCTGGCGGCCATCGCTAACGTCGTATCGATCATACGATTAGCGAAGCCCCATTCGTTATCGCACCAGACTAACGTCTTGATAAGGTGCTGACCACTGACCCGCGTTTGGGTGCCGTCGACAATAGCACTGTGCGGATCATGGTTAAAATCAATGGAGACTAACGGCAATTCCGTGTAGTCAACTATACCACTAAATGCCCCTTCTGACGCACTTTGCAGCAGGGCGTTAACCTCGCAGGCGCTGACGGGATCCCGCACACTGACGCTGAGGTCAATGGCCGTCACGTTGATGGTGGGAACACGCACAGCAATCGCTTCAAAACGATCGTTAAATTTTGGGAAGAAACGCGTAATCCCGGCAGCCAGGCGAGTGTCGACAGGAATAATCGACTGACTGGCCGCACGTGTACGGCGTAAATCCGGGTGATAAGCATCAATCACCTGCTGGTCATGCATGGCAGAATGGATGGTTGTCACCGTACCCGACTCAATACCCCACGCATCATCCAACAGCTTGATAATAGGGATGATGCAATTCGTGGTGCAGGAGGCGTTCGACACCAGCAAATGCTCAGGCAGCAGATCTTTTTCATTCACGCCAAAGACCACTGTGGCATCAAGATCGTTACCACCAGGGTGTGAGAACAGGACCTTTTTGGCCCCCGCCTGCAAATGGGCTTCGCCATCTGCACGACTGCCATAAACCCCGGTACAGTCCAGCACGATATCCACATTCAGATCGCGCCACGGCAGCGCCGCAATATCAGTATGGTGCAGCAAACGGATCGTGTCATCGCCAACGGAGAGCAGTTCGCGCTCCTGACGCACATCCCAGGCGAAGCGCCCATGGCTGGTGTCATACTTTAACAGATGCGCCATTCCGGCGGCCTCTGCCAGCTCATTGATGGCAACCACCGTAATCTCAGCACGGCGGCCGGTTTCATACAGTGCACGCAACACGTTGCGCCCTATACGACCAAATCCGTTAATGGCAATGCGAACCGTCATATCACTCCTGCTTCAGAATTCACGATGAAATCGGAGGATTAGCCTGAGCCAGCCACCGCGATTTGTACAGGATATTCTTGCATCATAACAAGGCTCAGTCTGAATGGTGATCCTTGTGCGACATAGTACTGAAACGCTTCAGCTAGAATAATAGAAGTAAGGAATAATAGGAATGATTCGGATCAATTGTGGAGCGTAACTTTCGATCTACGTCACAAATTTGGAATTTTTTCTGGCGGGATAAAGAAGGGTCGGGCATGCCCGACCCCTACGGGGAACTGTATAAGGATGAGGCATACCCGACCCTCAAGGTAAACTGCGTAGGGGCCGGGCATGCCCGCCCCCTACGGAGAACTGTGTAAGGATGAGGCATACCCGACCCTCAAGGTAAACTGCGTAGGGGCCGGGCACGCCCGGCCCTCATAGCGGTGAGTCATGCCTCACCCGCTACCTTATTACAGCAGGCCTTTTGCTTTAGCGACAACGTTATCCACGGTGAAGCCAAACAGTTCGAACAGCTTCTCAGCGGGCGCTGACTCACCGAAGCTGGTCATACCGACGATAGCGCCGTTCAGACCAACGTATTTGAACCAGTAATCTGCGATACCAGCTTCAATCGCCACGCGGGCGCTGACTGCTTTCGGCAGCACGGCTTCACGGTAGGCAGCATCCTGCTTGTCGAAAGCATCGGTAGACGGCATAGACACAACGCGCACCTTGCGGCCTTCAGCCGTCAGCTTGTCATACGCGCCTACTGCCAGCTCAACTTCTGAACCGGTTGCAATCAGGATAACTTCAGGTGTACCTGCGCAGTCCTTCAGCACGTAAGCACCGCGTGCTACGTTTGCCAGCTGTTCCGCAGTACGGTCCTGCTGTGCCAGATTCTGACGTGACAGGATCAGGGCCGTCGGGCCATCGTTACGCTCAATCGCATATTTCCATGCGATCGCTGATTCAACCTGGTCACACGGACGCCACAGGCTCATGTTCGGTGTAACACGCAGGCTGGCGATCTGCTCAACCGGCTGGTGAGTCGGGCCATCTTCGCCCAGACCGATAGAGTCATGGGTGTAGACCATCACCTGGCGAATCTTCATCAGTGCCGCCATACGCGCCGCATTACGGGCATATTCAACGAACATCAGGAAGGTTGCCGTGTACGGCAGGAAACCACCGTGCAGGGTGATACCATTGGCAATCGCGGTCATACCGAATTCGCGCACACCGTAATGGATGTAGTTACCCGCTGCATCTTCGTTGATTGGCTTAGAACCAGACCACATTGTCAGGTTGCTTGGTGCCAGGTCAGCGGAGCCGCCCAGGTATTCCGGCAGCAGTTTACCAAAGGCTTCGATGGCATTCTGTGACGCTTTACGGCTGGCGATTTTAGACGGGTTAGCCTGCAGCTCTTCAACGAATTTCTGCGACTCGGTTGCCCAGTTCGCTGGCAGCTCGTTGTTCACACGGCGTTTGAACTCTTCCGCCAGTTCAGGGAAGGCTTTTGCATAGGCAGCAAACTTCTCATTCCATGCCGCTTCTTTTGCCTGACCAGCTTCTTTGGCATCCCACTGCGCATAGATGTCTGAAGGAATTTCAAACGGCGCATGGTTCCAGCCCAACTGCTTACGGGTCAGTGCAATTTCATCATCACCCAGCGGTGCGCCGTGGGAATCATGCGTACCGGCTTTGTTCGGTGAACCGAAACCGATGACCGTTTTGCACATCAGCAGTGAAGGCTTATCGCTAACCGCTTTCGCTTCTTCAACCGCTTTCTTGATGGCGTCAGCGTCGTGGCCATCGACACCACGCACAACGTGCCAGCCGTAAGACTCGAAGCGTTTCGCCGTATCATCGGTGAACCAGCCTTCGATGTGGCCGTCAATGGAGATACCGTTGTCGTCATAGAACGCCACCAGTTTGCCCAACTTCAGTGTTCCCGCCAGTGAGCACACTTCGTGGGAGATACCTTCCATCATGCAGCCGTCACCCAGGAACACGTAGGTGTTATGGTCAACCACATCATGGTCTGGACGGTTGAACTGCGCTGACAGTGTACGTTCAGCAATCGCCATACCTACTGCGTTCGCAATACCCTGGCCCAATGGACCGGTGGTGGTTTCCACACCAGCGGTATAGCCGTATTCAGGGTGGCCTGGGGTTTTGGAGTGCAGCTGACGGAAGTTAGCCAGTTCACCGATTGGCAGGTCATAACCGCTGAGGTGCAACAGGCTGTAGATCAGCATAGAGCCGTGACCATTAGACAGCACGAAGCGGTCGCGGTCTGCCCACAGAGGGTTTGTAGGGTTGTGATTCAGGAAGTCACGCCACAGGACTTCGGCGATATCGGCCATACCCATTGGGGCACCCGGGTGGCCGGATTTGGCTTTTTGCACCGCATCCATACTTAATGCGCGAATGGCGTTGGCAAGCTCTTTACGAGAAGACATTTTCTACTCCAGGTCGGATTTAACGCTTCGCCGTCCTTAACCTATTGTAATGAATGAGTTATCAGGCAAAGCCGAAGGAAAGTCGACCATCAATGTACATGAAATACGGGTAACATGTACATGCCGCAGGATGTAAAAATAATCACAGAAGTTGCAGTTTGAGAGCATGGCGACTAGGCAATCGCCTTTACACGCGCTATAACACCTCTTCCGTCGGCTTTTTTTTCCCGACGTTTTTTTTCAACTTAATGATTTTCCTACCTTGTTACCTAAATGGATGAACTGGAATGAAGAAACGTATTTCTTTCGCTGCACTGGCACTGGCCACGACCCTCTCTGGCTGTCAGAATTTTGATGCTAACACGCTGATGCAGTCCGGTGCACAAGCCTACCAGGCTGCCACACTGAGCGATGCACAGGTCAAAGAGTTAAGCGATAAATCCTGTCAGCAGATGGACAGCGAAGCGCAGATCGCCCCTGCCAGCAGCACTTATGCTAAACGCCTGAGCAAAATCTCAGCGGCACTGGGCGACAATATCAACGGTACCCCGGCAAACTATAAAGTTTATCTGACCAAAGACGTCAACGCCTGGGCGATGGCCAATGGCTGTATCCGCGTTTACAGCGGCCTGATGGACCTGATGACCGATAACGAAGTCGAAGGCGTGCTGGGCCATGAAATGGGCCACGTAGCGCTGGGTCACTCACGTAAAGCGATGCAGTTGGCCTATGCCACGACTGCTGCACGTACTGCCGCAGCTTCTGCGGGGGGCGTTGCCGCATCGCTGTCACAGTCTCAGCTAGGTGCACTGGGCGAGAAACTGGTGAATGCACAGTTCTCCCAGAGCCAGGAGTCCCAGGCGGATGACTACTCATTCGATCTGCTGAAAAAGCGCAACATCAACCCACAGGGCCTGGTGACCAGCTTTGAGAAGTTAGCGAAGATGGAAGGGACTCACGAAAGCAGCATGTTTGATTCGCACCCGGCTTCCCAGGCGCGCGCAGACCACATCAAACAGCGTATTGCGGCTGGTAAATAATCAACACGGGGCGACCGAAAAAAGATCGCCCTGGCAAACCCAGGGGCTGACCGTCTGTTTCGGTCAGCCCTTCTCACAGGAAACTACCCTTTATTCGCTGCCTGCACGTGCAGCATATCCAGCGCCAGGCTGGCAGCCGCCAGTGCGGTGATATCGGACTGATCGTAACCCGGTGCCACTTCCACCAGATCCATACCAACGATATTCATTCCCTGTAAACCGCGTACCAGCTTGCTGGCCTTATCGCTGGTCAGGCCGCCAATCACCGGCGTTCCGGTGCCTGGGGCATGGGCCGGGTCCAGGCAGTCGATATCGAACGTCAGATAGATGGGCAGATCGCCGACAATCGCTTTCACCTGCGCGAGAATATCATCCACACTGCGATCGTTGACCTGAGCAGCATCCAGCACATTAAAGCCCAGAGACTTATCAAACTCGGTACGAATGCCAATCTGTACGGAATGCTCAGGTGAGATCAGCCCTTCTTTCGGCGCCGTATAGAACATGGTGCCGTGGTCAAACGTCGGGCCGTTAGAATAGGTGTCGGTGTGCGCATCAAAATGGACCAGCGCCATCTTACCGAATGTTTTGGCATGCGCGCGCAGCAGTGGCAGCGTGATGTAATGGTCGCCGCCGAACGTCAGCATACGTTTGCCGTTAGCCAGCAACTTTTCCGCATGTGCCTGCAATTTGTCGCTCAGATCCTGAGAATCCCCGAAGGCGTAAACCAGATCACCGCAGTCAATCACATTCAGGCGCTGACGCAGGTCGAACTCCCACGGCCAGCGGCAACCTTCCCAGGCCAGATTGGTGGAAATCTGACGAATAGCGCCTGGACCAAGACGGCTTCCCGGACGACCGGAGGTGGCTGCATCAAACGGAATACCGGTAATCACCCACTCGGCATCACTGTCGTAAGGCTGAAAATTGACCGGAAAACGCATAAAACCGAAGGCGTTAGAAACCAGCGAGTTATCGTACTGGTTACCCAGGGTGTTATTCATAGCAACTCCTTTCTGACTGACAAACAAAAGATGAAAAAAATCCCCACCGCGTCGTTAGCCCGACCCGGAAGGGATTCGTTAATTCAGTATGACCGTTTGGGGGCCAGACTTACTCGTCTTCTAAATACGTGTAGCCATACAGGCCTGCTTCAAACTCTTCCAGGAACTGCGCGCGCAGCTCTTCATCCAGGTCACTTTGCTTGATCTGGTTACGGAAGTGCGTCAGCAACTCTGCCGGGTTCAACTGCACATATTCCAGCATATCGGCCACGGTATCGCCTTCGTCAGAAAGCTGTACTTCCACCGAACCGTCGGCGAAAGCAAAGACGTCGACCGCTTCGGTATCCCCGAACAGGTTGTGCATGTTACCGAGAATTTCCTGATAGGCACCGACCATAAAGAAGCCCAGCATCGGCGGATTATCAATATCGTATTCCGGCATTGGCATGGTGGTGGCAATGCCGTCACCGTCAATGTAGTGATCGATAGTCCCGTCCGAGTCACAGGTAATGTCCAGCAGCACGGCGCGGCGTTCAGGCACCTGATTCAGCCCTTCCAGCGGCATCACCGGGAACAGCTGATCGATACCCCAGGCGTCGGGCATCGACTGGAACAGCGAGAAGTTGACGTAAATCTTATCCGCCATACGCTCCTGCAGCTCATCGATAATCGGACGGTGCGCGCGGTTGCTTGGGTCAAGGTGCTGCTGAATATAGTGGCAGATGCTGAGATACAGCTGCTCGGCCCAGGCACGCTGCGTCAGGTCGTAAGTTCCCTGCGAATAACCGGTGTGGATATCGAACAGATCCATCTGGCTGTCATGTAGCCATTCACGCAATGAGCGGCGGTTGCTCGGCTCATGCATCTCCTGCCAGGTGTCCCACATACTGACAATCGGGCGCGGGGAGTCTTCCAGCGGCGCCTGAGGCTCGCTGAATTCATTACGTTCCACACCGATAATGTTGGAGACCAGCACCGTATGGTGCGCGGTCACTGCCCGGCCCGATTCCGTGATCACCGTCGGATGCGGTAAGCCGTGTTCTTCACAGGCATCACCGATAGCCCAGATCACGTTGTTAGCGTATTCGTTCAGACCGTAGTTAACGGAGCAGTCGCTCTGCGAGCGCGTGCCTTCATAATCCACGCCAAGGCCGCCGCCGACGTCAAAGCACTGGATGTTAACGCCAAGCTTCGCCAGTTCGACGTAGAAGCGCGCCGACTCACGCACACCTGTTGCAATATCACGAATGTTTGCCATCTGAGAGCCCAGATGGAAATGCAGCAGCTGCAGGCTTTCCATACGGCCCGCTTCGCGCATAATCTCGACCAGCTTCAGCACCTGGGTCGCGGACAAACCAAACTTGGATTTCTCTCCGCCGCTCGACTGCCATTTGCCGGAGCCCTGCGAAGCCAGACGCGCACGAATACCCAGGCGTGGTACCACGTTCAGGCGTTCCGCTTCTTCCAGTACCAGCTTCACTTCGGTCATTTTTTCCAGCACCAGATAGACCTTGTGGCCCATCTTCTCGCCAATCAGTGCGAGGCGGATATATTCACGGTCTTTATAGCCGTTACAGACGATCACCGAACGCGTCATCCCGGCATGGGCCAGCACGGCCATCAGCTCGGCTTTCGAGCCTGCTTCCAGCCCCAGGGGTTCACCGGAGTTGATCAGGGACTCAATCACGCGTTTATGCTGGTTAACCTTAATCGGATACACCAGGAAGTAATCACCGCGATAGCCGTAAGACTCACGCGCACGTTTAAACGCGGCGTTAATCGAGCGCAGGCGATGCTGTAAAATTTGTGGGAAACAGAACAAGGCGGGTAAGCGCTGGCCTTCAGCCTCACGCTCTTTCACCAGTTTGGCGAGATCGACGCGTGCTTCCGGCACATCGGGATCGGGACAAACGCTGATGTGGCCGAGTTCGTTCACGTCGTAGTAGTTATTACCCCACCAGGCAATATTGTAAGTCCGCAGCATTTTGCTGGCGTCCAAATCGCTCATGGCGACCTCCTGCATGGAACGGAGTACGCCCTGTTCGCCTGCTGACGAACCCTTAATTGTCTTCATGTCGTCAGACATTTCGATCCTCGAATTTCATTGATGCGAAACAGTAAACTACTATCGCAGGGAAAACCCGCGACAACAACCCATCGACTGGCAGGTTAGTCAGCACAAAACGCTGAAATTCCGCACCGAACAACCTCTTAAGTATAACATTATGCAAAATCTTAATGTGCACAATGCGCCCTCTGTCATGAAAATTTGACACTTTGAACATTAGTTGAAATTTTCATTAAAGAAAAAACGCTGGCAATCCGATTAATGAGTAACCTAGAATAGCCGTCCAGATGTTAATCCGTCTAAACTGGTTAACTTCTATACCCTGAATAATTCGAGTTGTAGCAGGGCGACAAACAAGCGTCGCCAGCGAAGCCACAGCTTGAAGTATGACGCTTATCAGCGTCTTGTTTGTACTGCTCATGGCTTTGCCTGTGGGGGCGTCATGTCTGAGTTTCCAGACTGGTTTCCGGTCCTGGCGCATGCAGTCGATTTTCAACCCGTTAGAGTCAAGGTAAAGAATAAAATGGCTAAACACCTTTTTACATCCGAGTCCGTATCAGAAGGACATCCTGATAAAATCGCCGACCAGATTTCAGATGCTGTGCTCGATGCCATCCTCGAGCAAGATCCGAAAGCTCGCGTGGCCTGCGAAACCTATGTGAAAACCGGAATGGTTCTGGTTGGCGGTGAAATCACCACCAGCGCATGGGTCGATATTGAAGAGATCACTCGTCAGACCGTGCGTGATATCGGCTATGTCCATTCCGATATGGGCTTTGATGCCAACTCTTGTGCCGTACTGAGTGCGATTGGCAAACAGTCTCCCGACATTAACCAGGGCGTTGACCGTACCGACCCGCTGGAGCAGGGTGCTGGCGACCAGGGCCTGATGTTTGGTTACGCCACCAACGAAACTGACGTGCTGATGCCTGCGCCGATCACTTACGCACACCGTCTGGTACAGCGTCAGGCTGAAGTACGTAAAAGCGGCAGCCTGCCTTGGCTGCGTCCGGACGCGAAAAGCCAGATCACCTTCCAGTACGACAACGGTAAAATTGTTGGTATTGATGCCGTCGTTCTGTCGACCCAGCACTCCGAAGACGTTTCGCAGAAAGATCTGCAGGAAGCGGTAATGGAAGAGATCCTCAAGCCGGTTCTGCCGACGGAGTGGATCAACGCCAACACCAAATACCATATCAACCCAACTGGCCGTTTTGTTATCGGTGGCCCAATGGGCGACTGCGGTCTGACCGGGCGTAAAATTATCGTTGATACCTACGGCGGCATGGCCCGTCACGGCGGCGGTGCGTTCTCAGGTAAAGATCCGTCTAAAGTTGACCGCTCTGCGGCCTACGCAGCACGTTATGTGGCGAAAAACATCGTGGCCGCTGGCCTGGCCGATCGTTGCGAAATCCAGGTCTCCTACGCTATCGGCGTAGCAGAACCGACCTCTATCATGGTCGAAACCTTCGGCACAGAGAAAGTCTCAACTGAACAACTGACCCTGCTGGTGCGCGAATTCTTCGACCTGCGTCCTTACGGCCTGATCCAGATGCTGGACCTGCTGCATCCGATCTACCGTGAAACGGCGGCATACGGTCACTTTGGTCGCGAACATTTCCCTTGGGAAAAAACCGACAAAGCTGAACTGCTGCGTGATGCTGCTGGCCTGAAATAAACTCAAGCCTGATGTATCAGGGGCACCCTCGGGTGCCCTTTTTTATGCCTGAAAGACCCTAAACACATCGCAGTTAGTGATAACGATTACACTTAATAATTCTTTATTTTTCTTAGTGTTATAACAAATAACATCTTCAACTAAATCCTAAAATGCGCTATTTTCAGCGTTGTCCGATAGCCGTTCATTGTAAAAACGGTTAAAGCTATAAAGTGCTATGACTTACTGGTTACAAAGAGTTACAGCGGGATAAAAAGTGTTTTTCAGAAACTTCCAGAGTGTAAGCGATTACACTAATGTGATCTGAAGCACAGTCTGCTGTACCAGGGTTTCCTAACATCTATAACAACAACATACGGTACTACTTAATGGAGGCGACCATGCCTGATAATAAAAAACGCAGCAGGACATCAAACAAGGCTATGACCCTGTTTGTCTGCTTCCTCGCAGCACTGGCAGGCCTGCTGTTCGGCCTGGATATCGGTGTTATTGCCGGCGCATTACCCTTCATCGCGAAAGACTTCAGCGTGACTCCTCACCAACAGGAGTGGATAGTCAGTTCAATGATGTTCGGTGCCGCAATCGGTGCCGTCGGCAGTGGCTGGATGTCATCCTATCTCGGCCGTAAGAAAAGCCTGATGATCGGGGCCGTGCTGTTCGTTATCGGCTCCCTGTGGTCAGCCTTCTCCCCTAACCCGGAAATGCTGATTGTCGCCCGCGTACTGCTGGGCCTGGCGGTGGGTGTCGCATCGTATACTGCTCCGCTTTACCTGTCTGAGATTGCACCGGAGAAGATCCGTGGCAGCATGATATCGCTGTACCAGTTGATGATTACCATCGGTATTCTGGGTGCTTATTTGTCGGATACTGCCTTCAGCTACTCCGGTGAATGGCGCTGGATGCTCGGCGTGATCACTATCCCTGCCCTGCTGCTGCTGGTGGGTGTGTTCTTCCTGCCTAACAGCCCACGCTGGCTGGCGGCGAAAGGTGATTTCCGCAGCGCACAGCGGGTGCTGGATCGTCTGCGTGATACCAGCGAACAGGCTAAACGTGAACTGGATGAAATTCGTGAAAGTCTGAAGATCAAGCAGTCTGGCTGGTCGCTGTTCAAAGACAACAGCAACTTCCGCCGCGCGGTCTATCTTGGCGTGCTGTTGCAGGTGATGCAGCAGTTCACCGGCATGAACGTCATCATGTACTACGCGCCAAAAATCTTCGAAATTGCTGGCTTCACCAATACCACCCAGCAGATGTGGGGAACGGTGATTGTCGGGCTGATCAACGTGCTGGCCACCTTTATCGCTATTGGTCTGGTGGATCGCTGGGGCCGTAAGCCGACGCTAATCCTTGGCTTCATTGTGATGGCTGCCGGTATGGGCGTGCTGGGTACCATGCTGCACGTGGGGATTCACTCAGAAGGCGCGCAATACTTCGCTATTGCGATGCTGCTGATGTTTATCGTTGGTTTTGCGATGAGTGCCGGTCCGCTGATCTGGGTACTGTGTTCAGAAATCCAGCCGCTGAAAGGGCGTGATTTCGGTATCACGGTGTCGACCGCGACCAACTGGATTGCCAACATGATTGTCGGAGCCACCTTCCTGACCATGCTGAACACGCTGGGTAACGCCAACACCTTCTGGGTGTACGGCGCGCTGAACCTGTTCTTTATTGTCCTGACACTGTGGCTGATCCCGGAAACGAAAAACGTTTCACTGGAGCACATCGAACGCAATCTGTTAGGCGGTAAAAAACTACGCAATATCGGTCAGCGCGACTGAACAATCAGTGACGCCAAAGACCCACGATAAAAACGGGCCAGCGATGATGCTGGCCCGTTTTCTTTTTATAGCGCCAGAAGATGCCAGCTACAGCTTGAATTGCCCGGTGTCGGCCCGTATTCTTGCCTGCATGAAATCCCAGAGACTCCCCATCGCTTTGCAACAGGCCGTGATGCGCCAACTGCGTGAAAAATTACAGCAGGCCAATGTGCGGCTGGAGCGCGACTATCCCGAACCGGCACTGGTTTATCAGCAGCGTGGAACCGCTGCCGGAACCGCCTGGCTACAGCACTGGGAAATCCGCCTGAATCCGGTATTACTGCTGGAAAATCAGCAGGCGTTTATTGATGAAGTTGTCCCTCATGAGCTGGCCCACCTGCTGGTATGGAAACATTTCGGTCGCGTTGCCCCCCACGGTAAAGAGTGGAAATGGATGATGGAAAGCATCCTTGGTGTTCCCGCCCGTCGTACCCATCAGTTCGCAGTTCAATCCGTACGTAGCCGGGCCTTCCCCTATTTCTGCCGTTGTCAGCAGCATCAGCTGACGGTCAGACGCCATAACCGGGTGGTACGCGGTGAAAGCGAATACCGCTGTCTGCACTGCGGTGACATCCTCAAGTCCGGTGACTTCCAGAAATCTTAAAATCTGCCTGATATGATTGAAATTCAGGCAATTTAAGACACCTGTCTTCGCCACTTATTCGTAATATCCTGCATATCTGTTACTCTCCCTGCCTCTTTCATGGATTACAGATTTACTGGAATATGTCTCGCAAAATTTTAGCCTCTGTGGCCTTTGCTCTGCTGTTACCCGCCTTCTTTTCCCATGCCCTCAGCCTGGATAACTATCATCAGAACAGCTTCAACCAGGCGAAAGCTTATGCTGCGCAGATCAATGAGGGTGCGCCCGGCACTTTCTACTGCGGCTGTAAAATTCACTGGCAGGGGAAAAAAGGCGTTCCTGACCTCGCCTCATGCGGTTATCAGGTGCGTAAGAACGCCAACCGCGCCAGCCGTATTGAGTGGGAACATGTGGTTCCGGCCTGGAGCTTCGGCCACCAGCGCCAGTGCTGGCAAAACGGCGGCCGGAAAAACTGCGCCAAAGATGAGGGCTACCGCCGCATCGAAACTGACCTGCACAACCTGCAACCGTCTATCGGCGAAGTAAACGGCGATCGCGGTAACTTTATGTACAGCCAGTGGAACGGCGGCGAGTCGCAGTACGGCCAGTGCGCCATGAAGGTCGATTTTAAAAATAAGCTGGCTGAGCCGCCAGTGCGCGCCCGTGGCGCGATTGCCCGCACCTGGTTCTATATGCGTGACCAGTACCAGCTGCAAATATCAAAACAGCAAACCCAGTTGATGACCGCATGGAATAAGCAGTACCCGGCTACTCAGTGGGAGTGCGAACGCGACCGCCGCATTGCGCGTGTGCAGGGGAATCACAACCCTTATGTACAGCAGGCTTGCCAGCGGTAAAATCACTGACCTACACTGCACAGCATCCGTGCATTCATTTTGACAGGATTTCCATGCGTATACCCCGCATTTACCACCCTGAATCATTAGAGACAGGAAGTGAAACCGCCCTCAGCGAAGAAGCCGCTAACCACGTTGGCCGCGTACTGCGTATGGTGCCAGGCCAGGCCCTGGAATTGTTCGATGGCACAAATCTGACTTTTGCCGCCGAGATTATTCAGGCAGATAAAAAAAATGTGCGTGTCAAAATCATCGCAACCCGCGCCGACAGCCGCGAGTCCCCCCTTCATCTGCATCTTGGGCAGGTGATGTCACGCGGTGAAAAGATGGAGTTTACGATACAGAAAGCCGTAGAACTGGGAGTAAATGTGATTACCCCCTTGTTTTCTGAACGCTGCGGCGTAAAGCTGGATGCAGATCGTCTGGCGAAAAAAATTCAGCAGTGGCAGAAAATCGCCATTGCCGCCTGCGAACAGTGTGGGCGAAACAGCGTACCGGAAGTCAGGCCAGCAATGGCACTTGACGCCTGGTGTGCAGAGCAGGATCACGGGTTAAGATTAAATCTCCATCCACGAGCTGAACACAGCATCAACACACTGCCGCTCCCGGTTGAGCGCGTGAGGTTGCTGATTGGCCCGGAAGGAGGACTCACGTCCGATGAAATCAGTATGACCGCACAGCATGGTTTCACCGATATTTTGCTGGGGCCGCGCGTACTGCGTACCGAAACCACCGCCCTGACGGCGATTACCGCCCTGCAGGTGCGTTTTGGCGACCTGGGCTAAAACTAATAAACATACTTGAGCGTAATCGTTGCAGACAGTTTGCAGGCTAGATAGCTCTAAGTGGAGAAGAAAGAATGATTAAGCTTGGCATCGTGATGGACCCGATCACTTCCATCAATATTAAAAAAGACACCAGCTTTGCCATGTTGCTGGAAGCACAGCGCCGTGGTTACGAAATTCACTACATGGAGATGAACGATCTCTATCTGCGTGGTGGCGAAGGCCGTGCCCGCACCCGCCTGCTGAGCGTAGAGCAGAACTATGACAAATGGTTCGAGTTCGGCAGCGAGCAGGACATTGCGTTGGCCGATCTTAACGTGGTGCTGATGCGCAAAGATCCTCCGTTCGATACCGAGTTTATTTACGCCACCTACATCCTTGAGCGTGCGGAAGAGAAAGGCACACTGATCGTTAACAAGCCGCAGAGCCTGCGTGACTGTAACGAAAAGCTGTTCACCGCCTGGTTTGCCGAACTGACCCCGGATACGCTGGTCACACGTAATGCCAGCCAGATCCGCGAATTCTGGCAGGAGCACGGCGACATCATCCTCAAACCCCTGGACGGCATGGGTGGTGCGTCAATCTTCCGCGTCAAGAAAGAAGACCCGAACCTGTCAGTGATCATCGAAACCCTGACCAGCCACGGCGAGTTCTACTGCATGGCGCAAAACTTTATTCCTGGCATCAAAGACGGGGATAAACGCGTGCTGGTGGTGGACGGCGAACCGGTGCCTTACTGCCTGGCGCGTATTCCAAAAGCGGGAGAAACCCGTGGCAACCTGGCCGCGGGTGGCCGTGGTGAAGCTCGTCCACTGACCGAAAGCGACTGGGAAATTGCCCGCCGCGTTGGCCCAATCCTGAAAGAGAAAGGACTGATCTTTGTCGGCCTGGATATTATCGGTGACAAACTGACTGAAATTAATGTGACCAGCCCAACCTGCGTTCGCGAGATCGAAGCCGCATTCCCGATTTCTATCACCGGCATGCTGATGGATGCGATTGAAAAACGCCTGGCCTGATTGTTGCGGCAGGGCCGGACTGCCCTCCGCTCACCCATTAACGCCCGTGGCGAACCGCCCGGGCGTTAACCAGACTACAGAACACTAAGTATGAATTTACAGCATCACTTTTTGATTGCCATGCCAACGCTACAGGACCCGCTGTTCAAACGTTCAGTGGTCTATATCTGCGAACACAATGATGATGGTGCGATGGGGCTGATCGTCAATAAACCGATGGAAAATCTGACGGTTGACGGCATTCTCACCAAGCTAAAAATATCACCAGAGCCACGTGAATCCGACGCAAGACTGGATAAACCGGTGTTTGCCGGGGGCCCGCTGGCAGAGGATCGCGGTTTTATTCTGCATTCCGCACAGCGGACATTTGCCTCCAGCATTCGTGTGTCTGACAACACGGTGATCACCACATCCCGCGATGTACTGGAAACGCTGGGTACGCCGGATCAACCCGAACAGGTACTGGTTGCACTGGGCTATTGTGCCTGGGAAAAAGATCAGCTGGAAAGCGAACTGCTGGAAAATGCCTGGCTGACGACCTCCGCCAACAGCAATATCCTGTTCCATACCCCGATTGCCGATCGCTGGCGCGAAGCAGCAAAAAGTATGGGTGTCGATATCCATAATATCGCCAGTGAAGCAGGACACGCCTGATGAGCAGTATGACCATGTTGTCCTTTGATTTTGGGACGAAAAGTATTGGCGTGGCGATTGGCCAGCAACTGACCGGCACAGCCCGCCCGTTAACAGCGTTGAAAGCCAATGATGGCGTACCGGACTGGAACAAAATTGAAGCGCTGCTGAAAGAGTGGCAGCCGGACCGCGTAGTGGTGGGCCTGCCGCTGAATATGGATGGCACCGAACAACCGCTGACCGTACGGGCACGTAAATTCGCCAACCGTCTGCATGGCCGTTTTGGCGTACAGATTGAGCTGCATGATGAGCGTCTTAGCACTGTCGAAGCTCGTGCTGAACTGTTTGAGCGCGGGGGTTTTCGCGCCCTGAGCAAAGGCAGCGTCGATTCGCTTTCTGCGGTCATCATTCTGGAAAGCTGGTTCGAGAACCATTACACGTAAATGAGCTAAACGGGTCAGGCATGCCAGACCCTACACAATCGCCCTCCCGCCGAAGGGGCGTGGCATCACTCGCCCGTTCCCGGCACAACATTAACTCAATACCCCCAATCTTTGCCGTTCCGCCAGGCTCTGCTCAAACGTCTGCATTCCCAGCTGGCTGCCCGTCTGCAACAGCGCCGGGAGCTGATGCGTTTTCCCCTCGCGGATAAGATTCGCCACCGCCGGGCAGTTAACCAGCACCTCGAACAACGCGACCCTGCCCGTTTTTGCCTGCACCAGACGCTGGGCAATCACCGCCTGTAAACTCCCTGCCAGCTGGCTACGCACCAGGTTTTTTTCATTGCCGGGAAACACATCCACCAGCCGCTCCACAGCCTGTGCTGCGCCACGCGTATGCAGCGTTGCCAGCACCAGATGCCCGGTTTCAGCGGCCGTCAGCGCCAGTTGGATGGTTTCTGCATCACGCAGTTCGCCCAGCAGGATCACATCCGGGTCTTCACGCAGTGCCGCACGAAGCCCCGAGCCAAAGCCGTTGAAGTGCAGGCCCTTCTCACGCTGCTGGATCAGCGACTGTGCGCTGCTATGCAGATATTCCACCGGGTCTTCCAGCGTCAGGATATGCCGCTGCTGATGCTGATTAATTTCGCCAATCAGCGCCGCCAGTGTAGTGGACTTGCCGCTGCCGGTGGCACCGGTTATCAGGATTAACCCCTCTTTGTGGTGCAGCAACGATCGTGTCACCTCCGGCAGGTGCAACACGTCCATTGCCGGGCAGTGACGGGCAATAAGACGCAGCGCCAGCGACAGACCGTGCCGCTGGCGGAAGAGATTCCCCCTCAGGCGCACACCCTCTGGCATCGTCAAGGCAAAGTCCACCTGCCCCTGCTGCGCCAGTTCCTGCTGCTGGGCCGCGCTCAGCCAGTGCTGTGCCACGCTTTCCAGCCATGCATTTTGCACCTCAGGCTCGCCGTCAATCGCTGTCAGACGGCCATCACAGCGCCAGAATGGAGAATGACCACTGCAAAGGTGCAGATCCCCGGCATTATGCTTTACACTAAGGGCCACTATTTCCTCAATATCCATATTTCATCCCTGACTATGACTTCGATTGAGCACAACTTACAGCAAGTCCACCAGCGGATCTCAGCGGCGGCGGCACAATGCGGGCGTGATCCACACGAGATTGAGCTGCTTGCAGTGAGCAAAACCAAACCTGCGAGCGCGGTCGAAGAAGCTGTGGCAGCCGGGCAGCGTAGCTTTGGCGAAAACTATGTGCAGGAAGGCGTGGATAAAATCCAGCTACTGGCAAATTCTGCCCTGACCTGGCACTTTATCGGCCCGCTGCAATCTAACAAAAGCCGTCTGGTCGCCGAGCATTTTGACTGGTGCCATACCGTTGACCGTCTGCGCATTGCCAGCCGCCTCAACGAGCAGCGCCCTGACGATTTGCCTCCGCTTAATGTCCTGATTCAAATCAATATCAGCGATGAGCAGAGTAAATCCGGTATCAGGCTGGCTGACCTGCCCGCGCTGGCACAGCAGATAGCCGATCTGCCGCGTCTCACACTGCGCGGATTGATGGCTATCCCGGCACCCGAAGCCGACTACGCGCGCCAGTTGGCGGTATGTCAGCAGATGGCCGAAGCGTTTCAACAGCTGCAACAAGATTATCCCGGCGTGGATACCCTCTCGCTGGGAATGAGTGACGATATGGATGCCGCAATCGCGGCAGGCAGTACCATGGTGCGTATCGGCACCGCAATTTTCGGCGCGCGCGACTACGGTCACACCGCCGTTCATCATAACAACTGAGGAACCTCATGCTAGCGTTGATCTTTCTGGTCACAACGGTGATTGCGATTTACATCAAAGTGTTGTTACTGCGCGTCTGGATGCAGTGGGCACGGTGTGACTTCTACAACCCATTCTCACAGTTTGTGGTGAAAATCACCCAACCGATCGTTAAACCTGTACGCCGCATCATCCCGTCTATCGGGCCGCTTGATACGGCTTCATTACTGCTGGCTTATATCGTCAGCGTGCTGCTGGGGCCGGTGACGTTGCGCCTGTTCGTGCCGGATCCAATTTTCCTCTACCTGGGTCTGGTGATCCTGGTGAAAGCGGCGGGTGTGCTGGTCTTCTGGGTCATTATCGTGCGTTCACTGATGAGCTGGGTCAGCCAGGGGCGTAACCCGGTTGATTACGTGCTGATTCAGTTAACAGAGCCGCTGATGGCACCTGTGCGCCGTATTATTCCGGCGATGGGCGGTATCGACTTCTCGGCAATGGCGGTGATTCTGATTCTGTATATGCTGAATTTCCTGGGCTTAGAATACATCCCCGGCTGGGCCCAGTTTTAACTGTCGTCTTTTACCCTACAGATGCGTTGGCTGCCCTTGTGAACCCCGGTCACTTACTACAGTAAGCTCCCGGGGATTCACTCAGTTGCCGCCTTCCTGTAGGGCAAAATTCTCGGTTAAAACGTTATAAATTAATAATATTCTTGGATCTACTATGCAAAAAGTTGTACTCGCCACCGGCAATCCCGGAAAGGTTCGTGAGCTGGCTGACCTGTTAGCCGCGTTTGGGCTGGATATCGTGGCGCAAACGGAACTGGGCGTGGAGTCTGCCGAAGAGACCGGGCTGACCTTTATTGAAAACGCCATTCTTAAGGCGCGCCATGCGGCGGCCATTACCGGGTTACCGGCTATTGCCGATGACTCAGGGCTGGCTGTCGATGCTCTGGGTGGCGCTCCAGGGATCTACTCAGCGCGCTATGCCGGGCTTGATGCCAGCGACCAGCAAAATCTGGAAAAGCTGCTGACGACGCTGGAATCGGTGCCGGACGGGGAACGTCAGGCGCAGTTTCACTGCGTGCTGGTCTATCTGCGCCATGCTGAAGATCCGACACCACTGGTGTTTCACGGCAGCTGGGCCGGGGAAATTACCCGCAGCGCGGCAGGCGTAGGGGGCTTCGGCTATGATCCGATCTTCTTCGTCCCTGCGCTGGGTAAAACCGCAGCAGAACTGAGCAAGGCAGAAAAACTCGCGGTGTCACATCGTGGGCAGGCCTTAGAGCTGTTGTTGAGCGCCATGAAACATGGTTAATCTGCCCCCGTTAAGCCTGTACATCCATATTCCCTGGTGTGTACAGAAGTGTCCGTACTGCGATTTCAATTCCCACGCATTAAAAGGTGAGGTGCCGCACGAAGAGTACGTGCAGCACCTGCTGAACGATCTGGATATTGACCTGCCGCTGACTTCCGGGCGCGAAGTCAGCACCATTTTTATTGGTGGTGGTACGCCAAGCCTGTTAAGCAGTGAAGCGATGCAGATGCTGCTGGACGGAGTTCGTGCACGCCTGCCGCTGTCACCCACGGCTGAGATCACCATGGAAGCCAATCCGGGGGCGGTCGAAGCAGAGCGTTTCAGCGGCTATCAGCGCGCCGGTATCAACCGTATCTCCATTGGCGTGCAGAGTTTCAGTGCGGCCAAGCTGGAGCGTTTGGGGCGCATTCACGGACCTGAAGAAGCGAAGCGGGCAGCGCAGCTGGCTGAGAACCTCGGGCTGCGCAGCTTTAACCTCGATCTGATGCACGGTCTGCCGGACCAGTCGCTGGAAGAGGCGCTGGACGATTTGCGCCAGGCGATTGCCCTCAATCCACCGCACCTGTCCTGGTACCAGCTAACCATCGAGCCAAACACCCTGTTTGCCTCGCGGCCACCGCGCCTGCCAGATGAAGATGACCTGTGGGATATTTTCGAACAGGGCGATGCGTTGCTGACAGCGGCAGGTTATCAGCAGTATGAGACCTCAGCCTATGCCAAACCCGGCTACCGCTGTGAGCATAACCTCAATTACTGGCGCTTTGGTGATTACCTCGGTATTGGCTGCGGTGCTCACGGTAAACTGACTCAACCGGACGGTACCATTATCCGCACCGCTAAAACCAAGCATCCGCGCGGTTTTATGACGGGTAAATATCTCGATAAGCGCCACAATGTGGCCGATGCCGAGAAGCCGTTCGAATTCTTTATGAACCGTTTTCGCCTGCTGGAAGCCGCACCGCGTG
This sequence comes from Erwinia sp. 1181_3, assembly GCF_052824965.1. Taxonomy (NCBI): domain Bacteria; kingdom Pseudomonadati; phylum Pseudomonadota; class Gammaproteobacteria; order Enterobacterales; family Erwiniaceae; genus Erwinia; species Erwinia sp. 1181_3. The sequence continues at coordinate 333,828 of NZ_VTDE01000003.1, forward strand.
AGGAATATACGCGCTATACCGGATTGCCGGAAAGCACCATTCGCGCGCAGATCGATGACGCCCTCGCCAAAGGGTATCTGACGGAAACGGCAGAAGAATGGCAGATTACGGAGAAGGGAAAATTGTTCCTGAATTCGCTGCTGGAGCTGTTTTTAGCGGAGTAATGCTGTTCGGGTCAGGCATGCCTGACCCCTACGAAATTACGCGAATGCCTCGCCCGGACGCAATAACACGTATCCCTCCAGGGCGAGGCATGCAGCGCCCGGCATAAACGCTTACTTCAACCCGGCAATCAACGCCTTGCGTTGGCCTTCAAGGCTGGTCACACGATTACAGACTTCATGACCGAAGTTCTGGAAATCCTGCTCCTGATTGCTCCATTCGGCCTGAATCGCCTGCTGTAAACCACCAAGATTACCCATAATCGCCTGCAACGGGTTATCGCCGTTTCCTGCCTGCTTGCTGCCCATCTCGTTCAGACTGTCCTGCACCACCCCACCCATCGCGTTTTGTACCAGACGCTCGCCATCCTGACGCACCTGCTCAACCGCCTTATGATGGAAGGTTAAACCGTCGCTACGCTGCTCGATAATACGGTTCATCTGCTGCTTCAGCTGCCCGTCCAGCGTGGTCAGACGCTGACGCACATTACTGTTCTGCCCCAGTTTCTGAACAATAACGCGGTCCAGCGCAATCCGCCCTTTTTCCAGACGCTGTTTAGCCCCGCTATCAATCCACGGCAAATCACGGCGTAGCGCAGTCTGATAATCGATAGCTTTCTGGCGTGTGGCATCATCAATATTCGCCACTTTACCATTACGCTGTACATCACCCACAGGGGAGATGCTCAGATTCCCGCTGGCGCCAACGACCTCGACCTGATTCGGGCTGATAATGATATCGTCCTGAGGATTAACGCTGCATTGGTAATCCGCCTGTGCCTGGCCGGCGGCCAGTAGCAGCAATGCACCACTCAAAAGCGCTTTACGCATAAATCGTCTCCTTGATATGAAAAAGGGGCAACCACAAACATGGCCGCCCCCCTTATGTGGTCATCCCGGAGGGCCGATCGAAAAAATGATCGGCCTCTACAGCGCGATTACCCCACTTTCGCAGGGTCTGACCTTCTGTTGCGGTCAGACCGTCAATCCCACCAAACGTCGAAAAGTTCGGTCACTTTCACATCGTTCAGCTTACGCGCTTCCAGCCAGTTTTTAACCAGCTCACGATGCTCATCGGTGCATTTGCCGATTTTCTGCAGGCAGATCAGACCTTCCCACTGCAGATAACCGCTGCCATCGAAGGCAAGGCCGTTAGCGTCGATCACTTCGTTGATCAGCGCATCAACAGTGCTGTCGATAGTCTCTTCGCTGGTGCCTTCCGGGAAGGTAAAGCCCACGGAGAAGCCTAACTCCTGAAACTCATCAATGTGCATTTTCTTACGAAGACGACGACTGCGTTGTGTAGCCATTATTTAACCCTCTCAAACATCAGATCCCATACACCGTGGCCAAGACGCTGACCACGCTGCTCAAATTTCGTTAACGGCCGCGATTCCGGGCGCGGCACCCAGTTACCTTCTTGCGACTGGTTTTTATACCCGTCAATGCTGCTCATCACTTCCAGCATATGCTCTGCATAGGCTTCCCAGTCGGTCGCCATATGGAACACGCCACCCAGCTTCAGCTTACGCAATACCAGTTCGGCAAACGGCACCTGCACGATGCGGCGTTTATTGTGGCGCGCCTTGTGCCACGGATCCGGGAAGAACAGCTGCACCATACCCAGCGAGTTATCCGGGATCATCAGATTCAGCACTTCAACCGCATCATGACACATCACCCGCAGATTGCTGACGCCCGCCTCTTCCGCCGTCGCCAGGCAGGCACCCACGCCCGGTGAATGCACTTCAATACCCAGGAAGTTCTGATGCGGATTGCTGGCAGCCATCGCCACCAGCGAAGCGCCCATACCGAAGCCAATCTCCAGCACAAGCGGTGCGTCACGGCCAAACAGAGCAGTTAAATCGACCGGTTCCGGCTGATACTCAACGCCCATCACCGGCCACAGTGTCTCCAGCGCCTGCTGCTGACCTTTGGTCAGACGGCCCTGGCGACGTACAAAGCTGCGGATCCGGCGCATAGCGCGGCCATTTTCGTCAAATTCCGGTGAGATAACATCGTTTTTCATGATTCTGCCTGCGGCTGTGCACTGTAGAAAGCGGGCATTATGCCTTCAGGAAGTGAAAACATAAAGGCCGCCTGTTGCAGGGACGCCTGCGTAACTGGTTTGCAGTATAGACCCAAAATAATTCGAGTCCCCTCAGGGGGCCTACTTTTGGTGCAGGAAGGCGGCAATGAAGTATGAAGGGTATCGCTGCCAAAAAATACGCTGACAGCATAGCGTCTCGCAGCAGTTAATCAAATGCAGTGATTATCCGGTTTACAGCCCTTAATCTCTGTGCTGGAATCCCTGCCTGGTTTTCAGATTGGCAGAACGGGGATTCACAACATGCAGGCAGCGCAGTTTTCACATCAGGTACTGGAGTGGTATCAGCGCTATGGGCGTAAAACCCTGCCGTGGCAGCTAGAGAAAACACCGTATAAGGTCTGGCTCTCTGAAGTGATGCTGCAACAGACGCAGGTCGCAACCGTTATCCCCTATTTCGAACGATTTATGGCACGTTTTCCTACCGTCAGCGACCTCGCTGCCGCCCCGCTTGATGAAGTGCTGCACCTGTGGACCGGTCTCGGTTATTACGCCCGTGCGCGTAATCTGCATAAAGCAGCGAAAACCGTGGTGGAAAAGCATGGCGGTGTTTTTCCGCAAACCCTGGAAGAGGTTGAAGCCCTGCCCGGCATCGGGCGTTCCACTGCTGGCGCGGTTCTCTCTCTGGCGCTGGGCAAGCACTTCCCGATTCTGGATGGCAACGTCAAACGCGTGCTGGCCCGCTGCTATGCGGTAGGTGGGTGGCCGGGTAAGAAAGAGGTGGAAAAGCGCCTGTGGCAAATCAGTGAAGATGTCACCCCCGCGGAGGGCGTCAGCCAGTTTAACCAGGCAATGATGGACCTCGGCGCGATGGTGTGTACCCGCTCGAAACCTAAATGTGAAATTTGCCCGCTTAATCTCGGCTGCATTGCTTACGCAAATAATAGCTGGGCGCAGTACCCGGGAAAAAAACCGAAGCAGACCATTCCGGAACGCACCGGCTTCTTATTACTGATGCAGCAAGGGCAGGATGTCTGGCTGGAACAGCGTCCCCCGGTTGGATTGTGGGGCGGGCTGTTCTGTTTTCCCCAGTACAGCACTGAGCCAGAACTGCGCCAGGCACTGCGGCTGCGCGGGCTTGATGACAGCAAACTGCAGCAGATGATCGCCTTCCGCCATACCTTCAGCCATTTCCATCTGGATATTGTGCCAATGTGGCTTGAGCTGCCTTCTGCCCGTGCGGCAATGGATGATGTGCCGGGTCTCTGGTATAACTTAGCGCAGCCGCCCGCCGTGGGGCTGGCCGCGCCGGTAGAGCGCCTGCTACAGCAGTTACGCCAGCCACAACAGATGGCGTTGAATGCTCGCGTAACAGAAGAGGAAGAGTAATGAGCCGAACCATTTTTTGTACGTTCCTGCAACGTGATGCCGAAGGGCAGGATTTCCAGTTGTACCCTGGGGATACAGGCAAACGCATTTATAACGAGATTTCAAAAGAAGCCTGGTCAAAATGGATGGCGAAACAGACCATGCTGATCAACGAGAAGAAACTCAGTATGATGAACCCTGATGACCGTAAGCTACTGGAACAAGAGATGATTAAATTCCTGTTCGAGGGCCACGAGGTTCATATCGAAGGTTATACCCCGCCGGAAGAATAAGTCGTTGGGCCTCACTGATGAGGCCCTCTCAAATTGTGGGCGATGCACGAGAAAATGAAGAAAAAACTGATAAGTTTGCTGATTATTGCGCCGTTGCTGGTTTCCTGCTCAGGCAAGAAGCAAAACGCCTCTCATGAAGAGTGGATTAAAGACACCAACGGTTTTGATATTTTGATGGGACAGTTTGCCCACAACATCGAAAATATCTGGGGAATGAATGAAGTCCTGATCGCCGGTCCAAAAGACTATGTGAAGTACAGCGATCAATACTACACCCGTAGCCACATTAACTTTGATGCCGGTAGCATCACTATCGAGACGATCGCAGGAACCGATCCGACGGCCAGTCTGCGTCAGGCGATTATCACCACCCTGCTGATCGGGGAAGATCCGGGTAATGTCGATCTCTATTCCGACGCCAAAGATATTCAGATCAGTAAAGAGCCGCTGCTGTATGGCCAGGTGCTGGATAATACCGGCCAGCCGATCCGCTGGCAGGGGCGCGCCGCCAGCTTTGCTGACTATCTGATCCAGAATAAGCTGCAACGCCGTAATTCCGGTCTGCATGTGATCTGGTCGGTCACCATTCCGATGGTGCCAAACCACCTCGACAAACGCGCGCATAAGTATCTGCCGATGGTGCGCAAAGCCGCCGAGCGCTATGGCGTCGATCAGTCGCTGATCCTGGCGATCATGCAGATTGAATCCAGCTTCAACCCTTATGCAGTCAGCCATGCGGATGCACTGGGCCTGATGCAGGTGGTACAGCATACCGCCGGGGTGGATGTGTTCCGGATGAAAGGGAAATGGGGCAAACCAAGCCGCAGTTATCTGCTCGACCCGGAAAACAATATCGATGCGGGCACCGCCTATCTGTCTCTGTTACAGGGCAACTACCTGGCCGGTATCAATAACACCACCTCGCGCCGCTATGCGGTGATCACCGCCTATAACGGCGGTGCAGGAAGCGTACTGCGGGTGTTCTCCAGCGATAAAGACCGTGCCTTCAGCGCGATTAACAACCTGTCGCCTGCTGAGGTCTACCAGAAGCTGACCACCAGTCACCCGTCGGCAGAATCGCGTCGTTACCTGTCTAAGGTTAACAACGCGCAGAAGAGCTACCACCGCTATTAATGAATCGGCCAGGGGCGACCAGCAATAAAGGTCGCCCCTGACTCACCTCAACATTTCTTCATTTGCGCGCTTAATGCCGCGACAATATAGCTATTCAGCGAGAGCTGATGTTCTGCGGCGGCCTGTGCCAGTTGTTCGCCAAAAGACTCTGGATAGCGCAATGTGAAGGTTTTCACTTTCTCCTCATGCTCATAGGGATCGATGCCACTCTCATGGCAGTCCGCCAGATAATCACGCAGGGAGATTTCACCTTCGCACTTTAACCCTGTAATACTGTCAGCGACAAAATCACAGTAACCCGATAACCCAAGAAACTTACCGCGAAACGCGCCCAGCTCAGCAACAAAATTGACTGCGGCAGGCTGGCCGCCAATCACCATCACGTTAGGTATAGCCATCACTTTATTCATGGTTCAACTCCTGTCTCTTCCAGCCACTCCTTCACTGCCACTACCGCCCCTTTATCTGTCTCCGGTGACGGATGTGGGCGGTGAAAACGTGCCAGTGAGCCATTAAGCAGAAACCTGACACGGGATCCTTGTGCTTCACGGACTTCACCTCCAAGAGCAATGATCAAGGTTTCTATTCGTTGCCACTTCAGATCCGTGGGTATCGGGCGGGTAAAAATTTGCCGCAACGTATCCCGATGTCGTTTTCTTAATGCCGCTATTCTATTCCTCATTGCATCATCCTTGAAGTCATTTTTTGAAGTCAAAATACACTTCAATGACGTTGACGCAATGTCAGATGCCTGGACTTGCGCAGCGCTACGCATAAAAAAGGCGCAGTAAGCTGCGCCTGGGGAATCTCGGGTGAGGTATTACCGACTGATATTCTTGAACTTACGTGTGGTTTCGGTGAGTGCCACTTCGGTTGGCAGGCGCTCCATTGAGCTGGCGCCGTAGAAACCATCGCACTGCGGGCAATTATCCATAATGTACTGCGCATCTTCCGGGCTGGAGATCGGTCCGCCGTGACACAGCACGATCACGTCCTCGCGCACCGCTTTAGCGGCTGCGGCCCAGGCATTCACCAGCGGCACACAGTCCTTCAACTGCAACGCCGTCGAGGCACCGATATTCCCTCCGGTGGTCAGCCCCATATGCGGCACAATAATATCCGCACCCGCGGCGGTCATCGCCTCTGCGTCGGCGGCGCTGAACACATAGGGCGTGGTCAGCATCTCTTTCTGATGTGCCAGGGCGATCATCTCCACTTCCAGGCCGTAGCCCATGCCGGTCTCTTCCAGGTTGGCGCGGAAGTTACCGTCAATCAGCCCGACGGTCGGGAAGTTCTGTACACCGGAAAAGCCGAGGGCTTTCAGGTCATCGAGGAATTTATCGAAATTGCAGAAAGGATCGGTGCCATTCACGCCCGCCAGTACCGGGGTATGTTTCACCACTGGCAGTACCTCTTTGGCCATATCAACCACGATCTCATTGGCATTGCCGTAGGCCAGCAACCCGGCGAGTGAGCCGCGTCCGGCCATCCGGTAGCGCCCGGAGTTATAGATCACGATCAGATCGATCCCCCCGGCTTCTTCGCATTTTGCTGACAGCCCAGTGCCCGCGCCGCCGCCGATAATCGGTTCACGACGGGCAATCATCTCTCTGAATTTCGTCAGCATCTGCTGACGGCTAAAAGCAGGCATGGTTATCTTCCTTTCGACGCCAGTTGGCGAAATTGAGCAACGGCTTCAGCGGCGAACTGCCGATCGTTGATGTTCCAGGGCAGGCGAATAATCTGGCGCTGTGCGGTCTGTATACAGCTTGCCTCCAGCGTGGAGATAAACGCCTGGTTGGCCTCGGGCGACCAGAATGGCTGGCCAGGCGCATCCAGCGCAGAAAAGCCCCCTTCAGGGATCAGAAAACGCACTTCCCCTTCGCAGCGGTTCAGCTTCTCAGCGATCCAGCGTGCCATCTCAATATTCTCCTCCACGGTAGTACGCATCAGCGTCACCTGAGCATTGTGATGGTAGAACAGGCGTGAGGCGTATTTCTGCGGCACGCTGGCAGGATGACCAAAGTTCACCATATCCAGCGCCCCGCAGGAGAGCACGCAAGGCAGCCTGCTGCGGGCCAGCGCATTGAAGCGATCTTCACCGCAGGCCAGCACACCGCCAAACAGCAAATCACAGACTTCAGTGGTTGTCAGGTCAAGCATCCCGGACAGCATATTGCTGTCTGCCAGTTTCTCCATCGCTTTCCCCCCGCTGCCGGTGGCATGGAACACGAGGCAGTCATAATCGGCTTCCAGCGCGGCACTGGCGGCCTCTATGCACGGCGTGGTGACGCCAAACATCGTCAGGCCTATGGCAGGTTTATCATTTTCATCAGGAGGAAGTGGGAAGCGGACTGCGCCGGCAATCTGGTGGGCGGCATTCCCCAGCACGCGGCGGGAAATCCGGTTCAGCCCGGCAACATCGGTCACCGAATAGAGCATGGCAATATCGCTGGCACCGACATAGCCAGACACATCGCCAGAGGCCATCGTGGAAACCATCAGCTTGGGTACACCGACGGGCAGCACCTGCATCGCTGGTGTGATCAGCGCCGTACCGCCTGAGCCACCCAGCCCAATAATCCCCGCGACATCATTACGCTGACTAAGGAAAATCTCAAAAGCTTGTGCCATGGCGTTAATCGCCTTACCGCGGTCGCCACAGAAGACAGCATCGCGCCCCTGGGGATGATAATCCGCCACCATGGCGGCCGGGATATTCCCCTCAAAAGCGCGGCTAAGTGGTTGAGTAGACAGGTCAACTGTCACCACGGGTACGCCGACCTGAGCAATCAGATCGCGCACATAAAACAGTTCCCTTCCTTTAGTATCCGCTGTAGCAACAACGTAGATAGATCCAGTATCATTTTTCATGGGCGTTACGATAACCTGTTATTTAGATCAATAAAGAGTTGATAATCTTGATATAAAAACGTAAATAACTTTGAATCACTGAAGAGATTGAGTCTGGAAAACTCACAGTAGCACCTTCAAGATTGATAAATCAATTGAATGAAATATGAGTCTCGTCGAGTTTTGACTACGCTTATAACAGCGGGGAATGGCGCAGGCCGCCCCCCGTTGTCAACACTGGTGAACGTGCTGTCACGCCCACCAGCCCGATAAAGAAACAGGTTAAACCGGATAATGAGGTTATTGTGGAGCAAAGGGATTCCGCTAGCGTTTTGGGGCTCACATCAACACGAGCCAGAACGCGCCGCTTACTAATTGATACCGCGATGAAGATGTTTGATAACGGCGCATTTCCATCGATTACCGAAGTTGCGCAGGAGGCACAGCTGTCACGCGCCACTGCTTATCGCTACTTCCCCACGCAGAGTGCGCTGGTCTCGGCCATTGTGTCTGAAACACTCAGCCCCATCAAAAACTGGCAGCCCACTCAGCAAGATGCCAACGCACGCATTGATGAGCTGCTGAGTTTTGCCTTCCCGCGTATGCTGAAACACGAGGGAACGTTGCGTGCGGCGCTGCATTTGTCGCTGACGCAGTGGGCGCAGTCGCAGTCGGTTGATGCCGTGCCACTAAAAGAGAAGCTGGTGCGCGGAAATCGCAAAGCGATGCTGATGCAGGTGGTGGAACCGCTCAACAAAGAGCTGACACCCGACTTGATGGATCGCGTGGTGCGTTCACTGTCGTTGGTTTACGGTTCGGAGATTTTTCTGGTGATGAAAGATATCTGGGGCTGTGATAACGACGAACTGCAGGATATTGGCAAATGGATCGCGAAAGCGATTGTGCGCCAGGCACGGGAAGAAGCGCTCAATACCTGAGGTCGGATACACACCTGGGCGAGGCATGCCTCGCCCCTACGATGCTGCCAGATGACACCGCATTTCGTATGGGTCGGGCACGCGACGCTGCCAGATAACACCGTATTTCGTAGGGGTCGGGCGCGCGATGCTGCCAGATGACACCGCATTTCGTATGGGTCGGGCACGCGACGCTGCCAGATAACACCGTATTTCGTAGGGGTCGGGCGCGCGATGCTGCCAGATGACACCGCGTTTAGTAGGGGTCGGGCACGCGACGCTGCCAGATAACACCGCATTTCGTAGGGGTCGGGCACGCAATGCTGCCAAGTGATACCGCGTTTAGTAGGGGTCGGGCACGCCCGACCCGGTTTTTTACACCAAAACGTATCCCTGCAAACGCTTAACACCCTGCTCGTCGGTTTCGGCATACACCCCCTGCAACTCCGGCGAGAAGCCCGGCAGCAGGTTAATGCCCTCCTCCAGCGCGAGGAAATACTGCTGCACGGCCCCGCCCCACTCTTCACCCGGCACCACACACAGCACGCCTGGTGGATACGGTAACGCCCCCTCAGCCGCAATACGCCCGGCTGCCTGTGAAATGGGCACCAGCTCCACATTGCCACGAATAAATTCGATATTGGCATCCTGCGGGTTCATCACCATTTTTGGCAGGCTCTGCTGGCGGAACATCGCCTTTTGCAGATCCTTCACATCATGGCTGACATACAGGTCGTGCATCTCCTGGCACAGTCGCTTCAAGGTGTAACCTTCGTAGCGCGCCGCATTTTTCCGGTAGATCGTCGGCAGCACATCGCGCAGTAACGCATCTTCTTTGATGTGTTGTTCGAACTGGGCCAGTTTCGCCACCAGCTTCGCCATCTTCTCCATGCTCTCTGCCGGTGTCAGCAGGAACAGAATGGAGTTCAGATCGCACTTCTCCGGCACCACGCCATTTTCACGCAGATAGTTCGCCAGAATCGTTGCCGGAATACCGAAAGAGGCATATTTCCCGCTGGCAGCATCAATGCCCGGCGTGGTCAGCAGCAGCTTGCACGGATCGACCAGATACTGATCTTTCTCATAACCGCCAAAGCCATGCCACGACGCGCCCGGTGCAAAGCTGAAGTAGCGCGCATCGGAAGCGATCGTCGCCGTCGGCGCATCCTGCCAGGGTTTGCCGTCAACCTCATCGGGAATAAACGGCTTAATCATCTCGCAGCGCGCCAGAATCGCCTTACGTGCATCAATGCCCAGCACCACGCACTCATGCCACAGACGTCGTCCCGCTTCGCCCTGATGCATTTTGGCGTTGATATCCAGCGCAGCAAACAGCGGGTAGAACGGGCTGGTAGATGCATGCAGCATAAACGCATTGTTCAGGCGTTTGTGGCTACAAAAACGCTGCTGGCCACGGATATGGTTATCTTTCTTGTGGATCTGCGAAGTCTGCGAGAACCCGGCCTGCTGTTTATGCACGGACTGCGTAACAAAAATGCCGGGATCGGACGGCTTCAGGTCAAGCAACAGCGGCGAACAGGCTTCCATCACGGGAATAAACTGCTCATAGCCCACCCAGGCGGAGTCAAACAGGATGTAGTCGCACAGGTGGCCGATGCTGTCGAGCACCTTGCGCGCGTTATACACCGTGCCATCGTAGGTGCCGAGCTGGATCACCGCCAGACGGAACGGACGTTCATCCCCGGCACGTTCCGGTGCCACCTGTTTAATCAGGTCACGCACATAGGCTTCATCAAAGCAGTGCGCATCAATGCCACCAATAAACCCAAACGGGTTGCGGGCAGTTTCCAGATATACCGGCGTCGCACCGGCCTGGATCAGCGCACCATGATGGTTAGATTTATGGTTATTGCGATCGAACAACACCAGATCGCCACGGGTCAGCAGCGCATTGGTCACCACTTTATTGGCGCTGGAGGTGCCATTCAGCACAAAGTAGGTTTTATCCGCGTTGAAGACTTTCGCTGCAAACTTTTGCGCATGTTTGGCTGAACCTTCGTGGATCAGCAAATCACCGAGTTTCACGTCAGCGTTGCACATATCGGCACGAAACACGTTCTCACCAAAGAAGTCAAAGAACTGACGTCCGGCCGGATGCTTTTTAAAGAATTCACCGCCCTGATGCCCCGGGCAGGCAAAGGTGGTGTTATCCATCGCTACGTATTTGGTCAGCGTCTGGAAAAACGGCGGTAACAACCTGGCCTGATACCCGGCTGCGGCGGTTTCCAGCAGCGAAGCATCGCCCTCTTCCCCCGTCAGCACGCCATCAACTTCAGGCAGGTCAACCGCCTGCGCGGCATCGTCGAGGGCAATAAACACCGGCAGGTTAAAACCGGTATGACGCAGCAGCGCCAGCACGCCTGAGCGTGAGTCAGAAACGGACAGAACCACCGCGGCGACATCGGTGAAATCAGTATTATCCAGCGTAACGACTTCGCGCCCGGTCTGGAGATGGATTGCCACAGTGGTGCTGGCTGCAATTTTAAGAGGAGTCATGCACAAATCCCTAACGGTCAAGGATGAGTGGGTGCCAGAGGCACAGCAATAGGAACGGCAGCAAAGCGCACGCGTTCCCGGCGAACAGTCATGTTGGGTTTTCAGCAGAATGACTTCAGCTTCAACCGATAGACATCAGTAAAATCAGATCTCGTCTGTTTTTACGCATGGCCAACAGTTAAGCGTAGAAAGACCTCACCGCATGGTGAGAGAATTTATCGACAAGGTATGACAGCAATAAGATCGACCAGGCTGCATCGGCAGATGCGGGTTACAGATGCTGAACAACAGCAGTGAACCTCTCATGGCGGTGACCTCAGTGTGCAGGGATGACGGGGTTGTCAAAATTTGCGCAATAATGGCATTTTTTAGTACCGGGTTCAATGCCAGCGGCCCGGCAGAATAGCGGATACCCGCAGAAAAAAATGTCGGGTTTATCCCAGGGCGGCACGCTGGCTGGCATAATGAATCCGGTTACGCCCGGCACGCTTCGCCTCATACAAGGCGGCATCCGCCTCGGCATACAGGGTGTCAAAACTACTGCGTGAAGCCCCCCAGCTGACGCCCAGACTGACGGTCACCAACCGATCCGGCAGGGAGTTCAGCACGGACGCATTCAGCGAGGCATGAATATAACCGGCTACCACCGCCGCCTGCCCCATGCTGGTCCCCGGCAGCAGGATGGTAAACTCCTCGCCCCCCACGCGCCCCACACTGCCGCTCTCTGGCACCGAGTTCTCAATCCGTTTGATCAGTTCACTGATCACCGCATCGCCGGTGGGATGGCCGTACTGGTCATTAATGGCTTTGAAATGGTCAATATCGAGCAGGATCAGGGAGGCGTCATCCTGATGCAGTGCGCTGCCGATCTGGTTGATGATGGCGCTGCGGTTATACACGCCGGTCAGCGGATCGTGCGTGGCTTCGTACTCCAGCCGTAACGCCAGCTGGCGCAGTTGCTCGTTGAGAAGCGTCAGTTCGCGCTCAGCACGGTCACTGCGGGAAATCAGGCGCCACGACTCACGCATCATGCGCTGATAGTGGCCGCTGAGGGTCAGTAACGCCGCACGACAGGTTTCCGCATCAAGGTGCTCGCGTGCGGCAATATCCCGCGCCTGCTCAAGAATGGCATTTTCATGCGTGAACAGCTCATCGATGCTCATCATTCCGCGCCCCCCGGATGCATATGGAAGGTGATCGCTGAAAAATCGATACTCAGCTCCTGACCGAACTCTTCGGAAATATCGTCTTCGCTGTCGTAATACCAGTGCAGCTCGGTGCGAACCCCGTTGACGGCCGCTTCGTTCAACACGCCAAACAGGCCGAATAACATTTTGGTGCTGGAGCTGTTGAAGTAGCTGAGTGCCACATGGATGCTGACCAGGCTGAGGTTGCGGAAAAAGGCGCTGCCCTGCCACTCTTCCACCGCGGCCATCAGCGGACGGTAAAAAGCGGCGGCATTTTCTGGCCAGGATTCCCCGCTGAGCGACAGCCTGCCGCTGGCGAAATCAAAGTCCACGGCGGGAGTGCTGCTGGTTGCAGGCATGGAGATGTTGTTCATAGCTAAGGTGTGCCCTGTCAGATAGTCGCTTTCAGGTAGAACGCCGAGAGATCCGTCGATGCAACCTGGTGAAAAGTAAATTCCAGCGGTTGGCTGGCGTCCCGCGCCAGAGTCAGCAGGCCGATATTCGCCCCTTTGCTCCAGGCCGGACTTTCTGTACGCAGTGACTGCTTGTAGGTCACTTTAATTTCTTCCGCGCTCATATTGCGCAGCGCCAGCAGGCATTCACTCAGGCGCGCGGATTCATCCGGTCGCACCAGGTTAGCGCTTTCCAGCACATACTTACCGTCATGCAGACCAAAACAGATCGCGCCAAAGCGCATTTCGTCATTATCTTTGCAGAGCGCCCGGCTGTCTGAGGAGTAGCGCAGGATATTTTGCACCATCTCCACAAAAGTGGAGAACAGCTTACGCCGGGTGACAAACGATGCCTCGTTCTGCTCCAGATAGAGGCGGATCACCTCCCCCATCGCCGTAATATTGTGCTGGGAGAAAAAACCGGTGTAACGCAGCGCCACCACATCGTGCGGCGTGTCCGCCAGCAGCCCGCTGATTATCGGATCAGTGTTCATAGTGCTCTTTTGCCCGTTGCCCCGGTTCATCAGTAACGAAACCCTAAAAATGTCATATCATCGCGCCGCAGCTGCTGCCCCTGCCAGGCGAGCAAGGTCTGCTGAAGCCCTTCCGCCAGCTCGCTCATCGGGCGCGTCCGGTTGCGTTCCAGCTCTGCCTGAATACGCTTGCGGCCAAACATAATCTGGCGTTCGCCCCCGATCTGATCGGTCAGACCATCGGTAAAGGTCAAGAACAGATCCTGGGGTTTTAGCGGCAGTTCATGGCGCGCCCACTCGTAGTCCACCGGGGTATCGGTGTAACCCACGCCCATGCGATCGCAGCTCAGCAGAATGGCCTGCTCGCTCACCGTCGAGAGCAGAAAACCGGAGATACGCGCACCGGCCCAGATCATGCGGTCTTCGCGGGTATCAACAAACAGCGCCAGCGCATCACAGCCGTCGTTCGACAACGAGGTCTGCTCCGACTGCTGCAACTGCCCCAGCGTCTGTTTAATGTAGCGATTGATATGCTGGAGTAACTGCTCCGGCTGCTCCGGTTCACACTGCGTCAGCGCCTTTTCCAGCGCCGAAGAGAGGATGACCGTCATAAACGCGCCCGGTACGCCGTGCCCGGTGCAATCTGCCATTAACAGCAGCCAGCCGTGAGGAAAGGTGTGAAAGGCGTAAAAGTCACCGCCAACGCAGTCACGCGGCTGCCAGCACAGGCAACTATCACGTAGCTGCTGCACCAGTAAGCGCTGTGACTGGTCGAGCATCGCTTCCTGGATCACCCGCGCATATTCAATGCTCTGCATAATTTGCTGATGCTGACGCGCCTGCTGATCCGAGACGGTTTTGATCAGATCAATACCCAGCCCGATGCCGATATACTCACCCGCACTGGTGAGAATAAAGCCATCTGTCAGTGACTTATCGCCCGATGCCACCATCTGCTGCGCCACGCTATCCAGCGTGCTGGCCGCATCGATCACCAGCGGCATTTTATCCATAAAGGCGATGCAGCTTTTGCGGTCATACAGTTCACGGAAGAACGGCCGCGACATCTGCGATAAAAACAGATGACGGTTAATCAGCCCCAGCGGATGGCGTTGCTCCACCACCGGCAGGCTGGTCAGTGACGGTTGTTTGGTAAACAGCTCCATCACGGCCAGATTATCGGCATCCGGTGTGACAAAAGGCACCTCAATACAGAGATCGCGCGCGGTAAGATGCGGCGATGGCAGACGTTGGGGTGTTAAAGGCGGTAAGTCTAAGTGCATGATACGCGGCCAGTAATCCTCAGTTAGCCCCAGCCTGACAGGCGATTGTGACAGTTTCATGCCAGCATTGAGAATAATCCTAACAACCCGGTTTTATCGCGTATAAAGCGAAAAACCCAGCATAAACCAGGGCATAAAATGCAGTCAGGATGGGTGATAAAACAGGCTAAAAGAGGGGCTTTCACAACAGACTGGTGGAAAAGAGTGCAATCAGTCGGCTTTTCACCATAAAGCCGTTGACGCTGGCAGTGGCATAAGGTTTAATGCGCCCCGTTGCCCGGATAGCTCAGTCGGTAGAGCAGGGGATTGAAAATCCCCGTGTCCTTGGTTCGATTCCGAGTCCGGGCACCACTATTTAGAAGAACCCGCCTATGGCGGGTTTTTTGCTTTCTGGATTACGGACTCTCCATCGAACTCCGTTCGATGACTCGTCTCATCCATGAGACTCGCCCCTACGGGGCTGGCGCTAAAGCACCATGCAAAAACGCTCCCGGCGTTTTTGTCCGAGTCCGGGCACCACTATTTAGAAGAACCCGCCTGTGGCGGTTTTTTTGCGTTTGGGGGTTGGGTAGATTTCAGGTAAGGATAACTTGAATATATCTTACAGAATGAATAGATCTGGATTATCGTTCCCCTCATAAAGCTCACTTTTCAACTGCACCAATAGCTCCGTTAACGTAGCCTGTAAAAATAGTGAGAACCCTTCTCTGGCTAACGAGGTTTCATAAACTGGAGCGGGAATAAATCGTTTCATTTCCTGATGAAAATCACCGCCAGAGATAATATTCGGCAAGGAATCAACTCGCGCCTGGATTTTTTCACAAAAATCCTCAATGTGATAATCCAACAACTTTTTATTGACCAGAGCGGAATCCACACTCGCCCCCTGTTGTTTAAGCCATACAAGATCCCACATATCACGATAGCGGATATACTTCGTTGATGCAGGGAAAGCGACAAGTTTATCCGCCATCACTTCATCTAACGTTTCAACGTTAATTAATATGTCACTGTATCCATCGGGTAAAATAGAATAGTTACGGACCAGTTGTCTGACGGTGCGGGTATAGGCAGTAATATTAGCGATTTCAATCTTGCACGGTTAACTCTACAAAAATAACACCAAATAGCGTCTTTTTTGTAAACATAAACAGGCTACATCAAAATTTACTCATCCGAAGGCATGCTAACAACCTGCAACCTACGTCACTAAAATATATCAACATTTTTGGTAATCTCATTTTTTAGCCTCCGTCAAAATGCTAAGGGATGAGTATGAAATCACATAAGGCCGGACTGTCGGCTGCCGTTATCCTCCTGTCTACACCCGCCTGGGCCGCTCCACAGTTAAAAGATGCTGAGTCGATATCGGCGGTCATTGCCGCCATGACGCCGGAAGAGAAAGCTGCTCTGGTGACGGGTACCGGCATGAACAATGCCGAAAAAGTGGCGGGCGCGGCGGGTTCAACCTTCGCCATCCCCCGGCTGGGCATCCCGCAAATTGTCTTTGCCGATGGCCCGGTTGGCGTCAGGCTCGGGGCAGGACCAACAGGCGGTGAGAAGCGTTTCGCCAGCGCGTTTCCGGTGTCCATCGCCATGGCAGCCACGTGGGACCCGGCACTGATCCAGCGGGTCGGCGGTGCGATAGGTGATGAAGCGAAACAGTATGGCGTCGACTTAATGCTCGGACCGGCGATTAACATTCAGCGTAACCCGCTGAACGGCCGCAACTTTGAATACTTCTCCGAAGATCCGTGGCTGAATGCCATGATCACGGTGAGCTATATCAACGGGATGCAGGCGCAGGGCGTGGGCGCAGTGGTGAAACACTTTGCTGCGAATAATCAGGAAACGCGCCGACAGACGGTGAACGAGATTATTTCTCCGCGTGCGCTGCGGGAAATCTATTTCCCCGGTTTTGAATACGCGATGGAGAAAGCCCAACCCTGGGCGGTGATGAGTTCGTATCCGTCGATCAACGGCACGCCCGCTTCGCAAAACGCCTGGCTGCTGAAAGACGTACTGCGCACTCAGTGGAAGTTTAACGGTCTGGTGATGTCTGACTGGTACGGCGTCAGCGATCCGGTCAGGGCATTGCAGAATGGCAACGATCTTAATATGCCGGGCGGGCTGTCCAAAAAGGACACGCCTTTCCTGCGCCGCAATACCGACCCGAAAGACGTGATCCTCGCGGCCATCAAATCCGGCGAGATCACGCAGGATCAGATCAACGAAAACGTCCGCAATATCCTGAGTGTGGTGATCAAAACCCACCGCTTTAAAGGTGGCGAACCCACCCGCGATCCTATGCCTGCCGATCATGCGTTACTGGCGCGTCAGTCGGCGGCCGATGCCATGGTGTTGCTGAAAAACGATGCAGAAACGCTGCCGCTCACTACTTCGCTGCGTGTGGCAACGTTCGGCCATAACATCAGTAATTTCTTCGTGGTTGGCGGGGGAAGCGCGGAGGTCAATATCGATCCTAAACGGCTGGTGACGTTACCGCAGGGGCTGAAAAACGCCGGGTTAACGCTGATCGATGCCGCCGGGGGACAAACGCTGGATGAGCAGGCCAGCGATGCCGCTATCACCAGCGCGGCGCAGCAGAGTGATATTGCCCTGATTTCAATCGGGCGCAGTTCTACCGAGGGGGCGGATCGCTATTCCATGGCGATGCATGCGGATGAGGTGGCGATGATTGCCAGGGTGTCTGCGGCGTTCCATCAGCAGAATAAAAAGGTGGTGGTGCTGCTGAATATTGGTGCCCCTGTCGAGATGGCCTCGTGGGAGCATCACGCAGACGCGATTCTGCTTACCTGGCAACCCGGTGAACAGGCGGGTAATGCGGTAGCGGATATCCTGAGCGGAAAAGTGAACCCTTCCGGTAAGCTGCCGCTCACCTTCCCTAAACGTCTGGAAGACTCACCGGGTTTTGGCAATTATCCGGGCAGCGCAAAAACGGTGATCTACGGTGAAGGGATTTATGTTGGCTACCGTGCTTTTGACATCCGGCAAGTCGCGCCGATGTATCCGTTTGGCTATGGCCTCTCCTACTCCGGCGTACAGTATGGCAAGGCCAGCCCGGATAAGCCGGTATTCAATATTGATCAGCAGGACAGCATTGCGATCAGCCTCCCGCTGCGCAACCTGTCGCAGAGAGACACCAAAGAGGTGGTTCAGCTTTACGTGCACGATGAAGCTTCGCGCCTCGACAGGCCGGTTCAGGAGCTGAAAGCGTTTGAAAAAGTCAGCCTGGCAGCGGGCGCAGAGCAGCAGGTCACGCTGAAACTTGATAAGCGCTCCTTCTCCTATTTTGATGAGGACAAAAATGACTGGGTGCTGGAGCCAGGCCGCTTCACGCTTCGCATTGGCAGCTCGTCGCGCGACATCCGTACCGAGGTTCCTCTTATCGTCACCTCATCGACCCCGGCATTCTCTCTGGAGACACCGTGGGTCGACGTGCAAACCTATGAAAAAGCCGCCGCGATTGTGGCAAACATCATCGGTGACGAGGAGACAAACGCGTGGATTCAGGGCGCCCCCACGCTGGGTGAGAAGCTGGATGCCGCTTTGCAGCAGCAACCCGAACCGGTGAAGGATAAGGCAAAAAGGCAGAAGATTAAGCAGGAGGTCTTACGGCAGATTAATGCGCTGTAATTAAAAACTCATCATCCCGGCCCTCAGGCCGGGATGAAAGATAACGCGCTATTCAACCGACGATTTCGTATTAATGTTAAAGACAAAGTCCTTCGTTAATCCCTGGCAGGGTTTATGCGGGGTAAATTTCCACTTCCTGATGGCTCCTAACGCTTCCTCATCAAATATTCCCGCAGGTTCTGAGGATGCCACTCGCGCATTGACCACATCCCCGTCGTTATTCACATCATAGGAAACAACAACATGACCATTAAGGCGGTGAGCAAATGCCCTTGCCGGGTAGGCGGGTTTTACGGTCAATACCGGTTCAGGTTTTTCGGCAGTTTCCTGCTGCGCTGATGCCGTTAACACGCTCAGGCAACAGATGATTAACGCGATTAGATATTTCATTTCGTCCCTGTTTTAGAAAGTATGAAAGATTCCATTGGCAGGGGCAGAATAATACGTCTGATTTCTATACTCAATCCTGGCCGACTGTTTTTAATTCATTCACGTCGCCGCTATCGTCGCCACCAATGCCTGCTCCAGTTTCTCCACCGTAATCGTGAACGGCAGATGGGTGAGGCTGACGGCGGGGAAATGAATCTCATGGGCAATCTGGCGGAAACGCGCAGCAACATCGCCCGTCAGCGCGCTCAGCGTCAGCGGGCTGTCGTACTGCTGTAATAAGCTCAGCAGATTGTCATCGGGCTGCTGCCCGCGCTCAAGCAGTGACTGGATCAGCAGGCAGTACCCCACTTTCTCACCGTGTAGCAAATCGTGCAGCTCCGGTTCGTGGGTCAGGCGGTTGTGGATCTCATGCGCCACGCCCGGCGTGGGCAGGTCGTCATGCACGCTGTTGGCAAGCCCGGCCAGTACGATATTGGCCTCAATCACCTTCTCCAGCGCCGGGGTCACCTGCTGGTTTTGATTGGCGATCACCGCTTCACTGCCCCACTGCGCATACACCTCCAGCGCCTGGCGGGCCACCGACACCTTCAAATCCAGCCCCAGACGCCCCGGGTTCTGGCGCTGATACGGTTCCAGTTCAAACCATTTTGCCAGCGCATCGACAATGCCCGCCTTCAGATAGCGCACATCGGTGTGAGCAATCACTTCACTGTCCACCAGCACTAATGCAGGTTTTTTGGTGACCAGCAGGCCGTGATGATGGCCGCCCTGCGCGTTGTAGACGATGGCGAACGGCGACCATGCCGCACAGGTCGCCGCGAGGGTGGCAAAGTTAATCAGCACCGCGTCATCCAGTGTGTCTGCCGCCGCTTTGGCACAGTCCATTACCCTGCCACCGCCCAGGGCTAAAATGCCCTGCGCGCCCTGGGTAACCACGTTTTCCCGCAACCGCTCGATGGCCTCGTCAGTACATTCACCGTCAAGGTACTCCAGCTGCCAGCGTATACCCGCGCTCTCCAGGCTGTGAGACAACTCAGGGTTCACCGCCTGCCAGGCGCGTGGCGACGTCAGAATACGTAGCTCGCGGGCATAAGGTTTGATGTGTTCGCCCGCCTGTTTGCGCAGGCCGGGCTGTTGCAGATACGCCGTGGGCGCGGTAATCGTTAGCATCATAAACTCCGGATCAAATAAGATTTATCGCGCAGGTGAGGCTTCGGGGTCGGGGATAAACTCCGGCGGGTCCCAGGCGGTGATCGGCGGCAGCGGCGCATCGAAGCGGACAATCTCCACACGACAGCTCTGCGCCGTACACCCCTGGCCTAGCCGCGAACTGCCCCGATCGTCGGTTAATACGTTCGGGTTACCGTGTTTATCCAGCGGCTGCACATCGCGGGTATTGATCGGGTCATACCAAGCACCCGTCGACATCTGCACCACACCCGGCCTTATGCCGTCACTGAGATGCACCCCGGCGAGCAGTGAGCCGCGTGCGTTAAACACGTTGACGATATCGCCCTCCGACAGGCCGCGCTGCGCGGCATCCTGCGGGTGCAGCCACAGCGGTTCGCGCCCGGCAATCTTTGTCTGCTGGCTGATTTTGCCGTGATCGTACTGGCTGTGCAGCCGCGTGCGTGGCTGGCTGGAAAGCAGATGCAGCGGCCAGCGCGGGTCGTCAGCCTCCGGCGCCAGCCAGAACGGATGCCCCGGGCACTCCGCATAGCCGAACCCGGCGACAGTGGACGAGAACAGTTCAATTTTGCCGGAAGGCGTGCTGAGCGGTGCACGCTGCGGATCGGCACGAAACGCCTCCAGCAGGATCTGCGGCGTTTCCGGGCGCGGATACTCCAGCTTGCCGCGCTGCCAGAACGCGTCGAACAGCGGCAGCTCAATGCCCTCTTCCTGCGCACGCGGCCGGGCCTCGTTGTACATCGCTTCCAGCCAGCCGCGCGTATCACGCTGCTGGGTAAAGTCGTCGCCAAAACCGAGCCGGTTAGCCAGATCGCTGAAAATCGCGTAGTCATCGCGAGCCTGCCCGACTGGCGCAAGGTGCTGGCGCATGGCAATCATAAAGCCGTCATTGCTGGCGCTGCCAATATCTTCCCGCTCCAGCGAGGTGGTGGCAGGCAGCACGATATCGGCAAATTTGGCCTGCGCCGTCCAGTACTGCTCATGGACGATAATCGTTTCCGGGCGACGCCAGGCGCGGGTCAGCTTATTCAGATCCTGGTGATGATGAAACACGTTGCCGCCCGCCCAGTACACCAGGCGGATATCAGGCCAGGTCTGCGTTTTACCATCAAATTGATAAGATTCGCCGGGATGCAGCAGCATATCGGCGATGCGTGCGACCGGGATGCGGGTGGTCACCGCATTCACGCCCGCAGGCAGGCGTGGCCCGGAAAAGCGATGGCGGTCCGATCCGGCAAGGTTCGTTGAGGCATAGCCAAATCCCAGCCCGCCGCCGGGGGTGCCGATCTGCCCCAGCAGCGCCGTGGTCGCCACCACCGCCCAGAATGCCTGCTCGCCCTGGCGTGCACGCTGCACGGACCAGGCAACATTGATCATAGTTTTATGGTGCGCCATCTCGCGCGCCAGTTCGCGAATGCTGTCGGCGCTTAAGCCGGTGATCGGCGCGGCCCACGCCGGGCTTTTCACCACGCCGTCATGCTGCCCCAGCAGATAAGCACGGTACGGTTCAAACCCTACCGTGTGGCTGGCAACAAAGTCGCTGTCATATAAACCTTCGTCCACCAGTACCTGGCACACCGCCAGCAGCAGCGCCGTGTCGCTGCCGGGTTTAATCGCCAGCCAGCGCGCATCCTCAACCGCCGACAGATCGTTTTTCACCGGGCTGATATTGATAAAGCGCGTACCGTTACTGCGCAGTGTGTCCAGCCAGTGTTGCAGGGCGTGATCGTTCGCGCCACCGCCGTTAACCTGCGCATTGCGTAGCGGCAGGCCGCCGATCGCCACAAACAACTCACAGTGCTCTGCCAGCACCGGCCAGTGGGTGTGCTGGCGCTGGAGATCATCCAGATCGCCGAGGATATGCGGTAAAATGCGCTCCCCGGCGGCAATGCTGTAGGTATTGGTGCTGCCCGCGTAGCCACCGAAGCCATTGAGGAAACGGTGCAACTGGCTCTGCGCATGGTGAAAACGTCCGGCGCTCGACCAGCCATAAGATCCGGCATAGATCGCCTCATTA
This sequence comes from Erwinia sp. 1181_3, assembly GCF_052824965.1. Lineage (NCBI taxonomy): Bacteria > Pseudomonadati > Pseudomonadota > Gammaproteobacteria > Enterobacterales > Erwiniaceae > Erwinia > Erwinia sp. 1181_3. The sequence continues at coordinate 355,765 of NZ_VTDE01000003.1, forward strand.
CTGCGCTCCGCTTTTACCCGTTGCAGCTCATCTGCCACCAGCGCCAGCGCTACGTCCCAGCTCACCTCCACAAAGGGTTCGCGCCCGCGCCCGTCACGGGAGGCCGCGCGGTTGTTTAAATAACCCAGCCGTACCGCCGGGCGCTGGACGCGTGACGATCCCTGCACGGCGCCCGGAAGGGATTGGCCGATTTTCGACGGATTGCGATCCCACTCCACCGGGCTGATCCCGGTGAGCTGACCGTCGGTAACAGAGACGCGATAGGTTCCCCAGTGCATTACCGCCAGGTCGTGGTTGTCGGGTTTATCGGGTTGTGTGCTCATCAGTGCATCGTCATGCCGCCCGTGACGTTAATCGCCTGGCCGGTCATATAAGAGGAGAGAGGGCTGGCGAGAAAAGCCACCACGTTGGCAACATCGCGAGGCTGTGCCGTGCGCCCCAACAGTACCTGGGAGCAGTCTTCCGCGTAGATCGCTTCCGGCGTCAGGCCGCGCAGTTCTGCCCCTTCGCGCCGTTCACGCCACTTCATTTCGGTTTCCACAATACCGGGGCACACCGCATTCACCAGGATGTTGTCACGCGCCAGCTCAATCGCCATCACCTTCGTCAGGCCCAGCACCGCATGTTTGGAGGCAACATATTGCCCCATCAGCCGGTAGCCGTTTTTTCCCGCCTGGGAGGCGATATTGATAATGCGCCCGGCCTGCCGCACCTTCATCACGCGAATGGCGGCTTCGGACAAATAACTGAGGCCTTTGACATTCACATCGAGAATACGCTGCCAGTCATCATCGTTCATGGCATCCACCGGGCTCATTGCCGAGACGCCGCAGCTGTTCACCAGAATATCGACGCCGCCAAAGGTGGCGACGGCATCATCAATCAGCGCCTGTGCCGCCGGGCGTGATGCCACGTCCACCGGCACGATCAGCTGACGCTCTTGCTGCTGGCGCGAGGGGGCAGCGATGTCGCCAATCACCACATTCGCCCCACCCTCGAATAACAGATCGGCAATCGCTTTGCCGATCCCCTGCAAACCGCCGGTTACCACGGCGGTCTGCCCACTGAAATCGAGCATCAGCATCGCAGATTACCTCCTGAAGGCGTCGTCGCTGATGCCTGCTGCAAGGACCTGCTTCGCATACTCCTGAGCGGAGAACAGCGAATGGTCACGGTAGTTGCCACAGGCCAGCGCCGTCACGGCAGGCACATCCGTTGCCGTCACCACACGTTCCAGCACACGTGTTAATGCCGCGGCGATCTCCGCAGGCTGATGCTCATCCCACAGGATCAGATAGAACCCGGTGCGGCATCCCATCGGCGAGATATCGATAACGCCTTCCAGCTCTTCGCGCAGGCCAAAGGCCAGCAGGTGCTCCAGCGTATGCAAGGCCGCCGTGGGAATGGCGTCAGCATTCGGTTGCAGGAAGCGCAGGTCGAATTTCTGCACCACGCTGCCCAGCGCATGGCGTTCATAACCCGCCTGGCGCACATACGGCGCTTTGACAAGGGTGTGGTCGAGGGTGAAGCTCTCTACAACTGGCATGTTATAACTCCTTAAAACGTTAAAAAGAGGGCCGTTATTCGCGTCGGATGCGGCGCGACAGACGGGTGCCGAGTGTCTGAATTAGCTGGACGATGACGATCAGCACCAGCGCTGTCACCAGCGTGGCAAAGGCGTCAAACCGCTGGTAACCGTAAGTGATCGCCAGGTCACCAATCCCGCCGCCACCGACGGTGCCCGCCATGGCGGTCGCCCCCAGCAGCCCGATGGTTGCCGTGGTCAGGGCGAGGATCAGTGAAGACGCGGCCTCCGGCAGCATAAAGTGCCAGATGGTCTGACCGACCGTCGCGCCCATCGCATCGGCCGCTTCAAGAATGCCTTCATCCACTTCCAGCAGGGAGCTTTCCACCAGCCGCGAAATATACGGGGCGATAAATACAATCAGCGGCACAATCGCGCCCGCCGTCCCAATGGTGGTGCCCACCAGCAACCGGGTGAAGGGCAGAATGGTGATCAGCAGAATAATAAACGGCAGCGAACGCAGGACGTTGATCACCGGGTTCAGCACCTGATGGACAAAACGGTTCGGCAGGATGCCGCCAGGACGGCACACCACCAGCACAATCCCCAGCGGGACCCCCAGCAATGAACCAAAACCCAGCGACACGGCGATCATCACCAGGGTGTCATGCAGCGCCAGCAGGAACTGATCGCCGGTCACGGCGGTATCGATAAAGTCAAACATGGGTGATTTTCACTCCTGCTTCGCGGAGGTAACGCACGGCGCTGTCGGTCTGCTCTGCCTCGCCCAGGATCTGCACGATCATAAAGCCGAGGATCGTGCTCTGAACCTCGGACATGCTGGCGAACAGGATATTCACTTCGATGGCGTAGTCTTTGATAATGCGGTTAATGATCGGCTGTTGCGCGGTAGCGCCAACAAACTCCAGCCGCAGCGTTTGTCCGTTACCGGTACGCTGCAACAGATCGACCACGCTTTGCGGCAGGCGATCGTGGATCACCGACTGGACAAAGCTGGCGGTCACCGCATGTTGGGGGTCGGCAAACAGGGTGAAAACCTCCCCCTGCTCGACCACCCGACCGTTTTCCATCACCGCCACCTTGTTGCAGATTTTTTGGATCACCGACATTTCATGGGTAATCAGCACAATGGTGATGCCGTAGCGGCGGTTGATCTCCTGCAACAACAGCAAGATCTGCACCGTGGTATGCGGGTCAAGCGCTGAGGTGGCCTCATCACACAGCAGCACCGACGGGTTAGTGGCCAGCGCACGAGCGATCCCCACGCGCTGCTTTTGCCCACCGGACAGCTCGTTAGGGTAGCTGTGGATTTTGTCACTGAGATTGACGAACGCCAGCAACTCCGTCACCCGGGCCTGAATAAACGCCCGGTCGCGTCCCTGTAAAATTAACGGGATGGCGATATTGTGAAATACCGTTTTCGAATTCAGCAGATTGAAATTCTGAAAGATCATGCCGATATCTTTTTTTACGGTATTCAGGCGTTTTCCACTGACGTGCTGTAACGACTCACCGTTAATCACCACCTCACCGCTGCCGGGTGATTCAAGACGATTGATTAAACGCAGCAGGGTACTTTTTCCGGCACCGCTGTAACCAATAATCCCGAACACATCACCTTTATCGATATTCAGGCTGATATTATCCAGCGCCAGAATATCATTACCGTTTCTGGAAAAACTTTTACTGACCTGGCGAAACTCAATCATGGCATTATTCACTTCAGATAGTCAGGAAACAGATAGCCTTTGTACTGCTCATGCCCGAGAATATACTGTTTGAATTCTGCAGAGTGATAACCGGCAATAATATCTTTAGCGAACTCAGCCTGTTTATTTTTACCGGCGACGGTCACCACATTAATAAATTTACTGCTGGCCGATTCGAGTTTCAGCGCGGAGTCGAGTTTAATGCCGTTGGAGACCGCAAAGTTCCCCTGAATCAGGCCGTAATCGACATCGGGAAGTGCGCGCACCTGCTGTGCGTTATCCATCTCTTTCAGCACGATTTTATACGGGTTTTCCGTAATGTTACGCTGAGAGAAAGTGGCCGCATCGCTGTTGTCGGCGATCTTAATCCAGCCCAGACTTTGCAGGACCAGGGCTGCGCGATACTCGTTTGCCGCCTGATTGGGCACGGAAATAGTGGTGCCCGGTTTTGGGGTTGCCAGCTGTTTGATCTTACCGGCATAAAGCCCCATCGGCGGTGTTGGCACCTGAACAATCCCGGTGTTATCAATGCCCAGGCGTTCATTGACCGATTGCAGGTAAACAGGATGCTGCATAATATTGGCTTCAATATTACCGCGTGCTACGGCATCGTTAACCTGAATGCCATCGCTAAAATCTTTATACTCGACTTTATACCCTTTTTTGATCAAATAAGGGGCAACACCTTTTTCGAACTGCTCTTTATAAGGTCCGGGATTAAATCCGACACGAATTAATTTATCCTGAGCATTAGCAAAAAATGAAGAGGTCGATAACAAAGCAACAACAACGCCGAGAAGAACGGGCTTTTTCATCAATATTTTCCCTGAAAAGAGTGCGAATAAAATTGATTAAATCACAGCCCTCTTCCGGTTGTAAGTAAAACAGCGGCGTTTAATTTTGCTTTTTTGTGATAAGGATAATCAATCATCACATATCTGTTTATTGCACATCGATAGTGATTTTTATCTTTTAGGCCGACATCAACATTAATGTCATATTGAGCCATCACTGTTTAATTCGAGAATACAATGCCTGATTTCGCTGCCTCCCCTCTGGTTAATGCCCTGGAAGAGAACTTATTTAGCGTGCTGGAAAAACTGGCACGAGAGGTGGATACCTCGGAACTGTCACTGATTGACCTGTCGAGCGGCAGCCCGCGACAGCCAACACCGCCTGCGATTATCGCTACGCTGCAAACCACGGCGGCATCACCCGCCAACCATGAATATCCTTCCTTCTGGGGCAAGCCGCAGGTGCGCCAGGCGATCGCAGATTTTTACCTGAACCACTATGGCGTTGAGCTGGACCCGGAGAGCGAAATCGCCGTGTTTCAGGGGTCGCACATCGGTGTGAACGGCATCCCGCGTGCGGTGGTCAGCCCGGGGCAAACGATCATTTCCACCGATCCCTGCTACCCGATGTACCGCTCAGCGGCAGTGCAGTCACAGGCGCAGTTTTACGGCATCCCGCTGGAGGAGAAGGATAATTTCCTGCCCGACTTCTCACGCGTCCCTGAAGAGGTGGCACGCCAGAGCGGGCTGCTGATCCTGAACTATCCGCACAACCCGACCGGCGCGATGGCCACGCCGGCACTGTTCGACGCGGCGCTCGCCTTTGCCCGCGAGTACCACACCCCGGTGCTGCATGACTTTGCCTACGCGGCGATTGGCAGCCATGCCGCCGACATCCCGGCCAGCCTGCTGGCACAGCCGGGAGCGAAAGAATGGGGCGTGGAAACCTATACGATGTCGAAAACGTTCTGCATGGCAGGATGGCGTTTTGGCTTTGCAGTGGGAAATGCCTCGATTATCCGGGCGTTTAAAAAACTGCACACCCACAGTTACAGCACCGTGTTCGGCGCGATTCAGGATGCCGCCATCACAGCGCTGTCGCTGCCTGCATCGCAGATTCAGCAGCTCGCCAACGTCTATCACCAGCGCCGCGAGTGGGTGCTGCAAAAGCTGGCCGCCATGAACTGGCCTGTACCGCCTAATCAGGGCACCTTCTTCCTCTGGCTGCCTGTACCTGACGGAGAGCGTGCCCAGCCGTTCGCCGAGCGGCTGCTGAAGGAGGCGCATATTATCGTGGCCCCCGGCAGCGGGTTTGGTCAGGGCGGCGAAGGCTATATCCGCATCAGCCTGACCGCCGATGATGCCGCGCTGAATACGGCGCTGACACGTATTGACGCCTTAAAGCTGTTTAGCTGAAGGGCTGGCATCGTAACGCTGCTCTCTGACACAACAAGGTAGTCTGGTCGTAAGAATGATTCCGGCATAGCCTCTGTTTTACTGTGTATATGCACAGCATTAACGACAGGAAGAGCAAAGGAGAACATCATGCCAGGATTTAACTACGGTGGTGGCAAAGGTGATGGCACGGGATGGAGTTCAGAGCGCGGAAATGAGCCGAGTCCGGGCGGTGGTAGCAAGGGAAATGCAGGCAATCACGATAAAGGCAAAGGGAGTACTTCTGGTAAGGGGTCGGGCACAACACCGGGTATATCGCGATCGGTCGGTGATGCACTGGCCCTGAAAGCGGGCCTGAATCCGGGGGATTTTACCGGCTATTTTATTAATGCTGATGGTAATGCCATAGGAATAAGCCCTCTTGTCGGTGGCGATGCCTTTGGTGTTAACCTTGGCCCGGCGCCTGCAAATCCCGCTGTCGGCGGTGGCAATAGTGGTAACGGCAATAGCGCTAACACACTGAATCCTTTCAATGCGGTGATTGTGACATTTAAAGGTGACACCTCCGATGCGCGCATTGCCGCGCTGAATAAAATCATTGCCGATAATGCACGGATGGCTAACAGCGGTCAGGCCGGGCAACGGATACGTAATGCAGTAAAAGCCACAAAACAGGCTAAGGCGGAGCTTGCCTTGATTAATGCGGCTCGTAAGCAGAAGGCAGCGAAGCAGGCTGCTGAAGCCCGTGCAAAAGCAGAGGCAGCGGCGAAAACGAAGGCTGAAGCTGAAGCCCGCGCAAAAACAGAGGCAGCGGCGAAAGCGAAGGTTGAAGCTGAAGCCCGCGCAAAAGCAGAGGCAGCAGCTAAAGCACAGAGAGAAGCCGCAACCAACCGCCTTCGATCTGCCAGTGTACAGGCCGTACGCGGCGTTGAGATCGGTACGCCCGCATCCACAGCACCTGCCAGTTGGGCCATCGCCTCAGCGGGTGCCATTACGCTAGGTGAAAACGTAGCGGGTAGCCTGTTATCGCGCATTTCTGCGGTACTGACAGAATTGCGTGGTATTGCCGCCGCCAGTCTGGCCGGGCCGGTGGCCGCGACCCTTGCCGGGTTGTTGTATTCTGAAAAAGTGGGTGTGGGAAGCGATGTGGTTCCCGGCCGGGACATCAGTGCCCTGCTGAGTACCGATACCCTGTCCCTGCCGGACGCAAGCGCACTTCTCCGCGCGGCTGACGCGGGTACCCCGATCGATATGGCAGTGCGCGGACGTCTGATCGTACACGACGACGGCACGCTGGAAACCCAGCTGGTGCGCAGCAAAGTACCGGGAAAGGTGCAGGTGGTACGGGCGGTTCAGGATAGCGTCACCGGCTACTGGGGAGTTACCCTGCCCAAAGTCGCTGATGTACAGGGCCCAACCATTCTGGTCAGCCCTGTCAATCAGCCGGGTGCGGGTTCAGCAACGCTGACCGATCCGGTCCCGGTTCCTGAACAGATCACGCATTTCGGTGGCCCGGTGACGGTCCCACAGGGTCCCACTGTGCTGATCACCCCGGTGGCGGAACCACCAGGCATTCACGATATCATTCTGGTGTTCCCCCCTGAATCAGGCCTGAAGCCGCAGTACATCATATACAACAGCCCGTATGGCGAAACCAATGCCAAAGGTAAATACAGCGGGCGTGATTACAATAAGGACAAGGCGGGTGGCCCCATTCAGAACCTGGACTGGAAAGAGGCAACCATTGACCGTGCCGGTGTCGACAAGGTAAAACTGCACGCAGGGCGCTTTGGGGAATCGCCGGACAATAAAGTGATGATCGAACGCCTGGAAAAAATTCTGACAGGCGAGCTACAGGTGACCGATACCGATAAGCGTTATTACACTCATGAAATCCGGGAGCTGGAACGGTACAGAAATCTTGGGGTTAAAGATGGTACGTTACCGGAAAGCGTTCAAGAAAAAAAATCAGTTTGGAATAATACTCATACTGCGACGTTAGAAGATTATAAAATTAATGAGAGAGAGCAAACGCTCTATACCGATGCGGCTTTACAAGCCGCATATGAACAAGAGTTGAAGGATGCTTTCAAAGGAGATAAATAATGTCTTTAACAGAAATAGTAAAAAATGAAAGTGTAGAGGATGTATTAACTTTCCTTGGGCCTACATCTGATTATACAAAACTGGATAAGCTGTTCACTTATAACCGATATGACGTCATATCCAGCGGAGAGCTTTCTGCAACGTATGACGAATTATTCAGGAAGGGCGTGCTTCAGGACCTGAACGGACAAGCGGTCAAAGGCCCAAACTGGAAAGAACCGAAATTTGTCACTGACAAGAAGTACGGCATTGAGTGAGCTCCCTTAATTTAGCGCCATCCGTCTGGATGGCGTTTTTATTCGATCGACCAGCGCGCTGAATAAAATTCAATAAACGCACGTGCCGCCGGGCCAATGCGCCGGTTGGGCCGCACGCAGTACAACCCGGTTTCGCGCCCGGTCCACTGCGGTAGCACCTGCACCAGATCCCCGGCATTGATCGCCGCCGCCATCGTTAACGCTGAGTGAAAGGCAATGCCGAGGCCGTCGATGCACAGCCGTCGGGCTGCATCTGCGTTGTCCACGTTAACGCGCCCACGGGGTTCCAGCGTGCGCTGTTCACCCTGAGAAAACAGACGCCAGCACAGACCATCCTGGCTGGCCGCAGAGACAATACACGCGTGCTGCCCAAGCTGATCAATCGTTGTGGGCGTGCCTCTTAACGCCAGGTAGGCCTTCGATGCCACCAGAATGCGTCGGTTCTCCAGCATTTTATGGGCAACCAGTGAAGAATCCTTCATCTGGCCAATACGCAGCGCCAGCATTATCCCGTCAGCCACCAGATCGACGTAACCATCAGACAGACGCAGATCCAGCTGCACCTCAGGCCAGGCCTGAAGAAACGCCGCCAGATGTGGCACCACATGGGTATGACCAAACGCAACAGGTGCGCTGACCACCAGCCTGCCCCGCGGCCTGACCTGTTCGTCGCGCACCCGATCGGCGGCATCGCGCAACTGGCCTAACGCCTGCTGGCATTCAGAAAAATAGCGCTGCCCGGTGTCGGTCAGCGACATCGCCCGCGTGGTGCGGTTCAGCAACTGGGTGCCCAGATGGTGCTCCAGCATCTTGATAAAACGACTGACGGAGGAAGGGGTGATCGCCAGCGCTTCCGCCGCACGGGCAAAACTGTTGTGTTCAACCACAGCGATAAAGGTTTGCACTAAGTGCAGAGGCGGCGCAGGCATTATTGCTCTCAATAAACGAATGAATCTTATTGGCAGCTATTATCAAGAAAATTAAGCATGATTAGAATCGTTCTTTTTTTGGAGAACATCTGATGAACACCTCTTCCGCCACCCGGTTCCACGCCCTGCACCACCAGCCCCTCCCTCTGCGTCTGCCCAATGCCTGGGATGCCGGGAGCGCACGCCAGATCGAAATGCTCGGCGCACAGGCGATTGCCACTACCAGCGCGGGCGTTGCCTGGTCGCTGGGCTATCGCGATGGCAACCAGCTCCCGGTCGCAGAGTATGTTGCCCGCGCCGCATCCATCGCCCGCGTGATCAACATCCCCCTCAGCACCGATATCGAAGGGGGTTATCACGAACATCCAGCCTCCGTGGCCGACACGGTAAGACGGATGATTGATGTGGGCGTGGTGGGCATCAATATCGAAGACGGCAGCGCCGATCCACAGTGGCTCTGCCATAAGGTTGAGGCCATCAGAGCCGCCAGCATAAGCGCAGGCGTTGAGCTGTATATCAACGTTCGTACGGACGTCTACGCACGCAATCTGGTCCCGACAGGGGATAGGGCGGGCGAAGTGATCCTCAGAGCACAGAACTACCGGCACGCCGGGGCTGATGGGCTGTTTGTGCTGGGGTTAGTGGAAGCGCAGGAGATTCAGGCGATTGCCAAAAGCAGCGACCTGCTGCTCAACGTGAGTATCTGGCCCGGTCTGCCATCGTTAGATTATTTGAGTGAATACGGTGTGCGCCGCATCAGCGTGGGATCGTGGTTGCCGCAAACGCTTTGGGCGCACAACGAACAGTTAGTGCGTGGCTTCTTATCGGATAATGAGACCGCGCCGCTGATGGCAACGGCGACGCCCTATTCCGCGATCAACGCGCTTTTTTAACGAAAAAACAGCGCCAGAGAGTCAGTTACACCCAGGGGGCATTCCCCCCTGGACGGTCATACGCGGAATGTATCCGTCATCGCCTGAAGACTGTGGACCTGTTCCGCCAGAGAGTGTGATGCGGTTGAAGACTCCTCCACCAACGCCGCATTGCTCTGCGTGACATTATCCATCTGACTGACCGCTGTACTGATTTGCGAAATACCCTGCATTTGTTCACTGGAGGCCAGGGCGATTTCATCCATCGAGGCCGCCAGTTCGCTTACCATGCTCACTACCGCCACAATACTACGCCCGGTATTGTCAGCCACCGTCACACCATTTTCGACTTCTGCCACGGCTTCAGCGATAAGAGACTTGATTTCACGCGCGGCCGTTGCGCTTCGCTGTGCAAGGATGCGAACTTCACCAGCAACCACGGCGAACCCGCGCCCCTGCTCACCCGCACGTGCAGCCTCAACGGCCGCATTCAGCGCCAGAATGTTAGTCTGGAAGGCGATGCCCTCGATGACGCCCGTGATATCACGAATTTTTCCAGAACTGTGCGCAATGTCTTTCATGGTGCTGCCCATTGCCTGGACATGTTCCTCACCTTCCCGCGCCAGTACCGCTGCACCACGTGCAGACGTTGCCGTCTGTGTTGCGTTCTGGGAGTTATTTCTAATGGTGGCCGTGAGCTGCTCCATGCTGGCAGCCGTCTGCTGCAACGCCGCTGCCTGTTGTTCCGTGCGCGAAGACAGCTCGGTATTGCCCTGGGCAATCTCATCCGAAGCCAGTGAGACCGATGCTGCGGTTTCCTTAATCTGCGTCACCAGCCCACGCAGACGGGTCTGCATCACATCCAGCGAGGCCAGCAGACTGGTGGTATCTCTGGCACGCAGTTCAACCGTGGTATGCAGGTCACCATCGGCAATGGCCGAAGCCAGACGCTGGGCCTGGGCAGGCTCTCCTCCCAGTTGACGTTTGATGTGGCGGGTGATCAGCCCGCTCATCAACAGCCCCAGCATGACAGAAGCCACCGTCAGAACGATCAGCGTGAAAAATACGCCGGAGAGGCTTTGCTGCGACTGAACGGCAGTACCTTTCGTCACCCGGCTCTGATAATTGACCATGTCATCAATCGCCGCCAGATAGGCATCCTGGGTGGCCTGAAGAGGGCCGGTAATCAGCGCGCGTTCACCCTGCATGTCATTGGCACTTTTAAGCTGTAGAAGCCGGGTCATAACCGCGACAAATTCCGGCTGCGTTTTCTCAATTGCAGCCAGCAGTCCGGAGGCTTCCTCCACTTCTTTCAGGTTAATGCCTGGCAGCGATTTCGCCCCCTCGACCAACTGGCGAAAATGGGTAATGATCGCCTGATTATCGGCCTGAGCCTGTTCAATTTTCACCAGGGTATCAGACGCAATCGGGCCATTTTCCGTGGCAAGTGCCCGCAGCATCAGCTTGGATTGCAGGCTGGTATTGTCCTTAACCGTTCGCAGTATCTGCAGGTCATCCAGACGCGCACTGGTTAACTTCTGCTGATCGTTGGCATCGGAAAGTTTAATGCCCGCAAAGACCGACACCATCACTCCGCCAGCAATCACCGCCAGAAAGGCCAGGTTCAGCATCACACTGAGTTTTATATTATTTTTTCTGAACATGTTTTCACCTTAGGCAAAGATTGGAATTTCAGGCTCTCTGGCAACTGAGTGAGAGCCCATTCTCAATCTTGTTATCGGCAAAGACGGCAGAATATTCAGCCGGTAACCCCGCAACCGTGTTTCGCAGTAAATGCACGAAAATCACTCATGCTGAGTGGACGGGAAAAGTAAAAGCCCTGAAACGCCGTGCAACCGAACGCCTGCATCACCGACCACTGTTCAGCCGTTTCAATCCCTTCGGCCAGCACTTCCAGCTTCAGCTCAAGCCCCATCCGCGCAATGTTCATGGCGATCACTGCTCCTTTTGGTCCTTCCGTTGCTCCGGAAATAAAGCTGCGGTCGATTTTTATCTGCTCCAGCGGCAGGCGACGCAGATAACTGAGCGATGAAAATCCGGTACCGAAATCGTCGAGGGAGAAGCGGAATCCGGCAGCGGCCAGCGCATGCATTTTCGCCACCACGGTTTCAATATCCGTGGCGAAAACGCTTTCTGTCAGCTCAAGCTTAACGCGCGAAGGGGACACCTGTGTCACTTCGGCCTGGCGTATCAGATTGGGGACGAAGTCTGGCTTCATCAGATGATCAACGGTGATATTCACGGAAAGGGTCAGATGCGCGGTCACCGGGTTATTCTGCCACTGCGCCAGCTCCCGGAAGGCGCTGACAATCACCCAATCGCCCACGGCGGGCATCAACCCTGCCTGTTGTGCATCAGGAATAAATTCCGACGGCGGGACCATCCCCTTGCCAGGGCATTGCCAGCGCAGCAGTGCTTCAGCACCGTTGATCTGCCCGGATGAATTGAACAAAGGCTGGTAGAACAACACAAACTCGTTATTGTACAGCGCATGCTGAATGGCCCTGATTTTTTCGTTGCGGCGGGAGAAGTCAGCATGCATCGCCACGATGCCACCACACAGAATAGCGGTCGCCAAAATGGCATTCACTAGCGAAATAAAGAAGCGCAACGGGTGCGGGAGTGGGCTGGCGAAAGGGAAAATCAGGTCAGCACTGCTGAGGGCCATAAATGACAACAGGCTGGCAGCTATTAGCGCCATCTGCACCCGCGTGGGTTTGCGTTGATAGTTAATGTATCCCACCAGCGCGATGGTAAGAAGATAGAGATGCGTGGTTCTGGGAATACCGTCATCCGGCACATCACACAGCAGACAATAGCCGACCGCATACGCCATATGCACCCCCTGCGCCAGCATCAGCCCGGTGGAAAAGTTGCCACGCATCGCAATTCGCCAGCTACAAACTGCCGCACCTCCCAGCACCAGCAGCGAGATGACAATTCCCCACTCCTCCAGGGCAATGAACACCGCCAGCCATCCCACGATGACCACAAGGCCACTGAGAAAGGCCATCCGGCATATAAATTCAAGGTGTTCATCATTGGGAGATGTCCCCCCTCTTCTTCCTGGCATGACGAAGATCACTCCATATAAATGGACCCGTATTTTATTATATTTTTGTATTCTATTTTACTTTTATAACTTAATTATTACCTGTTCAGATAGCCAGTTATCTGGCCTGACAGTATACATTATATGGAAATCCTGCAGAGGGAGGCCGTTCACGGATCATCATAAGACAAATAATATTTAAAAAGCGGAGAAATCCCCCTCTGATGTTAAAAACCAGAGGGGGATAAAAGGAAGCATTATTTTTTAGCGAGATAGACTTCTTCGCTCCGATAGTCGCCATTTTCATTGTAATAAGTGTAAGACGCGATAATCATATCTTCGCCATTATAGTTTACATAATGTGGCTGTAAGAAGGCCTCGACCGGAAGAATGCGCTTGGTGGTTTTGTCTGCAAGATCGGTTTTCCAGATGCAGGCATAACCACCCTCATTGTCAAAATAGAATGACGAATCCCGTCCCCAGACATAATTGCGGTCATAACTGTAATCCGCCCCTTTGGCGGTATCCGCCTGCGGCAGGAACACGTTCATACCGGCATCCGGCCGGTCATGCGGGAAGACGTACATCCCTTCGTCAATCTCGCTATTGCTGCGATCGGCGGAGGCCAGACGCCACTGGCCGTCCGGGGAAGTCAGCCGGCTGTTGCACTCGTTACTGCCACAATAGCCCACCCACTTCTTGTTGGCGGGTTCGCTGGCTGGCGGGGTCACCTCTATGATATTGCCGATCTCTTTCGCAGACACCTTCAGCGCAAAAGCCTGCGGCGTCGCAAAGTCACTTTCGCTGTTCACCGCCACGCCCGGCGCCCGGTATTCCGCCACAGAATAGAGAATATCGCCTTGGGCTGCGCCGTTTTTATCCAGCAGTGACAGCTCAAGGTTATATCCCTCGTACACCGCCTCTACCCGGGGTTTCTCTCCGTCTTTCAGCCTGAGAAGAAACGCGCCCTTCTTCTGATCTTTTTCGACATACAGCACCACAAAGACAATCAGGTCATTATTCACGATGCGGTGCGTCAGGGTGCTGAGATAATGCCCGCTGGTGCCCACGGTCAGATTGGCAACATCACTGGAGGTGATTAACGAACGGACGCGCCACGGCTCCTCTGACAGCGTGAAACCGGCTTCACTCTTTAATCCGGGGGCGACAGGTTTATCCAGCTTATCGCCGGGACGGGTAAAGACATCACTGATCTTGTGATAAACCCCGGCGCGCGACAGAATTTTATTGCGCTCAATGTAACGCTGCTTAATGCATTCCGCGTCGGTACCACAGCGGTTTCTTTCTGCCAGCCACTTGCGCTGATCTCTGGCCAGCGTCCCCACACCGTAGCTGTTGTCCATCGCTTTCACAAAGTAACCGTTGGTCACGTTATCCAGCCCGGAAAGATACGTATCCGCACAGATAGTTTTTTCCGTTTCATTCAACCCGGTTAACGTGCAGTCAAAACCTGCGGCCAGCGCGTTCTGCGCAGCGAACATCAGGCTTGCGGCTATGAAGTATTTTATTTTCAATATCGTAATTCCCTGGAAAAAATTATCCTGTCTGTTCGCCGATCTGGCGATAGCGCCTGGTGATTAGAGCCCCCCTGAAATGAACGATGCAGGGGACTTTTTTACCAGGCAAATTCTGACCGGATTTGCTCACGGGAACAATAAATTATTTTAACCTTAACTCACAACGACTTGCTCAGAAGATTGCCGCGCTTGAATGACGGCCGAGGGGATACGGGTAGATAGACACGCTGACCTGCTGCCATCTGCCACGCCAGTGATCCGATATTCCGTGGCTGCACGCTGTTGCAGCCCTGCTTTCTCGCCTTCTGCTTATTTCGCCATAAATCACTAATTATCCATTTTTAGGGGTATTGATGGTTTCCTCTCTCCCAAACCTGTCTTTCAACCGCCGTATCCACTACTCTCACCGCAGCGCGACCTGATAAGGGAATGACAAGGATGATTGAATAAAAGGAGGCCACCATGACCGAATTAGAAAAGGATTTACTCGCCAACGGTTTTAGCGAAAACGATTTAAAAAAACTCAGAAGGGCCAGAGAACGGGCGAAACAAGATGAGCAGGTCGAGGGCGATAATGCGTTAGATTATGATGATACGTTGAGAGAGGAGATCAAGGTATTGGGTTCAACTTTCTTGTGCATTACATATGCTATTTTAGTTATACTCATTCTTTTTAATACATCACGAATATCAGAAGAATACTCAACACTAGAGATGATGACACTAAGTTTTATCATTACCGTGTTTGTTTATTTATGTTCAAGCATTGCCAATCCATTAATGCTGGGATTAAAATCATATTTATACAAAAAAAGATTTAAAAATAATAAATAAAAATGCCACACATTAAAATTGTGGCAACTCAGACATTATTATTAAATATTACAGCTCACCACCTGAATGCATTCCATAAATAAACCTCAAGTTATTACCTGAAACAACCACTTCCAACATTAAAGATGCTTTACTCATCCTGCCAACCTGAATATAAAAATCAGATGGAATGAATTTATAGAGTCGCCAGGCATCTGCTTTGAGGCTCATTTTAAAGACACCGTAGGCGGAGCTGACAATCTCCATAGAATGATAAGTTGTAAGCCCTATCCTCCGGTCAAAACCCATAAATTTAGCAACACCTACATAAGCATCTTTTAAAAAATTTGGTGGATCTTCTTTTCCATATAATTTTAAAATATTTTCTAACATTGAAGTCCCACTGCTTATGATAATGTAAGAGCCAGCAATTTTCCCCACCATGGATCCCGCTTTAATTGCACTCCTTGCTATAGAAACCCCGCCTGCTAGCTGCACAGTACCCACGACAAGATTCACAGCATCAATGGTATAACCCAGCTCTTTATTATACTTCTCCATGCTGACTGTAAGAAATATCTTTGCCCGCCCCATCGTCAGCCGGTCGCCCTGAGTGCTGATGTTATTGCTCTCCTCCCTGATATTATTAATGGCGGCTTTGCACTGAGCATCACTTTTAGACTTATTGATTTCATGAAGATTAGCGTTAGCAAACGCTTTCACCTCGTCAAGAAACCGGGCGCGGATAAAGTGATCGCGTATATGTTTTCCGGCAACGATTTCTGCCACCCGGTATAAATCCGAGGCAGCAGACTGCCCCATGGCAGAGAAGTACTTGTTATCGTTACTTCTTCTGTTTAGATAAATATCCATAAATTACTTCTTCTCCTTGAAGTACATTAACTATCTCATCAGGATTTTATTAACAAATTAATTATTCGATGTCACGCGGAAGAGGTACAGAATATCGAGATACACATGGTAACTGCACTTTTTTGATGGAAGGAGATTAAGCTTAATGAAAAATAAATAGTTAATAGTCCATTTTTCATGATGCAGATGAATTTTCTTATCCCAGGACTGTCTTTCAACCGACTTATCCTCTACTCTCACCGCAGCGCGACCTGATAAGGGAATGACAAGGATGATTGAATAAAAGGAGGGAACCATGACCGAATTAGAAAAGGATTTACTCGCCAACGGTTTTAGCGAAAACGATTTGAAAAAACTCAGAAGGGCCAGAGAACGGGCGAAACAAGATGAGCAGGTCGAGGGTGATAATGCGTTAGATTATGATGAGACGTTGAGAGAGGTGATCAAAGATCTGGGCTCAAGCTTTTCATTAATCATATATATAACATTAACCATGCTTTTTCTCTTGAATGCCACATGCATATCAAAAGAGTATCCAACATGGAAAATAATAGAAGGAAATGCCTTTATCATCTGCATTGTCATTATATGCTCATCCGTCGTATTCCCCGTACTGTTAGGGTTAAAATCATGGATGTACAAAAAAAGAAAAAAATAATAATAAGCCACGCTTTACAACGTGGCAATTTACAACTAACTATGGCGTGGACTTATTATTAAAATTCATGCCAGAAATCACCCTCAAATTATTACCAGAAACCAGTATTTCAAGAGTTAACGATGCTCTACTCATCTGGTTAACCTGAATACGAAAATCAGCAGGAATAAATCTATACAACCTATGTGCGCCAGGCTTGAGGCCCAGTCTGAACACGCCATAGGCGGAACTGATGATTTCCATCGAGTGGTCGGCTGTCAGACCTAACTTCTTATTAAAGCCCATGAACTTAGCCGCCCCAACGTAGGCATCTTTCAAAAAACTAGGTGGGTTAGCATCACCATTTAATTTATAAAGACTTTCTGTTGCTGAACTCCCACCGCTAATGGCAACGTAGGAACCTGCGATCTTCCCTATCAGAGATGCCGTTTTAATTGCACTCCTTGCTATAGAAACCCCGCCTGCTAGCTGCACAGTACCCACGACAAGATTCACAGCATCAATGGTATAACCCAGCTCTTTATTATACTTCTCCATGCTGACTGTAAGAAATATCTTTGCCTGCCCCATCGTCAGCCGGTCGCCCTGAGTGCTGATGTTATTGCTCTCCTCCCTGATATTATTAATGGCGGCTTTGCACTGAGCATCACTTTTAGACTTATTGATTTCATGAAGATTAGCGTTAGCAAACGCTTTCACCTCGTCAAGAAACCGGGCGCGGATAAAGTGATCGCGTATATGTTTTCCGGCAACGATTTCTGCCACCCGGTATAAATCCGAGGCAGCAGACTGCCCCATGGCAGAGAAGTACTTGTTATCGTTACTTCTTCTGTTTAGATAAATATCCATAAATTACTTCTTCTCCTTGAAGTACATTAACTATCTCATCAGGATTTTATTAACAAATTAATTATTCGAAGTCACGCGGAAGAGGTACAGAATATCGAGATACACATGGAAACTGCACTTTTTTGATAGAAGGAGATTAACCTTAATGAAAAATAAATAGTTAATAGTCCATTTTTCATGATGCAGATGAATTTTCTTATCCCAGGACTGTCTTTCAACCGCCTTATCCTCTACTCTCACCGCAGCGCGACCTGATAAGAGAATGACAAGGATGATTGAATAAAAGGAGGGAACCATGACCGAATTAGAAAAGGATTTACTCGCCAACGGTTTTAGCGAAAAAGATTTAAAAAAATTCAGAAGAGCCAGAGAACGGGCGAAACAAGATGAGCAGTTTGAGGGAGATAATGACTTAGATTATGACTTTACCTTGAGGCGGGAGATAAATATATTGGGGTCGTGTTTTGTATGGTTTTCATCTGCAATATTATTCATATTGATCCTTTTAAATACATCAGCGATTTCAGAAGGATACACTTTATGGCGAATAATACAGGAAAACCTATTAACGATCATTTTTACTGCTTTAATCTTAAACCTTGTAATTCCACTATCACTGGGCTTCAAATCCTGGCGTTATAAAAGAATAAAGAAAAAATAACCTCAAAAATGCCACGCGCCAACGGCGTGGCATTCCTGTCATATGAGGTCGGGCTTATCTCAAGCTGGCCCCATCCCCGCATCAAAAGTCATTGCCCTGCCGCGCTCATCCATGCGCGCTTTATCGCGACGAAAAGCCATTGATGAACGCAATCCGCCGAACAGGGCACCGCGCTGATAAATCTCGCCTGCACGTTCCAGCAAATATTCATCCTGCGGGCTGATGGCCAGACCGCGATCCACCCAGACTTTTGCCAGATAACGGTTTGCAACGCAGCCAGAACCGGTAAAGAAGGCGTGAGCATAATAGGCGGCGGCGTACTCCTGATTGTCAGGGCGTTCATCGTTCCACAGTGCAGCCAGCACCTCTTCCACCGCAAAGCGACGATCCGCATCGCTGGCGTACTGATTAAACAGGATCAATCCCGACAGCTCACGCGTGGCGCGCTGCCAGACTTCCAGCCCGACATTGGCGGCATTCATCACCCCGATAAACAGATCGCGTGCACGCTGATACTGCTGTGCGTTAACAATCTCGTTTTCACGGGAAATAACGTACCCCAGGTTGTACTGGCAAATCACGTTACCGGCCTCTGCTGCCCGTTCCATCCACGCCAGAGCCTGCTCGCGATTTTCCCAGGCTGTGGCATCGCGGCCATAGCGGCGCGACATCCGGCCCGAATAGAGGTCGTATAATCCTGCCATTGCAGAGGCATCACCGGCGTCAGCCGCGGCCTGCGTCAGGAAAATCCCCGCCTCTTCGGATACAGACTCAAACAGGTTGGCACCTGCCTGGCCGATATCAAGATCGGACTCCAGCGCCAGGCCCAGCGGGATCAGTCGCTCATGGTCAAACTGCCCCTGACGGATGCCATAAAAGCCATATTTGCTGGCCAGCCCCGCCACCAGCACCTCATACTGGCAGTCGCCCCACTGCTGACTGCGATCCAACCACATTGGGCGCAGACCAAAGCTGTCCTCAATACCCGCAAAATCCAGGCAGGAGAGTAAAGAGCTGAACGCATCATGAAGCCCAGGATCGGCAACCGGATGATCAACCTGCCATGCCTTGACCAGCGCATCGTAGGCCCGCTGCATCTCGGGTTGGTTCCAGTGCACCTCACCGCCCTCTTCCGTGCGCGCGTAGTGGCAAAGGAAGTTGGCGTAGTTACGCAGCACAGAAGCATGCTGGCGCGGAGTCAGGTTAAGTGCTAACAGGGCATCATATTGCCGCAGACAAAAAGCAATGTTCTCCCGATCATCCTCCTCCGGCATTAACGCCACATAGCCGAGATAATCCCAGGCCTGTGTCATGCGTAAACCGTTACGTTCACTTTCGGTCAATCCACGACACCAGTCACTGTCGATAAACGCCGACATTTCCTGATGGCTCCCGCCCCAACGCGGATAGAGGAAATGCACCCAGGAACTGAGGATGGTGTACAGATTCGGGCGCGCGTCCAGCGTCAGCCGCAGCCAGTAAAGCTTACTGTTCTGTTGCTCCTCTTCACTGCGCGGCGATAAACATGCCGGCAGGGCCTGAGGGATAATGGCCAGCTCACTGCCCCCTTCCTCGCGCAACCACTGCATGCCAGCGGCCCAGACCTCCGGGTCGACCTCAGACTGGCGCTGCGTATAGCTGTCGGGCTGTTCACCCAGCGCCAGTGCGAATAACCACTGCGGCTCACCCAGATAACAGCTCAGACGGAAAATACGGAACAGCGCATACGCGGGTTTCGGATGCAAAGGTAGCGCGCGCAGATAGGCGGCAATGCCTGAATCACGCGCCAGTTCCGCCCCCATCCAGCGGTCGTCTGTCACGTAATCACCACCATTTTGAGTACGGATACGGCCCGCGGCACGCTCCCAGTAGCACCCCAGTAGCAGATGAGCATGGTAGGAATCAGGATGAAGGGCGACCCACGCCTCCAGCGCGGCCAGGGTCTCAGCCACCGGCTGGAGCGGGTCGAACAGCATGTCGATACTCCACTCATAGTCGTACGCTTCACTGACACCGTTCAGCCAGGGCTGGGATTGCTGTTCAAGTAATGCATCGAGTGCCGCAAACTGCTGGCTGACAAACAACGCACGCAGGTGCGCACGGCGTGCAAGAATTGACGCCAGAGGTTCATAATCAGAGGCCATATTATCTGTTCTTCCTGAGTGTTCGCTCATCGCCCTTCCTTTAAGTCAAATTCAGCGAAAAGTCCCTGAGCTATTGAAAAGTTTCATAAAAGATAATTTTTTGAGCCTTCGTTATATCAGCAATATTGAGCAAATTCAGGATAAAAATGATCCAAACCAGAGAAATTTACATTAACGAGGCTGACCGCTTTTCCTGCTGGTCAATGTGCATCACTTTAGGTAAGCTTGATCTACAAAACTAGTACAAGAGATCAACCATGACCTTTACTTCTATTGACGATGTGAGAAAGAGCATCGACCAGATCGACATCCGCCTGGTGGCGCTGATTGCCCAACGGGGAGAATGTGTAAAAGCCGCCGCGGCATTTAAGAAAGACAGTGATGCCGTACGTGCACCGGATCGTGTGCAGAAGGTGATTGATAAAGTGCGTCAGCAGGCCGCAGAACACCATCTGCCGGAAGAGATTATCGAGAAAGTGTACCGCGCAATGATTGGCGCATTTATTGATTATGAACTGGAACAGCACCGACAACTGAGCGAAAGCAGGACGCCGCCGTCTTCCAGATAACAGGGAGTGGTAGGGTGGTATGCTGTTAATATTGTCCTGTTTATCAGTTGTATTCATCACTAAGGAGTAAGAGATGATCACCTTCCGCTTAATGACAGAAGACGAGTTCCCTGCTTATCTTGAATATTTTATTCCAGATTATGCCAACGAGATAGGGGCAAATTATGGACTATCCCCAAGTGCTTCTCTTGTGAGAGCAAAGCAGGAAATAACAGAAGCGCTTGCGGAAGGCGTTAATACCTGTGGGCAGGTTTTAATGTCCCTGGTTGCGCGATTAGATAAGACTGAAATGCATGTAGGCTATCTCTGGTATAAACCAGATACGATTATGCGTACAGTTTTTATCTACGATTTTCATATCTTCAGCTCTTTCCAGGGCACAGGGCTGGGTAAACAAACTCTTCGCGCCTTTGAAGATAATCTTCGGGAAAAGGGTTTTAAAGAGATTAGACTGCGCGTTGCAGGAGATAATGCTCGTGCTCGCCATATCTATGAGACCAGCGGTTTTGGCGTCACGGGTATCAACATGAGCAAGATTATCGCAGGCCAGAATAACTGATGATATTCATTTGAGACGAGCGTCGGTCTCGCATGCAACCCGCGACGAGACGTTTCCAGGCCCCTGAAAAAACAGACAGCCTCAGTGAGACCCCAGTCACATATTTCCACCCTTAAGTTTACCGGCGAAACCGCTTTACGTCGGTAAGCTACCGCTTAATCCCCCATATCGCCACTCAACGAATTATCCCCCTGCTTTCTGTATAAATTCGCCACCATATCGCTGGTATAAAACTCTTTCGATTGCACACCATCTAACTTCGTATAAATCCAGGTCTCCCTATGAATAAAAACAAGCTATTCAAGCACATACCATGGATGATTCTCGGGATCATCGGTGCGTGTTGTCTGGCCGTGGTCGCACTCAGACGCGGCGAACATATCAGTGCGCTGTGGATCGTTGTGGCATCCGTGTCGGTCTATCTGGTGGCATATCGTTATTACAGCCTCTACATCGCCCAGAAGGTGATGAGACTCGACCCGACCCGCGCGACGCCTGCGGTGATCAATAACGATGGCCTGAACTATGTGCCAACCAACCGTAACGTCTTGTTTGGGCACCACTTCGCGGCGATTGCCGGGGCGGGGCCGCTGGTCGGTCCGGTGCTGGCGGCGCAGATGGGCTACCTGCCCGGCGTGCTGTGGCTGCTGGCGGGCGTGGTGCTAGCCGGGGCGGTACAGGACTTTATGGTGCTGTTTATCTCCCAGCGCCGTAACGGTGCTTCACTCGGTGAGATGATCAAAAATGAGATGGGCCCGGTTCCCGGTACCATTGCGCTGTTCGGCTGCTTCCTGATCATGATTATCATCCTTGCGGTGCTGGCCCTGATCGTAGTGAAAGCGCTGGCTGAAAGTCCGTGGGGCGTGTTTACCGTCTGCTCAACGGTGCCGATTGCGCTGTTTATGGGCATCTATATGCGCTTTATCCGGCCGGGGCGGGTCGGGGAAATCTCCGTTATTGGCGTGATCCTGCTGATAGCGTCGATCTACTTTGGTGGCGTGATTGCCCACGATCCGTACTGGGGCCCGGCACTGACCTTTAAAGACACCACCATCACCTTCACGCTGATTGGCTATGCCTTTATTTCTGCATTGCTGCCCGTGTGGCTGATTCTGGCCCCGCGTGACTATCTGGCCACCTTCCTGAAAATTGGGGTAATTGTTGGCCTGGCCATCGGGATTGTCATTCTGAATCCTGAACTGAAAATGCCGGCGCTGACACAGTACATTGATGGTACTGGCCCGCTGTGGAAAGGCGCGTTGTTCCCGTTCCTGTTTATTACGATCGCCTGCGGTGCCGTTTCCGGCTTCCATGCGCTGATCGCTTCCGGCACCACGCCGAAACTGCTGGCCTGTGAAACCGATGCGCGCTTTATCGGTTACGGCGCCATGCTGATGGAGTCGTTTGTTGCGGTGATGGCGCTGGTCGCGGCCTCGATTATCGAACCGGGTCTCTACTTCGCGATGAACACTCCCCCCGCAGGCCTCGGCATCGTCATGCCAAACCTGCATGAGCTCGGCGGTGCCAACGCGCCAATGATTATGGCGCAGCTGCAGGATGTGACCGCTCAGGCGGCAGCCACCGTCAGCTCCTGGGGCTTTGTGATTTCTCCTGAGCAAATCCTGCAAACCGCGAAAGATATCGGTGAGCCGTCGGTGCTGAACCGTGCGGGTGGTGCGCCAACGCTGGCCGTCGGGATTGCCCATGTGTTTGACAAAATTATGCCAATTGCCGATATGGGCTTCTGGTATCACTTTGGCATCCTGTTTGAAGCGCTGTTTATCCTGACCGCGCTGGATGCCGGTACCCGTTCCGGCCGCTTTATGTTGCAGGATTTGTTGGGTAACTTTGTGCCTTTCCTGAAGAAAACCGATTCACTGTTGGCGGGTGTTATCGGCACCGCAGGCTGTGTCGGGCTGTGGGGCTACCTGCTGTATCAGGGCGTGGTTGACCCACTGGGCGGCGTGAAAAGCCTGTGGCCGCTGTTTGGTATTTCCAACCAGATGCTGGCCGCGGTGGCGCTGGTACTGGCGAGCGTGGTGCTGATTAAGATGAAGCGTACGCAATACATCTGGGTGACGATGCTACCTGCTGTATGGCTGCTGATTTGTACCACCTGGGCGCTGGCGCTCAAGCTGTTCAGCACCAATCCGCAGATGGAAGGTTTCTTCTATATGGCCAGCGAGTACAAAGCCAAAGTGGCCGCCGGAGGTGCTGAGCTGACGGCTCAACAGGTGAGCAATATGAATCATATTGTGATCAACAACTACACTAACGCGGGTCTGAGTATTCTGTTCCTCATAGTGGTGTACAGTATTATCTTCTACGGCATTAAAGCCTGGCTGAACGCACGCCAGTCCAGTGAACCAACCGATACGGAAACCGCTTACGTTCCGGTGCCGAAAGAAGGGGTTAAGGTGTCATCCGGCCATTAACCCTGTTAAAAGACGGGCGAGGCATGCCTCGCCCTTACTCCGATCTGTACAACAGGGAATACATCATGTTCGATAACTTAGGCGCGGCGAAGAAATACCTCGGCCAGGCGGCGCGTATGCTGGTCGGCATTCCTGATTACGATACCTACGTTGAACACATGCAGACCAATCACCCGGATAAACCGGTGATGACCTATAAAGAGTTCTTCCGAGAGCGCCAGCAGGCGCGCTATGGCGGAGATGGAAAAGGCGGCATGCGCTGCTGCTGATGCAAGACGACTATCAAGGTAGATAACCTATGACCCCCATTGCTGTCACGGTACTGACCGGTTTTCTCGGCGCGGGAAAAACCACGCTGTTACGTCATATTCTGCATGAACAGCAGGACTACAAAATTGCGGTGATTGAGAATGAGTTTGGTGCCGTCGCCGTCGATAATCAGCTACTTGGCGATCGCGCCACGCAAATCACTACCCTTACTAACGGCTGTATTTGCTGTACCCGTTCCGGGGAGCTGGAAACCGCCTTGCTCGACCTGCTGGACAGCCGGGATAACGGCGACATCACCTTCGATCGCTTAATCATCGAATGCACCGGCATGGCCGATCCTGGCCCGATTATTCAGACCTTTTTCTCCCATGAGATCCTGTGCGAGCGCTATCTGCTGGACGGCGTGATCGCGCTGGTTGATGCCGTACATGCCGGGCAGCAGATGGATCAGTTTACTCTGGCGCAGTCGCAAATAGGCTACGCCGACCGCATTCTGCTGACCAAGACGGATATCAGTGGCACGCCGCCGGAGCTGATGGAGCGTTTGCAACGCATCAATGCGCGTGCACCGATTTACCCGGTGATCCATGGCGATATTGACCTGGCGCTGTTGTTTGATACCCGGGGATTTATGCTGGAAGAGGCGATCGTCACGCCAAAACCGCGTTTTCAGTTTATCCCACAGCAGCAGAATGCCATCTCCTCCATAGTGCTGGAGCTGGACTACCCGCTGGCACTGGAGGCGGTGTCGAAAGTGATGGAGGATCTGCTGGCCGGTTTTGCCGATAAGCTGCTGCGCTACAAAGGGATGTTGTGGATTGCCGATCAGCCGTGCCGCCTGCTGTTCCAGGGCGTACAGCGACTGTACAGTGCTGACTGGGATCGCGAGTGGCAGGCTGATGAACAGCCTGCCAGCACGCTGGTATTTATCGGCATTGAGCTACCGGAAGAGGAAATCCGTGCGGCCTTTGCCGGCTTAAAACCGTAGCTTACAAGCCCACGGCCTCCTTCAGGCTTTTCAGATAGCGGCGGCTCACCGGCACGGTGTGACCGCTGCTCAGTAACAGCTCTCCTTGGCCATTATCCTCAAGGCGGATCTCTTTCAGATGCGCCATGTTCACCAGAAACTGACGGTGGCATCGCAGCAGCGGTGTGCGATTTTCCAGCGTGCGTAACTTCAGCTCGGTAAAGCCCTCTTTCCCTTCCTGGCTGGTGACATACACCCCGCTCAGGCGGCTACTGACAAATACCACGTCCTGCATCTGTAACAGATAGATACGGCTCTGACCGCTGCAGGGAATAAACTTCAGATCCTGCTGATTATCCGGCAGCACGGAGACATCCTGCCCGTGGCGATCCTGACGCAGGCGCATCAGCGTTTTCTCCAGTCGCGGAACCTCCACCGGTTTCAACAGGTAGTCAAAAGCATGTTCTTCAAATGCCTGCACCGCAAACTCATCATAGGCGGTGAGGAAGACAATCCAGGGACGGTCCTCCGGGTCAAGCATACTGACCATTTCCAGGCCGCTGATGCGCGGCATCTGGATATCGAGGAACAGTACGTCAGGGCGCAGTTTATGCACCATGCCGATCGCCTCAACAGCATTTCCACACTCGCCGACAATTTCGATATCCGGCTCTTTCTGTAACATGACGCGCAGGTTCTCGCGCGCCAGGGGTTCATCATCGACAATCAATACGCTGATCATAGGGGCTCCTCCAGCGGTAACCGCAGTGTAATGCGGGTGAGACAATCCGGTTCACAGGTGACGGTGATACCGTAAGCGTCGCCATATCGCACGCGCAAACGTTTATCCACCAGGCTCATCCCCAGCCCACCACCGCTCTCTTTGGGCTGATAAAGCCCGGCGTTATCTTCAATATCCAGCACCAGATGCTGCCCGTCACGGCTGGCCTTCAGGGTAATTTCACCGATGCCAGGCAGCTGTGAGGTGCCGTGTTTTATTGCATTTTCCACAATCGGTTGCAGGGTAAAGGCAGGAAGCTGGTAGTAAGCCAGCTCCTGCGGCACCCACAACCGGATGCTCAGTCGCGACTGAAAACGCGCCTGCTCAATTTGCAGGTAGGCGTTCACATGTTCGATTTCATTCGCAAGCGTGACAATCTCCGACGGACGCTTCAGGTTTTTCCTGAAGAACGTGGAGAGATACTGCACCAGTTGCCCGGCTTTTTCGCTGTCATGGCGGATCACCGCCATCAGCGTATTCAACGCATTAAACAGAAAATGGGGGTTTACCTGAGCGTGCAGTAGTTTGATTTCGGACTGGGCCAGCAGCGCTTCCTGACGTTCATACTGCCCGGCGAGGATCTGCGCAGACAGCAACTGCGCGATGCCTTCGCCCAGCGTACGGTTGATGGAGCTGAACAGGCGGTTGCGCGGTTCATACAGCTTTATCGTGCCGATCACCTTCTGGTTTTCGCCTCTGAGCGGGATCACCAGCGTCGAGCCAAGTTTGCAATTGGGGTGCAGCGAACAGCGGTAAGGCACTTCGTTACCGTCGGCATAGACCACTTCTCCGCTGTCGATAGCACGCCAGGTATAGGAGGAGGAGATCGGCTTGCCCGGCAGATGGTGATCGTCACCGGTGCCGGTAAAGGCCAGCAGGCGTTCACGGTCAGTGATGGCCACGGCGCCGATATCCAGCTCTTTGTAGAGCACCTGCGCCACCTTCATGCTGTTCTCTTCATTAAACCCCTGGCGCAATATCCCCTCGGTCGAGGCAGCCACCTTCAGCGCCGTGGCCGAAAACGCCGTGGTGTACTTCTCAAACATCGCCCGCTTATCCAGCAGGATGCGCATAAACATCGCTGCCCCCACGGTATTGGTCACCATCATGGGTGCCGCAATGCTCTGCACCAGATGCAAAGCATCCTGGAAGGGTCGGGCAATCAGCAGGATAATCGCCATCTGCACCAGTTCAGCGACAAACGTAATGACGCCCGCCGTCAGCGGGCTGAAGACTTTGTTACTGCGTCCGCGTTTGATCAAAAAACTGTGCATCAGGCCGCCCAGCAGCCCCTCGGCGATCGTGGAGATCATGCAACTGAGCGCCGTCATGCCGCCCAGAGAATAGCGATGCAATCCGCCCGTCAGCCCCACCAGACCGCCGACCACCGGGCCGCCTAGCAGGCCGCCCATCACGGCACCAATGGCGCGCGTGTTAGCAATCGAGTCTTCAATATGCAGACCGAAATAGGTGCCCATAATGCAGAAAATGGAGAAGGTGATATAGCACAGCAGCTTATGGGGCAGACGCACCGTAACCTGCATAAGAGGGATGAACAGACGGGTTTTACTCATCAGCCATGCGATGACTAGAAACACACACATCTGCTGTAGTAACAATAAAATCAACGTAAATTCGTACATGCCCTGTAATCCACATTCTCCTGTGGGAGCAGCGTACACCGGACGGAGCGATCTTTCCCTCCATCATTCCTTGAAATGCGAGCTGGTACTGAATTTTTTTAAAAATACCTCAGACAGCGGCACGAAAGGATCACCGTGCCCTTGCCTGAGGATTTATCACACCGCCGTGCTGAGCGGCTGGATCACCGGATTACCTGCACGATCGCGCAAGATCTCAACCTCAACGCCGTACGTGGCGGCAATCAGTTCGGCGGTCACCACATCACGCGGATTCCCGGCAGCCTGAATTTTCCCCTGCGCGACCACCAGCAGGTTATCCGCATACTGGCAGGCCAGGTTAAGATCGTGCAGCACAATCACCGTCACCCAACCCCGTGCCCGGGTTTCACGCCGGACCAGGTCGAGCAGCGCCAGCTGATGCTTGAGATCCAGTGCGCTGACCGGCTCATCCAGCAACATCGCCAGAGGCTCACGCATCATGACCTGAGCAAACAGCACCATCTGGCGCTGACCGCCGCTTAACGAAGCGATGTCGCGCCCGGCAAGATGGGCAATTCCGGCCTGCGCCAGGCGCTGCATGGCAGCTTCCAGCGTTTCATCATCAATATGCAGCGAGAGTTTGCCCAGCCGCCCAAGTACCACCACTTCCAGCACCGTCAGGCCAATATCGGCGCTGCTGTCCTGCGGTAAATACGCGAAGATCTCACGCCAGGCATGCAGCACCCGGCCAGGCTGTTTTCCTGCCGCCAGATGATGTCCACCACAGCCGATCTGCCCGGATGCCAGCGCCAGCTCACCAAAGATGGCACTCAACAGCGTCGTTTTTCCGGTGCCGTTCGGGCCGATAATCACATGGATTTTACCGGCTTCCAGCCCGGCGCTCACTGCATCAATAATCGGCCGTCCCTGGCGATGAACAGAGACATTATCAAGCTGGATCACAGGGCGCTCCTCCGGGGAGAAAAAATCAGCCATAGCAGGAAAGGCACGCCGACAATGGCGGTGACGATCCCGACCGGGAACAGCGCACCGGGCACGATGGATTTAGACAGCACCGACGCCGCTGACAGCATCAGTGCGCCACTGAGCACCGACATCGGCAGGGAAAATCGCTGATCTTCCCCCACCATCATGCGTGCAATGTGCGGTGCCACCAGCCCGATAAACCCGATAACACCGACAAAACTGGTGGCTGTGGCGGTCATGACCGCGACAATCACCAGCACTTTCATCCGCAGTTGCCGCACGTTAACCCCCAGGCTGAGCGCACGCATTTCCCCCATACGCAGCGCAGCCAGCTTCCACGAGTCCGCCATCAACAGCAGGCAGCACACCAGCGTGACTGCCGCCGTCAGCGTCAGCGTGGGCCAGGTCGCTTTCGTCAGGCTGCCAAACAGCCAGAATAAAATCTGCTGCGACAACTCCGGGGAGGAGAGAAACTGGATCAGCGACAGCATCGACTGGAACAGAAACAGCAGCGCGATGCCGCCCAAAATGATGGTTTCGGTACGCACCCGACGCATTGAGGCCAGCATAAACAGGAACAGTGCCGCCAGCATGGAGAAGATAAAAGCGCCAATCGGCACAGCAATCATGGGATTCAACCCAAAGCCGCCAAAGGCCAGGCTTAACGCCGCGCCAAAGCCTGCCGCCGCCGCCATCCCCAGGGTATAAGGGCTGGCCATCGGGTTATTCAGCAGGGTTTGCATCTGTGCCCCGCCCGCCCCCAGCGCGGCCCCCACCACCAGCGCCATCAGCGCCATCGGCAGGCGAAACTCACGCACAATAGCATCGGTCATGGCCGCACGTTCACCGATGCCGGTCAGTGAACGAATCACTTCAGAGGGCGCCAGCATCGACGGGCCGGTAGCAATATCCAGCACCAGACAGAGAGCGGTCAGCAGCAGGAAGAGGAATACGTAGCGCCAGCGTTTGCC
The DNA here is from genome assembly GCF_052824965.1 of Erwinia sp. 1181_3. NCBI lineage: Bacteria > Pseudomonadati > Pseudomonadota > Gammaproteobacteria > Enterobacterales > Erwiniaceae > Erwinia > Erwinia sp. 1181_3. Next base: position 385,143 of record NZ_VTDE01000003.1, read on the forward strand.
TTCACGCGCGCGATGCGCAGCAATGGCTGCACGGTTGTCGGTGGGAGTGTTCATTCAGCGGTCCTGTGTCACAACAAGGGGCGGCCCAGAAGCGGCCGCCCTTGCGGGATATCTTCAACTTACTCTTTTACACTCACCACAAACGTCCCTTCCGGGGTAACCGGCAGGTATTTTTTGTAGAAGTTCAGATAGTTAGCCAGCGGGTCGATATCCTTAAACAGCTCAGGATAAAGCTGCTTCGCCATATACTGCACCATCGCGAAGTCAGACAGCGTGCGCGATGCGCCCTGATAAACGCCAAAGACTTTGCCATTTTTCACCGCCGGTAACTCGTTCCAGCCACGACGTTGTTCAAAGCCTTTCAGCTTCGTGCGCGCTTCAGCAAGATCCACGCCCTGGCCCATCGGCAGCGCATGCGGATTTTTGTTGTTCTCACGGCCGGAGATAAAGATCGCATCCGGTTTTGAAGCCAGCACCTGCTCAGGGTTCAACGGGCCCCACCACTCCACGAACGGCGTGGCGATATTATTGCCGCCAGCGGCGGTTGCCATTGAGCCCCACATATTTTTGCCGTAGGTAAAGGAGTACTCTTCCGGGCCTTTATTGCCGAACTCAACATACACTTTTGGCTGAGGTTTACCCGCCGCAGCAATACGATCCGCCACCTGCTTCAATGCACCGGCATACAGTGCCGCCATTTCACTGGCGCGCGCATCCTGCCCGGTCAGCGTGCCCAGCACGCGGGTGGAGGCCACATGGCGCTCAACGGTCTGCGCGTTGTAGTCGACGACCACAATCGGGATACCCTGTTTTTCAATGCGCTGAACATCCTGGCCCAGAGCCTGGAACTGCCAGTCGGCAAGAATGACCAGATCCGGGTTCAGACTCAGCACTTTTTCTACCGAGAAGCTCTGTGCTTCCACTTCACCCACATCCGGGATGTTTTTCAGCGATGGACGATGCGCGACGTGCATATTCCAGTTCGCTGGCACCCAGCCTTCCCAGGCTTCACGGGAAATCCCTACGACTGAGTCATAGGCTTTTTCGCCCCCCACGGACATGTAGTCTTCAAAGTAAAAACCCAGCACGACGCGCTTAGCGGGCAGGTCAACTTTCACTTCACGGCCAATGACATCGGTCAGGGTCTGGACTTTTGCCGATACGGAGGTGGTCACCGCAAGTACAGCAAACGATAACGCGCAAGCCAGCGCGCGCGGGTTAAACAGAGAGGTATTCATGGATGCAGGTTCCTGGTAAGAAACTAAAGGCAAATAAAAATGATTATCAGTTAGATTTGACACGTTTTTTTACACAATTAAACGATTTCCTGCAACTCATTTAACCGCTACATTATTTCTCTACGGAACGGATAACCTCAGAAAGACCTCAATGATGAAATTTTCCATTAAACAGATCGCCGCCCAGGCAGGCGTCAGTAAAGCCACGGTAGACCGCGCCCTGCACAATCGCGGTGCCGTTCATGCCCAAACCGAACGAAGGATCTCGCAGGCAATCCGCGATCTGGAGCAGCAGCAGCGCATGAATCTGGCCAGCGGCAGAACCCTTACCGTTGATGTCATCATGCATACTCCCGCCCGCTTCAGCCAGCTGGTCACCGATGCGCTGCTGGCCGAGCTGGGCAGCTTTGCCCCCTTTCGTCTCACCCTGCGACTGCATCTTTTCGAGGAGATCAGCGCGCAGAAGATCCGCCAGCTGATGCTACGCTGCGCCAGCGACAGTTACGGCATCATCCTGAAAGCGGAAAGCAGCCGGGACCTGACGCAGGTGATTGAAGAGCTGCTTAAACAGCGCGTGCCGGTAGTCACACTGGTGACCGACCTGCCGGACAGCCAGCGTATTCGCTATGTGGGCATGGACAATTCGTCTGCGGGTAAAACCGCCGCCTGGTTGATGTCCCGCCTGCTGGGGCAGCATCAGCCGGACGTGGCGGTGGTCACGGGCAGTGCGCATTTTCTGGGTGAGGAAGAGCGCGCAGACGGGTTCTGTGCCGCGATGTCGACGATGGCACCGGGGCTGAAAGTACGCCGGATCAGTGAAGGGTATGGCATTGATTCCCCGACCTACAGCGCCCTGTCACAGCAGTTGGAACAGCATCCATCGCTGGGCGCTGTCTACTGCGCAGGCGGAGGCAACACCGCGATCCTGCGCGCCTTTGCTGATGCGGGGCGCGCGATTGAGGTGTTTATTGGCCATGATCTCGACAGTGAAAACCGTCAGCTACTCAGTGACGGTAAGCTGGATGCGATTATCCACCATGAATTACAGCAGGACGCCCGACGCATTTTTCACAGTATTCTGGCGTTTCACGGTTTTATTTCGCCTCCCGAAGAACAGACGCCATTTTCTAAAGTCAGCGTTATCACGCCTTACAACATGTAAGGCAGTGAAATCGACTGCAAATAACGTAAAAAACCAGCGTAAAGAATTGCAAATTAACCAGCATAACTCTCAATGATCGGGTAAAAGAGGAGCAACATTAACCACCGAGGACAATTTTCTTTCCGCATCGACGAGAAGCAACAACGCGGATAAGTTGTAAATATTATGGATAATATGTGCAAGGCCTGGCAAAACCGCTCTTCCCTTTTTTCTTCCGCTTATTCCCTTTCCGGTGAACAACACTGGCGTAACGCGCTTTAGTCCCCTTTCCTAAAACATATCCCCTGCTGTTTCAGGCAGCCTGACTTCTTTTCGGGCTGGCGTGTAGTTATGTTTGTTGATGGAAAAAATCATGTTTTACTGGATGTTACTGGCACTGGCGATCGCTCTTGAGATCACCGGGACGCTGTTTATGAAGTGGTCGAGCGTCAGCGATAATCAGCTGGGATATTTCCTCATGCTGATCATGATTGCCCTCTCTTATATTGCCCTTTCCGTTTCGATTAAAAAAATTGCGCTCGGCGTTGCCTATGCCATGTGGGAAGGGATCGGTATTTTATTTATTACGCTGTTCAGCGTGCTGTTATTCGATGAGTCGATCTCGCCCGCCAAAATGCTCGGTCTGGCGACGCTGGTCGCGGGTATTGCCCTGATTAAATCAGGTACCACCAGCAGGAGGCAGCATGCAAGCGTTTGAATGGGTACACGCCGTCTGGCTGTGCGCAGCGACCTTGCTGGAAATCGCTGCCAATATCTTCCTTAAACTGTCGAATGGTTTTAAGCATAAAGTCTGGGGCGTGCTGTCACTGCTGGCCGTACTGGCGGCCTTTAGTGCGCTGTCGCAGGCAGTAAAAGGCATTGAGCTGTCTGTCGCTTACGCATTATGGGGTGGATTCGGGCTGGTCGCGACCATTGCAGCAGGCTGGGTAATGTTCGGGCAGCGCCTCAATTACAAAGGCTGGATTGGGGTGGCACTGCTACTGATGGGCATGGTGCTGATCAAGCTGGCCTGATCTCTATCTGCCATACCGCTCACAAATTCTGTTCAGCAAAACGCAATCTGGTTGCCTTTAACCGCGACAAAATATAGAAGTGATCCCAGGCGTGTCACTGGTATCCACCAGGCAAGACCTGAAGCTCTCTCTCACCGGAGGGCTTCAGGTCTTTTTTTTTTGCGCAAAAGAGGGTCGTCAGATGAACCACATGGAAACGGCAAAGCAAATTATTACCCTGGTGGGTGGCATCAATAACATTGACCACATTGAGCACTGCTCAACCCGCCTGCGGCTGACGCTCAATGACAACGGGCTGGTCCAGCAGAGCGCGCTGGAAAAAGTGCCCGGCATCCTCGGCGTGCGCGTCAATGTGCAGTGCCAGGTGATCATTGGCAAAGAGGTGATCGGCATTTATGAGGCCGTGCGAGACATGGCCGCCGGGCGCGAGCCGGGCACGAAAGCCGCATCTGCACGCGTCAGCCCCGGGGCCTGGTTTATCGACTTTGTAATCAGCATTTTCCAGCCGCTGATCCCGGCGATTGCCGGTGGCGGGGTACTGAAATCCCTGCTGCTTTTGCTGGATCTGATGGGCTGGCTCAGCCGCAGCAGCTCCACCTGGAAAGTGCTGGATAACATCGGTTCCGCCCCGCTCTACTTCCTGCCGATCCTGGTGGCGATCACCACCGCCACCAAGCTGAAGGTGAATATTCTGGTGGCTGTCTCAGCGGTGTCGGTGATGGTGCTGCCCGCGATGGCCAAACAGCTGGCAGAGGGCGCGCAGTTTCTCTCCCTCGACCTGCAAAATGTCGCTTATGCCTCGCAGGTGTTTCCCGCCATTCTGTGCGTCCTGCTCTATGCGCAAACCGAGAAGCTGTTTAACCGCTACTCTCCCTCTGCCGTACGGGTGTTTCTCTCACCGATGCTGTCGCTGATGGTCACCGTGCCGGTAACGCTGCTGTTCCTCGGCCCGCTGGGTTATGAGCTGGGCGCAGGCATGGCCACAGTGATCTTCTGGCTGTTCAGCAAACTGGGGTTTGTGGCTACCGCGCTGCTGGCAGGCGTGCTGCCCTTTATGGTGGCATCCGGGATGCACAAACCGATGATCCCTTACGTCGTGGCCTCCATGTCACAGTTTGGCCGGGAGATGCTCTACCTGCCCGCTTCGCTGGCGCATAACATAGCGGAAGCCGCGACCTGCTTCGCCATCTACTTCAAAAGCCGGGACAAAATTAAAAAATCCACCGCGCTGTCGGCGGCCATTTCCGCCCTGTGCGGCATTACGGAACCGGCACTGTATGGCATCACGCTACTGAACAAAAAGGCGCTGTATGCGGTGATCGTTGGCAGCGTGATCGGCGGTGGCTTTATTGGCTGGATGGCGGTAGAAGCCTTTGCGCTGGTGGGGCCGGGGCTGGCGAGTATCTCGATGTTTGTCTCCGCCGATAACCCATACAATATCCTCTATGCCCTGCTGGGTGCCGCGCTGGCGTTTGTCATCACCTTTGTTGCCACCCTGCTGTTCTGGCATGAAGAGCCGCAGCAGGCGGCCAGCCCCGTTCCCACGACCGTCAGTGACTTCGCGCTCAGCAGCCCGGCAGAGGGCACCGTTATCCCCTTAGCCCAGGTGAATGATGACGTGTTCTCCTCCGGCATGATGGGCGACGGCATTGCGGTGATCCCCACCCGCGGCGCGCTGTTTGCCCCGGCTGACGGCACCATCAGCAGCGTGTTCGAAAGTGGTCACGCGCTCAGCATGCTCACCGACAGCGGCGCAGAGCTGATTTTCCATATTGGCATCGACACCATCAAAATGGACGGTCGCGGCTTCTCTCCTAAGGTTAAAGAAAATCAGTCGGTTAAATCCGGCGATCTGTTAGTTGAGTTCGATCTTGAGGCGATTATCGCCGCCGGATTTGATCCGGTGGTTGTCATGGTGGTGACCAACAGTGAGCGTTTTCAGGTGTCAGCGAACACCTCCGCCACTGCGGTTGACCATCCCTGGAACGTGATGACTTTAAAGGAGTCGGTATGAAACAGAACACCCCGGTTTTCCCCCCAAACTTTCTGTGGGGCGCGGCCATTGCCGCTAACCAGGCCGAAGGCGCATGGAACGTGGCGGGTAAAGGCCCGTCGGTTGCCGATGCCATTGCGCACAAATCCAATCTCGACCTGACGGATTACAGCGGCCATATGGCGCTGACCGATGAGAACATCCAGGATGCACTGAACGGCACTAACGACGCCCGCTACCCGAAACGTCGCGGCATCGACTTCTATCACCGTTATAAAGAGGACCTCGCGCTGTTTGCGGAGATGGGCATTAAAGTGCTGCGCGTTTCCATTGCCTGGTCACGCATCTTCCCCGCGGGCGAAGAGGCCGAGCCGAATGAAGCGGGCCTGCAATTCTATGAAGATCTGTTCCGTGAAATGCGTAAGCACAATATCGAACCGCTGGTCACGCTGTCTCATTATGAGATGCCGCTGAAGCTGAGTGAAAAATACAACGGCTGGGTTGATCGCAAGGTGGTGGATGCCTTTGTGCACTACAGCAATGCCTGCTTTGATCGCTATAAAGATCTGGTGCGCTACTGGCTGACCTTTAACGAGATCGACAGTATTCATCGCCATCCGTTCACCACCGCCGGGATCCGCGAAGAGAAATGCGCACCCGGCCAGGCGGTGCAGGACATCTATCAGGGGCTGCATCACCAGTTTGTTGCCTCGGCGCTGGTGACGCGTGACTGTCATGCGAAAATCCCCGGCAGCCAGGTGGGTTGTATGCTGACCAAACTGACAACCTATTCCCGCACCTGCCATCCGCAGGATGTGGAAGCCACGCTGAAGAAGAACCTGGAAAATTACTTCTACACCGATGTTCAGGTCAAAGGCGAATACCCGCCGCTGATCCTGCGCGACCTGGAACGGCGCGGTATTCATCTGGAAATGCAGCCTGACGATCTGGCGATCCTGCGCCAGCACACCGTCGACTTCCTGTCGTTCAGTTACTACATGTCGATCACCGAATCCACCCAGCCCGATGCCGAGCGCATTCCGGGCAATACCGTTCTGGGCGTCAAAAACCCCTACCTGCCGGCGTCAGAATGGGGATGGCAGATTGACCCGGTCGGCCTGAAAATTTCGTTGCTGGAGCTGTATGACCGCTACCAGAAACCGCTGTTTATTGTCGAGAATGGCCTGGGGGCAAAAGACGTGGTAGTCGAGGGACAGATACACGATGACTACCGGATTGACTACTTCAGATCACACTTTGAACAAATGCAGGCCGCGATTGATGAAGGTGTTGATCTGTTGGGCTTTACCAGTTGGGGAACCATTGACATTATTAGTGCCGGCACATCGCAGATGTCCAAACGTTACGGCTTTATCTACGTCGATCAGGATGATGAAGGACAGGGCAGCCTGGCGCGTCTGCGTAAAGATTCGTTTTACTGGTATCAACAGGTTATTGCCAGTAACGGCAGCGACCTGAGCTGACCGTCAAGGAACTCTCTCGATGAAAGTGAAGAAATCGCTGAATAACAGCATGCTGCTGGTCCAACGGGACCAGAGCGAGCTGATTCTGTTCGGCAAGGGGATCGGCTTTGGTGCCAAACCCGGTGCTGATGTGGATAGGGATGCCATCGAACAGGTGTTTATCCCACTGGAAGGGGTTAAAACTCAGCACTTTCTCTCACTCACCGATACGGTTCCGGCAGCGTATTTTGACCTGACCCACGACATTATTGCGCTGGCGCAAAAACAGTACGTTGAGAAACTGAACAACGTACTGTTTTTCACCCTGGCGGAGCATCTTTTCTATGCGGTTGAGCGCTGCAAAGCGGGCAATCCGCTGGCAAATAAGCTGAACTGGGAAGTGAAGCGTTATTACCCACGTGAATATCAGATCGGCGTGCAGGCGCGCGACCTCGCCAACGACCGTTTTCGGGTGGTGCTGGATGATGACGAAGCGGTACATATCGCCTTTCATCTGATTAATGCCTCCGGCGATCCGGACAGCGGGGATGCGCATCAGCAGGTTCAGTTAGTGAACCGTATTGCCGAAATCGTCAGATATAAATTGAATAGAAATATCGATATTAACAGCGTGAATTACAATCGCTTTATTACCCACCTGCGTTATTTCGCCGAGCGCGTGATGGCACAAAAAATCGCAACACAGCACAGTGATGACTTTTATCACGAGATGATGAAGTTCCACCCACAGGCAATGTCGATTGCCTGTACCGTACGCGACTATATTCAGGAAAAATATCAGTACCGCTTACCTAATGATGAATTAACCTGGATGGGTATTCATATCAGCCGTTTAGCGGATACGACATCATAAGCCATCAATTCGATGTGAAAAGGCCCTCTACCCTGTAAAATCCTCACGGATAACATCATCACAGCAGGGACCGCACCATGACTCACAAAAAAGCCACGCTGACCGGGCTTATCGCCATCATTCTGTGGAGCGCCATTGTCGGGCTGATACGCGGTGTCAGTGAGGGGCTCGGCGCTGTCGGCGGAGCCGCGATGATCTACACGCTCAGCTCGCTGCTGTTGCTGCTGACGGTGGGATTCCCGAAGGTAAAAACATTTCCCCGCGCCTATCTGCTGTTGGGCAGCCTGCTGTTTGTCAGCTATGAAATCTGCCTGTCTCTCTCGCTGGGCTATGCCCGTAGCGGCACGCAGGCGATTGAAGTGGGCATGGTGAACTATCTCTGGCCCAGCCTCACCGTCCTGTTATCCGTGTTTATCGCCCGGCAAAAATGCAGCCTGCTGATCGTCCCGGGAATGGCGGTCTCCCTCGTCGGGATCGCCAAAGTGCTGGCGGGTGAGCATACGTTGTCGCTGGCGGAGATCGGCAATAACATCGCCTCAAATCCCCTCAGTTATGGGCTGGCCCTCGCGGGCGCCGTGATCTGGGCAATTTACTGCGTACTGACGCAAAAAATAGCCCGGGGAAGTAACGGCATCACACTGTTCTTTATGCTGACCGCACTGGCGTTGTGGATAAAATATTTCTCTGCACCTCAGCCAGAGATGGCCATCACGTTTCCGGTGCTGGTGAGTCTGGCACTGGCTGCGCTGGCAATGGGCCTGGGTTATGCGGCATGGAACATCGGCATCCTGCACGGTAATGTGACGTTGCTGGCCACCGCGTCCTATTTTATTCCCGTGCTTTCGGCCATGCTGGCCGCCTGGATGCTGAACGCCAGCCTGTCGGTCAACTTCTGGCAAGGCGCTGGCATGGTCAGTCTCGGCTCGCTGCTGTGCTGGTGGTCAACGCGTATCAAAACCTAACCCCCCCTGCTTTCACGTCAGCAACGCTAAGTGTACCGATGTCGCGAATGGCGGTCGCTTCCCCGCTACGCGGACGAAGTGACCCGATCTCATTTTTCAAGAGGGATCGGTTCAGGCAATGATTCCAGGCTCGCCAGTTTTGAAACACCTGCCGTATAAATAATAATGAACTGAATCAGAAAACCAATCAAAACAACCCAGATGCAATTATCAATACCAATATATGTTCCCAGCACACCGCCTAATGCCGCCCCAATAGGGCGCGCGCCGAAAGTCGCCATCATCACCAGGGAGGATACACGGCCTAACATATTCTCAGGTGTAATAGCTTGTCGTAAGGTCACGGAAGAAATTGTCCATATTATTGGTCCTACACCGAAGAAAAAATAGCTCAAAATCACAATCGGATAAGAGGGATAAAATAGTGTCACCGCCATCAAAACCGCGCCAAAGAGTGCGCTTGTTGGGCCCAACTTCAGCAGTGTTCCAAAAGATAAACGCCTGCTGATAAATGGCATAATCACTGCACCTGCAACCATCCCAATACCATAAACCCCCATACTGCTGCCAATTAAGTCCGTTGTAAAACTCAGCTTATTCATTGCATAAATAATATATATGGATTGCAATATAAACCATGATATGTTGAAAACAATCGATGTATACAGCATCTGCCTCAGATGTAAATTCCTGGCAACAAACAATGCCCCAACTTTCAAATCCGATAAAATATGTTTTTTCCCTTGCTTAACACGAGGAGGTTCTTTTAAATTTAATATAAGAATAAATGCGACCATCGAAAATACAACAGAAATGACAAAGGACACTGAAACTCCACTATGAGCGATTAAATAACCTGCAATAGTGGGGCCAATAGCCAGTGCAAGGCAGCGGGCTAATTCGACTCGTCCATTCGCTATGGCCATATTATGTTTGGGTACTAATGCAGGAACCAGAGAAGGCACCGCAATACTGTATACCACGGTACTCGTGGCACCAATAAAACCTAACACAGCCAAAACAGGAATAGAAAGACTTGATTTGAATATAAAAAAACAAATAAGTACTAACGACAAAGCGCGTAATACTTCAGCAGTGAGCATCGTCAGCGTTCTTGAAAGTCGATCAACCAACAATCCTGCAGGAATAGACATCAATAAAAAGGGTAGAGTTTGCGTTAACTGTAAGAAACTTATCTCGCTGACAGATGCATTCAAATAAATAGCGGCGTACATTAACGCACCCGCCAAAGCCAATTGTTCCGAAAGTTGAGCAAAAAGATTAGAAAATGAGATCTTATTAAATTCCCGCGGCAACCGCTCTTGCTTTGATGCCATCATACCTGACCGCCTTAACTGAAAATTACATCAAAAAACATCTACACTCATTGAATTTAAAAAAGTTTAATCAATTTTTATTTTCTCTAGCTTATCCATAAATTCACTTTCCTTATCTTTCCACCAGGGAGGAATCATCAGATTACTGCCTAGTGCCTGTGGGGTTTCATCAATACAAAAACCAATATCAGAAGTAGCAAACTCGATGAGAATACCGCCAGGCGATCGTACATAGATAGAATGAAAGTAATTTCTATCTTTAATTTCTGACACATCAGGAAAGCCTAATCCGACAAGGTGTTCTTTAATTTCTAACTGTTCTTTCTCTGTCTCAACAGCAAATGCAATATGGTGCACGATACCTTGTGCAAATCCCCAGGTTCCCTGAGGTAGGGATGGATCGTACAGGACATCGATGGTACGCTGCGGGCCGCCCGCGCCAATATGAAAGCGTTGATAAGCGCCATCTTCAGCGGCCAGCGTCATCTTAAGACCATCCGTGAAAAAACGTGCTTGTTCAGTGTAATCCCGCACAGAAAGTGTCACGCCAAAAATACCTCGAATAGCATGATCGTCATGGATTTCATCAGTTACCCAACCCTGGATATCATTAACCTCTGATTCCGTTAATTCAAAAACAAGTCCAGAGGGGTGTTCAAATTCAATATATTCCGCACCAAATTTATATTTTTTCGTGATGGGTTTTATTAAATGCAAGGATAAACGTTGTTCCCAAAACGCCATCGATCCGGGTGGAATAGCATAGGCAACTGCACTGATCTGGCCGCTTCCTTTTCGCCCTTTGTATCCGAGATCTTTAAAGGGTAGCGTTGTCATAATCGATCCCGCCTGAGCATCCTGACTGCCATAATACAAATGATAAACAGGGTTTTCACCATCAAACAACACGGTTTGTTTGATCATCCTTTGGCCCAGTATTTTTGTAAAAAAATCGACGTCCTCTTGCGCTCCAGAAACCCCGCTGGTTATATGATGGATTCCTGTCAAATGCCCGTTAATAGCATTCATAATTTTTCCTATGCATTTTTATCATTAAACACCAAGATAAGATTGTTCCAGTACTTTTTTAAAACCGGGAACCTGAGAAATAATATTATCCAGATACATAATTCTGGGGTAATGATTAAAATCAGAAATGAAACGACGAGCAAGAAACAATTGAGAAGCTAAAAACACGTCAGCAATGGTGGGTTTATCACCATAACAATAACGTCCTTTTTTTGACTCATTAACTAAAATAGCTTCCAATATTTCAAGGCCGGACCGTATCCAGTGTACACACCATGCATGAATATCTTGCGGTGTTACATGATGACTGGTCATATACAACCTGACTCGGGCATTTGTTAAAGGTTGCATTTCGCTTGCTATAAACTGGCAGATAGATCTCACCCTTGCCCGATCTTCTGGAGATTCAGGAATAAGTGGATATCTGTCAGGGTATTTCTCTTCTAAGTATTCAATAATAGCGATTGATTGAGTCAAGGTAACATCACCATCAACCAGTGTTGGAACCAGTTTTTGAGGGTTTAATTCATGATACCCCCCTGTCTGATGGCCCCCCTTGGATAAATCCACTTCGATCAGTTTATAATCAAGCTTCTTATATTCCAGTGAAAGGCGAATGCGTATTGATGCTGATGACAAATGAAATGAGTAGAGTTTCATTACATATCCTTATATTTTTCAAAACACATATCCGTTGTTATTCTCACACCGCCCCCAACAATATAAACACCCTATCGACACAACACTCCAAATCTTGCTTTTGCATTCAAAAAACATGGGAATAAAAGTAATCATTGTAAAAACGCCGTGAAACTTTCATAAATGAATTGATGACATGGTGAATTTAATGAGATCACGAGATGTGAGGTTTCTGTCAATAACACAGACACATTTTGTATACGCAGGAAGATGAGGATGAGATTGATGGTGGTACGCAATAAAATGATGTGCAGGGCAGCACTTTTTCCTGCCCTACTGTGTTAGCGGTAATACATCGCAATACGCTGGCCATTGACCTGCTCAACGGTCACGGGCAGATCGAAGATCTGCTCAATCACCTCTGGCACCATCACCTGCTCAGGCGTACCGCGGAATACCACCTGTCCGTCCTTCATCGCCAGGATGAAGTCGGAGTATGCCGAGGCAAAGTTAATGTCGTGGATCACCAGCACGATGGATTTCTCTAACTGATCGGCGGCGCGTCGTAGCTGCTTCATCATCGCCACGCTGTGCTTCATATCCAGATTGTTCAGCGGCTCGTCCAGCAGGACATATTGCGTGTCCTGGCACAGCACCATCGCCACAAAGGCGCGCTGGCGCTGACCGCCGGATAACTCATCCAGATAGCGATGACGCAACGGCAGCAAATCAAGAAACGCCAGCGACTGCTCAATATGCTGGCGATCATTTTCATTAAGCCGCCCCTTGCTGTAGGGATAACGGCCAAAGCTCACCAGATCCCACACCGTCAGACGGCTGGTAAAATGGTTCTCCTGGCGCAGCACTGACAGTACCTTTGCCAGTTTTTCACTGTTGGCATCGCTGACGTCCAGCGCGTCTACCGTCACCACGCCGCTGTCCGCTTTCAGCAGGCGGCTGATCACCGACAGTAACGTTGACTTGCCGGCACCGTTTGGCCCGATAATAGAGGTAATGCCTGACGATGGCAGGGTTTCGCAGATGTTCTGTAACACCGGCTGAGTATCGTACTGTTTGCTGACCTGCTTAATGTCGATCACTTGGCGCCCTTTCTCAGCAGTAAATAGATGAACAATGCCCCACCGCTAAACTCAATCACCACCGACAGCGTCCCGGCCATATCCAGCAGCCGTTCCAAAATCAACTGCCCGCCCACCAGCGTGATGATGCCAATCAGCACACAGCCGGGCAGCAGATACGCATGTCGCCAGCTTCCCATCAGCGGATAGGCCAGATTGACGATCAGCAGGCCGAGGAACATCATCGGCCCCACCAGCGCGGTCGAGACCGCCACCAGCAGCGAGATCAGCAGCAGTAAACCGGTGACATGACGTTGCCAGGCAATACCAAGCGCAATAGCGCTATCCGGCCCCAGCGCCATCACATCCAGACGGTGACGCAATCGCCAGACCAGCGTGGCAACCACGGCAATCACCCCGGCTGAAATCAGCAGCACATCGCTGTCGGCACGGGTAAACGTGGCGAAGATGCGGCTTTGCAACACCGCGAACTCACCCGGTTCCATCAGGCGCTGCATCAGGCCCGAGATACTGCGGAACAGCGTGCCGCACACCAGGCCTATCAGCAGCACCCGGTGCAGATCCAGCCCGGCGCCCCCTAACAGCCAGCGATACAGCAACGTGGCAAACATCACCAGCAGTGCGCTTTCGGCGATGAAGCGCCCTACGCTGCCCAGCATATTCAGCCCGCCGACATCCAGCGCGAAGATCAGCAGCGTCTGCATCAACACAAACAGCGACTCCAGCCCCATCACCGACGGCGTCAGAATGCGGTTACGGGTCAGGGTCTGAAACAGCAACGTACTGATGCCGGAGGCGAAACCGACCAGCACCATCGTGGCGAGGATCTGCCCGCGATGCCGCAGGATATAAGCGATATTGCCGTGCAGACCGAGGGTCATGAAAATCCCCATCAGCACCAGCAGCAGCGTCGTCAGCAGCAACAGGCGTTTGCCGGGTGACAAAGCATCAGTGCGCATGGCGTTTCGACCTCACAATCAGCACGAGGAAGATCATCGCGCCCAGCACGCCAAGCAGCGCACTGACCGGAATTTCAAACGGGTGGATGATCAGACGGCCGAGAATATCGCAGCCGATCACCAGCATCGCGCCCACCAGTGCCACCCAGGGCACGGTGCGCCGCAGGTTGTCACCCAGCGCCAGGCTGACAATATTAGGCACAATCAACCCCAGGAATGGCAGCACGCCGACCACCACTACCACCACGCCACTGATCATGGCGATCATTGCCATCCCCATCAGCATCACGCGGCGATAGTGCAGCCCGACATTGACCGAAAAATCACGCCCCATGCCCGCCACCGTAAAGCGGTCAGCCATCACCGCTGCCAGCAGTGTGATCGCGCCCACCGCCCACAGCAGTTCATAGCGTCCCTGCATCACGCTGGAAAAGTCGCCTGATTCCCAACCGCCCAGCGACTGGAGCAGATCAAACTTCATCGCAAGGAAGGTGGTGACTGAACTGAAAACCGCGCCCAGCATAATGCCGGCCAGTGGAACCATCAGGGAGGATTTCATACGGATACGCTGGATCATCAGCATAAACAACGCGGTGCCTGCGAGGGCAAACAGTGTGGCAACGCCCATTTTCAGCATGATCGGCGCGGCAGGGCTGATGATCATCACCAGCAGCAGTCCCAGACTGGCAGACTGCGTGGTGCCGACCACCGAAGGCTCAACAAAGCGGTTTTGCGTCAGCATCTGCATCATCAGCCCTGCCACGCTCATCGCGCTCCCCGCCAGCAGTAACGCGGCGGTACGGGGAAAACGGCTGATCAGCAGGATCTCCCGCATTTCAGGATCTGACCACAGACTGAGCAGAGTGACACGGCTGACGCCGACAAACAGGCTGCAAACAATCAGGCCCAGCAGTAATGCCAGGCCTGCAATAAAGGCTACGGATTTCATTTACGGCTGGGTTTTCGTTTTATCCAGCACCTGCTTCACCTGAGTCATCAGATTGCTGTAGCTCTGAATGCCGCCTGCAATATAAAGCGAACCGGAATCGAGATAGACCACCTGCTGTTTTTTCCAGGCATTGGTTTTACGCACCAGCGGGTTATCCAGCACCTGCTGTGCGGATACGCCCTCTTTGCGGCCAATGGCGCTGTCGCGATCCAGCACAAACAGCCAGTCAGGATTCGCTTCCATGATGAACTCAGGCGACACCGCATTACCGTGTTTGCCGGTTTCCGGGAAAGCCGTGGCCGGTTTAAATCCCAGCACATCGTAGATAAAACCAAAACGTGAACCCGGTGAGTGCGCGCTGATCTTGCCGCCGTTAATCATCAGCATCATCGCGCTACCGGCGGTGGCGGACTCTTTACGCACGTCAGCAATCTGGGCATTAAACGCCGCAATCACCTGTTGTGCCTTCTCTTCTTTACCGAAGATCGCTCCCAGTTGTTCGGTACGTTCGGTCAGGCTTTGCACGAAGTGTTTCGGGTCGAGATCCAGTGAGAGGGTCGGGGCAATTTCACTCAGCTTGCCATAGGCATCATGAGCGCGGGCACCGGCCAGAATCAGATCGGGTTTGGCATTGCTCAGGGCTTCAAAGTTGGGTTCAAACAGCGTGCCGGCATTCAGATACGCCTTGCCATTGTACTTCGCCAGATGCTGCGGATAGTGCGCGCTGGTTTGTGGCACCCCCATCGGGTTAATCCCCAGGGCATCAGCAATATCCAGCGTTGCCGGGCTGAGGATCACCACACGTTGCGGATGTTTCGGCACAGCGGTGGAACCCTGCGCGTGCACGACCGTCAGTGCGGGAGCATCTGCTGCAAAAGCCGCAGGCGCACAGGCGAGCATGGCGGAAAACAGCGATAAAACGAAGGCCTGAGGGAAGCGCATTTTCTCTCCTGAGAATCAGATAAGTAGCAAAAATGAGAACGATTCGCGTTCGATTTTGTTGCGGGATAATAACGACTGCCTGGCAGGATGGGTAGACAGAACATGGCATCCGCTGTTCACAAAACAGACAAACCTCACAATCCGTATCAAATAAGAAGATTGCGAGCCAAATGTGAAGGATGCAATCAATTGATTTATAGCGAATTAAATATAACCACTGACTTTTACTGACAAAACTGGCCAATTGTGGAGATTTTAAGGATTCGTATTTCCCACCATAGAAATGATAACAATTATCGTTATCATGCACATTCTCTTACAACACCGAACACTTTGAGATGATGCGATGAACAGGAATGGACGCTTTCGATTACACCCTCTGGCACTGCTACTGACCGCCACGCTGGCCGGGACGGCCAGTGCCGATGACGATACCGCCCCCGCCAGTGACGTGGAAGATGTGCTGCTGGTACAAAAAACAGCAGAACAGGAGTTAAAACAACAGCCTGGCGTTTCTATCATCACGGCAGAGGATATCGCGAAGAACCCGCCAGTGAACGATTTGTCCGACATCATCCGCAAAATGCCCGGCGTCAACCTGACCGGAAACAGTGCTAACGGCAGTCGGGGGAATAACCGTCAGATTGATATTCGCGGTATGGGCCCGGAAAACACCCTGATCCTGATTGACGGCGTGCCGGTCAGCTCGCGTAACTCCGTGCGTTACAGCTGGAAAGGCGAACGTGATACCCGTGGCGACAGCAACTGGGTACCAGCTGAAATGGTCGAGCGTATTGAAGTGCTGCGTGGCCCGGCCGCCGCCCGCTACGGATCCGGTGCCGCCGGTGGCGTGATCAATATTCACACCAAGCGCCCGACCAAAGACTGGCACGGTTCCCTGTCGCTGTTTACCAACCAGCCGGAAAACAGCAAAGAAGGTGACACCAAACGTGCCAACTTTAGCCTGAGCGGCCCGCTGGCGGGTGACGCGTTGACCATGCGCCTCTACGGTAACCTCAACAAAACCGACGCCGATGCCGCCGATATCAACCAGGCGCAAAACGGCGCGTATGCCGCGGGCCGTGAAGGGGTGCGTAACAAAGATATTAATGCGCTGGTTTCCTGGAAAATGACCCCCTCGCAGATCCTCGACTTCAGCTATGGCTACAGCCGCCAGGGCAATATCTACGCCGGAGATACCCAGTACAGCAATGGCAACATCAGCCCCGGTGGCCTGGTCGACTCGCTGTACGGTTCCGAGACGAATCGCCTGTACCGTCAGTCTTACGGCCTGACCCATAACGGCTTCTGGGAATGGGGCGATTCTAAGCTCGCCTTCAACTATGAAAAAACCAATAACACGCGCCTGAAAGAAGGTTCTACCGGACGCGTGGAAGGGATGATTAACAGCGACGAGTACAGCACCAGCCGACTGGAAAATTACCGTGCCAGCGCGGAAGCCAATATGCCGATGGACCGCTGGATTGAGCAGACCGTGACCCTCGGCGCTGAGTGGAATCACGAAAAGCTGGACGATAGCGCCTCCATGTCAGCCACCGATGCCAGTGGCGTGATCATTGGTGATATGTCGGGCGATCCCGCCGATCGCAGCAGCAAGAACAGCGCAACCACGGCCGCACTCTACGTCGAAGACAACATCCAGCCATGGGAAGGCACCTTCCTGATCCCGGGCCTGCGTTTTGATCACCACAGTGAATTCGGCAGTAACTTCAGCCCGAGTTTTAACTTCTCTCAGGACCTGGGTGAAGGGTTCAAACTGAAAGCCGGTATTGCGCGGGTGTTTAAAGCCCCGAACCTCTACCAGTCAAGCGAAGGCTACCTGCTGGCCACCCGGGGTAACGGCTGTCCTTCAGGCATTAACAATGGTGTCGGCTGCTACCTGTTGGGTAACACCAATCTGGACGCCGAAGTCAGCGTCAATAAAGAGCTGGGGCTGGAGTTTGCTGCCGATGGCTATACCGCGGGTGTGACCTGGTTCCGCAATGACTACAAAAATAAAATTGTCTCCGGCACCGAGCTGATTGGCACTGCCTCCGATGACAGGAATATCCTGCAATGGGAAAATGGTGGCAAAGCGCTGGTGGAAGGGCTGGAAGCCAGCCTGACGATCCCGGTGGTGCGTGATGTGCTCGACTGGCGGACTAATGCCACCTATATGCTGGAGTCGAAAGACAAAAAAACCGGCAACCCGCTGTCGATCATCCCTAAGTACACCATCAACTCGATGCTGGATTATCAGATTACCGATAAGTTCTCCACCGAGCTGAACTGGACGCTGTACGGACGCCAGAAGCCGCGTGAATTTGTGGAAAGCCGTCTGGAAGGGACAACCCCTATGTCCACGACCGAGATTGGTGCATATTCCATTGTCGGGCTGAATCTCAACTACAAGTTCACCAAAAACCTGAGTGTGAAAGGCGGCGTCAGCAACCTGTTTGATAAGCAGATTTACCGCGAAAATGACGGCGCTTCTACTTATAACGAACCGGGTCGCGCGTACTATGCGGGCGTAACGATGGGCTTCTGATAGCCGGTTTCAACAACACAGAGCAACACGGTTCCTGTGGGGGCTGACCTTTTGTTTCGGTCAGTCCCTTGGACCCATCCACGCCTTTCCTGAAACCTTCCCACTATTCCCCGCATTTTTTGACTTTGGACAAGGCTACCGTCAGTAGCCGTATGCCAAAAGATGAGAATGAGTATTATCTGATGATAACCTCACACGGGAATAACAATGATGATAGCCAATACGCTTACCCGCTTTAACCAGCTGCTCTCTCATCCTGATTTTGCCAAATTATTGCTGCGCCTGACGGTCGGCGGCCTGATGCTGTTCCACGGCTGGCATAAGCTGCATTCCGGCATTGGCGGCATTCAGGGCATGCTGGCCGCGCACGGGCTTCCGTCCTTCATCGGTTACGGCGTGCTGATCGGAGAAGTGGTGGCCCCGCTGCTGTTGATCTTCGGCATTCTCTGCCGCCTCTCAGCCCTGACAATCATTGGCACCATGGTGGTGGCGTGGCTGCTGGCAGGTCTTGGCGACACCTTCAGCCTGAGCCCGGTCGGAGCCTGGGCGATTGAGAGCATGGCTTTCTTTGCGTTCGCCTCACTGGCGATCCTGTTCCAGGGCGGCGGAAAATATTCGGTCGTCGGCCACAGCGCCTGGCGTTAATCGGGCCCTCTTCTGTTCAACGCATCCGCTGCGGGTGCGTTTTTTATCTCCCCCCTCTGACCTCACTTCTTCACCCAACATGGTCCTACCAATCGTAAAAAAACAGTCATCCCGGCCACAGAAAAGCAAAAATTGCGCAACAATCATTGTATTCAACTAACAAAATATTAACTATCAGCAGCTGTTAACCCCAGACAGCTGAATTGGTAGGACCATAATCAGCAGGGGGAGAAAAACTCTGGAGAACCCTGCATGCAACCCTGGCAACAAGTGTATGACCCGCTGAACAATATCTGGCTATCCAGCCTGATCGCCGCCATCCCTATCCTGTTTTTCTTCTTTGCGCTGATTAAGCTCAAGCTGAAAGGCTACCTCGCCGCCACCATCACCGTGGTGCTGGCGCTGATGGTGGCGCTGTTTCTTTACCGCATGCCGGTGGATCGCGCGCTGGCATCGGTGGTGTATGGCTTCTTCTACGGACTATGGCCGATTGCCTGGATTATTATCGCTGCTGTTTTTGTTTATAAAATTTCGGTGAAAACCGGGCAGTTCGATATTATTCGTGCCTCAATTTTGTCGATCACCCCCGATCAGCGCCTGCAGATGCTGATTGTCGGCTTCTCGTTCGGTGCTTTTCTTGAAGGGGCCGCCGGGTTCGGCGCACCGGTGGCGATCACCGCTGCGCTGCTGGTCGGCCTTGGTTTTAATCCACTGTATGCGGCGGGTCTGTGCCTGATCGTCAATACGGCCCCCGTGGCCTTCGGGGCAATGGGGATACCGATTATTGTTGCCGGGCAGGTCACAGGGCTGGACAGCTTTGAGATCGGCCAGATGGTTGGCCGCCAGCTGCCGTTCCTGACCATTATCGTGCTGTTCTGGATCATGGCGATCATGGATGGCTGGCGTGGGATTAAAGAGACCTGGCCTGCGGTGATGGTGGCCGGGGGATCGTTCGCCCTTGCCCAGTATCTCAGCTCTAACTTCCTCGGCCCTGAACTGCCGGACATCATCTCTTCGCTGGTGTCGCTGGTATGTCTGACGCTGTTCCTGCGCGTGTGGAAACCGGTGCGCATCTTCCGCTTTAAACCGGCGGATAATGCCCCTGAACAGCCACTGGTGGTGGAGAAATACCGCACCGGGCAGATTGTCCGCGCCTGGATGCCGTTCCTGTTCCTGACCGCCACCGTTACGCTGTGGAGTATTCCCCCGTTCAAGGCGCTGTTTGCACCTGGCGGTGCGTTGTACAACCTGGTGGTGAATATCCCCATCCCGTTCCTCGACAAGCTGGTGGCGAAGATGCCCCCCGTGGTCAACGCCATCACGCCTTACGCGGCGGTGTTTAAATTCGACTGGCTGTCGGCGACCGGTACCGCGATTATCGTGGCGGCGCTGATCTCCATCGTCTATCTGAAGATGAAACCTGCTGATGCCCTGTCGACGTTCCGCAGCACGCTGAAAGAACTGGCATTGCCCATCTACTCTATCGGCATGGTTCTGGCCTTCGCCTTTATTTCTAACTACTCCGGACTGTCAGCCACGCTGGCACTGGCGCTGGCCCATACCGGCCCTGCGTTCACCTTCTTCTCGCCGTTCCTCGGCTGGCTGGGCGTGTTCCTGACCGGGTCGGATACCTCGTCTAACGCCCTGTTTGCCGCCTTGCAGGCCACCACGGCGCAGCAGATTGGCGTGTCCGATCTGCTGCTGGTGGCAGCGAATACTACGGGCGGCGTGACCGGGAAGATGATCTCTCCGCAGTCGATTGCCATTGCCTGTGCGGCGGTGGGGCTGGTCGGGAAAGAGTCGGACCTGTTCCGCTTTACCGTGAAACACAGCCTGATCTTCACCTGTATGGTTGGGGTGATCACCACGCTACAGGCCTACGTGCTGACCTGGATGATCCCATGACCGCCTCAGGCTCACTGATCGATCGTCTGCGAACGCTGATCGCCGATCGCCAGCTGATGGCAGGCGCCCGCCTGCCATCCGAGCGTAAACTGGCGGATGAACTGACGGTGTCGCGATCCTCACTGCGTGAAGCCCTGAAAAAGCTGGTGGGTGAAGGGGTGCTGTTCAGCCGCCACGGCGGGGGATATTACCTGTGTGAAGCGCCGCCACCGTGGTCGGAACAGCGCATCGTCCAGCCGCTGAAAGCGCTGGTGGCAGATGATCCGGACTACCGTAACGATATTCTGGAAGCACGTCATGCCATCGAAGCCAGCACCGCCTGGTATGCGGCGCTGCGGGCGACCGATGCTGATAAAGAAAAGCTGCAGAGCTGTTTTGACGCCATCCAGCAGCAGGAGAGTCTGTCACCGGAGATGGCCACGCAGGCCGATGTGCGCTTTCATCTGGCGATTGCTGAAGCCTCGCATAACGTGGTGCTGTTACAGACCATGCGCGGCTTCTTCGATCTGCTGCAATCCTCCGTGGCACACAGCCGCCAGCGTATGTACACCGTACCGACGATTTTTGCTCACCTGACGGAGCAGCATGAAGAACTGCTGCTGGCGATCCTCGCGGGCGATGCGGAACGGGCCAGCCAGGCGGCGAAAAGTCACCTGGGTTTTGTGCAGACCACGCTCAAAACCCTGCATGAAAATGAAGCCCGGCAGCAGCGCAGCACTCGCCTGCCGGATGACGATACCGATGTCACAAGGGAAGAAAATCGATGATTATTTCAGCCGGAACCGACTACCGTGCCGCAGCCAAACGCATCCTGCCCCCGTTCCTGTTTCACTATATTGACGGTGGCGCTTACGCAGAACATACGCTGCGGCGTAACGTCGATGACCTGGCGCAGATCGCGCTAAAACAGCGTGTGCTGAACGATATGTCCACCCTCAGCCTGCAAACCACGCTGTTTAACGAAACACTGTCGATGCCGGTGGCGCTGGCCCCGGTCGGGCTGTGCGGGATGTATGCCCGCCGTGGTGAAGTGCAGGCAGCGAAAGCCGCCGCGGCGAAGGGTATTCCGTTTACCCTCTCCACCGTATCGGTGTGTCCGATTGAAGAGGTGGCCCCGGCGATCTCCCGCCCGATGTGGTTTCAGCTCTATGTACTGAAAGATCGCGGTTTTATGCGTAATGCGCTCGAGCGTGCCAAAGCCGCAGGCTGTTCCACGCTGGTGTTTACCGTGGATATGCCGACGCCTGGCGCGCGCTATCGCGATGCGCATTCGGGGATGAGCGGCCCGAACGCCGCCCTGCGCCGCTACTTGCAGTCCGTTACCCATCCGCAGTGGGCCTGGGACGTTGGGCTGCACGGCAAGCCGCATGACCTGGGTAATATCTCCGCCTATCTCGGGAAACCCACCGGGCTGGAAGATTATATTGGCTGGCTGGCGAATAACTTCGATCCCTCTATAAGCTGGAGCGATCTGGAGTGGATCCGCGAGTTCTGGGATGGCCCGATGATCATCAAAGGCATTCTCGATCCTGACGACGCGCGCGATGCGGTACGCTTCGGTGCCGACGGCATTGTGGTATCCAACCACGGCGGCCGTCAGCTGGACGGCGTGCTGTCAACGGCGCGTGCGCTGCCCGCCATTGCCGATGCGGTGAAAGGCGATATCGCCATTCTGGCCGACAGCGGCATCCGCAACGGGCTGGACGTGGTGCGGATGATGGCGCTGGGCGCGGATACCGTGTTGCTGGGCCGTGCGTATCTTTATGCGCTGGCAACAGCAGGTCAGGCTGGAGTGGAAAATCTGCTGACGTTGATCGAGAAAGAGATGCGCGTGGCGATGACGCTGACCGGCATGAAATCAGTGGCGGATATTTCGCGTTCGGCACTGGTGGAGAACGGATTGGGTTAAACTCAACTTAGCGCAAGGGCCGACCACTGAGAGATCCCCAGTCATTTTTTGTGGCTGCCAGTTTGGCTTCCGGTCTGAGGCCAGTTTGAGCACGCCGGATCGGCAAAACCCGCATCCTTGCGGGCCTCGGCTCGCGGCATCCCTGCCGCGTGACGTCCGGCTTACCTCAAGCTGGCCCCATCCCCGCAAAAACTGTGCTCGCGGTCAGTTTTAAAACCACCATCACATGACGCTCTAAGCGGGAAAGCGAAATGCCCTTGACGTTGACCTGAACAATCCTGCAGGCCATCGTCACAGGTCGATCAGAACAAATTATCGCAATATTATGGCAGCTTTGAAACCATAGGGAGCGCCATGAAAACTCAGTGGCTGCCCCGCCACACTTCTTGTCCATCTCAACAAAGCCCACCGTTGCCCACTGCTTTAGCTTCAACAGGTCAACTCCACTTTGCCTACGGGAAGCTCAATCATGAACGATGTGCACTATCTCAGCCTGTCAGAAGTCGGCCAGCGTATTCAGTCACGCGAACTCTCTTCCGTCGAGGTCACACAACACCTGCTCGCACGTATCGCCCGCCTCGACCCGACGCTGCACAGCTACCTGCATGTCATGAACGAAAGCGCACTGCAACAGGCGCAGCAGGCCGATGATGAGATTGCCCGGGGGCACTTCCGTGGCCCCTTGCACGGCGTTCCCATCGCCCTGAAAGATCTGATCTGGACCAAAGATGCCCCCACCACCCACGGTATGAGCATCCATAAAGATTTCTATCCGGCGGAAGACTCCACGGTCGTGGAACGGTTCCGGGCAGCCGGGGCGGTCATCTTAGGCAAGCTGGTACAGACAGAAAGCGCCTTTGCCGATCACCATCCCGAGGTCACCCATCCCATCAATCCCTGGGGAGAGGCGCTGTGGACCGGCGTGTCGTCCAGTGGGTCCGGTGTGGCCACCGCCGCCGGGCTGTGCTTTGGCGCGATAGGTACCGACACGGGCGGCTCCATTCGCTTCCCGTCCAGCGCCAATGGCCTGACGGGCATCAAACCGACCTGGGGCCGCGTCACCCGCCACGGTGCATTTGAACTGGCCGCGTCGCTTGACCATATCGGCCCGATGGCGCGTTCCGTCGCCGATGCCGCCGCCATGTTGCAGGCCATTGCCGGGCGCGATGAAAAAGACCCGACCTCCAGCACCCAGCCCGTTCCCGACTACCTGGCGCTGATGACCAAAGGGCTGAAAAAATGCCGCATCGGCCTCGACAGCGCCTGGGCGCTGGACGGTGTGGATGCCGAGACACGCAGCGCCCTGACTCAGGTGCTCACCACCCTGACCGCGCTGGGGGCAGAAATAGTCCCGATCACCATGCCAGACACCGATGAAGCGGCCCGTGACTGGAGCGCACTGTGCTCGGTAGAAACGGCCGTCGCTCATGAAAAAACCTTCCCGGCGCAGCGCGACCAGTACGGGCCAGGGCTGGCCGGATTACTCGACCTCGGCCACTCGCTGAGTGCGCTGGAGTACCAGAAGCTGTGGCTGCGCCGTGCCAGCCTGCGCGGCACCCTTAATGCGCTGTTTGAGCAGGTCGATCTGATCTTCGCCCCCGCCAACAGCTTTGCCGGGCTGACCTGGGAAACCATGGACCGCTTCGGCACCGACGACGAGCTGTTCCGGGGTGTGCTGCGCTTTACCAGCGCCTTTGACAGCAGCGGCCACCCGACTATCACCCTGCCCTGCGGCAAAACCGCCGCGGGTGCACCGATCGGCTTCCAGCTGGTCGCGGCCCACTTTGATGAAACCCGCGCCATCCAGGGCGGCTGGGCCTGGCAACAGGTGACCGAATGGCACCGGATGCACCCCGAACTGTAACCTGTCGCCCCGCTGCGGCGCACCCGCTCCCCGCGATGGTGCGCCCGGCTTTGCCCTTCTGCCATGCTGAAAAAATCCCTTTAACATCATCACGTTAAAAACCGTTAATTTTCTCTTTGTCCGCGCGTTATGGCCCTGTTTTTGCAGTATCAGTGATGAGTTCGCGAAGAATATTGCGCTGATGCCCGGTCACTCTGCGAGGAAAGAGCATGAAAGAGTATTTTTCCACTGAGGATTTTGAATCCCGCCACCGTTTTGATGCCTGGCGCGATGCCGTGTGTTCGCGGCTGATCAATGCCCGGGCACAGCAGACCCAGGCCACGGAGTTCTCGGGTAGTTTCACCTACAGCACACTGGCCGATGTTGATATTGCCAGCCATACCTCGCGCACTGCGCTGGTGTGGCAGCGCACCCCACAGTGCATCCGCCAGCACCCGGCCAGTGACTACTATATCGGGTTATTTCGTAGCGGTAGCGGTCAGCTGGAGCAGAATGGTCACCGCAGTACGGCGCAGTCAGGGGATATGGTGATTTATGATGCTGCACGGCCGTTTAACTTCGCCATGGATCAGGCCGCGATCAATATCATCCGCCTGCCGCGCACCGTGTTTGATCACAGCGCACCGGGGATTGATGCGCTTGCCGGTGTCAGGCTTGATGCCCATCGTCCGGGCGTCACCACCTTACGGCAGATGATGCTGGAAGCCTTCGACTACAACAGTGATACCGAGAGTGCCGGGCACACCGGGCAGTTTGCCAGCACGTTGTTTGAACTGATTGCCGCCGCCATTAACCTGCAAAAAAGCGATGCGTCAGGCAAACCGGATCTGTATGCCCGCATGGTCGCCTGGCTGAAGCAGAACCTGCATCAACAGCAGCTTTCGATTGCCAGCCTCGCCAGCGCCCACCACGTTTCCCCCCGCACCGTCAGCCGCCTGTTTGCCGCCCACGACAGTACGCCGATCGGCACGCTCTGGCAGCTGCGCCTGGTCGCCTGCCGCAAAGTGCTGCTGGAAGGACGGGCGCGCAGCATCACCGAAGTGGCGTTCGATCACGGCTTTAACGATATGTCACATTTCAGCCTGGCCTTCCGCAAGGCCTTTGGCTGTTCGCCCACCTCACTGATAAAAAAACGCAGCGTCAGCCTGCCTGGCGAGTGAGGTTCAGGCTGTCATCAATAATGCGGTCGGCCACCTGCTCCAGCGTACAACGTCGGTTCATCGCTTCAGAGCGCAGTAAACGGTGGGCGCTCCCTTCATCAAGATGGCGCTCACTCATCAGAAGCAGTTTGGCCCGGCTGAGTTTGGTGTGAAGAAACAGACGGCGCTGGCTTTGCGTCAGTTCCTGCTTCAGATGACGCAGCTGTTGCGCCACCTGCGCGCAGGCGTTTAGCTGTGCCGCCAGGGCGAACGGGTTAAGCGGTTCGGCGATGCTTGCCTGTGGGGAGAGTTCCAGCATCAGTGCCAGCGCGGCGAGATCCTGATAGTTCACCAGCGCTATCAGCGGCACTTCGCGCTCGCGCAGCGCCTGGCTCAGGGCCAGCAGCGCCGGGCGATAACGGCAATCGATGCGCACCACCACCACATCCGCCTGCGGCATCGGCTGTGCCAGCGGCCAGCAGTGCAACATTGTGCAGCCCAGCGCAACCAATTGCCCGGCAACGGCATCAATCTCGCGGTTGGCCGGATGCACCATGCACACCTTCAGGCCGTTTAACCCACCCAGCGTTGTATCAGTACCCATCGCATGCATTTCCCGTCAGTGCAGCACGACAACAGGCCGTACCATCATCAGAGAAGGTAACGCGTTGTGCTGTGCCACACTGTGCCGCGCAGGACGGGTATTATATTCAACGCGCCAGGGTTTGCGGGCAGACCGAAACAGAAGGTCATCCCTACGCTACATGGAACCCGATATGCTGTTCGGCAATCGCCTGCGCGCTGGTCTGGCGCGGGTCAATCACTTCAACAATCGCCCCCTTCTCAATCACATGAATACGGTCGGACAGCGCATAAAGGAACTCGATGTCCTGCTCAACCAGGATAATAGAAATATCCATTTCATGGCGCAGCACGCGTAGCGTCTCGATGATCTCCTCACAGATATTCGGCTGGATCCCTTCCGTTGGCTCATCCAGCAACACCAGCTGCGGTTCACCGCACAGGCAGCGGGCAAGCGCCAGCAACTGCTGCTCACCGCCGGACAGCGATCCGCCGGGCTGAGCCACCAGCCGCTTCAATCGCGGAAACAGCTCCAGCATCCGCTCCACCATCGGTGCCGCCTTGGCGAAGTTTTTCACACAGCCCATGCGCAGGTTTTCTTCCACCGTAAGCGTGGGAAAAATCTGCCGCCCCTGCGGCACAAAGCCAATGCCCGCCACCGCGCGCTGATGCGCCTCATAGCGGCTGATATCAATGCCGTTCAGCAACACCTGCCCCTGCCAGCCGGGCAGTTCGCCCATGATGGCGCGCAGCAGCGTGGTTTTCCCCATGCCGTTACGGCCCAGAATGCCAGTAAAGGCTTTGGCACCGACAAACAGATCAACGTTATGCAGCACCGGCACTTTGTCATAACCGGAAACCAGCCCTTTCAGTTCAAGCATGTTTGATCTCCGTATTTCCGAGGTAAGCTTCTTTGACCGCCGGGTTCTGCGTGACCTCGCGGAAGGTGCCTTCCGCCAGTACCTCCCCCTGGTTAAACACCGTCACCTGCTGAGCGATCATGCTGATAAATTCCATGTCATGCTCCACCACCACGACCGTGCTGTTGAGGTTGATCTCTTTGATAAGCTCGGCGGTTTTGCGCACTTCGTGCCAGGTCATCCCGGCGGCAGGCTCGTCCAGCAGCACCAGATCGGGTTTTGAAATCAGGATCATCCCCAGCTCCACCCATTGCCGCTGACCGTGCGACATCTCAGACAGCACCGTGTCGGCGCTGGCAACCAGATCGATCTGCTCCAGCACCTGGGCAATATGCTGCGGGATCTGCGCTTTCGGCAGTTTGACCGCTGCCGCCTGCCACAGATTTTCATAGACGCTTAAGCCCTCGAATACGCTGGGCACCTGGGTTTTAATTCCGATGCCGAGCCGGGCGATGGCCCAGGGTTTCAGGCCGGAGATGACCTGGTCGCGGTAACGGCACTCGCCGCGCGTAGGCAGCACCTGGCCACTCAGCATCTTGAAGAAGGTGCTCTTCCCCGCGCCGTTCGGCCCGATCAGGCAGCGTAGCTCGCCCTCACGCAGGGTAAAATCCACCTCTTTCACCGCATGGACGCCGCCAAAACTGACGCCCATTTTCGTTGTCTGCAGAATAATCCGGCTGTTCACAGTTTCACCTCCGACATCTCAGCATCCGCTTGTGGTCTGGCTTTACGCCGTATCAGCCGCTGTAAGGTAGGCAGCAGTCCACCAGGAATCAGCAGCACAAAGGCGGTGAGGATCACCCCCAGTACCAGATTGGTGTCGACGCTCTGCTGCGCCCCAAGCCGGGTCACCAGCCACTGCAACGCCACACAGCTGATCACCGGGCCGATTAAGGTGCCGCGCCCGCCGACAATCACCCAGATAATGATCTGCGCCGACTGGCTGATGCTGAAGACGCCGGGGCTGACGAATGCCCCCCAGTTGACGTACAGGCAGCCCGCCGCCCCGGCAATCGCACCGCCGATGGCAAAAGTGCCGAGCTTATGGGCCGGGACGTTATAGCCCAGCAGCCCAGCGCGCTGTTCGTTTTCACGGATCGCCACCACGGTTTTGCCAAAGCGGCTGGCCAGCGTCAGCTTCAGCAGCGCGTAACAGAGGATCAGGCAGAAACCGGTGACGGTGAAAATCGCTTCCGGCGACAGAATATCGTCGGGGCTGAACAGGCCGTTCAGCGTTGGCACGGATGGCATGCCGTTAAAACCGCCGAGCAGCGCTTCACCCAGGCGGTATTCGCTGCCGGAGGTGGAGTTCATCCAGTTAAACAGCACCAGGCTGACCGCCAGGGTGATCGCTCCCAGATAGACGTCGCTGACGCCGCCGTAAAAAATCACGTACCCCAGCAGTAGCGAGAACAGCGTTGGCACGACAATCGCTGCCACCACAGCCCAGGTGGAGTCGCCAAAGTTAATCGCACAGATAGCGTAGGTGTAAGCGCCAATACCGAAAAACGCCGCCTGACCGAAGCAGAGAATACCGCCGTAGCCCCAGATAAATGCCAGGCTGAGCGACAGGATCGCCATCACCAGAAATACCGTCAGCGACAGCAGCGTGTACAGCTCCAGCGCACCGGATAACCACAGCGTCACCCCCGCCGCCGGGATCACCACCAGCAGTGTTTTTACCCATTCAGGCCATGTTTTCATCACAGGGATCTCCGAAAGAAGCGACCAGTAATGCCCTGCGGCAACAGGCGCAGCAGAACAATGGCCGACAGCAGCAGCGCTACCGCACCAAACACCGGCGTAGACATAAAGGTGACCACCTGCGAAATAGAACCAAACAGCGTTGAGGAGGTGAGCGTTCCGGCAATGATCGCGCTACCGCCGCCGATCACGGTGATAAAGGCTTTGGCGATATAGCTGATGCCGATCGTCGGGATCACCCCGGTGATCGGCGCCAGCAGTGCCCCGCCGAGGCCGGAGAGCGCCGCCCCCAGACCAAAGGTCAGGCTGTAGATTTTTCCGGGGTTGGTGCCCAGCGCCGCTGCCATCCGTGCATTTTGCATGGTAGCGCGGGCGCACAGGCCGATGGTGGTGAACTTCAGCAGCAGCCACAGCGCCAGCATCAGGCACAGCGAGAAGCCGATCATAAACAGCGCATAACCGCTGGTATTCAGGCTGCCGATGGTCACGCCCCCAAGCGGGGAGCTGATGCCGAGCGTCGTATTGCCAAACACCATGGTTGCCGAGCCGATAATCGCCAGGCTCAACCCCCAGGTCGCCAGCATGGTGTCGATGATGCGCCCGTAGAGGTTACGGATGATCACCCGCTCCACCACGATGCCAAAGATCCCCACCACCAGCGGTGCCAGCACCAGCATGGAGATCCAGATCGGCACGCCCCACTGATTGGTCGCGAGGATCGCCACATAGCCCCCCAGCATCATAAATTCACCGTGTGCCATATTGACGATCTTCATCATGCCGAACACCACCGCCAGCCCAAGGCTCATGACAATCAGCGTGGCAATCGCGTTCAGCACTTCAACGCTGTAGATAATGATCCAGTCCATATTCCCTCCTTACAGCTGTATCTGATACTGCTTGGTGTCACGCGGATTCTTTTTCAGATCGCACACCATTGCAGTATCCAGCGGTGGCTGCTGCGCATAGGTTTCGAGGATCTGCATCTGGTGGTCTTTGACCTCCGCGATATGCACATCCAGCGTCAGATGATGGGTGCCCGCATCGACGGTCGCTTTACCGCTGGGTGAATCAATCGACAATCCGCTTTCCAGTGCTTCAATCACCTTCATCCGGTCGGTATCCCCCGCTTTTCTCACCCCTTCCGCCCATAGCAGGAAGCCCTGATAGGCGCCCATCGCCAGGTCGCTGACATAAGGGGCATTCGGGCCATACTTCTCTTTGAAACGCTTAACGAAGTCGATATTGGTCGGCTGGTTGATCTCCTGCATATAGTTGGCGCAGATCAGCATGCCGTTACTCTCTTCCGGCGAGAGAATGATGTGTTCATTACCGCTGCCGAAGCTGGTGGAGGTCATCGGGATTTTTCCGGTCATGCCTGCCGCGTGCCACTGGCGGTAGAACGACAGGTGCGCCCCGCCCACCAGCGCCGACCAGATAAAGTCCGGTTTCGCCGTCTGGATTTTCGAGATGGCGGCACCAAAGTCGGTGACGTCCAGCGGGAAGAATTCGACGGCCACGGTTTCCCCACCGTTATCGGCAACATACTTCTTCACCCAGGAGGAGATGATCTGGCCGTAGTTGTAGTCGGCCGCCAGGATGTAAACCTTTTTGCCCCACTTCTTCATCGCATAAGGCACCATCTTCTCAACGGTTTGCGCCGGGGTGGAGCCGGAGGAGAAGTAGTTACGGTCGCAGACACCGCCTTCATACTGCGCCGGGTAGAAATAGAGGGTGCGGAAGCGGTCGAGTACCGGGCGGATCACTTCGCGTGAAGCAGAGGTGATCCCGGCGTGTACCACGGCCACTTTATCTTTCAGCGCGGCCTGCTGTGCGTACTGCGCATAGAGCTGCATATTCGACTGCGCGTCATAGGTAATCATCTGCAACGGCCGCCCCAGCAGGCCGCCGCTGGCGTTAATTTCGGACGCCGCGAGGTTGATGGCATCGGCCATCGGTTTACCGTAAATATCCAGGCCGCCTGACAGGTCGAGAATGGTCGCCACTTTGATCGGGTTGTCGCCCGCGGCAAAGCTGAACTTCGGTAACCCCAGCGTTGCCATGCCGACTGCGGATGCCACACTGCCACTGATAAATGAACGCCGACTGATAGCCATAAACACTCCTGATGCTGTTTTTTAATTTATTTCCCCCACGGGAAGCCCTTCATGATCGCCATGAAAGAGAAAGGGGATGTTGGGATGGTTAACGTTGACTGACGCCATTGTCAGGCTAAAGGGTTAGCAGGATTAGCTAAGCAATTAACAGGCCAGGATTGCGGGGGCAGGCAGTACGCCGCGTGGGCACTGTCGGTGTGTTTATCAGAGCGATATATGCACTATCCTGGCACACAGCAATGTGCAGATATGGTGCATAACATATTGATTTAATTATTTATTGTTATGGCAGGCAGGTAACGGAGGTTGGCATTTTGAACACAGTGTTATGATGAAAAAGATGTTTTAAAATCATCATCGGCAAGCCCATCAGACCACTTAATCATGAATAAGAAGGCGTCATTTCCTCTTCTGCAACTGATGTTTTTTTGTTCATCCATATTGCAGAATGCTCCTCACAAAACTATAGTACTCAGTACCACAAGGAAAAGAGGCATTACAGCGTGGTGAACGATTATGGAAGAATCGAACCGTGGGTATTTATGTGACCAACCTTTTCGAAAGAAGCCTTAAGAAGCAAAATATCCCAGACACAACACTGTGCAAAATCGCTCAGGAAATTGTCAGCGGACTTTTCGATGCAGATTTAGGCGGAAATGTTTACAAAAAGCGCATCCCTTTACAGCGAGGCAAAAGCGGAGGGTCGCGCTCAATTGTTGCCTTCAGATTGGGCGAAAACCTATTTTTCATTGATGGCTGGATTAAAAGCGATGTCAGCAAACGCGGACAGAAAGAAATTCCAGATGATGATTTGGAAACCTATCGCGATATTGCTCACGATTTTCTCAGCATGTCAGCTCAGACTATTAATAAGGCAATAGAGACAGGCAGATTAAGAGAGGTACATTGTTATGAGCCGTCTTAAACAACTACAGGAAATGGCGCACAGTTTTAATGAAATAGGTGCCGTTTCAGATGAGACAGTGAAACGCCTGGATGCTCGCATCAGAGCGCAGGAAATTCGCGAAAAGTTGCCAAAAATCATGGTAATGGAAGGCAAAGATATCCGGGCGATGCGTGACCGTTTGGGGATCAGCCAGGCCGGACTTGCCTATACGATGAATATGACAGTAGCCAGCATCTCAAAATGGGAACGTGGAGAGAAAAAGCCAAATGGTGCCGCACTTCGCCTGTTAAACACCCTTGATCGTAAAGGGATTGAGGTTTTTGCGGAGTAACGTCGAGCTGAAAAGAAGGTGCACACCATCAACACGGCCGACCGGAAAAAAGAGCTGGCCCGTACGCCAACATCATCATGTCGTGGGGCTAGCTTCCCCGGTTCTCCCGACTCAGCCCCCGCCACACATCGCCACCCGCAGAGTATTCAGAATGTAGCGGATAAAAATAGCGGCTCTGCCACTGCTGTGTTTTGAGCGCCTGGCGCGACAGAGGTGTGACCCAGGGCGCGTAAACCCGCAGCGCACGCTTGCCGCCCACGCCCTGGCGGGAGAACACGCCCTGTTTCACCAGAATGTCGCCATCAAACAGAAAAATACCGCGGTTCTCCTCATCAAAAACGGCCACTATCACGGCGGCAATGTCCTGCTCGCTGTCCAGCGGGGCAATCTCATCACCCACGCCTGGCCGCTGCCATAGCGTGACAAACTGACCGACTTTCGTCGGGGTAGTACGCGCAACACGGAAAACCACGGTTTGATGATTGACCGACAGGCGGCAGGCTCCGTAGTCGGCACTTTCTGCCTCGCGCTGCGGCGCATGGGTCACGACCAGCCCGGCAGGCAGCAAAAGGTTTTCAATACACTCGCAGAGTTGCACTGGCAGCAGGCCGTTTGCCGGGTCGGTCTGCCAGGTCAATGGGTGGGTAACGGTATCAGACACAGATCACTCCCTGTTAAAAGCACGTATCAGTTAGGCACTCCGGCAATCACTTTAGTCGATTATGCCGTCAGTAAAACACCGATGGCAGCATCGTTCTGAAGATAATCCTTTTCCATTCCGGGTCACGTTGATCAGGCCGCTGTCCAGCGTTGGTACGGGGCGATCGGAAAAATGATCGCCCCCTACATCAGATCGAGATGCCGTGGAGGTTTTAAAATCCACAGCAAGCACTCTCTTGCGGGGATGGGGCCAGTCTGGAAAAAGGGTTGCCTTGACAGGCGAAGAGGTTCACAGCGTTCTGATTAGCCGGGCAGGATTGCCGGCATAAATTCCCTTGATGGTCACCGGCTTCACGACCACACTGCCCGCGCCAATCACCGCACCGCTGCATATCGTTTCCGTCAGAATGGTCGCGCCGCTGCCCACGGTAACATGGTCGCCCAGCGTGATGCGCAGCCAGTTTTGCGCATCCGCATCCGGTTTACCGCTGTGAAACAGATCGTTGGCAAAGGTGACGTTATGCCCGATAAAGCAGTGATCGCCCAGCGTGACGTTCTCGCAGATAAACGTGTGCGACTGAATACGACTGCCGCGCCCAATCACGCACCCTTTCTGGATCTCGACAAACGGGCCGACAAACACATCATCCTGTAACACACATTCATAGATGTTTGCCGGGGTCATCACCCGAACATTTTGCCCGCTGACCACATTGCGAATGTCACTGTCGATAATCTTCATTGCACCCTCTACTTATACAGCGCCAGATTCCCCGTCAGTTGCGTGATCTTCTTCTTTGGCCCGATTAAGCCAATCGCGACCAGCTCAATCTGTGGGCTGCTGACTGTGGAAATACGTTCCCCATACTCTTCATACGTCCGGCACGACTGTGCCAGCGCGCTAAACGGCATGGCGTAGATATCCTCATCCTGACTGGCGATAGACAGTAATTGTTGCACATAACTGCCCTCTGCCAGCAGCACAGGCAACGGGGCATAGATCACCCCCGGATAGTTCACCCCATCGCCACTTTGCAGATCCGGCCCCACCAGATTGTCGACCGTGCGGCCAAAGCTGATGCCAATCACGCTGGCAGCATTCATCGCCAGCCCGGGGCTGAGTTGATTGTCGATAATAATCGTACAACGGTGCTGCGTGGCGTCAAATTTCATCGAAATTTCCTGGTGTCAGTCACAATAATCAGGCGAATATTATTGCGCAGCGTGGCGGGAAAAGGTTGTCTCAATCTGTTGTAAAAATGCCTAAAAAGGGCAAGATTAACCTATTGAAATATCAATATGAGAAGAAATGGACCTGATGACCTTAAACACAATCGACATGAAAATTCTGGCGCTGCTGCAAAACGATGCGCGCGTCACCAATCAGACGTTGGCCGACCATATCGGTATGTCGGCATCGCCATGCTGGCGTAAAGTGCGCAAGCTGGAAGAGGATGAAGTCATTCAGGGCTATCGCGCCGTGCTGAATCGCAAGAAAATTGGCCTGGGGGTAATGGTCTTTGTCCGCGTATCGATCGATAGCCACAACGAGGCCGAAGCACGCAAATTTGAACAGGAAGTCACCGCACTGGAGGATGTGGTGGCCTGCTACAGTATCGGCGGCGATGCAGACTTTCTGTTACAGGTGGTAGCCCAGGATCTGGATGCCTACGCTGACTTTGCCATGAAAGTGATCCGCCGCCTGCCAGGCATCAAAGAGATGCAGAGTATGTTTGTGCTGAAAGAGATTAAGCCGCTGGTCAGCTATCCCATTAAAGCCGGGTAAATACCCCGGCAGAATTGCGATTAACAGTTAATTGCGTATAATTCGATTATTATTTGCGCGCAAGAATTAAGGTGCATAACGATGAACGAAACAATCGATCACGCCACGTTCAATAAGTTGGCAGAAGCCGGTGCAATCAACTCCGTCCAGGTGGTGGCTCAGCCCGGAGGCTGGATATTGTTGATCCGCTATGGACGCATAGAGAGCCAACTGACTACGCAACGCAGCCGCAAGACGCGTCTGTTTAAACGACTGGAGTCATTGGTTATCTATTTGAAAGACCTGGGCATCGAACGCTTTGATATTGACTCTTCAGGCTTTGACCCACAAATAGGACCAACGGGTACACGGCCCGATCGTTCTGCGGCGCTTAAACGCGCCCATGAAGCCGCAGCGTATGAGCAGTGGTTTAGTGAACAGGTTTTGATTTCACAGAATGATGACAGCCCTTCCCTTGATCATCAGCAAGTCCGGGAAATTTTTGCCGCGAGGAAGCGCGCTCTGCTTAAGGAATAATCATGGAACTGGTATGGAAGCCACATGCCCTGAAGGACAGGGAAACCATCATGGATTATATTGCCAAAGACAACCCGCTGGCCGCAGTTGAACTGGATGATCGCTTTGAAATTATCGCAGAATCAGCATGTCGTCACCCGGACATGTACAAAATGGGGCGAGTGCCCGGCACTCATGAGGCGGTGGTACATCCCCATTACGTCATGATTTATCAGGTCGATAGTTGTAGCCTGCAGATACTGCGTATCCTGCACACTGCCCGTCAATGGCCATAACCGCCACCATTCTCGCCTACACGACCATCACTGTCTTCCCTTTGCCGATCAGTTGATCCAGCACCTCTGGCGGGGCGGCATCATCGGTAATGATGGTGTCGATTTTTGCCAGCGGCAGGACCTGGTTAAAACCTTTGCGGCCGAACTTACTGGCATCGGTTACCACCACCACTTTATGCGCGGCCGCCGCCATGACGCTGCTGATGGCAAACCCTTCGTTAAAGGTGGTGATGCCGTTATCCGGGTCCAGCCCATCGGCCCCGACAAACATCAGATTGGCAGAGACGTCGCGCAGGGCATATTCCGCAATGGAGCCGTGCAGCGAAATGGTTTTATGCCGCAGCGTGCCGCCGCACACCACCAGCGTAATATCTTTGTTTTCCGCCAGGATAAAAGCCGCGGGCAGATTGTTGGTGATCACCGTGATATTGCTGAAAGCCACCAGCTCCTCGGCGATCAGTTTGGTGGTGCTGCCACTGTCGAGGATCAGCGTATCGCCTTCCTGCACCAGCCCTGCGGCCGCAATGGCAATGCGTTTTTTCGGCCAGGAGGCCAGCTGATAACGGTCCGTCAGGCTGACTTCCGCATGATACTGCACGGCCTCAGGCTCCTGAAGCACACTGCTGACTCTGGCGGCACCGCCGTGAAAACGTGTCAGTAACCCTCTCTCTTCCAGCAGCCGTAAATCTGCACGGATGGTGACTTCGGTCACGCCTAACTTCCCCGAAATATCGTTAACCAACAGGCTTCCCTGAGCATTGACCAGCTCAACAATCTTCCTCCGGCGTTCAAACGTATTCATAACGGCTCCTGAAATGATGATAGGCGAAAGCTTAAACGGAAGTATTAGAAAGTAAAAGACAATAAAGACAAAGAAAGACAACGAAAGAATACGAAAAGATTATGACTCCGATCACAAAAGAACAGGAAGCCAATTGCGCCACATTCGAAAACAAACGATTGTTTGCGTAGTCAACCGGAGGGTATATGAGAAAGATCATTGAACAACACCAGCGAGATCCACAGATTGGCATCTGCTCAGTCTGTTCTGCACACCCGTTAGTGATCGAAGCGGCACTGAGAATGGATCTGCACAGCGATCGTGCGGTATTAATCGAGGCCACATCCAATCAGGTCAATCAGTTTGGTGGCTACACTGGCATGACGCCGGAGAGCTTTCGTGATTACGTGCTGACGATTGCCGACCAGGTGGGGTTTCCGTCACAACGTCTGATCCTCGGCGGCGATCATCTTGGGCCGAACTGCTGGCAACATGAGCCCGCAGAGCAGGCGATGGCCAAATCCCGGGATCTGATCGCTGCCTATGTGCAGGCGGGTTTCAGCAAGATCCATCTTGATGCGTCCATGCCCTGCGCAGACGATCCCAACCCGTTACCACCGGAAACGGTGGCGCAGCGTGCCGCTGAGCTGTGTTGTATTGCCGAGATTACCGCAACACCTCAGCAGAAAGCCGCACTGACCTACGTGATCGGCACGGAAGTTCCGGTGCCGGGTGGCGAAGCCAGCGCCATTAATACAGTGCATATCACCCACGTAGCGGATGCAGCGGCGACGATTGAGCTGCATCATCAGGCGTTCCGCACTGCAGGGCTGGAAGACGCCATCGGGCGGATCATCGCCATCGTGGTGCAACCTGGGGTTGAGTTCGATCACAGCAGCGTGGTGCACTATCAGCCCGCACTGGCACAAGGGTTGCGCGACTTCATTGCCACCACGCCGCTGGTGTATGAAGCCCACTCAACGGACTACCAAACCCGCAGCGCCTATCGTGCACTGGTGCAGGATCACTTCGCCATTTTGAAAGTCGGCCCGGCACTGACCTTTGCCCTGCGCGAGGCCGTATTCGCTCTGGCCACGATTGAGCAGGTGTTGATCGCCCCGGAACAGCAGAGCCAGATCCTTGCCGTGATTGACCAGGTCATGCTTAACGAACCCGGCTACTGGAAGAAGTACTACCGCCCGGTATTCAGCGACTCGCTGGTGGATATTCATTTCAGTCTGTCTGACCGCATCCGTTATTACTGGCCACATCCGCGCATTCATCGCGCCTTCAGCCAGTTGATGGATAACCTGGCAACGACAGCGATCCCGTTAGGTTTGCTCAGCCAATATCTTCCACAGCAGTTTTCCCGCGTGCTGTGCGGCGAACTCACCCCGACACCGACCCGTTTAATCATCGATAAAATTCAGGACGTCCTGCGCGACTATGCCTTTGGCTGCGAACGTCAACCACAGACACTGAAAGGGGTCAGCCATGCATGATTATCGGTTGTTCATCACGTCAGGCGTGCATTTCGACAACGCACAGCAGGTGCTGACGCATATAGGAGAACGGATGCTGGCCGAAGGTGTAGTGCTGCCGGGTTACCCGGCGGCACTGCTGGCGCGGGAACACCGTTACCCGACGGGTATTGCGCTGGAAAATCACGCCGTTGCCATCCCGCACTGTGAAGCTATCCATGCGATTGAACCGGCCATTTATCTGATCCGCCCAACTATCCCGATCGAATTTGACCAGGCCGATGACGACGGAAAAGTGGCCGCCACGCTGATTATCGCGCTGGTGGTTACCCATCCACAACAGCAAATGACGTTACTGCGGGCACTGTTTAGCCAGCTGCAACAGCCAGAATTTATTGAAACGCTACTTAACGTCCCGGAAGCAGAGATTGCCACCTGTTTTAACCGGCAACTGCTGGCGACGGCGGCCTGACCCTTGTCTTACCTGACCCTACAACAGGAGTGACCTATGAAAAGAAAAATTATCGTTGCCTGCGGCGGTGCCGTCGCGACCTCCACTCTGGCAGCAGAAGAGATCAAAGAGCTGTGTGAAGAGCACGACATCACCCTAGACCTGGTGCAGTGCCGCGTCACCGAGATCGAAACCTATATGGACGATGCCGACCTGATCTGCACGACCGCTCGCGTGGATCGCACGTTCGGTGATATCCCGGTGGTCCATGGGATGCCTTTCGTTTCCGGCGTAGGAATTGATGCGCTCCGGCAAAAAATCCTGACGCTGTTGCAGGGGTAATTCTATGTTTACTGAAATTATGCGTTACATCCTCGATCTCGGCCCGACGGTGATGCTGCCGCTGGTGATCATTCTCTTCTCGGTCGCGCTGGGTATGAAGCTGGGGGATGCGTTTAAATCCGGGCTGCATATCGGCATTGGCTTTGTCGGTATCGGGCTGGTGATTGGCCTGATGCTGGACTCCATTGGCCCGGCCGCAAAAGCCATGGCCGAGCATTTCCAGATCGGCCTGGAGGTGGTGGACGTGGGCTGGCCGGGATCGTCCCCCATGACCTGGGCATCACAGATTGCGTTAGTGGCGATCCCAATCGCCATCGGGGTGAATATCCTGATGCTGATCACCCGCATGACGCGCGTGGTGAACGTGGATATCTGGAATATCTGGCATATGACCTTCACCGGTGCACTCGTGCATCTGGCGACGGGATCCTACTGGCTCGGCATTCTGGGTGTGGTGGTGCATGCCGCGTTCGTCTACAAACTGGGCGACTGGTTTGCCCGCGATACGCGTGACTTCTTTGGTCTGGATGGGATTGCCATTCCACACGGCACCTCTGCTTATATGGGGCCTTTCGCCGTGCTGGTGGATGCCGTGATCGAAAAGATCCCCGGCCTGCGCAAGATCCACTTCAGTGCCGACGATGTTCAGAAGCGCTTTGGCGCCTTTGGCGAACCGGTCACGGTGGGCTTTATCATGGGGCTGATTATTGGCGTGCTGGCCTCCTATGATGTGAAAGATATCCTGCAACTGGCGGTGAAAACCGCAGCGGTAATGCTGCTGATGCCGCGCGTGATCAAACCGATCATGGACGGCCTGACACCGATCGCCCGACATGCACGCAAGCGGCTCCAGGCTAAATTTGGCGGCCAGGAGTTCCTGATTGGTCTCGATCCTGCCCTGCTGCTCGGTCATACCGCCGTAGTATCTGCCAGCCTGATCTTTATCCCACTGACAATTCTGGTCGCGGTTCTGCTGCCGGGTAACAAAGTGCTGCCGTTTGGTGACCTCGCAACCATTGGTTTCTTTGTTGCGATGGCGGTTGCGGTACACCAGGGCAATCTGTTCCGCACACTGATCTCCGGCGTGATCATCATGAGCATCACGCTCTGGATTGCCACGCAAACCATCGGCCTGCATACCCAGTTGGCGGCCAATGCCGGTGCGCTGAAAACCCCCGGCGGCATGGTAGCGTCCATGGACCAGGGCGGCTCACCGATCACTTATCTGTTCATCCAGCTACTGACCTGGCAAAACGTCACGGCCCTGATGGCGATTGGCTCGGTCTATGCCATCGGCGTGTTCCTGACCTGGCGGCGTGCACGTCAGGCGATACCCGCACCTGAGGCGTCTGATCTCACCGAACCGTCGAAATAACTCGCGGGGGTCAACCCCGCGTTACCGGAGTAATCAACATGAAATCTGTCGTTATACACGCCGGAGGTAGCGTTACGGTTGAAGAAAGACCGTTGCCTCATCTCGAACAGCCCGATCAGGTGCTGGTACAGGTTGAATGTGCCGGTCTGTGCGGCTCCGATATTCCGCGCATCTTCCACGAGGGGGCGCACTTTTACCCAATTATCCTCGGCCATGAGTTCAGCGGCCGGGTTGCCGCCTGCGGCAGCGATATTACCGATTTACATCCTGGCGATCGGGTCGCCTGCGTGCCATTGCAGCCCTGTTTTGCCTGTGAAGAGTGCCAGCGTCAACTGTGGTCGCAGTGTCGGCATTATCAGTTTATCGGCTCACGCAGCGATGGCGGAAACCGGGAGTTTATCGTCCTGCCGCGCCGTAATCTGTTCCTTCTTCCTCCGGGAACTACCGCGCTGGCGGGGGCCTTTTTTGAACCGCTGACCGTCAGCCTGCACGCCATGCAGTTGGCGGGGGGCTGTGAGGGTAAAGAGGTGTTGGTTATCGGTGCCGGCACCATTGGTCAGCTGGCGTTGCAGGCGGCAAAAGCGCTGGGCGCTCGCAGCGTTAGCGCGATTGATATCAATCCGCAACGTCTGGCACTGGCGCAGCAGCTGGGAGCCGATCGGGTGTTTAACAGCGCTGAGCTGACCGCTGCTGATATGCAGCCCCTGCTGCATGATCAGCGCTTTGATCAGTTGATCCTCGAAACCGCAGGCACCCCGCAAACAGTAGAACTGGCCATTACCCTGGCCGGCCCCCAGGCACAACTGGCGTTGATCGGCACGCTACATCGCGATCTCAACCTCAGCAGCAGCACCTTTGGGCTGATCCTGCGCAAAGAGCTGCACATTCTCGGTAGCTGGATGAACTACTCCGGGCGCTGGCCAGGCGTGGAGTGGCAGCAGGCCGTGGCGCTGTTCAACGCCGGGTGCATTCAGCTCACCCCGCTGATGGCCGAACTGGGCGATGCCGACACTTACGCCAGCGCCATCAGTGCCCTTCATGGTCAGCCGATGAACGGCAAGATCATGCTGAATTTTCAGAATAATTAAGCAACAGGAGGCGTTATGTACTTAGTGTCTAACCGTGAAATGTTGAAGAAAGCCCAGCGCGAGGGCTATGCCGTTCCGGCGTTTAATATCCACAACCTGGAAACCGTCCAGGTCATTGCGGAAACTGCCGCCGAACTGCGTTCCCCGGTAATTATGGCCGGGACACCGGGCACCTATCAGTACGCCGGGCTGAACTATCTGGTTTCCATCTGTCAGGACGCTGCACGCCAGTACGACCTGCCGATAGCGCTGCACCTTGACCATCACGAAACCTTCGATGATATCCGCCATAAAGTGCAGGGGGGTATCCGCTCGGTAATGATTGACGCCTCACATTTTGCCTTCGCACAGAATATTGAGCGGGTACAACAGGTCGTGGCGTTGTGTCAGCGTTACGATGCCAGTGTGGAAGCCGAGCTGGGCCGCCTTGGCGGTCAGGAAGATGACATGATCGTCAATGAAGAGGACAGTTTCTTTACCGATCCGGCAAAAGCGAAAGAGTATGTGACGCGCACTGGTATTGATTCTCTGGCGGTAGCCATTGGCTCGGCACATGGGATGTATCAGGGTGAACCTCAGCTGGATTTTGCCCGGCTGGCGGCAATCCGTGAACAGGTAGATATTCCGCTGGTGCTGCACGGCGCTTCCGGTATTCCGGAGGCGATGCTGCGCGAAGCCATAGCGCTGGGGATATGCAAGGTGAACGTTGCCACCGAGCTGAAAATCGCTTTCTCCAGCGCGGTGAAGTCCTGGTTTGGTGAACATCCCGCCGCCAGTGACCCACGAGAATATATGGCACCGGGCAAGGCCGCGATGAAGCAGGTGGTGGCAGAGAAAATCCGCATTTGTGGCAGCACCGGGCGGCTGTAAAACGCCACAGAATGACGGGCGGGTCTCTGTACTTATTAATGAGCATAGGATCCTGTTTGCAGCACGGCCTGGACCCTGCACAATGGCTGCCTGATCAACCTCTGGAGTTTGACTGAATGGCGTTAAAAAAAATATTGATGACAGGTGCCAGTGGACGTATAGGGCGAACCTTCTTCAGCGCGATGAAAGATCATTACAGATTTGTCCTGACTGACCGGGTGGCAGCAGATTATGACGTCTCCTCACCACACCGTTTTATATCGCTGGACCTGTCAAAGCCGGGTGCGGCAGCGGAACTGCTGGCCGAAGAGCCGGTTGATGTGGTCATTCATCTGGCGGGAATACCTGACGCCGATGCGTCTTTCACCGATCTGCTGCCCGCAAATATTTTGACCACGACCTATTTAATGGAAGCCGTGGCAGAAACCCCCTGCCAGCGCTTCATTTTTGCCAGCAGTGCACAGACCATTGAAGGATATCCTGTCGACGTACAGATCCATCCCGGAATGGAAGTGTCGCCCGCCAATTTATACGGTGTCACGAAATGTTACGGTGAAGCGCTGTGCTCATTTTATGCCACGCAGCGCGGCCTGAGCTGCGTCGCACTCAGAATCGGTGCGTTTGAACAAAGGCACGCCGACAACCTTCATAACGCCCGCGATTACAGTGCATGGCTCAGTCCGGAAGATGCTGTCAGGCTGCTGACGGGGGCGGTTGAAGCAGAGAATATAACGTTCTTCATCGGTTACGACATTTCGGATAATCGTTTCAAGCGTTTTGATCTGACCCGTACCCGGGAAGTGCTGGGCTATCACCCTTCAGATAATGCATTCAGAGAATTTACACCTGAGAAACTCGCGTTCTGATGAATACGCTCCCGGGGTGTTCATGCTGATGACC
Source organism: Erwinia sp. 1181_3 (assembly GCF_052824965.1). Taxonomy (NCBI): domain Bacteria; kingdom Pseudomonadati; phylum Pseudomonadota; class Gammaproteobacteria; order Enterobacterales; family Erwiniaceae; genus Erwinia; species Erwinia sp. 1181_3. The sequence continues at coordinate 427,899 of NZ_VTDE01000003.1, forward strand.
CTCCCGGGCGCCTCTCTCCCCGACAGACGACCCTTTCATTATTGATGTGTATTGCGCCCGAGATAACCCCCCCCTCTCCTGAGATGAATTTCAGATAAACGGATATTTTATAACGTCTTTGACTTTGCCAATAATACGTAATGAGGTAATGTTTGCGCTTAACAGGGCCAGTATTTCCTGAGGCAACGACTCGACTATCCTGGAATGTCAATGAAAATCGAATACAGCACGGTAGCTGAACTGCGCCGCGAGTTTATGCGTAGCGTTGTTGCACCCGTTGTGGCTGTGGTGCTTTTTGCCCTGATAGGGTGTGGGTTTACTGCATATTGGGTCACCGTGCAAAGCAATGCCAAAGCACAAGAAAAACAACAACAGGTTATTGAAAACATTTTCGCCCAGCACCTGGTCGACTTTACTCTTCAGCACAAAAACCTATTGAATGGACCGGATCTAATTTCACAGCTGGCGAAGCCCACAGAATTTGGCAGCTGGCTGTTTCATCTTGTTGGCGATAATGAAATGTATCTTCTGGATGCAGAGCAGCGTCCAGTGGTCAGCTGGCTGGAGGGCAAGCTGACCCCCGTTTCCAGCTACGATGCGCTCAGCCCGTCACTATCGCACTGGCTGCTTCCCACGGCATCGCCGGCTCTTATCCATGATTTTATCCGCCTGCGTGGCCGGGTTGCGGAGGTGGTGATCGGCACTCTGCCGGATAATTCCGGGCGACGACTGGTGTTTATCCGCTATCTGCATTACAGCTTTATCGATTTCCTTGAGCATCGCGGTGTGGTCAGCCATTTTCGCTTTACCCCCAGCGTGCCAGACCAGCCCAATAGCGCTGGTTTTCTTCTGACCTCAGCAAGCGGTATTCCCGTCAGCAGTGTCTCCTGGATACCCATGCGCCCCGGCAGCCAGATGCTGATGGTGACAGGCCCGCTGATTGCGGTGGCCATTTTGAGTATCACACTGATGTGCATCATTATGACGCGCCGCCTGTGGCATTCATCCCTCAAGCTCTCCAGCTCAATGCGCCGCCTCGCCGCCAGCGAAGCGCACGCCCAGCATCTGGCCCGCCATGATGTGCTCACCGGCTTGCCCAACCGCGCCTGGATAGAAGAACAGCTCAATGAGCGATTGCATCAGTTACCTCTGAAGCGCGGGAAGCTGGCGCTGCTGCTGCTCGACCTCGATCGCTTTAAAATGATCAACGACACCTATGGCCACCATACGGGCGATGATCTGATCGTCGAGATCGGTCAACGGCTGTCGTCGCTGTTACCAGTACAGGATGCTGTCGGACGTCTGGGTGGTGATGAGTTCGTGGTGATGATCGGTGATGTAGAAGACGATCAGCAGGTTGCCGAACTGTGCCAAAAAATTATTACCCGGCTGGCCGAACCGATGACGCTGCGCGGTCATACGCTATGGGTAGGCGTCAGTATTGGGGTGGCACTGTCACCACGGCATGGGCTGGAGCGGCTGGAACTGATGCGCAAAGCCGATATTTCCCTCTACGCTGCCAAAGCGGAAGGACGCGGGCGCTACTGCCTGTTTGTTCCAGCCATGGATGAAGCCCTGCAAAAACGTCAGCGGCTGGCGCAGCAACTCCATCTGGCGCTGGAAAATGAGACGGGATTAATGCAGTGGTATCAGCCGATTATGGATGTCAGTGGCCAAAAAATCATTGCCGTCGAAGCGCTATTGCGCTGGCAGCATTCGCAGCTTGGCAACATCTCGCCGGCGGAGTTTGTGCCGATTGCCGAAGAGACCGGGCTGATTATTGCTCTGGGCGAGTGGGTGCTGGAGCAGGCCTGTAAACTGGCGATCACCTGTCCAAAACTGATCGTTGCCGTCAATGTTTCACCCCTGCAATTCCTTGCCCCTGGGTTTATTGACAATCTGATGGCGATTATGGCGCGGCATGGGATCAATCCGCAGCAAATCGAACTGGAAATTACCGAAGGCGTGCTGCTGGAAAATGAACAGCATGCGCTGAAAACCATTAAGACCCTACGCGCCGCCGGATTCTGTATTGCACTCGACGATTTCGGCACCGGTTATTCCAGCCTGAGCTATCTGGTCCAGTTCCCGGTTGATACCATTAAAATCGACCGCGCCTTCACTCAGTCGCTAGGGGTACGCGAAAACTCAGCCACCATCGTTGAATCGGTGATCAAGCTGGGGCACAGTCTGGGTATTACCGTTACCGCCGAAGGGGTGGAAACCGAAGAGCAGCGATTGATGCTGGCCTCGGCAGGTTGCGATCGTTTACAGGGATTCCTTCTCAGTAAGCCACAGCCGGCGGAACAACTGCATGCGCTGCTGCGCGAGAGGCATGGCTGAGCGCCGTCAGGCTTATTTTGGTCGCCCCGGGCGCATATCTCCGTATAATGCGCCCCCTGATGATAGCCCGCTCCGGGTGAATTGAGTTGATGTGATGAAAAAGCTGTTCTCGCTATTAGTGCTCGCTGCCGCCGTACTGTCGTTGTGGTGGTTTATGTTCAGAAGCCCGGCCCACGATCCGCATTATGACGCCGCTGCCTGTGCCGCCGTCGATGTGCTGGGCACGCCGACCAGCGAGCAGGACTTCGCCGATAAAATTCGTACAGTTATTATTAACGAAAACAGCTCTTACTCAGTCAAACAGGTCAGCTACGACGATCGGCTGGGCCGATCGTCGATTGAGAAGTACCAGGCGCTCAGCGTGGAGCAAAAAAAGGCTGCCGCAAAGGATGTAGCCAGCTGCATTGATGTGATGAACGCCGCCGGATACTGACGCTCCTCAGGCAAAGCGGAAGACCGCAATCGCCTGCTGAACAGCCTCAGCCTGACGCTGTTGCAGTTGAGCCACTTCCAGCGTTTCTGCCACATGCTTCAGGTTGTGCTGCACGCTGCTGTCAATGCTCTCCACGCTGTCTTTCATCTGCGTGATACTGGTGAGCTGCTGGTCGTTCATATCGGCCAGCTCCTTCACCAGGTCATTCAATCCGTTGATGGTTTGAATAATTTCCTGCATGGTTTTTCCCGCCTCGGCGACCTGCTCAGTACCGCTGTGGGTGCGTTCTACAGAGGTCGAGATCAGTTGGCGAATATCTTTCGCCGCATTTTCGCAACGCCCTGCCAGAATGCGTACTTCCGCCGCCACCACGGCAAAACCCTGACCGTGCTGACCCGCGTTAGCCGCCTCAACGGACGCATTCAGTGACAGGATATTGGTCTGGAAGGCGATGCCGTCGATCAGTTCCAGAATGACATTAATGCGTTGCGACTCCTGCTCGATCTGCGTCATCGAGTTCACCGCTGAGGCGATATTCTCGCCGCCGCGTTTTGCCACCCTGTTCGCGCCCTGCGACAGCTGCTGTGCGGCATGCGCTTTTTCACTGGTCAACGTGGCGGCTTCACTCATCTGCTCCATCGCCGTTGCAGCAACGGCCAGTGCATTCGCCTGCTCATCGGTGCGCTGCGAAAGCGCAGCATTACGTTGCAGAATACTGTCTGACTCCTCCAGCAATGTGCTGACCCCTTCGCTCACCTGATTGAGCGTGCCCCGCATGGTACCCAGCGTATTGCTGAACGTGCGGGCAAACGGCGTTTTGCTTTCATTGCTTCCCTGCCCCAGCGTCAGGCGCCCGGGTTCGCGGTTAATCCACGCCGCCAGCTCAGCCACTTCGCACGCCGCGCGGGCATCCGCCGCCATACGGTGGGCGATAAAGATCAGGATAGCGGTTTGTGCCACGACGAAAATGGCGTGGAACACCACCATATGGAAACCGGGATGCGTAAAACAGACGATGCCGTAGAGGTCGTTTTCCTGAAAATAGTTGAACAGTGCATGGTGCACGGCAGCGGTGGCAGCGCCCATCAGCAGCGGACGAAAGTCGCGGTAAGCGAGTAATGCGGAAAGCAGGACAAAGATGGAGAAGTGGTATTCAACCTCTCCCTGACCGAGTTGAATCAACAGCGCGGAAAACGCGATCAACGTAAAAGCAAACCACAGCCGGGTGAACAGGCGGCCAGGCCAGACATAACGTACCAGCGTGGCGACAATCGCCAGCGCCCCGCCAACGCCGAGCGCCAGCATGAAGGAGTCCATCATCCAGCCAATGAGACAGGCAATGGCCCACATGCCCCACGACAGGAAAAGCATCAAAAAATCAGCCTGTTGCCAGATTTTTACCAATGAAACCATCTCACTGCTCCCGCCAATAGCCGGCGGTAACGATGTATCGACCATAATTGTTTCCCGGGCAAGTAAAGTGGGCATCCTGAAAGATCATTAACGGCAGAATTGGCGAGGATCTTTACAACTATATAGCGTTATCTTGCGGGTGGGGTTACGGGGGCGTTATCAATCTGTGAGGAAACAAGTAAAAAAGGCCGCTTTAGCAGCAGCCTTTTACTGAAACGACATCATTTTAAAAAGATTTACTAAAGTGACATCCGGCGTCATCTTCAGACTTCTTTATTTATTCACTTTCTCATCCGCCGCAGACAGGGTCGCTGAAAAAGGACTGCATGTAGAAATTTCCCTGGTGAGGCCGAAATTTTGCCTTGCCAAACTGGAAGGACAGCAGGATATTAGTATCGTCTGATTCACATCGCCGCCCATGACTCATACTTTAGGCATTTTTATCATTCCGGGATAGGGGGAAAAACACTCTTGAAATACCTGGGAATAAATGATAATTACGCGTGGTTAATATACAAGTTATCTTATTAATTGTTATTCGAATAATGAGAGCATGAGGCTAATGAAAATCACTGTAACTGATACGCCCGAAAATGCTGATGAAGCGTTTGTTATCAACAGCCTGTGGCAGCACAATGCAAAAATAACCCCCGTTGATATCCACCCCCTTTTTCTTACGTTACGCGACGAAAACCAGCAAATCTTTGCAGGCCTTGTCGCAAGAACCTGGTGGGGGGGGTTGGAAGTGCAGTATTTGTGGGTCAGCGATGCCTGCCGGGGTAAAGGTGTGGGGCGTGACCTGATGCTGGCAGCAGAACAAGAAGCAAAACAACGCGGCTGTCATATGGCCTATGTTGATACGTTCAATTTCCAGGCCGTCGGATTTTACGAGAAGTTAGGCTACTCCGCTTATGGCGAACTCGGCGATTATGCACATTTGCATACGCGCCACTATCTGGCTAAGAAGATCTGAAATACACCTCAGGGGGAAAAATGGAATCACCGGAAGATAAACCACGATCAAGCCTCAATGCTCTGATTGCCATGATGGAACACTTATCCGAACCCTGGGGTATCAAGGCCCCCGATTCAGAACACCTGTATATGAATAAAGCGGCGTACTTATATACCAATACGCCGAAAAACTTTGCGATTGAAGGCCGATTCGACAGTGATTTTCCTGCCGCATGGGCCGAATGTGAAGACGAGCTTATTGAGCACGATCGTCGCACTCAGGCGTGTAACGGACGGGTTGCCGTGATCGAAACTCACTACTGGTATGGGCAGAAAACCTTAACGCCCTATGTCTGTGAAAAAATCCCACTGTATGGAGAAAATGGGGATTTTATCGGTATTGCATGGAACGCTAAACTGCTCAACACCATGTCACCGCTGAAATATATCACTCAGCAAAAACCCGGGGTGCTGACAACCGAAGTCGATAACGATGTGTTTACCCGTTCCGAACTGGATACGCTTTTTTTGATGCTGCAACGCTTATCTACGAAAGAAATAGCGCGGATTTATAATCTCAGCCATCGCACCGTAGAGAACCGGATTTATAACATCTATCAAAAAGCGGGGGTGCATACCCTGAGCCAGTTCGAAGAGTATTGCCGCCACGCAGGGTTGGACAATTTTATACCGGACCGTCTGATTGAAAAGGGCATCCAGTTTATTTAATTTTTGCTAAGGAAACTCCGTGATTCGTATTGAAGACTACCCGTTAAGTCGCGTACCTGAAAATAAGCGCGTCTCATTTTTAAGCGTTGCCGTGGTCCATATGGGTATGCTTACCGCACTCGACCAATTTATGCTGGGGGCGGTACTGGGGGATTCGATGAGTCTGGCCTCCGCTTTCCTGGCCATTCTGGCCGGCAGCGTGATCTTTGGCATCGTGACCTTCGGGCTGGGCTATGCCGGGATGAAAGAAGGCATATCCGGGAGCTTACTGGCGCGCTGGTGCGGTTTTGGTCGCATCGGTTCGGTGTTGATTGGTCTGGTCGTCGCCGTCAGCCTTCTCGGCTGGTTTGGCATTCAAAATGCCATCTTCGCCAAGTCGTTGAATTTTGCCCTCGGTGGCGCCCTGGGGTTCCCGCTGGCCGCCAGTCTTTCCGGCCTGCTGCTGACCGTGCTGGTAACCTTCGGGTTTAAAGCGCTGCGCGTAACCGCCCGTATCGCCGTGCCGCTGTTTATTTGTCTGGTGGCGTTTATCTCCTTCCAGACGTTGTCCGGCCACACTCTTCAGCAAATTATTGACCTGCCGCCCACCGGTAGCCCGCTGACCATCAGCGCGGCCATCACCATGGTGGTTGGCGGGGCGATTGTTGCCAGCCTGATGACGCCGGATCTGACCCGTTATTCACGCTCATCCAGGCATGTGGCCGGCGTGACTCTGCTGACGATTATTGCCGGAGAGTTTATCGTGAACGGGTTGGCCATTATGATTGCCCGCACGCTGCAAACGGCCGATGTCGTGACGATTATGTCGCAGGTAGCCGGCGGCGTCGGGTTACTGGTGGTGATTCTTTCCACACTGCGCGTGAACGATTTAAACCTCTACTCCTCTTCTCTCGGGGTGATTAACGCCGTCGAAGGTATCTCCGGTAAAAAGTTACAATACCGGAATACCACGCTGGTGATTGGCGTGCTGGGCACCCTGCTCTCGGTGCTGGGTATCCTTGACCGCTTCGTTGACTTCCTCACCGTGCTGGGCGTGGTGTTCCCTCCGATCCTCGGCATTATGCTGGTTGACTATCTGCTGCTGCGCACACACCGTGCCGCGCTGGATAAAAGCCGTGCAGAAGGAAAACTGCCTGGGGACAGCGAAACACCAACCATTGGCTGGATAGCGATTATCGCGACGCTTGTCGGCAGTGTGATTGGCCTGATGACCGAGTGGGGTGTGCCAACGATTAACTCGCTGCTGGTGTCGTGCGTGATTTATTACGTGTTATCGCTGGCGTTGCGTGACCGGGCGGTGGTTCCGTCGCGTTAAGAAACCCTTAAAAAATCGGGCAGAGCACGCTTCGCCTCTGCCCGGTTGGACACACCATTCAAGCGCTATGATAACCTGTCCGTTGTCAGACGATGCTGCTTAATCGCTGTATTTAACAGCACATAGCCACAGCCCGCAATCAAGCCCGCCAGAGCAGATAACAGGACAATCAGCGAGCGTTTTGGTGCATCACGTTGAAGCGGCACCATGGGAGCGCGCATATATTTAAATGGCTGGAAAATCAGCTTGTCGATGTTCAGCTCATTGATTTTTTCAATATACAGATGACGATTCTGCAAATCAGCATTCAGCACGGTCGGGGTCTTAAGAGACTCGACGATTTTCAGCTTACGATCGAGGCCATCTGCCCCCAGCGTCACCGGAAAATCCGGGTCATCCTGATTGGATGAACCATGGCTCCATGACGGTTTCTGCAACCCGGCAGCCTTGGCGATTTCAAGGGCATATTGCAGGCGTTCGAGATTGATACGATAGGCCGTTTCCGCGCGCGCGCTGTCGAAATTATATTTCCCAATGGCCTGGCTTTTACGCATTTCAACCTGATAGCGAAGACGATGATATACATCATCTTCAACCACGGTTGTCACATAGTTAATATAGCCCTGCAGCAGGTCACGCGCGACAACCGGATTTTCAGCACTAAAGGTCACATCGTAGTAAAGATATTCTTTCTGATTCGCGGCTTTATCCTGCAAAGAGCTGCGCGATGAAATATTCCCCTGCAGAATAGCATTGATTAAGCGATGACGCATTTCCGGCGTATTCGCTTTATTTTTAGAGAGTTGTTTAAAATAATCGGTACTGACCAGATATTTTTCACGCAGATTATAGGCGTCAAAATTACGCATAAATTCGGATAACAAAGAACCCGGCGAGATATCCGACTGAATATCCAGCACCTCCAGCGCGGCGAGCATCTTATCCATGCCTTGCAGCTGCGTCGCTTGCGGTATGATCAGCTCCGCTGAACTGGTCCAGCGCTGCGGCAACAGGTAGCTCACCGCCACGCCACCTGACATGGCAATAACGCAAAAGAACATAATGGTGAATTTACTTCTCACCAGAATACTCAGTAGTTCAATTAAATTTATTTCATCATCGGAATGATCCGGTTGAGACAATCCGCCGACGTGCGCAGAACGCACAGGGTCTATTATTCTGGGGGGATTCATGGCATAACTCCTGTAGCGCCAGTAAGGTAGGAATATTCTCAACACAGTCCAGTGCAGTATTTAGCGATAAGATAATACTTATAAAAACGATAATTAAATCATCGTTACTTAACAATGTTTTCTTAACAATATTGGCTTAGATAAAATCGCTCTGAATAATAGCGCAAATGGGCGCCAAAAAAAATCAGTAAAATTACTGATTTTTTTCGGGCCAATCATTCTGCAACAACTGAAACGTCAGGTTCGCCCCAGATAAGGCCCCGCCACCACTGATTCACGCACGATAAGCTGGCCGTTAAATGCCGGTAACGGCTCACCGGGCTGCCCATCGAGCATCAGTACCAACTTTTCCAGCGTATGCCGGATCATCTCTCCAACGGGGACATGAACCGTGGTGAGCGGTGGAACAAAAAACGATGCCATCGGAATATCATCGAAGCTCAGCAGAGACACATCCTGCGGAATGCGTTTTCCCGCGGCAGACAGCGCCCGGGCAGCACCGATGGCCATATCATCGTTACTCGCAACCAGCGCGGTAAACTCAGCGCCGCGCGCCAGCAGCTCCAGACCGGCTTCATAGCCGCTCTGGAGCGACCAGCTGCCCTGTGCCACCCGCTGCGGGTTAAAGGCGATATGGTGCGCCTGAAGCGCTTCACGGTAACCTTTCAAGCGGCTGATGCCCGTAGGCGAACCGTCGGATCCCGAAATAAAGGCAATATCACGGTGCCCCTGAGAAACCAGATAATTAACGGCGTCCAGGGTGTTCTGTTCATGGGCGGCAAAGACGCAGTGCTGAGGATGTTTTTCCAGCTGGCGGTTCACCACAATAATCGGCTTGCGGGTTTGCTCAATAATCTCATCCAGTTCGGCGGTATTGAGGAAACGGGGATAGATGATGATCGCATCGCAGCGCAGATCCAGCAGGAACTCAATGGCCTGGCGCTCCTGACGGGCATCATGCTTACCGTCGGCCAGTAACAGCTGGCGGCCATGCTGCTCGGTTAACGTTGCCGCCTGGAATAACAGCTCACTAAAATAAGGACCGTTATATAAGGTATTGGTGACCACCAGCCCGATATTTTGTGATTTATTGGTCGCCAGATTACGTGCCAGCAAATTAGGCCGATAGCCAGTTTCTTCAATCGCTTTAAATACCCGATCCTGCGTGGTTTTACTGACGTAACTATTTCCTGCCAGCACCCGTGAAACCGTGGCTTTTGAAACACCGGCTTTTTTTGCGACATCCAGCATGGTAATCATCATGGTTTCCTGAAAGCTAAGTTCTGCTTGTTATAATAACCTGTTTTATCGTGCGCCCATACCTAATATGATAACACAATGAAATTATTAGCTTTAGTGTCTTTTAGTGACGTTTTCATCTCACCTGTCAGTTGCCTCTTTCTACGGAAAAAAACCGTTTAAACCTGCCTGCAACGTTATTAGCGATATATCCATTACCCGCACAACTTTGCTGTTTCACCTGCTTTGTCTCTGACCGATGCGATCCCGCTCACAGAACAAATTATTGAATATGAAACCGGTTGCAGAAACAGGTCAGTTTCAGCTATCTATTAAAGAAACCTAGACCGGAGAACAACCATGAATAAAATCTTACTCTGTTGTGCCGCAGGTATGTCCACCAGCATGGTGGTGCAGCGTATGGAAAAAGCCGCTAAAGAAAAAAATATTGCCGTGGAGATTAATGCGGTTGGGCTGGACGAGTTTGTTGAGCAGATCGCCGATTACGACTGCTGCCTGCTCGGCCCGCAAATCAAATACAAGCTGGTGGATTTCAAGCCGCTGGCCGATGAACTCAACAAGCCGATCGCCGTGATCAACACCATGGATTACGGCATGATGAACGGCGAAAAAATCCTCGCAGACGCCCTCTTGATGATCCAGAACGGCGGGGCCGCCAAATGAGTCGCTTCAGCGAGTCCCTGTTCGGCGTGATCGAGAATCGCATCAGCCCGATCGCGGCCAGGCTCTCCAGCCAGCGCCACGTGGTGGCGATCAAAGATGGCTTTATCTCGTCGATGCCGTTCCTGATTGTGGGTTCGTTCATGCTGTTGTTCGCTCATCCACCGTTCGGTGCCGACAGCCAGTGGGCTTTTGCTCAGTGGTGGCTGGGCATGGTGGAGCGTCATTCAGCGCAAATCATGATGCCCTACAATATGACGATGGGCATTATGGCGGTCTATATCGCCGCCGCCATCTCCTATAACCTCGCCATCAGCTATAAGATGAACGGTTTTATGGCCGCCTGTCTGTCGCTAATGTCGTTTCTGCTGGTCGCCGCGCCGCAGGGCAATGGCGCACTTCCTGTGGGTTCGCTGGGGGGAGAAGGGATCTTTACGGCGATTATCGTCAGCCTCTACTCCACTGAGCTGATGCACTTCCTGCAAAAACACCATATCGGCTTTAAGCTGCCAGAGCAGGTTCCGCCGAAAATTCGCCAGTCGTTCGATCTGCTGATCCCGATCCTTGCCATCTTCCTGACACTGTTCCCCCTCAGTCTGCTGGTACAGGATCAGTTCGGTATGCTGCTGCCGCAGGCGATTATGGCGATCTTCAAACCCATTATCTCCGCGTCTGACTCACTGCCAGCGGTACTGATTGCCGTGCTGCTGTGCCATCTGTTGTGGTTTGCCGGTATCCACGGTGCGGTGATCGTCGGTGGGATTTTGCAGGCCTTCTGGCTGACCAACCTCGGCATTAACCAGCAGGAATTAAACGCAGGCCAGCCGATCACGCAAATCTTTATTGAGCCATTCTGGCAGTTCTTTATCGTGGTGGGCGGTTCCGGTTCCACCATGGGCCTGGTGTTCCTCTATCTGCGGAGCCGTTCGGCACACCTGCGCTCCATCGGCAAGCTGGGTCTGGTGCCGAGTATGTTCAATATCAATGAGCCGATTATCTTCGGTTCCCCGGTGGTGATGAACCCGCTGCTGTTTATCCCGTTTATTACCGCACCGCTGGTCAATGCCATTATTGCCTGGGTGGCCACGCGTACTGACCTGGTGAACCACGTGGTTTCGCTGGCCCCCTGGACCACACCCGGCCCGATTGGTGCCGCCTGGTCAACGGGCTGGGACTTCCGCGCCGTGATTCTGGTGGGCGTGCTGATTGTGGTATCAACGCTGATTTACTATCCCTTCTTCAAAATGTATGAGCGCGAGCTGTTGAAGCAGGAGAAGCCAACCCCGTCGGATACTGAACTGAAAGCCGTGGAGAACTGATCATGGATATGGAAACCACCGTAATGGAACTCATCATTCACGCCGGCGAAGCCCGCTCCTGCTCAATGCAGGCGCTGCGTGCAGCACGGACTTATGACTGGCAGGAAGCGGACGCACAGCTGACGGCCGCGACAGCCGCTGCCAGAGCCGCGCATAAGATCCAGACGGCGCTGATTGGTGCTGATGAAGGGGTCGGCAAGGTGCCGGTGAACCTGATTCTGGTCCATGCGCAGGATCACCTGATGAACGCCATGCTGTGCCGTGAGCTAGCGGAAGAGATCATCATCCTGCATCGTGAAGTGCAGGCGTTGAAACAGGCCAAATAATCTTGGGCGAGGCATGCCTCGCCCCTACACGTATTTCGCAGGGATCATGCATGCCTCACCCTGCACGTATTTCGCAGGGGTCATGCATGCCTCGCCCTGCACGTATTTCGCAGGGGTCATGCATGCCTCGCCCTGCACGTATTTCGTAGGGGTCAGGCATGCCTCGCCCTGCACGTATTTCGCAGGAGTCAGGCATGCCTCGCCCTGCACGTATTTCGTAGGGGTCAGGCATGCCTCGCCCTGCACGTATTTCGCAGGGGTCATGCATGCCTCGCCCTGCACGTATTTCGCAGGAGTCAGGCATGCCTCGCCCTGCACGTATTTCGTAGGGGTCAGGCATGCCTCACCCTGCACGTATTTCGCAGGGGTCATGCATGCCTCGCCCTGCACGTATTTCGCAGGGATCATGCATGCCTCGCCCTGCACGTATTTCGCAGGAGTCAGGCATGCCTCGCCCTGCACGTATTTCGTAGGGGTCAGGCATGCCTCGCCCTGCACGTATTTCGTAGGGGTCAGGCATGCCTCGCCCTGCACGTATTTCGTAGGGGTCAGGCATGCCTGACCCGTCAAAAACGCAAGGAGAACAGGATGCAATACCGCAAGCTATCGCCCTTCCCTGACGGTTTTTTATGGGGAGCTTCCACCTCGGCCTATCAGGTAGAGGGGGCGTCGAACCAGGACGGTAAAGGACCCTCGGTCATTGATAAAGCCCGTTTCGATCCGCGCCTGACAGACTTCACTGTGACCAGCGATCACTACCACCGCTTTGCCGAAGATGTGGCACTGTTCGCTGAACTGGGCCTGAAAACCTACCGTCTTTCTATTTCCTGGAGCCGCCTGTTCCCGCAGGGAACCGGTGAGATCAATGCCAAAGGCGTTGAGTTCTATCAGAAGCTGATCACCGCACTCACCGACAAAGGGATTGAGCCGCTGGTCACGCTGTACCATTTCGATCTGCCCTGGGCGTTACAGGAGAAAGGTGGCTGGTCCGATCCCGCCACCATCGCGGCGTTTGAGCACTTTGCCCGCACCTGCTTTGAGTTGTACGGCGATCGGGTGAAATACTGGCTGACCATAAACGAGCAGAACATGATGATCCTCAAAGGGGATGTCATTGGTACGCTGCCCGCCGGCACACCGGACCCGCACAAAACCCTGTATCAACAGAACCACCATATGATGCTGGCGCAGGCGCGGGCGATGATCGCCTGCCACGAGATGTTGCCTGCGGCAAAAATCGGCCCGGCACCGAATATCTCCTGCGTCTACCCGGCCAGTTCCAAGCCCGAAGACGTGCTGGCGGCGAATAACTTCACCTCTATTCGCAACTGGCTGTACCTCGACCTCGCCTGTTATGGCCGTTACAACACCATTGCCTGGCGCTTTATGCAGGAGAAAGGCTGGCTGCCAACGATTACCGATGCCGAGATGGCGTTGCTGAAGCAGGCGAAACCTGACTTTATCGCCTTCAACTATTATGCCTCCGCGACCGTTGCCGCCGAGTTGAGCGATGAAGGGGAAGGCAACCAGAAAGTTGACCAGCAGATGGCCGGTATCGATAAAAGCGTTTACGTTGGCACCAATAACCCGCATCTGAAGAAAAATCAGTTTAACTGGTATGTTGACCCGGTTGGCTTCCGCATCACTGCCCGCGAGATCTACGATCGTTACCAGCTGCCGCTGATTGTCACTGAGAATGGTCTTGGTGCCTTTGACGAGCTGGCCGCCGGGAATAAAGTGTATGACGATTACCGTATTGCTTACCTCAGTGACCATCTTGAGCAGCTCCAGTTAGCGATCAGCGATGGTGTCGACGTCTTCGGTTACTGCCCGTGGTCGGCTATCGATCTGGTCAGTACACATCAGGGGATCAGCAAGCGTTACGGCTTTATCTACGTCAACCGTGATGAGCACGATCTGAAGGATCTGGCCCGCTACCGCAAGAAAAGCTTCAGCTGGTATCAGCGCGTAATCCAGACCAACGGGGCGAAGTTAAACAAAGATATCGAGTATTAAATCCCGGCATCAATCGTTGGGGATTTGTAGGGGCGAGGCACGCCTCGCCCACATTATTAAGACGTTGTTAATCTCACCAGAAAGGATGGATTATGTCAGAGCAGCAATTACCAAAAGATTTTTTATGGGGCGGCGCGGTTGCGGCACACCAGGTTGAAGGCGGTTGGGACCAGGGCGGTAAAGGTCCAAGTATTGTCGATGTCTTATCCGGCGGCGCGCACGGTGTGGACCGCGTGATCACCGATGGCATTGACCCGGCGCATCACTATCCGAATCACCTGGCGGTGGATTTCTACCATCGCTACAAAGAAGATATCGCGCTGTTTGCCGAGATGGGCTTTAAATGCTTCCGTACCTCGATTGCCTGGACGCGCATTTTCCCGAAAGGCGACGAGCTGGAGCCAAACGAAGCGGGCTTACAGTTCTACGACGACCTGTTTGATGAACTGCTGAAATACAATATTGAACCGGTGATCACCCTCTCCCACTTCGAGATGCCAGAGCATCTGGTGAAAGAGTACGGCGGCTGGCTGAACCGTAAAGTGGTGGATTTCTTTGTGCGTTACAGCGAAGTGGTACTGAAGCGCTATCAGCACAAAGTGAAATACTGGATGACCTTTAATGAGATCAATAACCAGCGTAACTGGCGTTATCCGCTGTTCGGTTACTGTAACTCCGGGGTGATTTTTAACGACCACGAAAAACCCGAGCAGGCGATGTATCAGGTTCTGCATCACCAGTTTGTTGCCAGTGCGCAGGTGGTAAAACTGGGTCACGAGATCAACCCGAACTTGCAGATCGGCTGCATGCTGGCGATTGTGCCGCTCTACCCGTGGTCATGCCACCCGGATGATGTGATGTTCGCGCAGGAATCGATGCGTGAGCGCTATCTGTTCGGTGATGTGCACCTGCGCGGTTACTACCCATCGTACATTCTGAAAGAGTGGGAGCGTAAGGGTTACCAGATTGAGATGCAGCCGGGCGATGAGCAGGCGCTGCGTGATGGCTGTGCTGACTATCTGGGCTTCAGTTACTACATGAGTAATGCGGTGCAGTTCTCTGCGAAGGACAGCGACGACGGTCGTCATATTGAAGGTTTCCCGGGCAGCCGTCCGAACCCGCATGTAAAAGCCTCCGATTGGGGCTGGCAGATTGACCCGGTCGGCCTGCGCTACACGCTGAACGCCTTCTGGGAACGCTATCAGAAGCCGATGTTTATCGTTGAGAACGGCTTTGGTGCCTACGATACCGTTGAAGCCGATGGTCAGATCAACGATGACTACCGTATTGCTTATTTGCAGGCACATATTGAGCAGATGAAAATTGCGGTACTGGAAGATGGCGTTGATCTGATGGGTTACACCCCATGGGGCTGCCTCGACTGCGTGTCATTCACCACCGGCCAGTACAACAAACGTTATGGCTTTATCCATGTGGATAAAAACGATGACGGTACCGGCACCATGGCACGTTCGAAGAAGAAAAGCTTCGACTGGTATAAGCAGGTGATCGCCAGCAACGGTGCGGATCTGTAACGTGTTGCGGTGATGTGGTGTCACAGGACCACAAAGGGCAGAACGCCGGGACGCCGTAAATCCATCCCTGGAGGCTCCAGCCGCCGCATCCATGCGGCGGAGGCCCGGCTAACCTGTCCCTTTGTGGTCCCTGTCTGACAACATCGTCGCTGTTGAAAAAAGTCACAGCAACACCGTGCTAAATGGCAATCGGGGCTATCCGGGTTAGCGGACCGTTGAGCGCAGGGATGCGCGAACACGAGCCCCCAGGGATGGGTTTACGGCGTGTCCGCGTTTCGGATAGCCCTGATAGGCCGAATGACGGTTTATCAGCGATAAATCAGCCCTTCTTCCCCCCCGATTTACCAATCGACCGATGCAGATCCTGAATGCGCTTCATCGACTTCATGGTTTTCTGCGGGGCAGTAGACGCCAGCGACATGACCAGCATCTCCAGGCATAGCAGGACGGAACCGTGCAGAGGGACTTTGCCGTTTTCCCCACCGCGCGGCACGGTGATCACCGTATGCGCTTCCCGGCTAAAACGGGAGTCCGGCGCATTGGTCAGTAAGATGGCAGGGATCCCCAGCCGTCGCGCTTCGGCCAGCGTGGTGAGCCCTTCGCGATGCGCCGATTTCTGCCCCATCATGATCAGTACATCGCCGCGTTGGAGATCTAACAACTGTTCAGCCAGCAAAATTCCGGTGCGATTCAGCGCATACGCAGGCGTACCGATACGCGTTAATAATCGCGCCGTGTAGTCAGCCAGAATTCCGGAAGCCCCAATCCCAAAAATCGCCACCTGTCGCGCCTCGGCCAGCAGAGCGACGGCTTGTGCCATCGCCCGACGATTCTGCGGTTCACTTAGCGCTTCACAAGCACGCTGATGCCCTTCCACCACAAAATCAATGCTGGCATTAATATCGCAGGACAGCGCGCTGACCGTGGTATTCATCTTCTCCGCTGAGTTGATCCCTGGCCCCAGGAAACGCTCGATAGTCAGCTTTAAATCACGTAACCCGGCGAAACCCAGCGCCTGCATGGCCCGGATTACCGTCGCATCTGAACTCTGCGTCGCAGCGGCGATCTCCATCGCCGTATTCTCCAGCACCACATGACGGTGCTCGTTGATATAGCTGGCCACCGCATATAACCGTGGGGAGAGTTGATGCGCACGTGCGCGAAAACGCTCGCCGTACAGATCCACACGCCTGCGCCCGGTAGACAAACTCATGGCTGCCCCGCTTTTTCCGGCAGCGTGCGCCCGGAAAGATGCGATTGCACCTGTGCCACCAGCAGCCCCAGCGAGGCATAAGAGTTCGAGATCACTTCGTCGCGTGACAATAAAATGTAATGCCCTTCGCGACAGGCGCGTAAGAAATCACAGAATCCCGGCATGACCCGATTCATATCGGCGATCTCATCAGCAGGTTTACCTCCGGTATCAGCCCGCCAGGTATCAAAAATATAATCTGCATCCAATTCAGGGAGTCTTTCTGCGCTGACATCGACTCTTCCTCCCTCAGGGATCGCGTCCACCAACGGAGGAAAACGAAAACCGGCATCGCGAAGCACCCGCCCAAGCGAATGGTAGCTGTGATGCACGGTTAGCTTGCCATTGTTGGCCTGTAATACCGATACGGTAATGTGCTGCGTATCCACCACGTGTTTAAGCTGTTTGATCTGCTCCTGGTAGCGGCGTTCCAGAATCGCGAGCTGTGCCTGGCTGCCCGTCAGTTGCGCCAGCTTGCTGTAGATACGCGGAGCGCCCCCTTTAAGGTGGTCAATACTGACCGTCGGGGCAATTTTCTCCAGCTGTTCAACCGCCACATTACGGGCAGGCTCGGTGATGATCAGATCCGGTTTGGCCGCAGCAATCGCTTCAATATCCATATCGGCAGTGCCAATAAACTGAATGGACGAGTTATCGAAATCCACCCCGGTGAGCAGACCGCTTGAACGCAAAAAATGGCTGCCGTCCGGGCGCGTGCGTCCGTGGCTGGCCACAGGCGGTACACCCAGTTCAATCAGGGGAATGGTGATATCCAGATCATGTAGCGAGACGATACGTTTCGGATGCAGCGGCACTACCACCGTGCGACCCAGATCGTCGGTAAACGACTGCGTGGGCACCGCAGCAGCAGCGGTAGCCCCGATTAGCAGCAGCAGAGAAAAGAGAAAACGCATAGCAGTTCCTTTAGTAGGGGCGAGGCACGCCTCGTCCGGATTACAGCGCATCACGACGGCGCCAGAGCAACAGCAGGAAAAACGGCCCGCCCACCAGGGCAATAACAATGCCCGCCGGAATTTGCAACGGGGCAAAGGCCAGCCGCCCGATGGTGTCCGTGACCAGCACCAGCAACGCCCCAATCAGCGCGCTGCCGCTGAGCAGCGCAACCTGCCCGCCGCGCAGCAGAAAACGTGCCATATGCGGGGCGATCAGCCCGACAAACCCCAAGCTGCCCACGCACGAGACGCTGGCCGCCGTCAGCAGGACTGGCGCGGCAAAGCGGATCAACGCCAGATGCTGTAGCCGCACGCCCAGACCGCTGGCCGCCTGATTACCGAGCAGCGCCACATCAGAGGCACGGGCAGTAAGAAACAGGATCAGCGCGCCCGGCAGCGCCCAGCAGGCGGCAACGGCCAGCAGTGACCAGGTCGCGGCATGCAGGCTGCCCGCCATCCACACCAGCGCCGTCTGCACATCGCGCACGTCGGCGGTGGTCATAAATACCCCTATCCCAGCCGAGAATGCCCAGGAAACGCCGATGCCGATCAGAATAAAACGGGGACGCGAGAAATCCCGCGCCAGTGCCACCACCAGCAATGCCACCAGCAGCCCGCCCGCCATCCCCGCCAGCGGCCGCCACAGCAGACCGAGCGATGGGAACAACAGGATCAGCGTCAACACCACCGCGCTGGTGCCTTCTTTCACCCCGATCAACCCCGGATCGGCCAGCCCGTTACGGGTAATTGATTGCATCGCAGCGCCCGCCATCCCCAGCATCGCTCCACTCAGGGCGGCCATCAGCAGGCGCGGCAGACGAATATCCCAGACAATGTAGTCCTGCTGTGACGGCAACGGTTGCGGGTAGAACAGTGCCCGGCCAATGGCCGATGCAGGGACGGGCAGCGATCCCTGGGTAACGCCAAAAATCACCAGCGCCAGCGCCAGCAACGCCAACAGCGCAGCGCAGGCCAGTGCACGCGGGCGCAGCAGCAGGCTAAAGGCACCCCACTGCCAGCGCCGATAGCCCACCCGTTGAAGCGACATTTTCATTTAAAAAATCTCGACGCGATAAAGATAAATACCGGCGCACCGACCAGCGCCGTCATCACGCCCGTCGCCAGTTCCTGAGGGGCAATCAGCGTGCGGGCGGCAATATCCGCCAGCAGCAACAACAGTGCGCCGCACAAGGCCGACAGCGGGATTGCCAGGCGAATATCATCGGTGATCAGTCGCCGCACGATATGCGGCACCACCAGACCAATAAAGCCAATGGGTCCTGCCACCGACACCGCCGCACCGCACAGCAGCGCGGTGGCGATCAGCCCCAGTAGCCGGGTACGGGCAATATTCACCCCCAGCCCGCTGGCAATCACATCGCCCAGTGCCAGCACATTCAGACGCGGGGCAATCCACAGTGCCAGAACCATCCCTACCGCACCCGGCAGCGCAGCAGCGCGCGTCACCGCCCAGCTTAGCCCGGCAAGATCGCCCGCCAGCCAGGTGCGTATTTCCATCAGCGTTTGTTCATCGAGGATCAGGATAGCCGCCGTGACTGACGAGGCAAAAGAGGAGACCGCCACGCCACAGAGGGTCACCTTCAGTGGCGTCAGACCGGTACGCCCGGCGGATGCCAGCAGCATCACCAGCGCAAACAACGCGGCAGCGCCCCCAGCCGCAATCAGCGGGCGACCCAACAGCAGCCCGCCCCACTGACTGCCCAGCGCGGACGCAATGACGACTGCCAGTGCCGCCCCGGCATTCAGCCCGAGGATATGGGGTTCGCCCAGCGGGTTGCGGATCACCGCCTGGAGCAGCATTCCGGCCACGCCCAGCACCGCACCGGTCATCAGTGCAGCAACCAGTCGCAGCAACCGCAGATCCACGATCACCTTATGGTCAAAGTTACGTGGGTTAAATTCCAGCAGCGCCTGTAATATCGTACCGGGGCCGATATAACGCGCCCCCAGACCGAGGTGGATCAGCGCGCAGCCCAGCAGGGCCACCAGCAGGATGATCAGTGCCACGCCCGAACGGGCGCGACGACGGCGTACCACCGCAGCAAAATCACTCATCCGGTGCGGTCACCGGGCGCCCGGAACGGCATAAAGAAGGGTTTTCCGGTCAGCGGGTTTACCGACATCTGAACGTCGACATCAAACACCGTTTTGATCAACGCGGGTGTACAGTGCTCTCCTTCGCGGATCACACCCTCCAGGCGCCCCTGTCGCAGGAATACCACTGTATCGGCATAGTTCACGGCAAAGTTCAGGTCGTGCAGCACGACGACAACGGTACGGCCATGCAGTCGCGTCAGATCATGCAGCAGTTCGAGAATATCGACCTGATAACGCAAATCGAGGAACGTGGTGGGTTCGTCCAGCAGGATAGTGGCGGTTTGCTGTGCCAGCGCCATCGCAATCCAGCAGCGCTGGCGCTGGCCGCCGGACAGACTGTCGACAGGCAGATGGGCAAACTCCAGCGTGCCGGTCATCCGCAGGGCATCGTGCACCGCTTCTTCATCTTCCGTTGACCACTGACGCATAAAGTTTTGCCAGGGATAGCGCCCGCGTGACACCAGTTCAAATACGGTTAATCCATCCGGTAACAGCGGCGATTGCGGCAACATGCCCAGCTGGCGTGCCACCGCTTTGGTGGGCTGATCGTGGATGATTTTACCGTCGAGCCGCACGCAGCCGTCGAGAGGCGCCAGCATACGGGCAATGGTGGTCAGCAATGTGGATTTACCGGAACCGTTCGCGCCGACCAGTACGGTCATTTTGCCGTGTTCGATGGTCAGGCTGACACCGTCAACAATGATTTTTTTGCCATAACCGGCAGAGAGTTTGTCGAGGACAATACCCTGTTCTGCGGACGCCGGGAGTGCGCCTGCTGTCTTTTCCACCCGCTGTGGCATCTACCGCTCCTGCACCGCAACGGCGTGGCAACCGGGCCAGCGCGCGCGTACGCCTTAAATAAAAATAAATCTCATTCGTTTTCTCGATCATGCGTAGAATGCCTGTAGTAGTCAAGAAATAATAGACAGCTTACTGACAGAGCGATACCCGGTTATAAAAGCCATAAAAAGATGCTGGATATGAAATTATTTAACCTATTTATCAAAATATTAAAAAATAATACCCGCAATGCGAATGTGATAATTCAGCGGTAATCAGCCTGTCTGTTTTTTTGATGTTTTTTACATTTACTACTACATAACGGCGTGTTTGAATGATTCTCAATTACATATCCGAGCCATGAACACCGGGTTTAACGGATAGGACTGCGCGTGACGCAACCCATCGGGCAATGAAGACAACACACCTTTTCTCATTCAACAGGGAATGAGAAAGCTTGCGGAAAATACAATAAATGACTGAATTATCACCTTCTTTTCTGGGGAAAAAAGGGCGCGTACTGTTTTCAATGCTCTTTATCGGGGTGCTGACAACGCCGGTAGCGATGGCAGCAGTCACGCCAGCCAGCAACGTGAACAAAAGCGATGCCGACAGCAGCAATGATAGCGGCACGCTGACGGTCGAAGCGAAAGTATCCGATGCAGACCAGCCAATGACCTCCGGCTATCAGCCGCTGAACTCTTCCACCGCCACGCTGACCAATACCCCGCTGCTGGATATTCCGCAGGTGGTGAACACCGTCAGCGACCGGGTGATTGAGGATCAGCACGCTACCACGCTGGATGAAGTGCTGAACAACGTCAGTAACGTGGTTCAGACCAACACCCTCGGCGGCACTCAGGACGCGTTTGTACGCCGTGGTTTTGGTAGCAACCGTGATGGTTCGGTGATGACCAACGGCCTGAAAACCGTGCTGCCGCGCAGCTTTAACGCTGCGACCGATCGCGTTGAAGTGCTGAAAGGCCCGGCATCAACGCTGTACGGTATTCTCGATCCCGGCGGCCTGATCAATGTGATAACTAAACGCCCGGAAAAAACCTTCGGTGGCTCGATTCAGGCCACCTCCACCAGCTTTGGCGGCGGCACCGGCAGCGTAGATGTTACCGGCCCGATTGAAGGCACCAATCTTGCTTACCGCCTGATCGGTTCTTATCAGCATGAAGATTACTGGCGTAATTTCGGCAAAGAACGCAGCAGCTTTATTGCCCCGTCTCTGACCTGGTTTGGCGATGATGCCACAGTGACCGTTGCTTACTCACACCGTAACTACAGCACCCCGTTCGACCGCGGCACCATTTTCGATTTGGATACCGGCCATGCGGTGGATGTGAATCGCGAAACCCGTTTCGATGAAGCCTATAACATTACCGACGGTGAGTCGGATCTGGCCCAGTTGAATACCGAGTACCGCATCAATAATCAGTGGACGGCGAAGTTCGATTACAGCTTCAGCCAGGACAAATACAGCGATAATCAGGCGCGCGTGATGGCCTATGATTCCGCCACCGGCAACCTGACGCGTCGTGTCGATGCCACCCAGGGATCGACCCAGCGCCAGCACTCCGCACGTTTCGATCTCCAGGGCGACGTGGTCATCGGCGGTTTCTATAATGAGATCCTGACCGGGCTGTCGTATGAGAACTACGATCTGCTGCGCACCGATATGATCCGCTGTAAGAACGTGAAAGATTTCAATATTTACACCCCGTCCTACGGCACTACCGGGAAATGCACCACGGTATCGGCCGCCGACAGCGACCAGCGCATCCAGCAGGTCAGTTACTCCGGCTACGTGCAGGACTCGCTCTACCTGACCGATAAGTGGATTGCGGTCAGCGCCATGCGCTACACCACCTTTACCGAATATGCCGGTAAAGGCCGCCCGTTCAACGTCAATACTGACAGCCGCGACAGCGCGTGGGTGCCGAAATTTGGTCTGGTGTATAAAGCCACACCGAATATCTCGTTCTTCGGTAACGTTTCGCGTTCGTTTATGCCGCAGTATTCGATTGCCAGCTACATCGGTGAGCTGCCGCCGGAAACCGCGACCGCCTATGAAGTGGGTGCCAAGTTTGACCTGTTCAGCGGTGTGACCGCTAACGTGACAATGTTCAATATCGATAAGAGCCACGTGCTGTATACCGATACGGTTAACGGCGAGAGCGTGGCGAAAACCGCCGGGAAAGTGCGTTCGCGTGGGGTAGAAGTGGATGTGGCGGGTGCGCTGACGCAGAACGTCAACGTCATTGCCAGCTACGGTTATACCGATGCCAAGGTGATGGAAGACCCGGATTATCAGGGCAAGATGTTGCCTAACGTGCCGCGTCACACCGGTTCACTGTTCCTGACCTATGACTTCCACAACGTGATTGGCGGCAATACGCTGACCGTTGGCGGCGGCGGTCATGCGGTGAGCCGTCGTTCCGGTGACAATGGCGAGGATTACTCGTTACAGGGCTACGCGGTAGCGGATGCATTCGCGTCTTATAAGATCAAAACGCAGAACCCGGTGACCTTGCAGGTAAACGTGAAGAACCTGTTCGATAAGACGTACTATACCTCGTCGATCGCCACCAACAATCTGTCCAACCAGATTGGCGATCCGCGTGAAGTGCAGTTCACCGTGAAGATGGATTTCTGATAGTCAAATTTGGGTCAGTTGAAATACGGGTCAGGCATGCCTGACCCCTACGAAAATCGGGACCACAATGCCCCGCGCGGCAAAACCGCACCACAACCGTAGCGACCGGGCATGCCCGGTCCTTTTATGGTCCGTGTTCAAAAACCGTAGCGGATCGCATCCTTACTCTGCTGCATCAACCCGTCGATTTTCTCTGAGTAAAGCTCCACGCCCTTGCCGTCACCCGCCAGTGAACAGGCGCGACGCTTCGCATTCCAGGCCTTCATCAGCTGGGCCTGGGCAAAACCCGGTTTCCCGTAGCGGGCCATGCTCTGCTCCCAGCACTGGATGGCACTGTCGCTGTCCTGCTGCGCCATAAACTGCTTACCCAGCTCATTCAGCGCGTCAGCACAGGCTTTAGCCGGCAGTTCCTGCTGTAAGATCTTCTCAATTGCGTCCATAAAACCTCCTGATTCATTAATGGAAGAAGTTAAGGATATGGCCGAATACCAGTCCGACGCCGATCACATCCGAGTCGCTAAAGGTCACGTTCTGGAAGCCATACTGGCCGAGCAGCGGCAGTAACAGCGCGGGCAGCAGCGTGATAAACAGCCCATGGAACACGCCACCAATCACCGCACCGCGCCGTCCACCCACGGCGTTAGCAAAGATCCCGGCGGTGCCCCCGGCAAAGAAGTTGGTCAGCATTCCCGGCAGGATCATCGCCAGCCCAACCCACGGGAACAGGAACATGCCGATCACCGCACCAATGGTGGTCGAGATAAAACCGATGATCACCGCGTTAGGCGCATAAGGGAACAGCACCGGGCAGTCGAGTGCCGGAACCGCATCCGGCACGATGCGCAGCGCAATACCGCGAAACGCCGGAACAATTTCTGCCAGCAGCAGGCGTACACCCGCCAGCAGCACATACACACCGACAACAAACTGGATAGATTGCAGGAAGGCATAGACCAGATAGTTCACACCATTAGAGGAGGCGGCCACCACTTCCGGGCCTGCAGCAATCGCCGGAATCAAGTAGATCGGGATCATCACCACCATCATCGACAGATAGGTGTCTTGCAGGAAGGACAGCGCCTGCGGCAGCTCCACATCTTCAGTGCTTTTGCTGACATCGCCGGTCACTTTTGCCACACCCGCCTGCACCATATAGCCGATAGTACAGAAGTGGCCGAGGGCAATATCATCACCGCCGGTGATCTTACGCACAATCGGCTGGGCAATCGCGGGCATCAATACCGCCATCACCCCGGCAATGCCCCCGCCAAGCAGGATCAGCTCCACGCCGCGCAGCCCGCCCATATAACCAATCACCGAGCAGACGGTCGCCATCCACAGCGATGCCTGCCCGGTGAGGAAGATATATTTGTAGCGCGTCAGACGGGCGATCAGAATATTGACGACAAAGGCGACCACCATAATCAGGGCTGTTTCACGCCCGAGGGTTTGCTGGGCGATACCGGCGATGGAACCCACATCGGTCACCACACCGCGCATATTAAAGCCTTTCTGGAAGATATCGCCGAGGAAGGTTAATGTGGCAACAATAATACTGGCACCCGACAGCAGCACTAAGAAACCCAGTAACGTTTTTAATGTTCCGGTGATCACCTGGCCCGGGCTTTTTCGCAAAGCAATCAGGCCAATCATGGCAATTAAAGAGATCAGGATAGACGCCTGCCCCAGAACATCATGGACAATAAAGGTAAGGAAAGACATAGAACTCCCCTGTTTACTTTCACATATACCCTTCATACTTCAAACTACAGATGTGTTGGCTCGAATTATTTTGGGTAGATATTATTTATGATTTAAGGTGCCGAAGGCGACGTAAACCATTTTGGATTTAATCGGATTTTTAAAAAAAATTAGATAAGATAGCCTTTCTCTTTAAGGATCGGCTCTAGTTTTAGTTTTATTTCGTTCTTATCCACCAGACGCTTAAGATAAATAATGGTGGAATTGATGGTGTAATGCTGGAACTGCGAACGGAAATTTTCACCGGTCATGATAATATCTGCACGCGATGAGGTCGCGCTGGAAATATCACAGTGAGATAAGTCGGCATCCACACCCAGATCTTTCAGTGCCGCTTCAATACTCATTTCACAGGCAAAACTACTGCCCAGCCCGGCACCGCATACGGCCAGAATAGATAACTTTTTCATCAGGCATACCTTAATTAAGTGTCTGTAAGTCCGCGACCTCTGACTGCGGGTATGATGACGGGCATCCCAGCCCTGACGGCGGTTCAGAACTGCTGCAGAATGTTCAGTACCGCTGACTTATCCCGTGCCTGCCTTAACTGTTCGACCACGCCGTCCTGGCAAAAAAGCTGCGACAGGCTGGCGATCATTTCAATATGCGAGTGGCTATCGATAGCGGCCAGTGCAAATATCACATACACCGGATCATTATCTTCACTGCCAAAGTTCACACCCTCAGAAATAATTAATAAGGAGAGTGCCGTATGATTCACCCCTTCCTCTGGCCGGGCGTGGGGCATCGCAATACCTTCACCCAGAACATAATAGGGACCAATCTGTTCATGCATATCATAAATAGCATTAAGGTATCGGGGTTGTACTGCACCATTATCGATCATCGGTTGCAATGCAATCTCAACGGCTTTACGCCAGTTATCCGTATGCGTTAACAGTTTCAGGTTACTGTCATTAATCCAGTCGGTTAACATACATCGTCGCCCTGTTCATTATTCAGCAAGTTAATTCACTATACTTTCCGCAGAATGATAAAAACGTGATCAATATGACTTATTTAATAATAAATTATTAAACATCAGTTAATTAGATTAATAACCATAGCTTCGCCCTGGTTAA
This sequence comes from Erwinia sp. 1181_3, assembly GCF_052824965.1. Lineage (NCBI taxonomy): Bacteria > Pseudomonadati > Pseudomonadota > Gammaproteobacteria > Enterobacterales > Erwiniaceae > Erwinia > Erwinia sp. 1181_3. The sequence goes on from NZ_VTDE01000003.1 coordinate 454,003, forward strand.
TTACACCAGTGGTAACACTCTTTATTTAATACGCCGTAAATATTCAGGATTAATCCTGTTTATTTTTGGCAGAGGCGAATAAATTAACTAAGCCTGATTCACGATCTCCTGCGTCCAGCGAATTAACCCATTGAAGTCGATCTCGCTGCGTTGATCGGCAACCCATACCGGCCCGAGTTGCATCGGTTCGGCGCGGTCAGCCAGTTGTTGCAGTTCTGCCACGTATTCCGCTCCCGGATGTCCCGGCAACCTTGCGCCCAGCCTGCTGCTGTAGCGCTGCGCTGCCATCTCACCAGGGATCTGGCACCAGATCTCAGCAATGCGATCAATGCCCGCCGCGTCGATAAACCCTGACAGATCCGCTTTTGGCTGGAAGCCAAACCACGCATCAACAATAAAGGTGTTACCTGCCGGGGCAGCGGCAATAATCGACCAAATCACCTGATAAGCGGCAATGCCCAGCTTACGGTTCATCGGGCGGTCAATACCGTCAATCTGACGCATAAACGGCTCTTTAATCTGATCCAGCGTCAGCAGTGGCCAACCGGTCGCCGTCGACAGACGGGTGGCGATATGGCTTTTTCCCGATGCGGGTACGCCGTTCACCATCACCAGGCGTTTACCGTGGTTCCGGGGGGCAGAGTGCTGCAAAACGGGCTGCTCAGGCATGGCTGGTTTTTTCCTCTGTGCTACGGGCATGGAAGTACTTGCCGATCACCGCCTGGATTTCACGCAGGCGTGGGATGGCCAGCGTTTCCAGTTTTTCGCGGGTGATACGGCGGTCCAGCGAGATGCAGTCTTTCCACAATGCACGCCCGGCAATCACACCGGAAGCGCCGTTGCTCATAGCATCCGCCACCTGGGTCAGGAAAGTTGTATGATCCACTCCCGCCGAGAGTACGGCCCAGGGCACATCCCCGGCAAGCTCGGTGATATCGGCACAAGCTTTAGCCGATCCAGGATACGGGATCTTCAGCACTTTGGCACCCAGCTCCAGTGACAGTTTGGTGCCTTCATAGATCAGTGACGGCACACGGCTTTTATACGCGTCGTCCGTCTCTTCCGGCAGGGGATAGGTAAGAAACTCCACCACCAGCAGCAGATCTTCGCGGGCAAAGTCTTCGATGCAGTGGCGCAGAATATCGAGGTTATGTTGATTCGCATCCGGGCGGTCGGCGCGTAAATAGACCATAATTTTACCGCCGTTAGCGCCCAGCTCGCGCACACGGCGGGCACTGATGCCCTCCACAAGGCGTGAATTGCGGTAGCCTTCCGGGGTGGTATCAAAACCCGACGCATCCAGGCCAATCAGCAGAGCGGTATCGCGATTGATGATCCCGTGATCCACCAGATCCGGTACAGCACAGACGGCATCCACCAGCACGCAGGAAGCCTGACTGGCGAGATAGCGGGTGATATCCGCCTTGATACCGCCGAGCTGCTGCTCGGAAATGGCTTTTTGCTGGTCGGGATCGGCACTTAACAGCGTTCGCATCGCACCGCGCTGGTCGCAGGCAATCACCAGCATCGCGCCGTTGCTGCCGCAAATTTGCTGATAACCGCGCAGTTCAGAAGTGGACATGTGTGACATTAGGGTGAACTCCTATACAGATTACAGGGTAAAAAAGCCGTCGTAGACGACCCGAAAGTTACCTTTAGCCTGTGTGCACGACGCCGGGCTGTTGCCGGTGAATCTCCAGTCCTGTCAGGGGTTTCAGCCACCTGTGCACGTTGCAATTTTGCTGGTGTTGAGCAATAATTCTCCAACCGATGAACTGAGTGTAATACATTGCAGAAAGGAATTACAACCCTGAAAGAGCCACTTTTACAAGATCCCGCCACCACGCGGGCAATGATGCATATGGTGGCGAAGCTGCACTATCAGTCCGATATGTCGCAGGTCGATATCGCTAAAAAACTGGGCGTGTCCACCGCCACGATCTCGCGTCTGCTGACCAAAGCGCGCGCGGCGGGGATTGTGCGAATAGAGGTGATTGAGCTGACGTCCCCTGAGGAGATCACGGCGGATCTGATTGCCCGGCTGGGGTTAAAAACCGCTGCCGTGGTGGAGTCCCCACCTGCCAATATCCTCAGTGCCCTGAATGCGCCGCTGGCCTCGCTGCTTCAGCAGGCCGACCTGGTCAGTGGTTCGGTCGTGGGCATTGGCTGGGGACGGGCGGTACGTGAAGTGACGCTATCCGGCCTGCCGCGCCTGCCGGGGGTGATGACGGTGGCACTCAACGGCGGTATGCAGCAGGCGGCAGCGCATTTTCAGATTAACGAATTTGTGCGCCAGGCCGCAGAACAGATGGAGGGAACGCCGCATTTCCTGCACGCGCCCTATATCTCGTCGCCGGTGCTGCGTGATGCATTTCTCTGCGATCCGGGCGTGCAACAAATTACCTCGCTATGGGATAAGCTGGACGTGGCCATCGTGGGCGTCGGCCTGACGCATCATGCGCCCCACCCCAGCGAAACCAGCACGGCCACCCCTGATGAGCAGGCGCTCAGCCATGCAGCGGGCGATGTTCTGCGCCACTACGTGACCGAACAGGGGGAAGTGCTGCACTGGGAGGGCGAACAGCGGATGATTGCAGCATCACCAGACCAGCTTCGTCAGACCCCGTTATGCATCGGGGTGGCGGCCACGGCAGAGAAAGCCGCCGGGATTATTGGTGCCGTACGTTCCGGCATGATCAACGCACTGGTGACCGATATTAAAACAGCTCAGGCCATCCTCGACCGTCTGGTCACCGAGCCGCAGTAAACCATAACTGCCTTTATCCCTGGCGGATAAAGGCAGTTCATTCTCTGTAAAAATAACACCTTATAAGAAATAACCTATTACGGATTAATTCTCATTCCGTAATATTGATCCAATTTATATTTTAATAGGAATAGTTATCATAATCATTTAAAAAGCAGAACTGTTTATATTCATCATGGAATGATTATCACTTACCAATCATACTCTTAGGCGATAACAATAAAATTAGCCTATGCTATATAAAACGGTTTTTATTTTATCAATCTGCGTGCATAATGCGCAGAAATCACCTGTTTTACTCGTTATACTTCACGTTACAGAAACATTCACTCTGTCCCTGTAACATGAATTATTGAGAGTAATAAATCGCAAAATATAATGTTAAAGGAGTCACCATGCTGACTAATGAAATGACCGCTCAGTTGAACGATCAACTGAATCTGGAATTCTATTCTGCCAACCTGTACCTGCAGATGAGCGCATGGTGCAACGACAAAGGCTTCGAGGGTGCGGCTGCGTTTATGCGTGAGCACTCCACAGAAGAGATGCAGCACATGCAGCGTCTGTTCAACTACCTGAGCGATACGGGCGCGATGCCGGTACTGGGCACCATTGAAGCCCCACCGGTCACCTTCAACTCCCTGCACGAAGTGCTGGAGCAGGCTTATCAGCACGAGCAGTTGATCACCGCTAAAATCAACGAACTGGCGCACGCAGCCATGACCACCCAGGACTACTCCACCTTTAACTTCCTGCAGTGGTATGTGTCTGAGCAGCACGAAGAAGAGAAGCTGTTCAAATCTGTACTGGATAAACTGGCACTGGTGGGTAACAGCGGTCAGGCCCTGTTCTTCGTGGATAAAGATTTGCAGAAACTGAGCGAACCTGGTGCACACCAGGCGTAATCGCTGACAAACGTCGCCCCTTTTTCAGGGACGACGTTTTTTTCCTTTTCTTGCTCTTTTACTCCCCTTTCCGCAATTTTTTCACCTGCTCCGCCGTCACATCGCTGGCCTGATTTCCCCAACTGTTGCGCACATAGTTACTCAGCTCGGCCACCTGTTGATCCGTCAGCCGCCAGCCAAATCCTGGCATTCGCATACCTGTCAATGCTCTTTCTGTCACCGCAGCCCGGCCTCCGTGCAAAATCATTGAAACCAGTGACGAAGGATCATCCCCCAACAGCGCCGGGTTACTTGCCAGTGCCGGGAAGGTGTGAGTGTATCCCCGACCATCGCTACGGTGGCAGGCGGCACAGTTATCCTGATACAGCGCCGCCCCCGGATATTGAGCTTCGGCATAATCTTCACTGGCTGGCGAAGAAGAGAATTTACCGGGAGGCAGGCTCTTCAGAAACACCGCAATAGCACTAAGATCCGCCGGCGTAAGATGCTGCGTACTCTGCTGCACCACATCGGCCATGGAACCAAATGCCATTGTGCGGTCGTTCTGCCCTGTTTTCAGGAAATTGATAATATCCTGCTGCGTCCAGCTCCCCAACCCGCGAACGTTGTTGCCCCGCAGATCCGGTGCATGCCAGCCGTTAATGGTTCCTCCGGACAGATAGGCGCTGTCATTGTGGTCCAGCCCTTTTTCCTGCATCGCTATACCGCGTGGCGTATGGCAGCTACCGCAGTGCCCCGGAGCCATCACCAGCCAGGCGCCCCGGTTCCACTCGGCGCTTTTCAGCGGGTCGTTAAGATAGCGTTCATCGTCATGAAACATCATATTCCACACCCACAACGGCCAGCGTATATTTAACGGCCAGGGGATATCGCTTTTTCGGTTTGCCTGCCGGACGGCAGGAACCTCCTGTGTGAAGTACGCATACAAATCGTGCAGCTGCTGGTCGTCAAACTTGCTGAACGCGGTATAAGGCATCGCCGGATACAGATAATGACCATTCCGGGCCTTCCCCTCACGAAGCGCCCGCGCAAAATCCTGATAGCTGTATTGACCGATGCCGGTTTGTGCATCCGGGGTAATATTGGTGGAGTAAATAGCCCCGATGGGGGTATCCATCTTCAGTCCCCCGGCAAAAGGCGTGCCTTTTTCTGCGGTGTGGCAGGCTGCACAATCTGCCGCCAGGGCCAGATAGTGCCCCGGACTGATGCTGCGCTCAGGCACAGCGGCAATGCTGTTACTGGCCACTGCCAGCAGCACACACAGACCGTATTGTCTGATATTCATGGCTCACTCCCTGTCAGGCCTGCACCAGCGGTCCGGGCTGGGCGAAATATTGAGTACGGATGGCGTGCGCTGCCCACAGAGCAGTGGCGCAAACAATACCGGTGGGGTTGTAGGCAAGATTTTGAGGGAAGACAGATGCCCCCAGCACAAACAAATTGTGCACATCCCAGCTTTGCAAATATTTGTTAACCACACTGTTTTTCGGGTTATCACCCATCACAGTCCCCCCCGTGGTATGCGTGGACTGGTATGGCCGCACATCATAGTGGTCACCGGGCTTCATAAAACCCGATTCAACCTGCTGTGCCCCCATTACACGGGCTATCTGCTCCGCTTTGCCTTGCATAAACTGCGTCATTTTCAGTTCATTCGGCTGCCAGTCAAACGTCATGCGCAGCAGCGGCTGGCCGTGGACATCCTTGTAGGTCGGGTCGAGGTCGAGATAACACTGTTTATACGGCATGACCGATCCCGATGAACCGATGGTCATGGTGTGCAGATAGTGCTGTTTGATGCTTTTTTTCCAGCCGCTGCCCCACTGCGGGGATGCCGCAGGCAACGGCATCTGCTGGATCGGCCGTCCGCCGCTGGTGGCAGCCCCGATGGTGGCGCCGCCAATAAAACCCAGCCCGCTCTGGTCAAAATTCCCGGCATTGAAATCATCAATAAACGTCCCGGTCACGCCAGAGGCGGCAAACGGATTAAAGTTATGCTTCTCGCCAAAGAACAGATTGAGGCTGCCATTCATCTGGTAAGCATAGTTACGGCCAACCACGCCCTCTCCGCTCTGCGCATTGTAGGGTTTACCTATCCCCGACAGCAGCAGCAGGCGAACGTTATGCAGCTGGAAGGCGCTGAGGATCACCAGATCCGCAGGCTGTTCATGCTGTACCCCCAGCTCATCCACCCAGGTCACGCCAGTGGCTTTTTTCCCACTGGCATCGGTATTAATACGCAACACCTGTGCCTGAGTGCGCAGCGAAAAGTTCGAAAACTGGCGAAGTGAAGGCAGGATAGTTGACTGCGGCGAGGCTTTGGAACCGTTGAAACAGCCGAAACGTTCACAGAACCCGCAGTAGTTGCAGACGCCCAGCTGCACACCATAAGGGTTCTTCCAGGCTTCGGTGCAGTTGGCTGCCGGAATAGGGAACGGGCTGTACCCCAGGCTTTCTGCCGCCCGGGCAAAAAGCTGCCCGGCATACTGTTGCTTCAGGGGCTTTGTCGGGTAAGGTGCACGCCGTGGCGCTTCAAACGGATTGCCCCCGGCGACGGTCTCCCCACGGAGGTTACCCACCTGCCCTGCTGTGCCGCAGATTTTTTCGAATTTCTCAAAGAAGGGTTCCAGCTCCTGATAACTCACCGGATAGTCCTGCAACGTCATGTCCGCCGGGATCACGCTGGCCCCGTAACGTTCGGTGACGGTACTGTGCATCTTCAGGTCGGTTTCCCGAGGCCGCCACAGCATCCCGTTCCAGTGAACCCCCGCCCCGCCTACGCCGTTACCGGGCAGGAAAGAACCAAAGCGGCGGTAAGGCATGGCATGGTCGGCTGAGGTGTGGCGCACCGTCACCGTCTCACGCGCCGGGTTCTGGAACAGCTTCAGCCGGATACCGTAGGTCAGTTCATCCGTTATGCGCGGGTAAGCAAAGTCCGGCCAGGTATCGCGCTGTTCACCGCGCTCCAGTGCCAGGATATTCAGCCCGGTTTCCGCCAACTCGCGGGCCATCAGCGCCCCCGTCCAGCCAAACCCAACAATCACAACGTCAACCGGGGGGTGTTTGATTGTACTCATGCGCTGCGCCCCCGATAGCCAGAAATACTGACCGGAGGCAGCGGATAGGGTTTATTCGGGTTATCCATCTGATCCTGATAATCGGCACGTGCACCGGGGAAACCGATCAGCGTCCAGCTGGCCAGCGTCTGATTTCCGCCGTGCTGCGGGTCAGCCAAATAGCCCTCTTTGGTGTTATCCAGCAGTTGGGTAAAGAACAGCGCGCCAGGCAATCCGCTAAAGTTAAGTTCACCGGCTTCCAGCTGCGTTAACAGGGCATCCTGCTGCCGGGGTTTCAGGTCGGCAAAGTCTGCCTGCTCATGCTGCTGGCAGTGCTGGTCTATCGCGGCGATTCCCCGGCGGTAGATCTCGCGCGGTACCAGCGGTGACTGATATCCCAACTCCGGGATCGCCTCCGCAAACGGTGGCTGCATATACCACAGCTGACCGTGGCCGTAGGGTTGTTCCATCTGTCTGTCGATAAAAACCGGCACCCCTTCGCTAACGGCGCCGGGGCCTAGCGCATCCTCCGGGATCAGTCGGCCGCAGGCGGCAATAATAAAGCGCCATTCACGGGGGTTAAACCACAAAGGAACCGGGCCAGGAGAGACGCCCTGCGCCGGGGCAGCCTGCGCACTGAGGGGAGCGACTCCGCGTCCCACCACCGTAGCCAGCGGGATAAACGCCAGCGATTGTTGCAGGAAACGTCGCCTGCCACGGGCAACATCATCATGATCTACCATTGTCTTCTTCCTGTGAATAGTCGGTATTCAGCCCGCACAGGGGCCAGTGCTGCAGCATAAAACCTTATTTTCTGCGGGGGATAGAATAGGCGACAAAGGAAGACGACGGGGGCGGGAAACGTGTTAGCAGATATGAGTTTGGATAAAGATTATTCCAGGATAATCGCTTCAGCTCATTGATAACCTCCATAATGAACAAAGGGTGCGAATCGCACCCTTTGTTCAGAGATTTATGGCGTCGGTTTCAGGGTAACCCAGTAACCTGGCTGATAATCAATCGGCAAGAACCGCTGATGGAACTCACGGAACGTAGCGTCCGGGTCGATATCTTTAAACAACTCCGGATGCAGCCATTTTGCCAGCATCTGAATCGCGACAAACTGATAAGGGCTGTCGTAGAACTGATGCCAGATAGCGTGTGCGTTACCGTTGGTGGCCACCGGCAACGTACGGAATGCCGGACGCGCCATCAGGGCGGTTAAACGCTGGGTCGCCAGCGTCACATCCGCACCTGGCCCGACACCCACCCAGCCACCGGCCGTATTGTAGTTTTTCCAGTTCGCACCGGTCACCACCACCACATCCGGACGCGAAGCGATAATCTGCTCAGGATTCAGCGTACCGAAGGTGCCTGGGATCAGCCCTTTGGCAATATTCGTTCCCCCTGCCACTTCGACCATACGGCCGAAGTTTTCGTCGCCGAAGGACATGCAGCACTCTTCGGTATAGCCACCGGCACGATCCAGCATCACTTTAGGACGCGGGCCCTGATAGTTTTTCAGGCGTTCGGTGACGATATCGATCTGCTGCTGACGGAAGGCGATGATCTCTTCCGCACGTTCAGGTTTACCAACCAGCTGCCCCATAATGCGGATGCTTTTCACCGCGTTCTCAAACGGCTTTTCGCGGAAATCGATAAACACCACCGGGATGCCCAGCTTGTCGAGTTTTTCCGTCAGTTTAGATTCATCGGTGGCCGCTTTCGATTCCAGGTTCATCAACACCAGATCGGGCTTCAGCGTCAGCGCCTGCTCAACGTTAAAGGTGCCATCTTTCGCGCCGCCGAAGGTCGGTAGTGAAGTAATGGACGGATATTTTTTGGCGTAGATCTGATAGCTGTCAAAATCCGCTTTTGGCAGATCGTCGCGCCAGCCCACCACACGCTGGAACGGTGCATCGGTATCAAAGGCCGCCAGCAGGTAGATCTGCCGCCCTTCACCGAGGATCACGCGTTTCACTTCGGATTTGATTTCGACCTTACGGCCGCTGACATCTTCCACCACAAACGGTGCCGCCAGCAGGCTGGCCGACGCGAACAAACCGCCAGCAAAGATCACTGCTTTACCCCAGAACGTCATAGCACTCTCCACAGAGGAAATAATAATTATTCTCAATCTCAATTTTGCTGAGGAATGCTACGACGAGGCCGGGGTTATTACAATATGTGTCAGGAAATTTCGCATGAGGATGAGAAGGTAAAACGGTAGAACTTCGTGTCCACCGTCATCACCGGGAAGCTGACGGGTAGCTCCGTCACCGGGATCTCGCTAAAACCGTTTTTCTCGTAAAAACGGTGTGCCGCGAGAAACTTCGCGGTGGTTCCAAGGAAGATATCGTCCACCCTCCGGTGTCGTGCATGCATCATCAGGGTGTTAAGCAACGCAGACGCCACCCCCCACTCCCGCCCGCGATACGGCGCGGCAACAAACATCTTACGCAGCGCCGTTTGCTGTTGACCTATATCTTTCAGACCAATACAGCCCACCACGCGTTCACCAATCTGCGCCAGCCAGAAATCACCGTTTCCCTGCTGATAAAAATGGCCGATATCGCTGAGATCCGGCTGCTGTGCTGCCGTGATGGCAATGCCAAACTCCTCATTCTGGATCGGCAGGATAAGCTGTACGACGCCAGGCTGGTATTCCGATCGGTAGCGCTGGATAGTGATAAGCTCGGTGGGCATCATGCGTGGCTCCGCTGGGGTTAAGATCATTCGGCGATGCAGATTAATCTATCGCTTTTACTAATACCTTGGCGAATGAAAAATCCCCACAGGGAGATTAAATGCTCTCCGGCTATTCTGTTCGCGACTCATTGTTGGGCGCTTAAAAATCATAGTAAACCGATAGCCAGGTCTGGTCTGGGTCATTGTCAGACGCTGCGGTGAAGGTGTGTTCCAGATAAATGGAGAAGCCATAAGCCAGCTGCGTGTAAACCCCCAGATATCCATGATTCGCATGATAATTTTCATTTCCCTGCAAGCGCAGCGTATCCACCGCAAAATAGGGCTGAACGGAGTGAAGATAACGCTTGTCGATCGGAAAGGTATAACCGGCAAAGGCCTCCAGCCCATAACCGCGTCGCGCAAAATAGTTGTCGGTGCTCTGCCGTATCGTGGCAGGAACATAATGTCGATACAGGGTGGCAGTTTCGACCAGATACCAGTTGCCCGGCTGCCAGGTCATGGCAGCGCCGCTAAACTGCTGGCGATAACCGCGTTGTTTGCTGCCCGAACCTCTGACCGTGGCGTTGGTCTGATTCCAGCTGGCGCTCATCGTCAGATCTTTTGCCATCTGATAGTCAACACCAATGCCACCACCGCGTTTGCGTCGGTAATACTGGCTGTCACCCAACACCAGTTCATCCTGCGGCAGCAAATAGTCAACATAGAGCGTCAGGTCACCGAAGATGTTGGTGTACTTCAGACTATTGCGTGGGCGTTCTCCCCCGTCATAGTCCCCACCGACGCCAATCCAGTTAGCACTGGCATGCCCGTCATTGTCCCAAACGTCACTTTTTATCCCAATCGTGTCGTAATAGACGCTGTACTGGTGTCCAAAAGTGAGCGTACCGTAGCGGTCATCTTTAATGCCACCAAACAGCTTACGCTGAATCCCCCAGTTATTGTCATGATCGTAGTGGTGCTTCAGCCCGAGTACATGTGCCGTATCCACACCCAGTGAATAGAAGCCGATAACCGATGTGCCGGGCCTGAGCAGGTAATCGACGCTGAAGCGAAAACGCGTACCGCCATCATGCCCACCGTGGTTATCTTCTCCCTTATGCCAGATAAACTCCGGGCGAATACTGCCGCTGATGCCAAGACTCAGTGGGGATAACCACGGATCGGTGAAGGTGTTTTTTTTCAGCACGGTGATCGTCGCACTGGCCGAAGATGACGCAAGAACCAGCATTACGATAGCCAGCGCCTTCCCTGTTTTTTGCATCCTGAATATCACCTTATTGCTCCAACCAGCCCACTGCCGGGAGTTCTGCCAGGCGACATCATCAATAAATAGCGTTTTTCCCGCGTGTGTTTTAGTGGGATGTGCGGTGCTTAGTTCTCTTTTTGTGAATGGCAGCAATGAAGACGGAATAAGCGCGCCAGCTCTGCCCCCATCGGCGTCAGCGTACTGTCCTTCCGCTGAATGAGATAAAACGTGGCATTGGGCAGCACCTCTTTAATATTCAGCGCCACCAGCTGGTTGCCGAGGATCGGGTCGCCGATCACATCACTGGAGAGAATACTGACAAAATCACTCTGTGCGATCAGGCTGGTGCAGGCCATAAAGGTTTCGCAGGTGACGCTGATCGCCGGGGCCATGCCCATATCGTGCAGCAGATCATGCAGCAGGCGATAATAGCTACCGCGTGGCGTTGGCATCGTCCAGTCGCAGTGCTGCAATTCCGCCAGCGACGTCACGTGCTCACACGGATGCCCTTTGCGCACCACGACGCGATATTCGCGCTCCATCAGCCTTTCATAGCTCAGCTCGCTGTCCAGATGACCGGGATAGGATGTGTTGATAGTGAAATCCAGCTCGCCCTGTCGCAGCTCAGGGATCATTGAGACCAGTTGCCCTTCCACAATGCGGATCTTCACATTGGGAAACTGGCGACGAAACTGGGTGATCACCTGTGGCATCAGCGTTCGCGCAATGCTGCCGCCCACACCGATGTTCACCGTGCCACCCGCCAGCCCCAGCCGCTGCTGAATGTCCTCCTGCGCAACGCGCAACTCTTCAAGGACCAGGCTCGCATGTTGAAAAAAGTTATCACCAATCTCGGTGAGCGCCACGCCCTGACTGCGCCGGATAAACAACCTTGCACCCAGCACCTCCTCCAGCTCCTGAATCGATTTAGTCAGCGCGGGCTGTGACAACCCGGCGGCCCGGCTGGCAGCACGAATGCTGCCGTGACGGGCAACGTCAACAAAAGCGCGTAGCTGGTGTAACTTGATGGAGGCAGGCATAGGTTTTCCTTATGTGATAACCGCTGATTATCAGTCACAAGATATTGGCATCTTCTGCCCGTGGATTCCATTGTGTAGAACAGAAAGTAATAACACTGAAATCATGATGCCCAATCAGAAGGATGACCCATGCACCAGGCTATTGCTGACTTTGTGAAAGAGATTGCACCCCGTCTACAGGCGCGGCGGCGTGACCTGCATAAATTTGCCGAATCCGGCTGGCTGGAGTTCCGCACCGCCACCCTCGTGGCCGCCGAACTCCATCGACTTGGCTATCAGCTCCAGCTGGGTAAAGAGGTGGTGAAGGCCGAAGCGCGCATGGGCCTGCCTGCGCCGGAGGTACTGGCGCAACACGAACAGCGTGCACGGGAACAGGGGGCGCTGCCGGAGTGGCTGCCGCACTTCTCCGGCGGTTTCTGCGCGATTGTCGCCACGCTGGCGACTGGCCGCCCCGGCCCGGTGATGGCATTCCGCGTGGATATGGATGCGCTGGACGTGATTGAAAACCAGACGGAGGAGCATCGCCCGCACGCCGAGGGCTTTGGCTCCGTCAATGCAGGCATGATGCACGCCTGCGGCCACGACGGCCACACCACCATCGGCCTTGGCCTGGCGCAGGTCCTGAAGCAGTTCGAAGCCGAACTGAGCGGCACCATCAAGCTGATTTTCCAGCCAGCAGAGGAAGGCACTCGCGGCGCAAAATCGATGGTCGAAGCGGGCGTGGTCGATGACGTCGACTTCTTTACCGCCATCCATATCGGCACCGGCGTTCCAGCGGGTGAACTGGTGTGCGGCAGCGATAACTTTATGGCCACCACCAAGCTCGACGTCAGCTTCCGTGGCAATGCTGCCCATGCGGGTGCTCGCCCCGAAGAGGGCAGCAACGCGCTGCTGGCCGCCGCACAGGCCACGCTGGGATTGCACACCCTGACCCAGCACAGCGGCGGCAGCGCCCGTGTCAACGTTGGCGTCTTGCAGGCAGGTACCGGGCGTAACGTCGTCGCTGACCGTGCAATGATGAAAGTGGAAACCCGTGGCGCAACCAATGAAATCAACGATTTTATCTACCAGCGTGCGCTGCAAACCCTGAAAGGGGCGGCAGAGATGTACGGCGTGGAGCATCAGGTCACGCTGATGGGCGCGGCGCGCAGCAGCCAGCCCACCGCCCCATGGGTGCGTTATATTCGCCACCAGGCGAGGCATATTCCCGAGCTGACCTCGCGGGTCAACAAGCGCGGTGTGGCGGCCGGATCGGAAGATGCCACCTACATGATGGAGCGGGTCAAGCAGCACGGCGGGCAGGCTTCCTACATCATTTTCGGCACCGAACTGAGCGCCGGGCACCACAACGAAAAATTCGACTTCAATGAGCAGGTGATGGCGGTGGCGGTGAAAACCCTCGCGGCGATTGCACTCAATATTGCTGAATTCGAAGCGGAGGCGTGATGAACCAGGCAATGAATGACTTTGTGGCGCACTACATCGACCAGCACCAGGCGCGATTCAGCGCATTAAGCGATGCCATCTGGGACCAGCCAGAAACGCGCTTTACCGAAACCTTCGCCGCCGGGCTGCTCTCCGGGGCACTGGAACAGGAAGGTTTTAGCATTGAACAGGCGGCGGGTGGCATTGAAACTGCGTTTATCGCCAGCTACGGGAAGGGTCAGCCGGTGATTGCCCTGCTGGGTGAGTATGACGCGCTGGCCGGGCTGAGCCAGCAGGCGGGATGCAGCACGCGCACGCCGCTGGTCACGGATGGCAACGGCCACGGCTGCGGCCACAATCTGTTGGGCACTGCCGCGCTGGCGGCGGCCTGTGCGGTCAAGGCCTGGCTGCAACAGAACAGCGCAACAGGCACGATCCGCTTTTACGGCTGCCCCGGCGAAGAGGGTGGCTCCGGTAAAACCTTTATGGTGCGTGAAGGGCTGTTCGACGATGTCGATGCCGCGCTGACCTGGCACCCGGAGGGCTTCAGCGGCATGTTTAATACCGCCACCCTCGCCAATATCCAGGCGGCGTTTCACTTCAGCGGCGTCGCCTCTCATGCGGCCAATGCACCGCACCTCGGACGCAGCGCGCTGGATGCCGTCACATTGATGAATACCGGCGCTAACTTCCTGCGCGAACACATTATTCCTGAAGCGCGGCTGCACTATGCGGTGACCAACAGCGGCGGCAGTTCCCCCAATGTGGTGCAGGCGGAGGCTGAAGTACTGTATCTGGTGCGCGCACCGCAGCTTGAGCAGCTGGAGGATATTTACCAGCGGGTAACCGATATCGCCCGTGGCGCCGCACTGATGACAGGTACGCAGATGAGCGTGCGCTTTGAAAAAGCCTGCTCCAACTATCAGCCCAACCGGGTGCTGGAACAACTGATGTATCGCCAGCTCACGCATTTTGGATTGCCCGATTATACCGACGAAGAACGCCAGTTTGCCGCCGATATTCGCCAGACGCTGAACGCCGACGATCTGCGTAACGCCCGGCTGAACGCTGCGCGTACCGGGGGGAGTGCGGGCCACGCCTGGGTAGAGGCGCTGGGCGATCGCGTGCTGATGGAGAGCGTTGCTCCGTACTGCGCCAGCGAAGAGGTGCTGTACGGCTCAACCGATGTGGGTGACGTCAGTTGGGTGGCACCGACCGCACAGTGTTTTACCCCCTGTTTTGCCTTCGGCACGGCACTGCACAGCTGGCAGTTAGTGGCCCAGGGCCGCACCCCGATTGCCCATAAAGGCATGTGTCTTGCAGGTAAAACCCTGGCGGCAACCGCGCTGGCATTATTCAGCGATGCGGATGTCCTGGATAAGGCGCAGCAGGAGTTCCGTCAGCAGCGGGCCAGACAGCCTTACCACTGCCCCATTCCGGCAGGCGTTAAACCAACGCCGCTGGCGTAACGATATTCGACGTTCCCGGAGGCCTGGCTCGATCCCGGCCCCGTTAAAAAAATAACACGCAAACACCATCATAACGACGACAAGGCAATAGGGTTAATCAATGAGCGAAACAACAGCGGCCAACAAAAGCCCGGGAAAGATTTTTTACTGGATTGAACGCATCGGCAACAAGATACCTAATCCGTTTCTGTTATTTGTTTATCTGATTGCTGTACTGATGATATCGACCGCGCTGCTCTCCTGGTTCGGCGTGGCGGTGAAAAATCCGGCCAGCGGTAAGATGGTCGAGGTCAAAAACCTGCTGAGCGTGGCGGGCATCCAGTGGGTCCTGCCGAATATCATCAAAAACTTCAGCGGCTTTGCCCCGCTGGGTTCGATCCTCGCGCTGATGATTGGTGCCGGACTGGCCGAAAAAACCGGGCTGTTGCAGGCACTGATGAATAAGATGGCCTCGTTTGTCAGCGCCCGCTACGCCAGTTATATGGTGCTGTTTATCGCCTTCTTCAGCCATATTTCGTCGGATGCTGCACTGGTGGTGATGCCGCCACTGGGTGCCCTGATGTTTATTGCCGTCGGTCGTCATCCGGTCGCCGGGCTGCTTGCCGCAATTGCCGGGGTGGCTTCCGGCTTTACCGCCAACCTGCTGATTGTGACCACCGATGTGCTGCTCTCGGGCATCAGCAGTGAGGCGGCCAAAGCGGTGAGCGATACCGTACACGTCAGCGTCATCGATAACTGGTTCTTTATGGCCAGCTCGGTGATCGTGCTGACCTTCGCGGGCGGGCTGCTGACGGATAAGTTTGTTGAACCCCGCCTGCCCGCCTGGCAGGGAGACAGTGAAGAGAAGCTCGCCAGCCTGACACCGTTGCAGAACCGTGGCCTGCTGATGAGTGCGCTGGCGGCAGTCGTGTTTATCGGTCTGGTGGCGCTGATGGTGGTACCTGAAGGGGCGATGCTGCGCAATCCGGGCAGCGGCGCGATCATCCCTTCGCCGTTTATTCAGGGCATTGTGCCGCTGATTATTCTGTTCTTCTTTGTGGTGGCGATCACTTACGGCGTGGCGACAAAGCAGATCACCCGCCCGGATGATGTACCTGCCCTGCTGATTGAACCGATGAAAAGCATGGCCGGATTTATCGTGATGGTGTTTCCGCTCGCCCAGTTTGTCGCGATGTTTAACTGGAGCAATATGGGCACATTTATGGCGGTGGGGCTGACGGATGTGCTGGAGCAAATGTCCATGACCGGCGCACCGGCGTTTATCGGGCTGATGTTCCTGTCGGCGTTTCTTTGCATGTTTATCGCCAGTGGGTCAGCTATCTGGTCGATCCTGGCACCAATTTTCGTGCCGATGTTTATGCTGCTTGGCTTCCACCCAGCCTTCGCACAGATGATTTTCCGCATCGCTGACTCTGCTGTGTTGCCGCTGTCGCCAATGTCACCGTTCCTGCCGCTGTTCCTTGGCTTCCTGCAACGCTACCGCAAAGACGCGCAGCTCGGGACCTATTACACGCTGATTATGCCGTATCCGCTGGTGTTTTTTGCCGTGTGGATTGCGCTGCTGCTGGCGTGGTATGCGCTGGGGCTGCCGATTGGGCCAGGGGTGTATCCGGTGTTGCCGTAGGGGCCGTGACGCCTGCCGCAAGCGCGGATTCCAAAGGGCGGGGCGACTGCCGCCCTTTGGTCGCTTCGCCCACAAAGTGGGAAAGCGAAACGCCCTTGGCCTGGCCGTTAATCTTGACCTGCCGTTGACCGTAAACGCCGTAAGATAACGGTTTAAACCTGCCACGGCAGCACGCCACGATGACGTCGTGCCAGCCATGACGCCAGCAGCATCAGCAGCACCACCAGCAGGATCATCAGACAGCCAACGGCGGCGGCCAGCGTTGAGGAACCGCCCTCATCGAGGAAGACAATCGTCGGCCCAAGGGTCTGGGTTGCAGAGGTCACCAACAGAATCGATACCTGAATTTCGTTCAGCGCGGTCAGGAATACCAGAATCGCCCCGGCAATCGCCGAAGGCGCCACCAGCGGCAGCACAATGTCACGCATGCGCCGCAGAAACCCCGCTCCCGCCAGCTGTGCGGCTTCATCCAGCGAACGCTCGATGCGGGCAAAACCGGCCAGCGTTGGCCGCAGCACCAGCGCCAGAAAGTTGGAAAGATAGGCCGCGAGAATAATCCACACCGTGCCGTAAAGACTGACATTCACCAGCGGCAGCGGTTTCAGGAAGAACAGCAGCGCGGCAATCCCGGTCACCACACCAGGCAAAGCGTAAGCCAGTTCGCTGGAGAGATGCAGCACCCGTACCAGGCGACTGCGGCGCCAGCTGAGGAAACAGGCCATAAACAGCGCCATCACCGTGAGGATCGCCACTGCCAGCAGCGTCAGGCCCAGACTGGTGAGAAAAGCATGACGCACTGCGGGGTAGTCAAACAGCGCATTGCGGTAGTTAAGCAGCGTCAGTGATTGCAGGTTCAGTGACTGACCAAAACCCTGCGTCAACGAGGTGGTCAGCAGCGCCGAGAGCGGCAGCAGCAGGATCAGCACCATCAGCAACCATACCGCACACTCCACCGGCAGACGCCAGCGCCCGAGGGACTGAGTGAACGGCTGCGTGCTGCCATTCACGCGCACATCGCGTCGCCCGCCCAGCAGATTACTGACCAGCATACCGCCCAGAGTGATCGCCGTCAGCAGTAGCGAGAGCACCGCCATATCAGGCAATGCGCCCGGTCCGGTGGTATTAAGCTGCTGATAAACCAGCGTGATCAACGTGGGCACCCGGCCAGGAATACCGAGCATAGCCTGAATACCAAAGTTGCCTGCCGCCGCCACAAACGACAGCGCCGCACCGGCAAAGATCGCCGGACGCGCCAGCGGCAGGACCACCGTCAACAGAACGTGCAGCGGCGATGCGCCGGTAATGCGAGCCGCCTCCACCAGTTCAGCAGGCAGACGTTGCAACCCGGCGCGCACCGCCAGAAACACCAGCGGCGCATTGTGCAGGCCGAGCAGCAGAATAATACCACCCAGTGAATAGAGCGGCGGTGGCCCGCCGCTGTCAAACGGCAACCCAAGGGCCACCAGCGCCTGCATAACCAGACTGGACGGCGACAGCGCCTGTACCCACGCAAGCGCCGTGACCTGTGGGGGGATCATCAGTGGCAGGATAAACGCAAAGACCCATGCCGCTTTCGCACGCATATTACTCAGCGCCACCAGCCAGGCAGCCAGCGTACCCAGCAGCAGCGCCAGTGCCGTCGAGGCCAGCGCAATCAGCAGCGTGTTGCCCGTTGCACGCAGCACCCGCGGGGTGGCAAGCAGCTCAAACAGACGCTGACTGTCCGGCACACCCTGCGGCGCCACGGCGGCCCAGACCAGCCGCGCCAGCGGGGCCACCGACAGCAGGCCGATCATCAGCGCCAGCAGCCACAGCACCCAGTGCTCGCTGCCAGGCAGACGCAACCTGCGCTGCCCCGGCAGGCTGCGCGTCAGAGAAGGCAGCACGCTCATCCTTTAGCCACCAAAAATTTCAGTGAATTTATCCCGCACCTGCTTATCGTCGGCCACCGCTTTATCGGTATCCAGCGTCAGCAGTTTGATGCTCTCCATCGGCGCAAAGCCTTCCGGCGCAGCCACACGTTTGTCGACAGGACGGTTCCCCTGGGTCGCGACTAACTGCTGACCTTTCTCCGACAGCATAAAGCTGACGAAGACTTTGGCAGCCGCAACGTTATGTGCCCCTTTGAGGATCGCCACCGGCTCTGTCACATAGGACACGCCTTCCTGCGGATAGACCAGGTCCACCGGGGATCCCTGCTTCTTAGCACGGATTATATCGGCATCGGTGATCACGCCATATTTCGCCATGCCGCTGGCCACCGCTTTCAGCGCCGGGCCGTTGCCACCTTCCGGGGTCACGCCGTTCGCGGCCAGCTTCTGATAAAAATCCCAGCCAATCGTCGGCGTATTGATCACCGTGTGCAGATGATAGAGCGCCGCACCGGAGTAAAGCGGGCTTGGCACCGCCACCTGCCCCCGGTTATCTGCCGCCGTCAACGCCATCCAGCTGTTTACCGGTTTGGCCTTTTGGGTGTTATAGCCAATCACCGTGGCGATGATTTTGGTGCCAAACCAGGTCTTATCTTTGTCATAGAAATCAGGGCTGATGTTGCTGACCGGCGCATCCGGCCAGGCCATCAGTTTGCCCTCTTTTTTCAGCGCGCCAAGGTTAATGGCATCTGCCACCAGCAGCACATCGGCTTTCACCTCACCGCTCATCATTTCGGTCCGCAGCACGTTCATCAATTGCGTGGTGCCGTTACGCGTCCAGGACACCTCGATGCCGGGGTTCGCCGCTTTAAAGGCATCCATGGTTTGCTGGGCAATTTCCGGTGCCTGCGAGGTATACACCACCAGTTTGCCATCGGCCGCCAGGGTGGACAGTGAAGAGAAGCCCACCAGCAGCGCCAGAATTTTTATCGTGTTACGCATATCCCTGAAGTCCTTTAAGTGATGGTAAATGAGAGAAAAATTAAGCAGGAATGACCCAGCCATCAACGACCGACAGCTTCAGGCGCTCACCCGTCTGCCACAGTGGCGCATCGGTAAGCATCAGGGTCAGGCGGTTTTCCGGGTCAGCCTCCGGCGCGATCTCCAACTGGCGGTAACTGCCACGGTAAATCACCCGCTGAATAGTGCCCCAGAAGCCCGGCTGTTCTTCCGTTGCCAGACGTAAATCGGCTGCATGCAAACAGATTTTCCCAACAGGCAGTACGGGCTGTTGGGGGCTGGCACGCAGGGAGATGCGCTGTCCGTAAAGCGTGACCCAGGCGCGGCCGTGTCCGTCCGCTTCAATATCGCTGACGGTGACCACGCGGCCATCGTCAATAAAGCGCGCCACCATTTCACAGGCGGGCTGGCGGTAGAGAGTTTGCGGGCTGGCGAACTGCATCACCTGCCCGGCGTGCATCACCACAATGCGGTCGGCCAGCGCCATCGCTTCATGCTGATCGTGAGTGATATACAACAGCGTGGCACCAGAGTGCTGGTGAAAGCGGGTGAATTCCTCTTCCATGGTGGCGCGCAGATGCACATCGAGGTTGGCCAGAGGCTCGTCGAGCAGCACCACCTGAGGACGCGTTACCAGACAGCGGGCCAGTGCCACACGCTGCCGCTGGCCGCCTGAGAGATCGGCCGGCTTACGTTCGGCCATTCCTTCCAACCCGACCTGTAACAGAGCCGCAACCACCCGCTGCTGACGCAGCTCACGTGCCATCCCTTTCACTTTCAGACCGTATTCCACGTTTTCCGCCACTGACATATGCGGCCACAGCGCGTAGTTCTGAAAGACAATGCTCAGATCGCGCTGTTCCGGCGGCAGATGCTGCCCCGGCGCGCTGTAACAGCGTTCACCTATGCTGATCGTTCCCGCATCCGGGGTTTCAAAACCGGCCAGCGTACGCAACAGAGTGGTCTTACCGCAGCCGGAAGGGCCGAGTACCGCAATAAATTCACCGTGTTCAATATGGAGTGACACATCGCGCAGCACCGGCTGCGAACCAAAGGATTTACACAGGTTGTTGATCAGGATCGCAGACATAAATGCAGTTCAGCTCCGTCAGTCACAGTAACGCGTTAAAACATACTGAGCGTAGATGACAGGCAGGTGACAGTGCGATAGCGAACGGCAGTGACGTTGCTGACCAGGGCGGGTCAGGCGTGCCTGACCCCTACGGAATGCTGCGGGTTATTGGAATGGGCCGGGCGTGCCTGACCCCTACGGAATGCTGCGGGTTGTTGGAATGGGCCGGACGTGCCTGACCCCTGCGGAATGCTGCGGGTTGTTGGAATGGGCCGGGCGTGCCTGACCCCTGCGGAATGCTGCGGATTGTCAGGACGGGCCAGGCGTGCCTGACCCCTACGGAATGCTGCGGGTTGTTGGAATGGGCCGGACGTGCCTGACCCCTGCGGAATGCTGCGGGTTGTTGGAATGGGCCAGGCGTGCCTGACCCCTACGGAATGCTGCGGGTTGTTGGAATGGGCCAGGCGTGCCTGACCCCTACGGAATGCTGCGGGTTGTTGGAATGGGCCGGGCGTGCCTGACCCCTGCGGAATGCTGCGGGTTGTTGGAATGGGCCGGGCGTGCCTGACCCCTGCGGAATGCTGCGGATTGTCAGGACGGGCCAGGCGTGCCTGACCCCTGCGGAATGCTGCGGGTTGTTGGAATGGGCCAGGCGTGCCTGACCCCTGCGGAATGCTGCGGGTTGTTGGAATGGGCCAGGCGTGCCTGACCCCTGCGGAATGCTGCGGGTTGTGGGTATGGGCCGGACGTGCATGACCCCTGCGGAATGCTGCGGGTTGTTGGAATGGGCCAGGCGTGCCTGACCCCGCCGTAGGGGCGGGGCATGCCCCGCCCGAAGCGATGCAGGGTTATTCCACGATCGGAGTTTTGGTTTTGTTCAGGGCCTTCATAAAGGCATCATCAAGGTGCAGGTGCTGTTTCACCAGCGCCGGAGGGGTCAGTGCCAGCCACTGATTAAGCGACAGATCCGCATAATAATCGCTTTTAAACAGCTCTAAAAAACGCAGCGGTTTATCACCGGTGTTCTCGATGTAGTGGCCCATGGCAAACGGCACATAGCCGACATCACCGGCGCGAAAATCAAAGGTTCGCGCCTCACCCGAGGAAGCAAACACCCCCATGCGCCCTTCCCCTTCCAGATAGTACTGCCACTCATCGTTATTCGGATGCCAGTGCAGCTCACGCATCGCCCCCGGCAGTAACTCCACCAGCGCGGCGGCGACGGTTTTCGAGATTTTAAAGTTGGAGGAGTCGGTAATGCGCACCGTCCCGCCTTTCAGCTTAATCGGCGTTTGCGCCATCATACGATGGCTAAACTTCAGCGTAGAAGGTTTTGCTCCGGCGATGGCATCGGCACTGAGCGCTCCCGGCACCTGCCCGGCAAAAATATACTCGTCAGACGGTGACGGCAGCGAGCTGAACGTGCTGGCAGGCACGCCGAAGTTTTTCGCCAACACGTCCGGGGGAATATGTTTGAACCAGTCACTGAGTAAAAACGTGCTGTCTTCATCGAAGTTGCCGTCGTCGAAAGCCAGCAAAAACTCGCAGCCATCCGGCCCCAGTCCCTGAATCGAGTGCGGCATACCTGACGGGAAATACCACAAATCGCCCACGCCGACATCATCCACAAACCAGCCACCCTCGGTATCCAGCGCGGTAATGCGCGCATTGCCATACAGCATATAGGCCCACTCGCCCTCTTTATGCCAGTGCAGCTCACGGATACCACCGCTGTTCAGACGCATATCCACACCCGCAATAGTGGTCGAGATCCCCAGCTCGCGCTGAGTCACCTGGCGAGTCCATCCGCCGCTGCCTTTGCGCACATGCGCGTCGCTGAAGGAAAAACGCAAATTCGGTAAGGTGCCGCTATCGGTCGCCGGGGGATTTACAATGTCAGGGTTTTCCCCCTCACGGATCGGGTCTCGCGGGCCGGGATCGGTGCCGCCCATTTTCCCATTCCAGGGCTGGGCTGCGGGCTGTTCGTGAGCATGAACCGTACCGGCGGCCAGCGCCACGGTACCACCGGCGGCAAAAGCCATAAAACTGCGACGTGAAAGAGGATTCATCCTTTGATTTCCTTATGTCAGTCAAAATAAACATTTTTTACGGCGCACAGGCACCGATAGTGGATAAGACTATTCGATATTTTTTCCCCTGCCAGTCAGATAATTGGCGCTAAACTCAGTGAAATGTAAGCAAGGATCCATCAGTAAATTTCATCGCATAACAGTGAATAAAACCGATAACACGGATGATTAGCGAATTTTTTGTCGCTTGTTGCTTTTCTGTTTTGTCCTCATCCACCAAAAGCACAAAACAGCGGTCAGCCATTAATGTTATTTATCGACTGTTTTCCGTGCGAAGAAACACCTGGTTACAGGCGATAACGCATGATTGCGTTAAACAACGCGCTCTGTTAAAGCCTAGAATAAAGCCTGTTTCCACACTTTCCTGCCACCTGAGTACAGGCTGCTATGAACATTGATTCAGACATCACTTTTCGCAAACTGGGAATTTTCATCGCCTTTATGAACCGGGGTAATCTGTCGCGTACCGCTGATGCCCTCGGTATCAGCAGCGTCAGTGTTCATCGGGCGCTGCATAGTCTGGAAGAGAGCGTACGCTGCCCGCTGTTCATTCATAAAGGCCGCAGCCTGGTCCCGCTGCCTGCCGCGCATACGCTGTGGGAGTACAGTCAAGAAGCGCTGGATATGATGTCGCGCGGCGTGGAAGAAACGAGGAAAACGGCGGGCATAGGACAGGGACATATGCGTCTGGGAACGCTCTATTCGCTGACGCTGGAAACGATTCCACAGTTGATTATGGGGATGAAACTACGCCGCCCCGATCTGGAGCTTGAACTGACTATGGGTTCAAACCAGACGCTCACCACGCGCCTTTCAGAAGGCTCGCTGGATGCCATTCTGATCGCCATCGCCCCCGGTGATCTGGACTACAATCGCTTCGAATGTCTGCCGTTATTTGATGATGATATCTTTCTTGCCGCGCCTTCCACTTCTGGGCTGGACACTCGCTTCCCGGCGGATCTGCGCGATTTTCGTCAGCAAAAATTTGTCTCCCTGGCGGAGGGTTTCGCCACCTGGCAGGGCTTCCAGGAAGCGTTTCATGTTGCCGGATATGCACCGAATATTGTCACCCGGGTGAATGATATTTTCTCGATGCTGAGTCTGGTGCAGGCGGGGGTGGGGTTTACACTACTGCCGGGCAGAATGAAGCGGGTGTATGAGAACTCCGTGCAGTTGCTCAGGCTGGCCGAGCCGTATCAGATGCGCCAGAAGATCGGGATTGTCTTTGAGCGTAACCGCGAGCATGACCCGAATCTGCTGGCGCTGGTGGCCGAAGGGCGCATGTACAGCCGCCAACGCAGCACAACATAATGACTACCGCGTTAGACGTTCCGCCAGGCGCTTAGCCAGCAGCTCACCGCTCTGTTCCAGTGCGATCGCTTCCCCTGCGCTGCCACAGAATGCTTTGCGCGCAAGGCCGGTCAGTACCGATCCCGGCGGCATCTCAATCGCCAGCCCCACATCCCGTTCGCGGGCCGCCACCATCGCCTCATGCCAGCGCACCGTACGCGACATATTTTTCGCCAGGTCGTCAGCAATCTGCTCCGGCTGCCACAGCACACGTGCCGTGCTGCCACTAAGATACGCACAGTGTGGGCGCGTCAGTGACACCGCCTGAAATGCCATCGCCAGTTTCATAGCCGGTTCGGCCAGCAGCGCGCAGTGAGAAGGTACACTCACTGCCAGTCGATGAACTTTCTGCGCCCCAGCGTGACGTGCGCGGGTGGCGACGGCGCTCATCGCGGCGTCACTGCCGGCAATCACCAGTTGCTGAGGCGCATTGATGTTAGCCAGCCAGCAGTCGTTGCCCAGCAGCGGTGTCAGCTGTGATACCTCCAGCCCGATAATCGCCGTCAAGCCGTAGCCTTGCGGATAAGCTTCCTCCATTAGCGTACCGCGCAGCGCAACCAGCCGTAAGGCATCATCAAACGCCAGCGCCCCGGCCACCACCGCCGCCGGAAAAGCACCAATCGACAGGCCGCAGGTGATATCCGGCACAATGCCCTGCCGCTGGAGTTCACGCGCATGCGCCACGCCGGTAATCAGCAGACAGAGCTGTACCGCCCGGGTATGTTGCAGCGCGCTGGCCTGATCTAACTCGCGAGCATCCTCCGCCAGCACCTCACTGGCCTGATCAAGTAACGCCTGTCCGTTGGGGAGCTGTTGCAGCATTCCGGGGCGCTGTGGCCCCTGACCTGGAAAAGAGAACAGTATTTTCATGGTATGACACTCCACGGCTGGGTGGTGATGCGCGGGCCTGCGTTGGTTTTCAACAGCACGCGCCCGTCACGCAGCCATTCACTTAAGGCAAAGGCGCCTTGTGGCACTTCCACCTGTGTATCCACACGACAAGGCAGTTGGCTGACAAACTGCTGCCAGCGTTCCAGCTCCTGCTGCGCCACGAGTTCCGGGCAGCGGATCAGCAGGTCGAGATCGCTATCGTTATGCAGTACCGGGATTTCCGTTGCCAGCGCATAGCCTACGCTGCCGGTAATGCCCCATGTCCACCACCAGCGCTGCTGCGCCAGTTGAATAGCCGCCTGTACTGGCGGCTGGGAAACAAAAGGAGAAGCCAGCAGATGCTCCGCCACACTGAGTGCCTCCGGCGACAGCGTGCGGACCACATGCTTTGCTGCTACCCAACCTGCGGCACGCTGATCGCGGAGCAAGCCACGCACCCCAACCGGAATACGCCCATCCTGATCATGGTCGCGACGCACGACCAGCGGCAAAGTTCGCCGCCACTGGCTGGCAACCCAGTCGGGCAGATCGCCCTCCATCGCGTCAGCAGTGCGGATCCAGATCAAATCATGTGGCGTTATAGTCATCTTACATTCCGGATGTCAGGGTGATAAACAGCGGTAACGTGATGATACACAATAGCGAACTGATCAACAGTGTCGCTTCCGAATCCGGCGACTGCACGCCAAAACGGTTGCCAAAGACGACGCCGAAGAAACCGGCTGACAACGCCACCATCAGGATCGCCGTGATCGCCACCTGTCCGCTGATACCCAAGGCCAGCACCAGCCCCCAGGCAATAAACGGCTGAATAAGCATCGTTGTGATACTCGATATCACCACCACGCCGTTGATTTTCAGCTGACGCGCCGACAGAATCACCCCCGTCAGGAACAGTGCGCCCGCCGTGGCCGACAGTCCGAGCGGTTTGATTGCCGCCAGCACCAGCTCCGGCATCTTCACACCCAGCCCCGATAACACCACACCGAGCAGCGGTCCCCAGACAATCGGCTTGATCACCGAACGCCACATCAGCACCGGCAACATGCCGATCCCCGCACTGCCCGCATCACCCGCTGCACGCGCTTTTTCGCGCTCCAGCGTTAGCAGACAGAACGGCGTCATCAGCACTGAGCCGCAGGCAATCGACACCGCGACCGACAGCGAGGTGGATGCACCTTCTCCCAGCACGCTACCGAGGATCGGCAAGCCCAGGGCAGCATAGTTCGGCAATGCCACGGTCAGCGTCAGTACCGCCGCATCCTGTGGTGACTTTTTAAACATCCGCGTACTAATAAAGTAGATCGCGGCATAGACAATCCACATCGCCAGCACCAGCACCAGAATCAGTGGCGACTGCTGGATAATCCCGGCCCACGGCGTCTGCACAGTGGCACTGAACAAGGCCGCTGGCAGGGCAAAATCCATCACAAAAATATTCAGTAAAGAGACATTCTTATTATCCACCATCCCGGCTTTGCCGGCGTAAAAGCCCAGGAGCATAATGATAAAGATGGGGGCAAGAGCATGAACAATCACGTAAGTCATAACATCACCTGTTAGTTGAAGTAAGCACAGGCGCGATGATTATTAGTTCAGACTGGCGGATGTCTGTCAGATATCCGCCAGTCTCGCAGGTTGTCTTATCGATTTCACAACGGGCCTTACCAGAGTTGACGCATCCGTTCTCTGACGGTGTGTGAACTGCGACGGTTCTCTGCTTTTAGCCGGCACTGCAACCCAGGATCATGGCGTGCCGCAGTAATAGCCGCCGTCAGCGCCTGTTGCACCTGTGCCACATCAGCAGCATCGGGTGCATCAGGCTGACGAATATCCAGCAGCGCTTCCAGCAATCCCAGACTGTGGTAATTTTTGATGTCGTAAGCCATCGGCGGGATGGTCTGCGCCAGTTTTTCCAGTGCCTCGACGCTGCGCAGCGTAATACGCGCCGCCGCCGCTTTGCCCATCGCATGAATCAGCACGCCGCTGTCGTTAAAGGCGATCAGCCGGTTAGCCTGGTAGCCGTGTGCCAGGAAAGCCCCCGACATCGCTTTGCCAACAATCAGCCCAATCACCACATGACCCGCCAGCCGCGCTTCTGCGTAAGCCCCGGCGGCAGCGGCCAGCGCCTGATGAATACCAAAAGCCTCTTCACGCCGACCGTAGGCCTGGCTGGCAACATCAATCACCGCGATAATCGGCCGCTTGTCGGCTTTTTGGGCATCCTGCGCCACAGTTTCACTGACCACTTTCGCCAGCGTCCAGCCCTCTAACAGTCCGACTTCGCCCTGTCTGGCGCGGGGATAGTGGTTATCGGCATCCGGTACCACGGCAATAAAACGCACGGCTTCCCCGTTTGCGTGACCGTCAGCGACCTGCACAGACGGGCATAACCCCGGTAAACGGGCCGCTCCGGCACTGAGTTGCTGTAGCCAGATTTCACCGCGTCCTGTTGGCTGTTTCATTTGTGATCCTCCCCACTGAATAGCTGTGTAATCTGTTGTGCATCGGCCTGCTGGCGGGTATCAAACTGTGCCAGACGCGGCAGATAGTGCTGATAATGCTGTGAGCGATGTAACGCCGGAACGCCCTTCGCCAGCGCCGTACGCATGGCCTGTTGAACGACATGCTGACCGTCAGCGACAATCGCATCCACCAGGCCGCTGCGGGCGCGCACTTCTCCTCCGGTCATGCTCCAGATAAATGGCCTGTCGCGAGAGTCGTACTCATCAATACCCGCTTCCTGTTCAATCACCTGCGGACCATTCAGCCCCAGCCGGGCCTCACGGGTGACAATCAGATAGCTGCACAGCCCGGCGGCGATCGACATCCCGCCAAAGCAGCCCACCGTGCCCGCGATAATGCCAACCACCGGGGTGTAGCGCCGCAGGTCGACAATGGCGGCGTGGATATCCGCAATCGCTGCCAGACCGAGGTTGGCTTCCTGTAGCCGTACGCCACCCGTTTCCAGGCAGAGCACTGCGCGAGTGGCGATGCCCTTGCGGTTATCCTCAGCGGCCAGTTCCAGTGCAGCCGCCATTTTCGCCCCGGAGACTTCGCCCATGCTGCCGCCCTGGAATGCCCCTTCAATGGCAATCACCACGGCGGGTTGACCATCGATGGTGCCTTTTGCCACCACCATGCCGTCATCAGACTGCGGCACAACGCCTTGTGCACCCAGCCACGGCGACATGATGCCGTCGAACGGGTCGAGCAGTTCGCGGAAGCTACCGTCATCCAGCAGCAGACGTGCACGCTCACGCGCTTTCAGTTCGATAAAGCTGCTGTCATTACGCATCGGCTACCTCCTCAAACACCTGTTCAATGCGGATGCGGGCCACACCGGGGGTGGCACCAAAATCATGAATGGTCATCTGCCCGGCAGGTAGTGAGCCAAAGCTGCTGATACGCTCAAACAGCGCCTGCCAGCGCGGGCTGCTGTTATCGACCGAGGTGGTGATTGCCACGCTCAGGACATGGCTGCTGTTCGCTGTGAACAGCACTTCCATATCGCCGGACCCTACCACACCCGCCAGCGCCTTACCGCTGAGGTGGCGTGTAGCCGGAAAAGACAAGGTTATCTGTTGCATAAGATCCTCTTAAAATTGATTGCTCGTCTGCGGGGATGAGCAATTGTTGCGGGCGGGGCATGCCCCGCCCCTACGAACATCGGGTTGCCACACATCGCCAGGACGACCGTTTGTTGCGGGCGGGGCATGCCCCTACGCCCATCCTTTTGTAGGGGTCGGGCATGCCCGGCCCGAGCAATGGACATGGTCCAGGAAAATCGTGGCAGACAGCAGGTCGGCTGCACCGCCTGGTGAAGCATTCAGCGCCAGCATTGCTGCATCCAGCCGCTGAAGCGCCTGCTGCCCTGCAGGTTGCTGCACCCCGCCTGCCACCAGTACCGCCCGCGCCCCCTGCTGCATCGCTTCCAGCCCTGGCATTCCGGCACGCGACAGTACACAGGTATCGCTGAGCGAGGTCATGATCGCCATCAGCGCATCCAGCCGTGCTGCGTTGCTGTTCGCCCCCTGCTGGCGACTTTGCCAGAGCTGCGGCAGAGCCAGATTCATCACATGGGGGAACCCCTGCTGAGCCTCTTCCCGTGCTCCGGGCAGACGATAACGTGAACAGGCGCGCAGGCCGTTGCTGAACAGCGTCGGCGCAGCGTCATCCGGCAGCTGTGCCAGGCGCGCGGCCATACGGGTTATCTGCGTCGGGCTACCGCGCCCTCCGCACATGGCAGCCGCAGAGACCAGCAACCCCAGAGCCCAGATAGCACCGCGATGGCTATTCACTCCGCCAGTCACCTGCATCATCACCGCTTCGCCTTCACGTCCCAGTCGGCCCACCAACTGGCGCAGAGCGATATCCGCCGGACGCTGCCAGCTCTGTCGCGCCATCTCGCGGAACATTGGCGTCAGACTGTGAGCAGAACGCTCCATCAGCGCCAACGTCAGGTCGTGATGCGCCCCGCTACCCCGGCGATCCACCAATCCTGGTTTCGGCGTGAGGTTGGCTTCTATGACCAGGCAACGTGTTGCCAGCGCGGCCAGGCGCTGTGCATGGCGTTCCGCCGAACTTGCAGCCCACTGCCGTTGCAGGTTCATTACCAGCTCCTGAATTTGGCCGGAGGCTCATACAACCCGCCGGACCATTCGACCAGGTCAGCCACGCTGCCTGCCGCCAGCAGGGAACGGGTGGCATCGGTACGGCGAATGCCAAGATCTTCCGGGAAGGCCACCTTCCCTTCGCGCCGCAGCTGCTGCACCCGCTTCGCATCCACGCCCAGACCGATATCGGTAATCCCGGCGACCGCCGCCACCATCGCCCGCCGTTCTTCCAGCGACTGCGCACGATAGAGGTAAGCAATCCCCTCTTCGGTCAGTACGTGGGTAACGTCATCGCCGTAGATCATGACCGGGGCCAGCGGCATGCCGGACGCTTTTGCCACCTCGACCGCTTCCAGTTTTTCAACAAAGGTCGGTTTTGCGCCAGCCTGGAAGGTTTCCACCATCTGCACCACCAGCTTGCGACCCCGTGCCATCGGGTCAGGTTCGTTGATCATGGCCAGCCAGGCTGGCGTGGCATGGCGGCGACCATGCGGGTCGTGCCCCATATTGGGCGCACCGCCAAAGCCCGACAGGCGGCCACGCGTCACGGTGGAGGAGTTCGCATCGCCGTCCACCTGTAAGGTGGAGCCGATAAACATATCGGCGGCATACTGGCCCGCCA
This sequence comes from Erwinia sp. 1181_3, assembly GCF_052824965.1. Taxonomy (NCBI): domain Bacteria; kingdom Pseudomonadati; phylum Pseudomonadota; class Gammaproteobacteria; order Enterobacterales; family Erwiniaceae; genus Erwinia; species Erwinia sp. 1181_3. Next base: position 483,776 of record NZ_VTDE01000003.1, read on the forward strand.
TCTGGCAGAAGGCGCGGTTGGATCGCATAGAACCATCGGCCCCGGTGAAGAACACGTCCGGGCGCGCTGCAACGTATTTTTCCATTCCCAGCTCACCGCCGAAGCAGTGCATGCTTTCCACCCAGCCGCTTTCAATCGCCGGGATTAACGTCGGGTGCGGATTCAGGGTCCAGTGACGGCAGATTTTGCCTTTCAGGCCCAGCTGTTCGCCGTAAGTGGGTAGCAGCAGTTCGATGGCGGCGGTGTTAAACCCAATACCGTGGTTGAGCGACTGCACTTTGTGCTCGGCGTAGATGCCTTTGATCGCCAGCATCGCCATCAGCACATGCTCCTGTTTGATCAGGCGTGGGTCACGGGTGAACAACGGTTCGATAAAGAAGGGTTTATCCGCCACCACCACAAAGTCGATCCACGAACCGGGGATATCGACGCGCGGCAGATCGCTCTCGTCATCCACCAGTTCATTCACCTGGGCAATGACGATGCCATCATGGAATGCCGCCGCTTCGACCAGTGCCGGGGTGTCTTCCGTACTGGGACCGGTGTAGAGATTGCCTTTACGATCGGCTTTGAAACCCGCGACCAGCGCCACGTTAGGGATCAGGTCAACATACAGCCGCGAATAGAGTTCGATGTAGGTGTGAATGGCGCCAATTTCCAGCAGGCCGTCCTCCAGCAGCTGCGAAATACGCAGGCTCTGGGTGCCGGAAAATGAGAAATCGAGCTTGCGGGCAATCCCTTTTTCGAAGATATCAAGATGCTCGCTACGGCCGACGCTCGGCATGATCATATGCAGATCGTGCAGTTTTTTCGGGTTGACCTGCGCCAGCGATCGGGACAGAAAATCGGCCTGTTTCTGGTTGTTACCCTCCATAACGACGCGGTCGCCAGGGACAATCAGTTTTTCCAGCATGGCGATCAAATCATCGGTAGGGAGAACTTTGTGGGTGAGCCCGAGGCTGGCAATACGGCGCTGTTTTTCGCGGCGGCGCGTATCCCAGATTCTGGGGGATGATTGGGTAAGCATGATGTAACCTCCTGTAAGCGCATCCTGTCAGGGATGCTTCAGTCTGATTACCGAGTCTGCACGCCGGGGCGCAGTCAAACAATTACACCCAGTGCTATAACCATTACGCCAGGCGTAACGGTTTTTTAAATATTAATTAAATCAGATGTGTAATGATTTTAAATCGGGATCGTGGTCACAATGCTTTCGCGCTAAATGCACAAAGGCGGGCAGATAATGGCAGAAGCCTGTGTGCTCGTAGTGCAGTGACAGGGCTGGAGCCGGGGTGGGCACGCCGGATCGGCAAAAGACGCACCCATGAGGGCCTCGGCACGCAGCGTTCTGGCGCGTGACGTCCGGCTTACCTCACCCCAGCCCCATCCCCGCACAAACGGTGCCCGTGTTAGAAAAGGGGGTTAATTAGCATATAGGATCGTTTTGTAAACCGTAGGTGCAGGCATAAGGATCGGTCCATTGGTTGTCTTTATGGAAGAAGACGGATGATTTCCCATTTTCAAAAACAACAATCCCTAAACCGCTGGATTGTACTGTCCATCGGCCTGAAGTGCCGTCTTTAAATTTGACGCTACCTATCGCCAGGCACGGTGAGTAATATTCATGAAGTAGATTTCCACTTTCTTCCGATTCTTTAGAAAGATTGAAATATCGGGTCATCTGTTTTTTTGTCGGCCTGAAGACCTTGCAGGCTATTTCTTCATCTTTATCATTTCGTTGGTCAGAGTACAAGCCGATACCTTTAACCTCGAGGTGGCTGACAACTCTTGCCTGCGCATGAACTGAAACGACCATAAACGTCCAAAAAATAATAATAGTTTTGGTGATAAACTTTTCCATTTCCAGACTGAATTCCCTTTCGCTTTGAACATGAAAACTGCGCCATCCCTGGCGCAGTGGTTGATTTAACATATGGGATCATTGCCTAATCCGTAGGTGCAGGCATAAGGATCGGTCCATTGGTTGTCTTTATGGAAGAAGACGAGTGACTCTCCATTATCCAGAATAGCAAATGCCAGGCCACTGGATTGTACCGTCCAGTCCCCGGATGAACCGTCTTTGAATTTTATTGTTCCTGATGACAGGCAAGGTGAGTAATACTCATGAAGTAGATTCCCACTTTCTTTTGACTCCTTTGCAATATTAAAAAAACGGATTATTTGTTTTTTAGTCGGCCTGAAATGTTTACAAGATTCTCTTTCATTTTTATAACCTCGACCTTCATCATACTGCCCAATATCTTTGACTTTAATATCAATAATTTCACGACCATTAACTTGATTTGAAAAGAAAACAACACAAGATAAAATAGAAAGAAGTATATTTTTTTGTTTTACCATTTTGCTGTACTCGCTTCTGTTGGATTTTTTCGACCAATTTCGGGATGGCGATATATTTCATTCATAGAAACACTTAACGTCTCAGATAACTCCTTTATTAGCCACTTCAAAGAGTCATTTTGCTGATCGTTGACTGATTCATAAACAGGTTCTATTTTTCCTGTTATTTTATTTTTCATTCTTTTTGACTCACCCACAATTTCTATCCCAATACTATCTATATTGCTGGAGAATCGATCCGGGTAATTTTTTACTTTTTCAATCTGATGCACCTTATCGTAATTTCTCCATGACTTTTCCAGTTCAGTCACTTTTTGCAAATCTGCCGGCTCGCATTTTTTCGTCAGATAGCAGCGGGATTGTAGCCTTCCCACATGCCAGGTGACTTTAAACAATGAGGCGGTTTGATAGATGGTGCCATCTCTGTCAATCAGAAAGTGAGCGCCAGCGGCGCCTTTGTTTTGATAGCTATGAAAGGTGCTGCTGGCTGTAGAGGCATTGGTCTGATGCACGACAATGCCATTCACCGCATCCATTTTTTCATGCTCGATATTATTGAATATTTTGATCTTAATACGGTCGGCATAAATATGACCATTTTCATTAACGTATAGCATTGGTTTTACTCCCTTGAGGCGAATAAGGTTTAGCGCCTGCCTATCCCATTAGGCGTCAATGTCCCCCTTATGGGCAAAATTCCGGGACTCGCCCTCAATTCCGCTAAATCTGATGAAAATATCCTGAGCCATGTTTCGTCCTTGTTGATGAGTGAAATCATAAAACTAATGGCTGTTTATTTAAATGAAACCTGTTAGTGGATTGATGAATAGATTGACTCTTTTGCCAACAGGGAAGTTTAAGGACATTAGCGGTGAATGATAAATAGTAAAAAAATGATTATTTTATTTATTACGTGGAAGAGGTAATTTAGTGCAAGGTTTCTGGAAATTATTTATTTGCTAAAGATAGCATGACCGGGTTGAGGCTCAGGTTGAGCACACCGGACCAGAAAAAGACGCATACCTGCGGGCTTCGACGCGCGCAGTCCTGGCGCGTGCCGAGGCCCGTAGAAAGAGTGCCAGCAGTAAAAAGGGTTTAGTTAACATACTGGATCGTTGCCTAATCCGTAGGTGCAGGCATAAGGATCGGTCCATTGGTTGTCTTTATGGAAGAAGACGAGGGACTCTCCATTATCCAAAATAGCAAGGCCTAGCCCACTGGATTGCACTGTCCAAACGCCAGATGCTCCGTCTTTGAATTTTACTTTCCCTGTCGCAATGCAAGGTGAGTAATACTCGTGAAGTAAATTTCCACTTTCTTGCGACTCTGTTGCGAGGTTGAAATATGTAATCAACTGTTCTTGTGTTGGTCTGTACACCTTGCAGGCTGCTCTTTCATTTTCATCCTTACGTCCAGATTCCTGTGCTCCGACCCTTTCAACGTCAATATTACTAACGACCCTAGCCTGAGACTGTATTGAAACAACCAAAAAAAGAGCAATAATAAAAAAATTTATTCTATTTAAAATCACCATTTCGCTGTACTTGCCTCAGTAAGGGTTTTTCTTCCAATTTCCGGGTGGCGATATATTTCAGTAGTAGACACATTTAATGTTCCAATCAGCTCTCTAATTAACCATTTTAAAGATTCATTTTGTCGGTCATTAACGTCTTCATAGACAAATACTGGCTCACCCGTTTTCTTATCTATCTGCCTTTCTGCCTTGCCCACAATTTCTATCCCAATACTGTCGATATTGCTGGGAAATCGATCAGGATAATTTTTCACTTTTTCAATCTGATGCACCTTATCGTAATTTCTCCATGACTTTTCCAGATCGGCCACTTTTTGCAAATCTGCCGGCTCGCATTTTTTCGTCAGATAGCAGCGGGATTGTAGCCTTCCCACATGCCAGGTGACTTTAAACAATGAGGCGGTTTGATAGATGGTGCCATCTCTGTCAATCAGAAAGTGAGCGCCAGCGGCGCCTTTGTTTTGATAGCTATGAAAGGTGCTGCTGGCTGTAGAGGCATTGGTCTGATGCACGACAATGCCATTCACCGCATCCATTTTTTCATGCTCGATATTATTGAATATTTTGATCTTAATACGGTCGGCATAAATATGACCATTTTCATTAACGTATAGCATTGGTTTCCCTCCCTTGAGGCGATTTAGATCACCGTATTGGCTTTGATGTCATAGCCCATTGAAACGGTTCCCGCCGTTTTCCCCTCTGCATTTTGCAGCACGTAATCCATCTTCACCCGCGAGAACGCGATGGCGACCTTTTCGAGTGGTGCGGGCATGTTGTCATAGCAGATCAACGCCACCCGGGTAATGATGACCTCTTGCAGGGTGATGATCTGATATTCCAGCGGCGATCCGCCCGCTTTGCGCACGGTCAGCACCGCTTCGGGGATCGGTTTACCGCTAAGGGAATACTGGAGAAGATTGGGGCTGGATTTATCAATAAAGTGATCGAAGTAAAGATCGCCGACGGTGGATTTCCCTGCGCCACCGCCGCTTCCTGAGTGCATATTGGATGGCTGGCGGGCAGCCCACGTCCAGCGCAGAACGTCAATTTCGCCTTTATGTGCAAAATCCTGGGATTCGCCCTCAATACCGGTAAATCTGATAAAAATATCCTGAGCCATATCTCTTCCTTGTTGATGAATAAAATCATAAAACGAATGGCTGTTTATTTAAACGGAACCTGTTAGTGGATTGATTAATAGATTTAATCTGTTAAGGACAGGGAAAGGTAAAGCCAATGGCGGTGAATAACAAATAGTAAAAAAACGATTTATAAAAGATTACGGGAGAATAAAGAAACACACCATCGTGGCTGTTTTAACACACACAGCGAGCACTCTATTACGGGGAGGGGGCCAGTTTGAGGTAAGCCGGGCGGCACGCGCCAGGGATGGCGCGTGCCGAGGCCCGCAGCGATCAGTCGGCCAGAGGTTCTGCCATCGGTGGCGTATGATGCACCGCAATATAACGCTGGAAGCGACTCTCTTTCAGCTTCGTCAGATCCACCAGCACCAGCCCGTCTATACAGTGGTTGAAGTCCGGGTCACTGCCGAAGTCGATAAACTGTACCCCGCCGGTTTCGCACAGCTCGGAATACTGCTTGTACAGCGGTGGGATCCCCGTACCCAGGTTGCTTAATAGCCGCTTCAGACGTTTGAGATCGTCACTGTAGTTATCACCGCTGAACTGGGCCAGCACATCAGGCAGCGAGGCCGGATACGGACGGCGTGAGGTGGCCAGCGGCAGGTCCGGGGCAAAGTACAGACGATAGAATGCCACCAGCAGATCGCGCGCCGCCAGCGGCAGGCCTCCCGAGATGGAAACCGGGCCAAACAGATAGCGGTACTGCGGATATTTCGCCAGATACGCGCCAATGCCCATCCACAGATAATCGAGGCCACGTTTGCCCCAATAGGCAGGCTGAATAAAACTGCGCCCCAGTTCAATGCCCTGCATCAGCACCGGGCTCATCTGGTGGTCGTAATGGAACAGGCTGTGGCTGTAGATCCCTTCAAAGCCTTTTCGTTCGAACTGTTCAGCGGTGGGAATAAAGCGGTAAGCGCCAACGATATCCAGCGCCTCTTCATCCCATAAAATCAGGTGATAATAGTCGTCGTCGTAATCATCAAGATCGCGTCGCGTCCCGCTGCCCTCACCCACCGCGCGGAAGGCGATTTCACGCAGCCTTCCCAGCTCACGCAGGATCGGGACATAGTCTTCGCCCTGACGGCGATAGAGGTAAATCATCTTACCGTCGGGCAGTTGCCCCAGCACTTCGCATCCGGCCAGTGCCCGCTTCAGCACCGCGCGATCTTCTGCGCGCGCAATGGCAGCTTCCGTCTGGAACAACTCGGATTTACCCAGCCCGATACGGTAGAGATGACGGCGAAAACGCGCCGCCAGCTCTTTCGCCGGGGTGTGTCCATCATGCCAGCTGGCGTAAGGGATGCGCTTACCGATTTTCAATTTCAGCCGCACGCCACGATTGCCGAACATTTCACGCACCAGTAACAGCATCGACAACGGCTGATAGATTTTTGAGGTGAGATAGAACAGCGCGCTGTTGCGGCCGCTGACGTGGATCGGCACCACCGGCGCGCGGAAACGGGCGGCCAGGCGCAGGAAACCGTGGCTCCATTTGCCATCTTTCACACCCTTGCTGCCAAAGCGGGAGACTTCCCCCGCCGGGAAGAAGATCAGCACGCCCTGGTTTTCCAGCTGCTCCTGCATCTGCCCCACCTGCTGGCGGCTGGTGCGGTTGCCCATGTTGTCCACCAGCACCATCAGGCTGCTCAGCGAAGACAGGCAGTTCAGCAGACGGTTGGTGACAATTTTCACATCGCGCCGCACCTGAGAGACGGCATGCAGCAGCGCCAAACCATCCAGCGTTCCCAGCGGATGGTTGGCAACAATCACCACCGGTCCTGTGCTGGGGATCTGCTCCAGGTCGCGTTCGCTGAGTTCACAGCTGACATCCAGGTACTCCAGCACCTGCTCCACCATATCCAGCCCTTTCAGGTGGCGGTTGCGCTGGTTGAACTGCTGGAACTCTTTTTCATGGAGCAGGCGGCGCAGCACGCTTTTCTGCCAGGAGGGGGTGTCATGTCCGGGACTGAGATCGTCTAATACGCTTTCAACTGTAAACACGGGTTAGCCTCCAGGTGTTTTATCGGCACACTAACCAGCCCGGATGACATTTTCATGTCAGGTAAATGACAGGTGAAATACCCGATGAATTTGTGTCGCCGCCCTGAAGAGGAGAAGAATTCAGATTGCACTGAATATTGCGGGAATTAACGGCTTTTCTTGCTGTTCTCCAGGCGTTCAGGTTAAAATGCGTCCAACTATAACCCATTCAATTTATTGATATTTTTTATTTACCGCATCGTTACAACGCGTGCTTTCGGAAATTTTTCGCACCTTATGGCGTCCCTTTCCCTCCTGGCAGCATAATCCACGTGTGGCAGTAAAAATTATCAGCATGACTGACTCCTCATGATGAACCTGAAAACGCTGCTTCCTCTGCTCTGTCTGCTGTTAGCCGGGTGTGGTTCGCTGTCCAGCAACAGTATTGATACGTCAGCGGCAGCCAGCTTGCAGGCCAGCTGTCGCCTGCCGCTCAATGCGCAGATTGATCAACTGGCGCAGCCGCAGATTGACCAGCAGCGCACACCAGGCATGGTGGTGGCCGTGCTGGGTGCAGACCGTCAGCGCCATATATTCAGCTACGGCTATACCGATACCGATAAACGTATTCCCATCAACGGCGATACACTGTTTGCCGTCGGCTCTGTCACCAAAGGGTTCACCGCCGAAAGTGCGGCGCTGCTGGTCGCTGACGGGAAGCTGCGCTGGGATGAGACGCTCGGCCAGCTCATCGGCAAAGATGTTCCCCTGAGTGAAGATGCACGCGCTATCCCGCTGCAACAGCTTGCAACGCATACTGCCGGGCTACCGCGCCAGATGCCCAGTCTGCATATGCTTCGCAAGCTGACGGCGTATCTGTTTTACGGTGAGCCTTTCTACGATGATCTTGATGACGGCGAGTTCCTGAACTATTTGCAGGATTTCAGCCGCCCGCGTCATCAGCAGGTGATGTATTCCAATCTGGGGTACGCCATTCTTGATTACGCCATCACACAGCGATCGGGCCAGACGCCACAGCAGATCGCCGGGCAGAGGATTATTGCGCCACTCGGCCTGCGTCATACCGGTTTTCAGCCGCAGCGATTGCCGGGCTATTTGCTGCGTGCGCGCGGCCATGCCGGGGATCAGCCGAAGTTTGTGAAGCGCGGAGAGGCGGTGCCGGACTGGAATTTTAACGGTTATATGGTGGGTGCCGCATCGTTGTGGTCAAGCGGCAACGATTTGCTGACCTATCTGAGTGCCCATCTGTACGGCAGCGGCGATCCGACCCTGGATAAAGCCTTTATTGATGCCACCACCATCCGCTTTAAAGAGGCGCAAAACGACTCCTCCGCACTGGCGTGGCTGAGCAACAATCTCAATGGGCAGAGCATTCTCTACCAGTCCGGTTTTATTGGCGGCTATGCCAGTTATATCGGAATGGATCTGAAGCATAAAACGGCGATTGTGGTGCTGCAAAACAGCTTTAACTGGGACAACACCATCGGCCACCGCATGCTGTTGCGCATGGCAGAAAACCAGGATACGCCGGGTGGATGCCGGTAATGCGGGGCGGGCATGCCCACCCCCTACGATGACCGGCGTACAGGCCGACCGTTTTTTCCGTCCTGCGCGGGTGGCGCTGCGTAGGGGCGAGGCATGCCTCGCCCGGGGTTATTCGTCGAGCTCCAGCGGTGGCAACTGCGAGAACACACTCAATAAACCACTGCTCCATAACTGGCGGATCTGCGAGAAATAGGGATGTTTTTCTGTAATATGATACTGCTGCATACTGCTGTAACTGTCCGTTGGATAGACCATCACATCCAGCGGTAACCCCACCGAAATATTACTCGCCAGCGTGGAGTCCATCGAAATCAGTGCGCACTGCATCGCCTGATCCAGCGGTGTATCAAAACGCAGCACGCGGTCAATAATCGGCTTACCGTATTTGCTTTCCCCAATCTGGAAATACGGCGTATCGGTACTGGCTTCGATAAAGTTGCCCTGCGGGTAGATCTGGAACAGCCGTGGCTCTTCGCCTTTGATCTGCCCGCCCAGCATCAACGTGCCGCCAAACTCCTCGCCGTCGCGCTTGATCACCGAACGTAACGTTTCCCCTACCAGCAGCGCCACATCGTACATGTTCGTGGCGTTCATCAGGCTAGGATTTTTGCCATCTTCGCAGCCACGCCGCAGCAGGCTCAGCGCACTCTGGGTGGTGGCCAGATTACCGGCGCTTTGCAGCACCAGGGTCCGTTCGCCATCTTGCTGAAAAACATGAAGCTTACGGAACGAGGAAATATGATCCACGCCCGCATTGGTTCGGGAATCGGAAACGAAAATCATCCCTGACGATAAACGCATAGCTACACAATAGGTCATAGTGAGTCCGATAAAAGATTACTGCTGCGAAAACACCAGTTGTACCGCAGCCACTGCCTGCATATCTTCACTGCCACCGCCAAGGCGCATTCCACGCACCGGGCAGGCATCCAGATAATCCACCCCCACCGCCAGTTTCAGATGCTGGCGGGTGCTGCGGGTATTATTGGTAATATCGAAACTGTGCCAACTGCCGCCCACCCAGGCTTCCACCCAGGCATGCGTGGCTACATGTTCCACGTTGTCAGTATACAGATAGCCGCTCACATAACGGGCGGGAATATGCAGGCTGTGACAACAGGCGAGAAAGACGTGGCTGTGATCCTGACAAACCCCGCTGCCGGCGGCAAACACTTTCGCGGCGGTATCCGTCACCAGCGTACTGCCGGGCTGGTAAGGCATTTTCAACAGCAACTCGCCCATCAGGCGCTCCAGACTGTCCAGCGGAGCCTCTTCACGGTAATAGCGGCGGGCAAAATCGTTGATCGCCGCGTCAGGCTGCGTCAGCGGAGTGATGCGTAAAAACACCAGCGGCGAGAGCATGCAGTCCGGGTCCGGGGCGCTATCTTCGTCGTCGAGGATCTCCACCACGCCACGAGCTTCAATCTCGATTTCCTGATGCGGACGGTCGAGCGTCAGCACATGCAGCACATTACCCCAGGTGTCGGTGGTGCAGATCGCCTCTTCCGGCAGCAGCAGATCCCACGAAATAATATGCTGATGCACCGAGTCCTGTGGCGTCAGACGCAGGTACTGCGTGCTTTGACGCACCAGGCTTTGATAGCTGAAACAGGTTTTATGCGCGATGGTCAGCTTCATTATTTCGCCTCCAGATAAGTGTGATGGATGCTGTCAGCAATCAATGCCAGTTCACCCAGAAAACGTTGCAACCAGGCATGCAGCCCGTCATCCATCAGGGATTCCCAACTGCTGAAACGCAGCTGCGCATGCAGTATCGTCAATAAGTAACGCGGCCTGTCTTCACCGCTGCTGCCGATTTGATCGAGTTGCCTTGCGATTTCATCAAGACAGGATCGTAACGATCGCGGGCTCTCTTCACGCAGGATCAACATCTCGTTGACGCCGTCCGCCGCCAGTTGCTGCTTGTAGATGGTGTGATAGGCTTCGCGCGCGGACACTGAACGTAGCAGCGTATCCAGCCGGTAGTATTCGCGCACGGTGTCATCATCGTCATCGGTCAGATACTGATAAACATCGAGCAGGCGTGCCGTGCAGTCGGCACGTTCCAGCAACGTTCCCAGACGAATAAAGCTCATGGCATCGCCACGCATCAGGGTGCCGAACATCGCACCACGAAACAGATGTGAGCGCTCTTTAACCCAGTCGAAGAAGGCATCCGCACCGTCGCTGCTGACGCCGTGACGCCGCATTTTTCTCAGTTCAATCCAGCTGGAGTTAATACTCTCCCAGACTTCAGAAGAGAGGCTGCCGCGAACCGCATGGGCGTTGTTCCAGGCCGCCTGCCAGCAATTGAAAATGCTGCCGGGGTTACGCTCATCAAAGGCAAAAAAGCTGAACAGCTGTGACATACTCAGCCGATCGCTGACCGACCAGTAAAGTTCATCCGTGTTGGTCAGATTGAGCGGCACGCGCAGCTCATTATTGTGGCTGCCGCGCACCGGCATCAGAGAAAGACGGTTTGTGACGTCGAGCACGCGTGCAATATTTTCTGCGCGCTCTAAATAGCGCGCCATCCAGTACAGGCCACTGGCCGTGCGACTCAGCATGCGTCATCCTCCAGAACCCAGGTATCTTTCGTCCCACCGCCCTGCGATGAGTTCACCACCAGCGAACCTTCGGTCAGCGCTACGCGCGTCAGGCCACCGGGCACCAGCCGGATATCCGCCCCACTCAGGGCAAAGGGACGCAGGTCGATATGACGCGGGGCCAGCCCCTGATCGACAAAAGTCGGACAGGTGGAGAGTGCCAGCGTGTTCTGTGCAATGTAGTTCTGTGGTTTGGCGAGTAACAGCGCGCGGAAATCGGCCAACTGCTGTTTACTGGCCACCGGGCCAATCAACATGCCGTATCCCCCCGCACCGTGAACCTCCTTCACGACCAGCTTTTCGAGGTTAGCCAGTACCCAGGAGAGCTCATCAGGGCGGCGACACTGCCAGGTCGGTACGTTGTTGAGGAGCGGCTCTTCCCCCAGATAGAAGCGAATCATTTCCGGTACATACGGGTAGATCGACTTATCATCGGCCACGCCGGTGCCGATGGCGTTAGCCAGCACCACGTTGCCCGCACGATACACCGACAGCAGGCCCGGCACACCGAGCATCGAATCCGGCCGGAACGCCAGAGGATCAAGGAAGGCATCGTCCACTCGGCGGTAGATCACATCGATCTTGCACGGCCCGGCCGTGGTGCGCATCAGCACCGCGCCATCTTTGACAAACAGGTCAGCACTTTCCACCAGCTCCACGCCCATTTGCTGGGCAAGGAAGCTGTGTTCAAAGTAGGCACTGTTAAAGCGGCCCGGTGTCAGTACCACTACCACCGGATCGTTGATCGGCGAGCTTTCGCGCAGGGTTTGTAGCAGCAGAGACGGATAACGTTCGACAGGGGCAATGCGCTGATCGGCAAACAGCTCCGGGTAAAGGCGCATCATCATTCTGCGGTTTTCCAGCATGTAGGAGACGCCGGACGGGGTACGCAGATTGTCCTCCAGCACGTAGTATTCGCCATCGCTGTTGCGCACCATATCCACGCCAATAATGTGCGCGTAGAGGTTACGGTGCAGATTCAGGCCCTGCATGCAGGGTTGATATTGATCGTTAACCAGTACCTGTTCAGCGGGAATGATCCCGGCTTTAAGGATGCGCTGGTCATGGTAGATGTCATGCAGAAAAGCATTCAGCGCCTGAACGCGCTGGCGGATGCCTTTATCCAGCATTGCCCACTCGCTGGCAGGAATAATCCGCGGTACGCTGTCGAACGGGATCAGACGCTCGGCACCGCCGTCATCACCATACACATTAAAAGTAATCCCCAGGCGGTGAAACAACAGTTCCGCCTCTTCACGTTTGCGCGCAATCGCCTGCTGGTCAGCCTGCTGTAGCCACTGCCAGTATTCCCGATAGTGCCCGCGATAGCGTCCATCGTTCAGCAACATCTCATCATAAAAGTGTGACGCTATTTCATAACTTTGATTCATGATTTCCCTACCGCTGTCTGTGAACCTGAATAAGAGTTGCACAAAGTGTGCCAGAGTCGGAATGAGCGGCCTGCCCCGCACAGAACGAGGAACGAACAACAGCCTGGTGACAAATCGGGTCAGGGAAAGCGAAGCGTAGAATGAGAATGCACCAATATGGTGCATTCCGGTCAAACGATGAGAGAGATTCTTAACGAGTCAGCGGGTGCCAGACCTCAGTCAGTGCGCCTTCCCCACCGGTAACGGGGTCGGTTTCGGGCATCGCGACGCGTTTTATTTCAAGCATAGACTGTTCCATCAATGCCTGCTCGTCGCGCAGGGTTTTGGGCGTCACGCCCGGAGGGTAGGCACCAACGGCCATGAAATCATCACTGGCGGCAATTTGCTGATGTCCGACACCCGCCGGTATCAGTATTACGTCACCCGCATAAACGGTGACCATGCGCCCACTTTCGCCACCAAACAGGATCTCGGCCCAGCCGCAGGTGATCCCCAGCAATTCATGGGTATTCGGGTGATAATGGGTGTAGGGATAAATCGGCGCGTGCCAGCTGACCGGCCAACCGTGGCGGGCAAACTCAGCGCGGAACCACAGCGCCAAATCGTCTGGCGATATCTCTTCTGCCCCTTCTTCCGGCTCGTCCGGCACCACCTGTGGATAGATGATCAGCGGCAGCGGGTTGTTGGGGATGCCCTGTGAGGGCTGCGCCAGCATCAGATGGCGCGGGTTTGAGGAGGCACCTGCAGCAAAGGTCCCGGCAGCAAACGACATCATTAACATTACACTGCGAGAATGGGTCACCATATCAGGCTCCTGGTCAAATTGCCTTGTTGAGTGATTGTTAAATTAATTGTGGCACTATTCTGCCAGCTTGCAATCTTTTCCCCACGCCGCAGATCACATAACTTATTAATTTAACTGAACTTAAGCCAAATTCATTGGTTGTTACCCACCTCTCATCCCCTTCACCCTGAGATTTGACTTTACGATCACTCGATAACACATTGTTACTATTACTGTATGTAACATTTATTTCCCATTACCGGGTGGCCTCAATTTAAATAACAGGACGCCTTTTCATTGAATTTTTTAATGCGTTACGACTACAGCAATTGTTATGGAAATTAGATTATAATTACCGATTATCGCCAGAAGTATTCACCAGCATATTCACTGATTTTTCTGAACAATGGCAAGCTATGACAGCGGATTATATTATTCACCACTGGTACGTCGATTTTTCGTCCGGTACGTTACTCCATCAACTCAGTGGTGAAGAAAGGCGCCTGGGCGAATATCAATTCAAACTGTTGCTAGTACTGGCTGAAAATGCTGGAAAAACATTAAGTCGTGATGAGCTCACTACGCTGGTTTGGGAACGGCGGGTTATTGGTATTAACAGTTTACCGAATGCGATTCATGCGCTGCGCGTGGCGCTGGAGGATGACGGCAAGCAGCAGCGTATTATTAAAACGATCCCTAAAAAGGGCTATATCCTTGAGGCAGAATTTTGCCAACGTATTTGCTATGACAAAGAAGAAGCGGATAGCCTGACCGATGCCTCGCAGCAGACATCGGTACAAGAGGAGAGGATACCCCCGCAGGATATGCACCAGGTAGAACCTGCGATATTACCCGGGCTGGCCGAAACGGAAACAACGATTAACGCGGAGCCGAAACCACGCTTACGTCGCGTATTCTGGCTTTGGCTTATTTTCTTTCAGGCGTTACTGTTACTGTGCGTGCTGGCGTGGGCCGGGCGAGCGCTTTTTCCGGTAAACAGTAGCGAGTTGGTGAAAAAAAACTCCGTCCCGTACAGCCATATTCAGCTAATGGAATTGCGCCGGGGATGGGACAACACGTCCGCGTCCTATGATTTAAATAAGCTTTTGGGACCGGTGCTATTTACGCTGAATCAAAATTTGAAAAATCAGAAAGTGAATATGGAAATTTTCTATTACACCTCCGGCACGACGCTGAACTACACCATGACGTTATCGAATCAGTGCGATCGTAAACAGCTGGCGATGAACATTATCAACTGGCGTACGGATGGTGCTCAACTGAGCGCTCTAATCTACCGTGAAGGCGAACGAAAAATTAATGAAATGGCCAACTGCGTCAATTAGCTTACTGATCGTGACTTTGCTGGTCCCCCTTGGGGTGGCAGTGATCAAACATTTGCCAGGGGATAAGGGCCTGTTCACGGAGGATTTCGTTAAAGTAAATTTACAGCTGGGGTATTACGACCTGCTGGCGCGCCAGCGTGAAATTTATGATACCCGCTTCGACGGCAAAGGGAACACCGTGATGATGACCCTGACCAGCCCAAACGATAATCGTTTTATGGCCAAAATCAGCCTGGAAGAAAAAACTCAAAATGCCAAAGGTGTGATGTTTACTTTCCATAAAATTTATTATGCAGATGATGGTCAGACGCGGATGATTAAAAATATTTTTGGCTATGCGGAAAACAACAGCGTGCATTTTGACACCTTGCGGCTGGGTAAAGAACGCCTGATGATCACCCCTTCTGGCCAAATGGTACGTTACCGATAGTACCAATGGGCCGGTTTCCTTAGCGGTCGGTAAACAGGGTGCGCCATGCCTGAAGCGTTTTGGGCATGGTCTCTTTATCCTTCTCGGTGGTCACATAATCCACTTCCACGCCGTTATCGGTGTCAGGGCTGACCCGTAGCGCCCAGATTTTCCCTTCCGGCGTGTACATGATGATGGCTGACTGTCGGTTCGCCATGCCTTTTACCCACAGGGTGAGTACCGTCGCACCAAACTGGTCAAGGTCCTGGCTGTAGACAAAACTGGTTGCCGTCGCAACATATTGCGCATAGTCACTGCCTGTCAGCTGACGAAAGCGATCGTCCAGGGCTTTATTCGGTAAAATACCGAGGGTTAACAGCGTGGCCGGCAGACGCGGATCGTTATCCGCTTTAACGTACACCCCGTCAATTGACGTCTTGCCGGGTAACAGCATATCGCAGCGTCCATGCGAATCGCTGCTGACTTCAAGGCGGTTATCCGGGCGCGGGATCAGAACAATTGAACACCCGCCACCCCAGACAATTTTATCGGTAAACCCTACCCCCTCGGACAGCGTCACTTTACCGCTGAAACTCGACCGGTACACCCCTCCCCAGACAGATGCATCCATATTGAACTCATCGCCTGCCAGCTGGCTGATACGAATTTTTCCACCATTGCCGTGAGGTGCACTGACATTCCACCAGACGCCCTGCCAGTCCACCTGGCGATCCGCATCATACAGCTGGCTCAGGCCACCGAGATAGGCACTGCGCAGGCAGCTGTCGCTAACGCAGGTATTACGCTCCCGGGCCATCTCCTTCGCTATCTGATTCACATGCTGTGGCTCGCGCATTTGCAGTTCACTGAATGCATTAACAAATACCCTATCCAGCCACATCAATTCCGGCTTATCACAGACGGTATTTTCTACCACGCTGGAGGCGCGCCCACAGTCGATGGCCTTCGCCGTGGAGGTAAGGAGCAGGAGAGTAAAGCCAATGACAGCAGGGGCTTTGATTAAATCCATCTGTTTTTTATTCCCTTATCAGCAGGCCATCGGGAATGGCCTGAACTTTATACATTGCCACGGCAGGTGACAGCTGGCCCATCCCTGTGAGCAACTGTTATAGTTGAATAGCGATAAACTGTGTCTGCTATTATAGGTGCAAACATGGTTTACTTTCACTCTGCCCGAACTGTTTTGCAGAGGTCACTAATGGAAGAAGTTAAAAAAATATTGCTGCGCGAGATCGATACATTGAATCGCGAAGAGCAACGCGATAATAAACCGCGCTTCAGTTTTCAGTTTTTGAAGACCCATCCGGGGCTTTGGGCATCCATGTACGGGTGCTACATTCTGACGGTTGCCCTAATCTTTACCACGGACTTTCTGGGCTGGCCCGCGTTCTGGGGGGCGACTATTTTTATCATGCTGATGAGCGGCCTGATGCTCATGGACGTGAACCCGAAATACCGCTTTGAGGATATCGATACCCTTGATCTGCGCGTTTGCTACAACGGCGAATGGTATTATGTGCGCACCCTGTCTGAACGGGCGATTAGCGACATCCTCAGTAGTGACAATGTGCCGGACAAGGTTAAGCAGGGCATTACTAAGCTGCTGTCGTTAAAAGGTGAAGTCGATTTTTATGATGTCTTCCACCTGACCTGGGGACAGAAAAGCGCTTCAGCGGTATAAAATAACCCGATGCGGGTCAGGCATGCCTGACCCTTACGGCAGTAATTCTGCGATTAATCGTCCTAATGTGGCGACCGCCACTTCCTGCGACTCATCCCACCACGCGGTGTTAAAACGAAAATAGTTGGCGTACTGCTCGCTGGAGGAGAACATTTTTCCGGGGGCAATGCTGATATTGTTGTGCAGTGCACGGTAATAAAGCTCAGTCGTATTGACCTGTTTGGGCAGTTCCACCCACAGGAAGTAGCCACCGCGTGAATCATTGATTTGCGCCCCGGCAGGCAGAGAACGTTTGAGAGCCTGACGCGCCAGATTTTTACGCTGTTCGAGTGTCTGCCGTAAACGCCGCAGATGGCGATCATAGCTGCGCGTGCCGAGGTAAGTGGCCAGTGCCTGCTGCATCGGTGCGCTGGTCGACAAGGTACTCATCAACTGCAAACGCTGAATGCGCTGCGCATGTTTTCCCGCAGCCACCCAGCCGACTCGAAATCCTGCTACCAGATTTTTAGAAAATGAGGAGCAGTGCAGCACGTTATGCTCGCGGTCGAATGCTTTGGCCGGCAGGGGTTTTTCGTGGCCGAAATAGAGTTCGCTGTAAACATCATCCTCAATCAGCGCCACGCCGTGCCGGGCCAGTAACGCGACCAGTTGCTGCTTTTTCTCTTTGCTGAGCGTGCAGCCGACCGGGTTCTGCTGGTTAGTCATCATCCACAGCGCTTTAATCGGCCAGCGGGCCAGCGAACGGCTCAGCTCATCGAGATCGATACCGGTTTGTGGATCGCTGGCGATGGCCACGCTTTTCAGCTTCAGACGTTCAATCGCCTGCAACGCACCGTAAAACGAGGGGTTTTCTATCGCCACCCAGTCACCCGGTTCTGTCAGCACCTGCAAACTGAGGTTAAGGGCCTCCATTGCGCCATTGGTGATCACAATCTCATCCGGGGAGACCTGAATGCCCTGTAAGGCGTAACGCTGCGCCAGTGTTTTGCGCAGCGCTTCATTACCCGGTGGCAGATTATGCAGGGCATCGATGGCTTTCATACTGTGAGAAACGGTGGTCAACGCACGCATCAGCTGACGCTGAGGGAAGAGTTCCGGGTCAGGAAACGCGGAACCAAATGGAACCATCTGCGGGTCACGGCAGGCCTGTAATACATCGAAAATAAAGGCATTGATATCGACAGATTCAGCCAGCTGCACTTTCTGATGGCTAAGAGGCTGACTGAGAAATTCGGCGCGCGGCGCAACATAATAACCTGACTGCGGCCGCGACTGGATCCAGCCCTGGCTTTCCAGCACCTGATAAGCGTGCATTACGGTCATCAGGCTCATGCCGCTCAGCTCAACCTGTTGACGCAACGAGGGAAGTTTTTCCCCCGGCAGCCATATCTCCGTCTCGATCTGCTGCTGGATTTGTGCCACCAGCTGTTCATATTTTGCCACGACTGTTACAGGCCATTTTAACAAAAGAGAAAACTATTATACCACGTCAGAGAGCGGTATGACCGCCGCCAACTTTGGGACATCTTCCTCGCGCATCTCAACGCCATCATCGCCGTCAACATACTGCTTCAGGCCCGGGACGTTCTCCGGTGGCACAGGACGACCCAGCAGATAACCCTGTAAGGTATTGCAGCCCAGCCCTGTCAGAAATGCCTGTTGTTCGGCCGTTTCCACCCCTTCCGCGACCACTTTCAGATTGAGCGTTTGCGCCAGCGCCACAATCGCGGTGACGATGGTGGCATCTTCCGTTTGTGCCTGAAGCTCATTCACAAATGCACGGTCGATTTTCAACTCGCTGGCCGGCAGACGCTTCAGATACAGCAGGCTGGAATATCCGGTGCCAAAATCATCGATAGAGGCTTTCACCCCCAGTTCCGTTAGTTCGGTCAGAATGCGAATGCTTTCATCCGGGTCGCGCATCGCAGTGGTTTCCGTCACTTCCAGCGTCAGCAGTTCCGGCGGGATGTGGTGCGTTTCCAGCGCCTTCACTACGGTTTCCACCAGCCCGGCCTGCTCAAACTGCAATGCAGACAGGTTGACGGCGACCGACCACTGGCTGTTGCCCTGCAAATGCCAGCAGCGCAACTGGCGGCAGGCTTCCCCGATCACCCAGTTACCGATGCTGACGATCAGCCCGGTTTTTTCTGCCAGCGGCAGGAAGACATCCGGCGTCAGCAGACCACGTTGCGGATGCTGCCAGCGCAGCAGTGCTTCAAAACCGATAATCGGCCCACGTGGCGCACAGAATTTAGGCTGATAAAACAGCCGCAGTTCTTTATTTTCCTGCGCCAGCCACAGGTCATTAATCAGCTGTAACTGGTTCTGTGCGATGGTGTTCATCGACGGCTGGAAGAAGCTGTAACCGTTACGACCGTTATTTTTAGTGTGGTACATGGCGGCATCGGCGTTAAACATCAGTTCACGTTCATCGAGTCCATCGCCCGGGAAGACAGCAATACCAATACTCAGCGACACCACCAGCTCGTAGCGGGAGATATCAAATGGCCGCTCGACGGCCTTCACCAGCGCATCCGCCACGGCGGCAGCATCGTTAGGATCGTCAATCTCAATCAGCAGTACAAACTCATCACCGCCGAGGCGGGCCAGCGTGTGATGCCCCTGCACTTTCTCTTTCATGCGTTCGGTCACCGCGATCAGCAGGCTGTCGCCAATGTGGTGGCCGAAGGCGTCGTTGACGGCTTTGAAACCATCAAGATCCATAAACAACAGGGCAAATTTTGAGTCTTCGCGCGAGGCTTTATTGATGGCCTGGTCGAGACGATCTTCTAACAGGATGCGGTTTGGCAGGCGGGTCAGGTTGTCATGCAGCGCCAGCTGTGCCAGCTCGCGGTTTGCCTCTGCCAGAGAGGATGCCAGCACCGACGTCCGTGCCTGAAGGCGAGCATCCAGCATCGAAACCAGCAGTGTAATACCGAGGATGGCCAGCGTCACGACCACAACCAGAATCGCCAGCCAGTTGCTGTTGACCCCAAGATGTGTGGCGTGACTGTTCATCGGGAAACTGGCGGCCGCCATGCCGGTGTAGTGCATCCCGGCAATAGCGATACCCATGATCAGTGCAGCGCCGCTGCGCATCAGGGCCAGACGGCCGGTGCCCTGGCGCAGACGGAAAGCCAGCCACAGCGCAGCTCCGGAGGCACACAGCGCAATCAACACCGATACCCAGATCCAGCGCCAGTCCCAGATAATACCGGGATTAACCGCCAGCGCGGCCATGCCGGTGTAGTGCATCGCCACGACCCCGCTGCCCATGATCACCGCCCCGCCGCAAAGCCGATACCACGGCAGTTCACCGTAACACACGATCCACAGCGCAAAGACGGATGCCGCCACAGCGATCACCATGGAGACCACCGTCAGGCTGGCGTCGTAGCTCATGACCATCGGCAGACTCATCGCCAGCATGCCGATAAAGTGCATAGACCAGATCCCAACGCCCATGGCAAAACCGCCACCGAATAGCCAGACGCGGGCAACGTTGCCACTGGAGGTGGCAACTCGTCCCGCCATGTCCAGCGCAGTATAGGAGGCCAGAAACGCGACGATAAAAGAGACGATAACCAGAAGTTGATCGTACGAACTCATGAGCATATGACAATCTCGAATGCAGTAGCCATTTCGGCTTAGTGTGTAGTGACCCGGTGTCATTATTAATCACCCCAGGCTTGTGCTTATTTATCGGCGAAAAATCAGCCAGCTTTAGCAGCCACAGGGGAAAGTGAAGGAACCTGAAGAGGATTTTTACAGGCATAAGATATATCCCTATAATTTATATAGTGTATTAATATTCCTCTTCTTCGGCAGTGAACATAGCATTGGCCCGATACTTCGCCTAGATCAGGATAGGAATATTCTTGAAAATTTTCCAATCCCTGTCGCCACGCGGTGGTAAAGCCTGCTTATCTATGACAGGCGTAACACATAAATAATATTTTTACGATTCTGTTATCAGCCTGGCCAGGCTGAACTATAGTTAAGTCAATCAATGTTAACGCGTTAATTCAAATAACAGATTATTCCTTACGTTATATTTTACCCGCTAAAGGGTTTTTATTATTTTTTATGTTTGTTCAGTCACACTGACGACAATATTTCATCAGGCGGAAAAGCAAGTTCATCACTTTAATTAGTAAGGAATAGTTATGAAAACTAAGCTTTTTCTGCTGGGCTGCGGCCTGAGCCTTGGCGTAGCCAGTTCAGGCTTTGCCGCCACCACCACCGGAACCATCACCGCCAGACTGGTACTGACAGCGGGCTGCCTGGTCAATGGGCAAGTCGCCACTCCGGGTGCCATTGGTAACCTGGGTACGTTGGAATTCCCTGGTGGTGCCGCGACCTTTGATATCAAAACCGCCGCCGTTGTCGGTACGGTGGGTAATGGTATTTTTGTTCGCTGCTCCACGGGATCGACCTACTCTGTGCAAATCACCAGCAGCAGTGCTAAGCCAACCACCGTGTATGGCACAGAAACGACGCAGCCACGCTATCTGATCAGCGGCACCACGGCCACCGTGGGTATCGCCTACTCCCTGTACCCCAATACTGACTACACCACGCCAATTGCCAATAACACCAATATCGCCCCGGTCGGCACCCCCGATGCGACTTACGGAGATAACTATCCGATTTATGGTCGTATTGCTGGTGGGGGGAATACCTCCGCCATTCCTGCCGCCACCTACACGGATACGATTAACGTTGCAGTGAATTACTGATTGCCGCGACAGGGGAGTCCATCGTGCGGGAGCTGCTCAGGCGACATGCGGGCGTTATTCGTCCGTTCACGTTACTGCTGCTGGCCTACAGCAGCAGCAGTAACGCATTGCCTACCGCCGATTTTGGGGTCAGTGCTTCTATCGTCAATGGCTGTGTGATCACCAGCACGGCTCCCACGGTTTTCGGTACGCTCGACTTTGGCACTCAACCCGGGGTAGGCAGCGTCACAGCCAA
The DNA here is from genome assembly GCF_052824965.1 of Erwinia sp. 1181_3. Lineage (NCBI taxonomy): Bacteria > Pseudomonadati > Pseudomonadota > Gammaproteobacteria > Enterobacterales > Erwiniaceae > Erwinia > Erwinia sp. 1181_3. The sequence goes on from NZ_VTDE01000003.1 coordinate 505,577, forward strand.
TGCCGCCTATGTGCAGAATTCCAGTATTACGCTGGCCTGCACGCCGGGCACAACACTGAATATGAGTATCAACGGCGGGAGTAACTACACCACCACGCGCAACTTGAGAGTGGCCGGCAACACCAACCTGGTGGCGTATAGCCTGTACACCAGTGCCGCGCACACCACCGCCATTCCGGTGAATCAGAATGTGTTACTGACGCTAAGCAATGCCAACAATATCACGCTGCCGATCTACGGCCAGTTACAACTGAACGGTGTTAACCGTGCCGGGACCTACAGCGATACTTTGACGGTGACTTTGAGCTGGTAATTTCGGGGAATTGAAGGAGCAATAATGAAAAAACATCATCTCACAGGCGTGCTATTCACTCTGCTGTTGAGCGTTCTGGCATTCAATTCCCATGCAGGGAACTCAGTGCTCATCTGGCCGATCGACCCCAAAATCAGTCAGAACGATAAAGCCACCGAACTGTGGCTGGAAAACCGCGGTGCCAGCACCACGCTAATGCAGGTGCGCGTATTTGGCTGGCAGCAGGTTAATGGTCAGGAGCAATATCAGACCCAGCAACAGGTGGCTGCCAGCCCGCCGATGGTGCGCATTGAACCGGGTAAACGCCAGCTGGTGCGTCTGATTAAGCAAACGCCGCCCGCCGCCGGTCAGGAAGCCGCTTATCGGGTCATTCTGGATGAAATCCCTACGCCAAAAGCACCGGGTGAAGACCAGACCGGAGTGACGCTCCAGATGCGCTATTCCGTACCATTATTTGTCTACGGCAGCGGCCTTGATCCATCGACCGCCCGCCCTGACCTCAGTTGGCGGCTGGTCAATCGCGAAGGAAAACAGGCGCTTGAAATCACTAATCGTGGTAACGCTCATGCGCGCTTAAGTAATGTCGAACTAGGGGGGAAAAAACTCGCCGGAAGCCTGCTGGGCTATGTACTGGCCAATGCCAGTAACACTTTCCCGCTGAGCAGCCCCGCCTCAGAACGTGCCGAAATCAGTGCACAACTGGAGCAAAATCAGACCTGGCGTAGCACCAGTTCCGCCGCCAGGCGATGACCAGACGCTGCCTGGTGCCGGGACGGCACCGCACTCTGATCGTGACCGGCCTGCTGACCTGCCTGTCTTCTGTGACATGCAGTGCTGAAACCTATACCTCACTGCCACCCCCGCCCGCTGCCAGCGCCGGAGGCCAGGCAGATCAGCCACAAAGCTATATGCTGGGGTTGGTGGTCAATGATGAGGATCGCGGCATGGTGGTGCCAGTGCAGTTTCGTGATGGGCATTATCTTTTGCGTGCCGCCGATCTTCAGCAGGCTGGCATCCCGAGCGCGCAAATCAACTCATCAATTATGGATGTCTCCGCTATGGATCGGGTCAAAGCGGAGTATGACCGCCAGCGCCAGCGTATCCTGATCAATGTACCGCCCGAATGGCTTCCCGAGCAGACCTTTACGGGCACCACGCATAACGGCCCCCGTTATGAAGGACGTAGCAGCAGCGGTGCGCTGTTAAATTATGACCTGTATGTCAGTCAGTCGACTGGCGGGGGTTCACGTCTGTCAGCGACAAATGAGCTGCGCCTGTTTGGCGGTTACGGCCAGTTTGTCAGCAATGGCGTTTACCAGCAGCAGCTCTCCGGCCAGACCAGCTATCTGGAAAATGGCTATATTCGTTATGACACCCACTGGTCGAATCAAAATGAAGAAAATGCCCTGGACTGGCAGGTCGGTGATCTGATCAGCGACTCGCTGGCGTGGAGTAGCAGCGTCCGCCTCGGCGGTATTCAGCTGTCGCGCGATTTCTCATTGCGTCCGGATTTGGTCACGTATCCTCTGCCCTCATTTTCCGGCCAGGCCGCCGTCCCCTCTACTGTTGATCTCTTCGTCAATGGCTATAAAACCAGCAGTAATGACGTGCAGCCCGGCCCTTACTCATTGACGAATATGCCGTTTGTTAACGGCGCAGGGAATGCAGTGGTGGTCACGACCGATGCTCAGGGGCGGCGGGTCAGTACCACGCTACCGTTTTATGTCGCCAGTAACCTGTTGAAAAGTGGGCTGTCTGATTACTCTTTCTCCGCCGGGGCCCTGCGCCAGAACTACGGGGTGAAAAATTTTGATTACGGTTCAGCGGCGACCAGCGGTTCTTATCGCTACGGGCTGATCGACTGGCTGACGTTGGAAAGCCATGCCGAAGCTGCGCCGTCACTGGCACTGGGCGGCGCGGGTGTACAACTCAAACTGGGGGCATACGGCGTGGTTAACGGGGCGGTCAGCCAGAGCCAGATGCAGGGAGAGAGCGGCAGGCAGTACAGCTGGGGCTATCAGTACAGCACCAATCGTTTTAGCGTGGGTATGCAACAGACCAAACGCACCACCGGTTTTGGTAACCTCGCCCTGTATGCCGACCGTGAGAACTACAGCGACAACATCGAATACAACACGCTCAGCCGCCGTAGCGCACAGTACAATGCCAGCGTGTCGCTGGATCAGTTCGGTAGCCTGGGTGCAGCACTGATTGATATCACCAGCGGCAGCGGCGAACGAACCCGATTGCTGAATCTGTCGTGGAGCCGGACTCTGTGGGGAAACTCCAGCCTGTATGTCTCCGCCAGTCGCGACCAGCAGCAAGGCGACTGGTCCGGTGCGATTGGCCTGATGATCCCCTTCAGCGATATGACCAGCGCCAGCATCAGCGTAGAGCGTAATCAGCAGGGCGGCGCTTCAGAGCGTCTCAGCCTGTCACACTCCATGCCGACCGATGGCGGTTTTGCGTGGGATGCCTCGGTCGCCAATCAGAGCGATGGGGGCAACTACCGTCAGGGCACCCTGCGCTGGCGTAACCAGAAAATGGAAACCTCAGCAGGCTTCTACGGCAATGACAATTACAGCACTCAATATGGTGATTTATCCGGTTCCCTGGTGCTGATGGACGGCGGCGTGTTTGCCGCTAACCAGGTGACGGATGCCTTTGTGCTGGTGAAAACGGATTACCCGGATATCAATGTGCGTTTTGAAAACCAGCTGATGGGCAAGACTGACAAAAAAGGCTACCTGCTGGTGCCCAGAGTCAGCTCCTATTATCCGGCAAGATACGATATCGACACCCTCGATCTTCCGGCCGATATGACCAGCAGCAGCGTCGAGCAGCGGCTCGTAGTGAAGCGCCAGAGCGGCTATCTGCTGCATTTCCCCATTGAGCCGTTGCGTGCGGCCAGCGTGATCCTGCATGACCAGAACGGTGAGGCGCTGCCGCTCTCCAGCGAGATCACTCGTCAGGGTCAGCAGACGGAGTATGTTGGCTGGGACGGTATTGTCTGGATGGAAAATCTGGCAACCCGCAATGCCATCCATGTACGAACCCCGGATGGACGCACCTGTGACACGGAACTGACCGTCTCCGGTGGACGGCCTAAATCACTGACCACCTACGGCCCGCTGGTTTGCACGCTGCCGCCGTTACCTTCAGGAAAGACACCATGAGAAAACTGTTATTGCTGTGCAGCGCCATCCTGCTGATGGGGAGCACATTGCCTGCGCTGGCAGCCTGTACCACGCCCACGGTGACGGCCAACTTTGGCCCCGTCAGCTCGTTTACCGTGAATACGGGCATTAGCACCGTAACACAAAATATTACCGTTAACTGCGGTGCCGGGGTGCTGGCGCTGCTGAGCAGCGACACCGTTAAGCTCCAGTTGACCGGTGCCACGACCGGCTCAATCATTGGTAATCGGGGCGCAATGAAACAGGGTACGGATCTGATCCCGATACAGCTCTGTTACGACGCTGCCTGCACTACCAGCGAGCTGACCATCAATGGTGCAACCTACACCCTGTCTCGATCTCAACTGCTGGGCCTGAATATTGGCGGCGGCGGTCAGGTGATATTTAACATTCCCCTTTACCTGCGTACCGTTCCTGGCGCGGTGGTCGCGGAGGGGAGCTATACCGTCACGCTGGCGGTCACGGTCAATTACGATGTCTGTACGGGCATTGGTGCGCTGGGTCTCTGCTTGCTGGGTTCACAGCAAACCGGCAGCAGCACGCAGTCTATTGTCGTGAATATCGCAATATCCAAAGACTGCACAACGATCACCGCGCCCAACGTCAACTTTAGCAGCGCCCCCCTGGTCAGCCAGTTCAACCCCATCAGTCAGACGCTCAACGTGATCTGCACCAAAGGCAGCACCTACAGCGTCGGCATGAGCAACGGCCTGCATGCCGTGGGTACGCAGCGCTATATGACCAGCGCCGCGGGTGGCCAGCTGGCGTATGAGATTTATAAAGGATCGGGTACCACCCGCTGGGGAAGCAGTGTGGCGGCTGACCGGGTACAGAGCACTGCCGGCATCGCCAGTACGGATGGTCTCACCCGTACCTTTAGCTACAATGCGCAGGTGTTGTCCAGCCAGGCGACGCCTGTCGCTGGGACGTATAATGATACGGTGACGGTGGATTTATCGTTTTGAAGTCAAGGCCCTTAAACCGGTGAGTCACACTAACCTAAGTGATTCCCACCCGTCACACCATGCACCTCTGCCGTGACATAACTTGATTCCTGCGAAGCCAGATAAACATAAATCGGTGCCAGCTCCGCAGGCTGCCCTGCCCGCTTCATCGGCGTCTGCTGACCAAATTCCGGGATCTTATCCTGCGTCTGCCCGCCCGCTATCTGCAACGCCGTCCAAATGGGGCCCGGTGCCACACAGTTCACCCGAATACCTTTATCGATAATCTGCTTCGCCAGCGCCCGGGTATACGCGAGGATCGCCGCCTTGGTGGACGCATAATCCAGCAGATGCGCACTCGGCTGATAGGCCTGAATGGATGACGTAGTAATGATGCTGCCGCCCGCCGGCATATGGGGGATGGCCGCCTGTGTGATCCAGTAAAGCGCGAAAACGTTGGTCTCATACGTCTTGCGGAACTGCTCGGTGGTGAGGTCGGCAATGTGCTCTACCGCCACCTGTTTACCGGCGACCAGCGCCAGGATGTCCAGGCCCCCCAGCAGCTCCCGGGCGTCTTCAACCAGCTTTTTACTGAAGGCTTCATTACTGATGTCTCCCGGCAGCAGCACGGCTTTACGTCCGGCCTGCTCAACCAGCCTGGCGACTTCTTCGGCATCGCGCTGTTCATCCGGCAAATAAGAGAGCGCCACGTCAGCGCCTTCACGGGCATAGGCAATGGCAGCCGCACGGCCAATACCGGAGTCGGCACCGGTCACCAGCGCCTTGCGCCCTTTCAGACGTTCACTGCCACGATAGCTGTTTTCACCGCAGTCCGGCCGTGGGCGCATATCGGCCTGCACGCCCGGTGCAGGTTGACGCTGTTTCGGATACTCAGTGGCGGGATACTGGGTGAGAGGATTCTGCATTTCATATTGGTCTGCCATGGTTCCTCCGGCTGTTGATAACAGTTTTATTCATCAATAAGGCTAGTCATCGCTCAGAGCATGTCGAGGTCGGAAACAGTAAAAATCAGTCATCCTGTTGATATACGGTACGAAAAAAAGGAATGAACAATGCGATCAAATATAACCAAATGTGAATATTCATTGAAGGTTGCTCATGGAGGGTTCAGAAAAATGTACAGATTTTAAACTTTACGTCCTCTGTTAATTTTTGATTACCAATGTAAATAAATTGTAAATTAACAGAGTGATCACCATCACATACATGACCGCCTTGGCAGGATAAAAACGAGAGAAACACAAAAAGGATGCAGTCATGGCGATAACCCCCCAGCTCAATACATCGCGGCAAGGCGGTGCGAAAACAATCTTCAACGTTACCAGCGGTAACTTCCTCGAAATGTACGATTTCATGGTGTTTGGCTACTACGCCACCGCCATTGCCAAAACCTTCTTCCCCGGGGATGACCCCTTCGCCTCGCTAATGCTGACGCTGATGACCTTTGGCGCAGGTTTTCTGATGCGTCCGCTGGGGGCAATTATCCTCGGCGCGTACATTGACCAGCACGGACGCCGTAAGGGGTTACTGCTCACGCTCGGGCTAATGGCGATCGGTACACTGACCATTGCGGTCGTCCCGGGCTACAGCACCCTCGGCATGGCTGCACCGATCCTGATCCTGCTGGGGCGTCTGCTCCAGGGGTTCTCGGCCGGGGTCGAACTGGGCGGCGTGTCGGTGTATCTGTCAGAGATCGCGCCAAAGGGCAAAAAAGGCTTCTACGTCAGCTGGCAATCTGGCAGTCAGCAGATTGCGGTGATCTTCGCGGCACTACTGGGCCTGCTGCTTAACCATCTGCTGGATAAAGGCCAGGTGACCGAATGGGGCTGGCGCATTCCCTTCGTCATCGGCTGTATGATTGTGCCGTTCCTGTTCTGGATCCGCCGGATGCTGGAGGAGACAGAAGCCTTTAGCCAGCGTAAACATCACCCGACGATGCGTCAGATTATGCACTCGGTCGGCAGTAACTGGGCGCTGATCCTCGCCGGCATGCTGATGGTGGTCACCACCACGGTGATGTTCTATATGATCACCGCGTTTACCCCTACGTTCGGCAAAACAGTGCTGATGATGAGCGACAGAGAGAGCTTCTTTGTCACACTGTGCGTTGGGATCTCCAATCTGATCTGGCTGCCAGTAATGGGTTCCCTCTCTGACCGTTACGGTCGCCGCCCGCTGTTACTGCTGTTTACCGTGCTGATGATCCTGACCGCCTGGCCGGTGCTGCACTGGCTGGTCGGCTCGCCCAGCCTCACCCATCTGCTGGAAGCGGAACTGTGGCTCTCCTTCCTGTATGGCAGCTATAACGGGGCCATGGTGGTGTATCTGACGGAGGTGATGCCGGCTGAAGTGCGGGCGACGGGGTTCTCCCTGGCGTATAGCCTGGCGACTGCGCTGTTTGGCGGTTTTACACCCGCGATATGCAGCTATCTGATTCATGTTACCGGAGATAAAGCGATGCCGGGCGTATGGCTGACGATTGCCGCGCTATGCGGGCTGGCAGGCTCGTTGATGATTAAGCGGTTGGTGAAGCAGTATCAGGTACGGCGTCTGAAAGAGCCGGCGATTCAGGTATAAACGAAAGGGGCGACCAGAAATGGTCGCCCCTGCGAGATTATTTACTGACGGTTTCCATGCCCATCAGGCCAATCTTCAGATACCCGGCCTGGCGCAGTTTATCCATCACGCCCATCAGGGTTTCATAATCGACCGACTTATCCGCCTGGAAGAAAATGGTCGTGTCTTTCTTGCCTTCAGTCTGCTTAATCAGCGTATCGACCAGCGTTTCCTGCGTCACGGCATCATTACCGATAAACAGCTGACGGTCGGCTTTGATCGACAGATACACCGGTTTTTCAGGACGCGGCTGCGGCGAACTGGTGGACGCAGGCAGATTGACGCGCACGTCAACGGTGGCCAGTGGCGCGGCGACCATAAAGATAATCAGCAGCACCAGCATGACGTCGATAAACGGCGTCACGTTGATTTCGTGCATTTCACCGTTGCTATCGAGATCTTCGTTTAATCGCATTGCCATAATGCTTAACCTACCCGCAGTTTCTGCGCAGACTGAACGCGATGTGCACCTTCGCTGGCAGCGAGGTCAAGGTCGCGGCTCTGCAACAGCAGAACCTGTGCCGCCACATCGCCCAGTGAGGCTTTGTAGCTGCCGATCATACGGGCAAAGACGTTATAGATCACTACAGCAGGGATCGCCGCAACCAGACCGATAGCGGTAGCCAACAGCGCTTCAGCAATGCCGGGAGCAACAACAGCCAGGTTGGTGGTCTGCGTTTTTGCAATGCCGATGAAGCTGTTCATGATGCCCCAGACCGTACCGAACAGACCGACAAACGGGGCAATCGCACCAATGGTTGCGAGGAAGCCGTTACCACGACCGGCATGACGGCTGAAAGCCGCAACGCGACGCTCAAGGCGGAAACCGGTACGCTCTTTGATGCCGGTGTTGTCGTCAGAACCGGCTGACAGTTCCAGCTCGTTTTCCGCTTCTTTCACCAACAGCGTGCTGAGACTGTGGCCTTTAAAGCTCTCACACACCTGAGAGGCTTCTTCCAGTGAACGTACATTCGCCAGCAACTGCTGCTCACGTTTCAGACGCTTACGCGCAGCGCTCAGCTCAATGCTTTTGCTGAAGAAAATAGCCCAGGTGACAACGGACGCCAACAGAAGGCCAATCATCACCGCTTTAACCACGATGTCTGCATGCTGATACATGCCCCAGACGGACAGGTCCATCTGCATCAAATCATTTGTCACGCTGTGTCTCCAACGTCAATTGCTGATAGCGAAAAATTCTATCGCGGATCATACCAAAACAGCGGGGAATTGATAGTAGTTCTCATTACTATTTACAACTTTCTGGACGTTTTATGCTCGTTTCGTTGATTACCGGAACCGACTTTCGCACTGATGGTGAATTTTCATCACTTATGCGCCTGTCGAATTTCCCCTGAACGGCTACCGTGTTAACGTTAAAAAAAGGGTAAAAATGACACAGGATTTTTATGAGCAGCGAAAAAATTGAAACGGCACTGATTCGTGCCGGACGTAGCAAACGTTATACCCAGGGATCCGTAAACACAGTGATTCAGCGGGCTTCTTCGCTAGTATTCGATACGGTCGCCGACAAAAAACGGGCCACTGCCGGGCGGGCAGACGGCGAGCTGTTTTACGGGCGCCGTGGCACCCTGACCCACTTTTCATTGCAGGAAGCGATGACCGAACTGGAAGGCGGTGCCGGTTGTGCACTCTACCCTTGCGGCGCAGCAGCGGTAGCCAATGCCATTCTCGCCTTTGTTTCCGCCGGGGATAATGTGCTGATGAGCGGCAGCGTCTATGAGCCAACGCAGGATTTCTGCACTAAAATTCTCAGTAAAATGAATGTGAGCACCACCTGGTTTGATCACACCATCGGCAGCGAGATCGCCGAAAAGGTGCAGCCCAATACGCGCGTGGTGTTTCTGGAGTCTCCGGCGTCGATCACCATGGAAGTACAGGATGTTCCGGCGATCGTTGCGGCAATCCGCAGCAAAGCCCCCGACGCAATCATTATGATCGACAACACCTGGGGCGCAGGCATTTTGTTCCGCGCACTGGATTTTGGCGTAGATATCTCCATTCAGGCGGGCACCAAATATCTGATTGGTCATTCCGATGCGATGATTGGCACCGCCGTCGCTAATGCACGCTGCTGGGAACAGCTGCGGGAAAACTCCTATCTGATGGGGCAAATGGTCGATGCCGATACGGCTTATATGGCCAGCCGTGGCCTGCGCACCCTGGCGGTGCGTCTGCGCCAGCATGAAGAGAGCAGCCTGCGCGTGGCGCACTGGCTGGCAGAGCGTCCTGAAGTGGCGGTGGTCAATCACCCGGCGCTGCCGCAGTGCAAAGGTCATGCTTTCTGGAAGCGTGATTTCACTGGCAGCAGCGGCCTGTTCTCCTTTGTGCTGAAGGAAAAACTGAGTCATACGCAGCTGGCACATTACCTCGACCACTTCACTCACTTCAGTATGGCGTACTCCTGGGGCGGCTATGAGTCGTTGATTCTGGCTAACCAGCCGGAAGAACTCGCGGCGATCCGTCCGGCGGGCGGTGTGGATTTCACCGGTACGCTGGTACGCCTGCATATAGGACTGGAAAACGTGGACGATTTGATTGATGACCTGGCCGCCGGTTTTGCCCGCCTGAGCCGCTGAATCCCCGAAACCTCAACAATTGATCAATGGCGTCTCGGGTTCGCGCCTTTGATCAAGGTGTTGGCACTCATTTACAGTTACACTAAGCAACGAAGTTTCGATAGCCAGAATAATGGGTGTTTTCTATAGCCAACGAGCTGGCGCTACAGCAAGGCGCCAGGTATGAAGGCGAAGCGGTCACGGGATAAAGAATGAGTGTACTACACGAGATTGTTCAGGCGCTCTGGCATCAGGATTTTGCCGCGCTGGCCAATCCGGATGTAATTTGGATCGTTTACGGGATTATGTTCCTGACGTTGTTCTTAGAAAATGGCCTGTTGCCCGCCGCATTTTTGCCGGGTGACAGCCTGCTGCTGCTGGCAGGTGCCATGATCGCCAAAGGCGTGATGACATTTATTCCGACGCTGCTGATTCTGACCACGGCCGCCAGTCTGGGCTGCTGGCTGGGCTATATTCAGGGACGCTGGCTGGGGAATACCCGGCTGGTCAAAGGCTGGTTACTGCATCTGCCCGCACAGTATCATCAACGCGCATGGCATCTGTTTAATCGTCACGGTCTGATGGCGTTACTGGTAGGGCGTTTTCTGGCCTTCGTGCGCACAATTCTGCCAACGCTGGCGGGGATTTCGGGCCTGAAAAACGGCCGTTTTCAGCTATTCAACTGGCTGAGTGGCCTGCTATGGGTCACGATTCTGGTGGGCTTTGGCTACAGTATCAGTCAGGTGCCGTTTATTAAACGCCATGAAGATCAGGTGATGGCCTGCCTGATGGTTCTGCCGCTGGTGATGCTCTCGATTGGTTTAGTCGGCAGTATTGCGCTGGTCGTGAAAGGCAAAAAAGCCCGGTAAGACCGGGCTTTTTGATCAACGGGGCAACAGCGGTTGCTCTTCCCCGTCATAGTGCGTTTTACAGCTGTTCTGCCGTCTTTTCAACCAGCGCCAGCAGGGTTTTAATATCCTGCAAGGTGACCGTTGGGTTCAGTAACGTCATCTTCAGGCAGGTTACCCCGTCCGATTCCGTCACACCCACGTTGGCACGGCCCGAATCCAGCAAGGCATCACCAATTTTCTGGTTGATCAGTGCAATCGCCGCGTCATCGGCAGTCGCCAGCGACGCCGGACGATAGCGGAACAATACGCTCGCCAGCTGTGGCTGCATCACCAGCTCCAGTGATGGCTGCTCAGTGACATACTGCGCCACGTCTTGTGCCAGCGTCACACCGTGATCGATGATTTCAGCGTACTGCTGCTGACCTAATGCTTCCAGCCCCATCCACAGTTTTAACGCATCAAAACGGCGCGTGGTCTGCAAGGATTTGGACACCAGATTCGGCACGCCCTGCGCTTCGTCGAACTCTGAGTTCAGGTAAGCCGCCTGGTAACGCATCAGCTCATAGTGACGGGCTTCTTTCAACAGGAACGCCCCGCAGCTGATGGTCTGGAAGAACTGCTTGTGGAAGTCCAGGGTAATGGAATCCACCAGCTCAATGCCGTCCAGGTAGTCGCGGTATTTCTCCGACAGCAACAGCGCGCCGCCCCATGCCGCATCCACGTGCACCCAGATTTTATGCTGTGCCGCCAGTTCAGCAATCGCCCGCAGCGGGTCGATAGCGCCCGCATCGGTGGTGCCTGCTGTCGCCACAATCGCCAGAATCTGTTCGCCATTAGCCTGCGCCTGCGCGACTTTCTCAGCTAAGTCGTTGATGTCCATCCGCGCAAAGCGGTCGGTTTTCACCAGCGTCACGGAGCGGTAACCCAGCCCCATCAGCGCCATATTTTTCTGCACGGAGAAGTGGGCGTTCTCAGAACACAGCACTTTGATCTTGCTCAGGTCGCCTGGCAGGCCATCCTGCTGAACAGAGTGGCCCCTGGCGGCAAAGAAAGCATCACGTGCCAGCATCAGGCCCATCAGATTGCTTTGGGTGCCGCCACTGGTGAAGACGCCCGCATCCCCCGCCTGATAGCCTACCTGAGTACGCAGCCATTCAATCAGCTTCATCTCAATGATGGTGGCTGACGGGCTTTGATCCCAGGAGTCCATGCTCTGGTTGGTGGCGTTGATCAGGACTTCAGCCGCCTGGCTCACCACCAGGCTTGGGCAATGAAGGTGAGCGACGCACTGTGGGTGATGCACCGACAGGCTGTCTTTTAAGAAGAACTCAACCGCACGCTCAATGGCGGCCTGGTTGCCCAGACCCTGAGAAGTAAAGTCCAGTTGGATACGTTCACGCAGCTCAGCAACACTTTTACCCTGATACATCTCAGGCTGCTGCAGCCACTGCACGACGGCTTCACTGGTCTGTTTGATCGCTTGCTGGTACGCATCGGTGCTTTGCACCGATGCGGCCAGAATCGGGTTTAACCGGGACATCAACTTACTCCAGTTAAGACTGTTTAACGCCAGCAGACAGCAGGGCGTGTTCAAATTTATCCAGGAAAATACCCAGCTCTTCCTGGGTGATCAACAGGGATGGCAACAGACGCAGCACACAACCGTTACGCCCACCACGCTCCAGGATCAGACCGTTTTCGAAGCATTTTTTCTGGATCAGCGCAGACAGATCGCCATCAGCCGGGTAGCAACCCATATGATCTGGCGCTTCCTGCGGCTTCACGAATTCGATACCGATCATCAGGCCCAGGCCACGAATATGGCCGATGGCCGGATAACGTGTTTGCAGCTCAGCCAGTTTGCCTTTCAGCCACTCGCCCTGCTGCGCCACTTTATCGGCAACATTGTTGTTTTTCAGGATCTTCAGCGTGGTCAGGCCGGTTGCCATCGCCAGCTGGTTGCCACGGAAGGTGCCGGTGTGGTGGCCAGGAGACCAGGCATCGAATTTCTTCTTAATGCCCAACACCGCCAGTGGCAGACCGCCGCCGACCGCTTTAGACATCACGATAATGTCCGGCTGAATGCCCGCGTGTTCGAAGGCGAAGAATTTACCGGTACGGGCAAAGCCAGCCTGAACTTCATCGATGATCAGCAGAATACCGTGCTCTTCGGTCACTTTACGGATGCGTTGCAGCCACTCAACCGGCGCCGGGTTCACCCCGCCTTCGCCCTGCACCGCTTCCAGGATCACGGCAGCAGGTTTGCGCACGCCGCTCTCAACGTCGTTGATCAGGTTTTCGAAGTAGTAAGTTAATGCTTTTACGCCAGCATCACCGCCAATGCCCAGCGGGCAGCGGTACAGATGTGGGTAAGGCATAAACTGCACTTCTGGCATCATGCCATCGACGGCTTCTTTCGGTGACAGGTTACCCGTCACAGACAGTGCGCCGTGGGTCATACCGTGATAGCCACCGGAGAAGCTGATCACACCGGCACGACCGGTGACTTTTTTCGCCAGCTTCAGCGCAGCTTCTACCGCATCCGCACCGGAAGGACCTGTGAACTGCAGGCAGTACTCTTTACCTTGCTCTGGCAGTAATGACAGCAGGTATTCTGAGAACTGATCTTTCAACGGCGTGGTCAGGTCTAGAGTATGTAACGGCAAGCCGCTGGTAATGACATTCTGGATGCTCTGTAAAACGTCCGGATGGTTATGTCCAAGGGCCAGCGTTCCCGCGCCGGCAAGGCAGTCAAGATATTGATTATTCTCAACATCTGTAATCCAAACACCCTGAGCTTTCGCAATTGCAAACGGCAATTTGCGCGGATAGCTCCTTACATTAGATTCAAACTCGGCCTGTCTGGCCAAATAGGTCTCATTGTTTCCATCAAAAGATTTGGCATCTAAAGCATCAATACGGACTTTATCCGTCATCATATCTCTCCTACAACCGGGGGTGTCAGTCACGCCGCAGTTGAATTAATTGAATTAAAGTAAATGGGTACCCTGCATAAAACGCGGCCAATATATGGCTTTTTAACCATCTTCTCAATAATTTATTTTATTTAGATTTTCTTACTATTTATCAATACGTTGTTGTTTTTTTGGCCCGTAAACCTTTGATATAATGCCCCCTGCCGGATCTGACGGCTATCCCACCTGGCGCATCCGCATCATTTCTTCCCCTGGCGTGACGCCAAAATAGCGCTTAAATTCGCGTGAAAACTGCGACGGACTCTCATATCCCACCTTAATGGCGGCCACGCTGGCCTTCATGCCTTCCTGCAACATCATCATGCGCGCCTGGTGCAGGCGATAGCTTTTCAGATACTGCAACGGTGAGGTGCTGGTGACCGCTTTGAAGTTATGATGAAACGCAGACACACTCATATTGGCTTCGGCGGCCAGCAGGTCCACGCTCAGGCTGTCGGTAAAATGGTGCTCAATACGCCGTAAGGCACGGGCAATCTGGCTGAACTGCGTCTGCCGGCTGACCAGCGCCAGCAGCGCGCCGCCGCACGGTCCTTGCAGGACGTGATAGAGAATTTCCCGCACTATCTGCGGCCCCAACACGCGGGCATCGCGCGGGTGGCTCATCACATCCAGCAGGCGCTCGGTGGCGCACAGCATCTCTTCCGTCAGCAGCGCGGAGTGGATTCCGCGCGTTTGCGGTTCCGGATGGAAGCCATCGTCTTCACCGATATCAATCAGCAGATCCTGTAGCTTCAGCGCATCTACGCGCAGTGACAATCCCGCCAGCGGCAGCTCCGGCGTCGCAAAGGTTTCGCATTCAAACGGCAGCGGGACGGTCAGCATCAGATATTTGGTGGCGTCATACTGGAACTCGCTGTTACCGAGGTAACCCGTTTTCTGCCCCTGAAACAGGATCACAATGGCGGGCTGGTACATCACCGGCTGACGTGCCCAGTAGCGATCGGCGTACATTAGCGTGATGCCCGGCACCGGAGCCAGTCGTTCTTTATCGCCCGTCACCAGGCCGATGACCTGTTGCGCCAGTCGGGCGCAGATTGCCTGTCGATCCATTATTGCTCCCCATTTACCGAAAGAAACCCGGCGCTATCATCGCCCGCACATTGCCATTTCTCCAGCCTTTTGGAGAATCAGGCAAGAAACAGGCAGGAATGTGCATTGAGCCAACAGCACCTTGTGGTGACAATTGAAGCGACTCTTCAGACAATGCCCCACTCACCAGGACTGTCATCGATGAATAATTTTTTACTGCATACTCCCACCCGTATTCTGTTTGGTCAGGGGCAGATCGCCCATTTAGCCGCTGAAATTCCTGCTGACAGCAAAGTGCTGATCACCTTCGGCGGCGGCAGCGTGAAGAAAAATGGCGTGATGGATCAGGTGTACAGTGCGCTTGAAGGCTTTGACGTACGGGAATTTGGCGGTATTGAACCGAACCCCAGCTTCGAAACACTGATGCAGGCCGTTGACGTGGTTAAACGTGAAAACATCACCTTCCTGCTGGCGGTGGGCGGCGGTTCGGTGCTGGACGGCACTAAATTTATCGCCGCTGCTGCTTTCTACCCGCAAGATCCGTGGCACATCCTGCAAACCGGCGGCGCGGAGATCCATAAAGCGCTGCCGATTGGTTCGGTGCTCACACTGCCTGCAACCGGATCGGAATCGAACCGCAGCGCGGTGATCACCCGCCGTTCCACCCACGACAAACAGGCATTTCGCAATAATCATGTGTTCCCGCGCTTCGCCGTACTCGACCCGGTGTACACCTACAGCCTTCCTCGGCGCCAGATTGCCAACGGCGTGGTCGATGCCTTTGTGCATACCATCGAGCAGTACCTGACTTATCCGGTCGATGCCCGGGTGCAGGATCGTTTTGCCGAAGGCCTGCTGCTGACGCTGGTGGAAGAAGGCCCGAAAGCCCTGGCCGAGCCGGAAAATTACGCGGTGCGCGCCAATGTGATGTGGAGCGCCACCATGGCCCTGAATGGCCTGATTGGTGCCGGGGTGCCGCAGGACTGGGCGACCCATATGCTCGGCCACGAACTGACCGCGCTGCACGGGCTGGATCATGCACAGACACTGGCAATTGTGCTGCCTTCGTTGATGAACATTAAGCGTGATACCAAGCGTGAGAAACTGTTGCAGTTCGCCGCCCGCATCTGGGGCCTGCACGATGGCAGTGATGATCAACGTATCGATGGCGCGATTGCCGCCACCCGCAGCTTCTTCGAGCAGATGGGTGTACCGACGCGCTTTAGCGACTACCAGCTCGACGGTTCTTCCATTCCGCAACTGCTCAAGAAACTGGAAGAAAAAGGCCTGACCGCGCTGGGTGAACACCAGGACATCACGCTGGACGTCAGCCGTCAGATTTATCTGGATGCCCGTTAATCCCCTCCCGTTGTCTGTGTATCAACTAGACTTAGAGCCATCAACCGGTGCCCGCGCACCGGTTCACTCGCTGATAAGGAGATAACATGGCAGATCAACCAATCATTAAACTGCACGATGGCAATATGATGCCGCAGCTCGGACTGGGTGTCTGGCAGGCCAGCATTGATGAGGCTCGGGCCGCCGCCGTTAAGGCGTTATCCGTGGGTTATCGTTCCATTGATACCGCTGCAATTTATAAAAATGAGGAAGGCATTGGCCAGGCATTACAGGAAACCGATGTCGCCCGCGATGATATCTTCGTGACCACCAAACTGTGGAATGACGATCAGCTCAACGCCCCACAGGCGCTGGAAACCAGCCTGAAAAAATTGCAGCTGGAGAGCGTCGATCTCTATCTGATGCACTGGCCTTGCCCGGGGAAGAACAACTTTGTTGCGGCCTGGCAGGCGATGATTGAGCTGCAAAAGCAGGGGCTGACCAAAAGTATTGGCGTATGTAATTTCAACGAGCCACACCTGAAGCGCCTGCTGGATGAGACAGGGGTCAGCCCGGTGATTAACCAGGTTGAACTGCACCCGATGCTGCAACAGCGCACCCTGCATGCGTGGAATGCGCTGCATCAGATTCAGACCGAATCCTGGAGCCCGCTGGCACAGGGCGGTAAAGGCGTATTCGATCAGGATGTGATTAAACAGCTGGCGAAAAAGTACGACAAAACCCCGGCGCAGATTGTCATCCGCTGGCATCTGGACAGTGGGCTGGTGGTGATCCCGAAATCGGTCACGCCGTCGCGTATTGAGGAGAATTTCAAGGTGTTCGATTTCCGCCTGCAAAAAACGGAGATCAGTGAGATTGCCGCGCTGGATCAGGGTAATCGACTGGGGCCGGACCCGGATGAATTGAATTAGTATTCCGTCATTTCGTATTATCTGTCACGGGCGAGGCATGCCTCGCCCCTACAAAAGCGCGAAACGTTAAAAACTACCTTGCCCGACCTGAACGGCGGGATTCACCGCCAGCTGCCCCGCCGTGCCACGATCCGCCATCTCCAGCGTCTGGCTGTAATAGGTAAACGGGAAATGCTCTGATGATGCCTGAGTAAAGGAGACAAACAGCTCGACGTCGCCATCCACCCACAGTGTATCTTTCCAGCCGCGATCTTCTGCCATCGGCTGTGCGCCATTCACGCTCTTGATCAGGAACATCACGCCCTGAATATGGAACGACTGCGGCATATCAGCATGAATAACCCAGCGCTCAAAACTGCCCTGCTGTGCCTGCACGTCAATGCGCGTCATATCCCACAGCGCGCCGTTAATGCCGGGCATTGAATCCCCCAAACGGAACTCGCGCGTGCGGCTGACAGCACCCTCGATCATCTGATCGGCCAGCAGACGCATCGGTAAGTTATCCGTCACTAACGGCAGCAGCCCGGTCGGGCGCAGGGTCAGGATCAGCGTTGAGGTCAGAATCGAAGAGGGTTCAAAGAAACCGCGCAGACGGTCGACAATCCCGGCGGCTTCCCCGGCGGTAATCGAGACTTCATCGCCCTGGGACATATCAACAAGGATTTCACGTCGTTCGCCAGGCGCCAGCGACAGCTGTTCAACCGCTACGGGTGCGGGCAGGAAGCCCTGATCGCTGGCAATCACATTAAACGGGCGGCTGTCACTCATGCGCAGCTGATAGCGGCGAGCGTTAGAAGCATTCAGCAGACGCAAACGCACCCAGCCTCGGGAGACTTCGAGAAACGGATTCTGTACGCCATTCACCAACAGCGTATCGCCAATAAACCCGCCATTACCCGGTGGGTCATACTCCGGTGCACCAAAATTATCCAGCCGCTTGTCCTGAATAATCAGTGGAAAATCGTCCACGCCGTAGTGATTGGGGATAGGTAAGGACTTACTCACTTCATCCTCGACCAGCCACATCCCGGCCAGGCCGTTGTAGACGTGCGGAGCCATGCGATTAGGCGTGTTGGCATGATACCAGCAGGTGGAGGCCGCCTGACGGATCGGCACCACCGGCGCCCAGTCAACACCCGGCGACATCATACGCGCCGCGCCGCCCATCAGCACCCCCGGCACCTGCAGGCCGCTCACCGTCATCGACACCGGTTCATTCAGACGGTTGCTGTAGATCAGCTTGACGTCATCCCCGTTCCAGACGCGTACCGTTGGGCCAAGATAGAGACCATTCATTCCCCATACCGGCACTTTATTGCTGCCGTTAAAGGCCCAATGGCTGCGTTGCAACGTCAGGAACAGCGGCTGCCCACGACGTGACTCGATCAATGGCGGGACCGGTAACGGATTGCCCTGCCCGGCACCCGCAGCACGGGCACGTAAGGGAAGAGTAGAAGCACAGAGGGCAATGCCTGAGGCTTGAATAAACTGACGACGACTGAAGGACATACCCACTCCGTAAGTCAAAACGGCCGCCGCAGCGACGCTATTCCATTTTTTATCATTATGCGCGGGCTGTGTTTCCGCGTGATGTGCTGTCGTAAAGAGAGGACAGCGTGGCCGGATCACCGGCCACTCCGTTAATTTATAGCTTACCTGACGCTTCGCGTGCAGCGACTTCGGCATTTAACTCATCCAGCTTCGCCGACATCAGTTCACGACAGTGTGTCGCCAGCTTGCGCACGGACTGCTCGGCAAAGGCCTGGGTATCAACCGGCGGCAGCATTTCAACAATCGCCAGCCCGTTCTTCAACCGGTTCAGTTCGATTTTGCCGTGAATATTCGACACCACGATCGGAATAATGGGCACACCAGCCGCAACCGCCGCATGGAAGGCACCCGTCTTGAATGGCAGCAGGCCACGACCGCGGCTGCGTGTCCCTTCCGGGAACATCAGGAAGGAGATCCTTTTACGTTTAAACTGATCCACCAGTTCACCAATAGTACCGTGTGCTTTGGCGCGGTTATCACGGTCAATCAGCAGGTTACCTGTCAGCCAGTAGAGCAGACCAAAGAAAGGCACCCACAGCAGGCTGCGCTTACCGACAGTGACCGTTGTTGGCTGCACCATGCTGGCCGCCGTGATCATGTCGTAATTGTTCTGATGGTTACAGATATAAATCGCGTTCGGGTAGTTTTCAGCGCCCTCTGGCTTGCGCAGCTCCACCTTCAGACCGAATATCGGTGCCAGACGACCAAACAGATGACCAAAGGTAGCAACATGGCGCGGATCGCGCGGCCTGAACAGACAACAGTAGATACAGCCAAACACACACAACAGGATCGAATACATCACCACGATGATGATACGTAGAAGAGAAAGCATCACTACCTCGTTTTTACTTACAGGTCACACACCGGACAGGTCCATGCGCACTCATGCTTATTATATTTTTTGGGAAATAATCGCCGAGCTGGCCCGTCAATGACGATCGGGCCAGACGAGCGAATTACTCCTCGCTGTCATCCGTTGGGGCTGCACGCACCGGGCCGTCAACGTCGACCCGATCAATGCGCTGCAAGCCACGCGGCAACAGCGTGCCACGACGCCCACGCTCGGCACGGAACTTTTGCAGATCGGCCGCTTTCAGCGTCAGCTTACGTTTACCCACATGCAGCGTAATATCACTTTGTGGTGTCAGCAACAGCAACCAGGCCAGTTTATCCTCACCGGAGGCTGCCTGAGCCGACGGGATGGAGACAATTTTATTCCCCTTCCCTTTCGACAGCTGCGGCAGGTCACCCACCGGGAACATCAACATACGTCCGGCAGCAGTAATGGCCAGCAGCAGATCGTCATTGCTGTGGATCGCCATTGGCGTCATCACTTTGGCATTTGACGGCAGGGTCAGCAGCGCTTTACCGGCACGGTTACGTGACACCAGGTCGCTAAAGGTACAGACGAAACCATAGCCCGCATCGGACGCCATCAGCAGTTTCTGATCGTCCTCCTCCATCAGCACCTGTTCAATAACGGCGCCCGGTGGCGGTGTCAGTTTACCCGTCAGCGGCTCACCCTGACCACGCGCCGATGGCAGTGTGATCGGATCGAGCGCATAGCTGCGCCCGGTGGAGTCGATAAAGGCCACCGGCTGGTTACTCTTGCCACGAGCGGCAGCACGGAAGCTGTCACCCGCTTTGTAGCTGAGGCCCGTTGGGTCAATATCATGGCCTTTGGCGCTGCGCACCCAGCCGCTTTGTGACAGGACGATCGTCACGGGTTCGGACGGCACCAGCTCACTTTCGCTGATGGCTTTTGCTTCTTCGCGCTCACGCAGCGGTGAACGACGATCATCGCCATACGCATCGCTGTCTGCCTGCAACTCTTTCTTCAGCAGGGTATTCATTTTGCGTTCAGAGGCCAGAAGCCCTTGCAGATAGGCCTGCTCTTTTTCCAGCTCATCCTGCTCCCCGCGAATTTTCATCTCTTCCAGTTTGGCGAGATGGCGGAGTTTCAGCTCGAGGATGGATTCAGCCTGGATTTCAGTGATGTCGAAACGCGACATTAATACCGGCTTCGGTTCATCTTCCGTACGAATGATATGGATGACGTCGTCGATATTGAGGAACGCCACCAGCAAACCAGCAAGGATATGCAGACGTTTCTGCACTTTTTCCAGACGGAAATTCAGACGGCGGCGCACCGTATCACGACGGAACACCAGCCATTCATTGAGAATTTCCAGCAGGTTTTTCACCGCCGGACGGTTATCCAGGCCGATCATGTTCAGGTTAATGCGGTAGCTGCGTTCAAGATCGGTGGTCGCAAACAGGTGGTTCATCACCTGTTCCATATCCACACGGTTGGAACGCGGCACAATCACCAGACGCGTCGGGTTTTCGTGGTTCGATTCATCGCGCAGATCTTCGACCATCGGCAGCTTTTTGTTACGCATCTGCGCAGCAATCTGCTCCAGTACGCGCGCGCCGGATACCTGATGCGGCAGCGCCGTAATCACCACGTCACCGTCTTCTTTCTTCCATACCGCACGCATACGCACCGAGCCACGACCGCTCTGGTAGATTTTACGTATTTCGTTGCGCGGGGTAATGATCTCCGCTTCCGTCGGATAATCCGGCCCCTGAACGATATCGAGCAGGTCATCCAGCGTGGTTTTCGGGCTGTCGATCAGTGTAATGGCAGCTTTGGCGACTTCACGCAGGTTATGCGGTGGAATGTCGGTTGCCATGCCCACGGCAATCCCGGTGGTGCCATTGAGCAAAATGTTCGGCAGGCGCGCCGGCAGCATCGACGGTTCCTGCATGGTGCCGTCAAAGTTGGGTACGTAGTCAACGGTGCCCTGCCCGAGCTCGCCCAGCAGCACTTCGGCATACTTTGACAAACGTGACTCGGTGTAACGCATCGCGGCGAAAGATTTGGGATCGTCCGGTGCCCCCCAGTTCCCCTGGCCATCAACCAGCGGGTAACGGTAGGAGAACGGCTGCGCCATCAACACCATCGCTTCATAGCAGGCGCTGTCACCGTGCGGATGGTATTTACCCAGCACATCACCGACGGTACGAGCAGATTTTTTGAACTTAGCGTTGTTGCTCAATCCCAGTTCTGACATCGCATACACAATGCGGCGCTGAACGGGCTTGAGGCCATCGCCAATATAAGGAAGCGCACGATCCATGATGACGTACATGGAGTAGTTAAGGTACGCATTCTCAGTAAAGGTATGCAGGGCAAGGCGCTCTGCACCATCCTGCGTCAGATCAGTCATTATTCTCTTTTCCTCACATCGCGGCGCGTTAAGGGCCTGCCAACTCCGCACCACACAGCGGTAAGTTTGGCGAGGATAGTACCTTATCTGATAAGGGTCTGTCACAGGGATCAATGGTTCAGCACGAGTGACAGCAACAAATTGTCCTGCACTAAGGGAGAAATGAATATTCCCCAGCCCGGAGGAATAAAACTAATAATATGAGAACAAGATCACACTTATTCACCCATTCATTAATGTGATCCCTCTCCCAAATAATAATCCCGCATTCTGCTGTTTTAATTTTGTCCCGCACAGGGACACGCTTTAGTATTGCCCACATCCCCGACAGCAACTAGATTTAATCTCACTCAGTCAGCACAAGATAAATCCGACCCGAAAGGGTGAATAATTAAAACATAATACCCAAAGTCATTGACGTAACAGCACGACAGCAAACACCGCTGGCATGTCAAATATCAAGGGGATTCAAGGGTGATCTGATGCAACTACTAACCTCTCGACAACACAAATTGCTGAAGTATCTTCTGCAACATCAGGAGTATGTTCCGGTTAAAAATATGGCCAGCCTGCTGGCCGTGTCAGAAAAAACGGTACATCGCGATATCCAGTTTATCGAAACACTGTTAACCGAGTGGAATATCACTACAGATAAAAAGGTTGGCATTGGTATTATGCTGATTGCCGATGACAGCCAGCGTTTAATGCTGCTGGAGCAACTGATAACACCAGAAGAAGGCGGTGCTGAGGCGCTGGCCAATAATTCACGCCGGGTAAAAATTGCGTCTCAACTTCTGAGCGATACCCCGCGGGAAACCTCCATCAGCAAGCTGTCTGAACGCTACTTCATCAGTAGCGCCTCTATCGTCAATGACCTGAAGATCATTGAAAGCTGGATTGCCCCACTCGGCCTGGCACTGGTCCGCAGTCAGAGCGGTACGCATATTGAAGGCAGCGAAAATCATATTCGCCAGGCGATGGCCTCACTGATTAATGATGTAATGAATTTCCAGGACCCGGGGACGGTCAATCATTCACGTCTGGATCCCGGAAGTTATAAAGCCCTGACGCACTATTTTGGTGAAGAGGATGTGCTGTTTGTTCAGCAAATCCTGGAGCAGATGGAACGCCAGTTAACCTATCCCCTGGGTGAACCTTATTATATTAATCTTTTCACCCATATTTTAATTATGATGCACCGCATGGCGCTGGGTAACCCGCTTATTCTGAGCGAAGAAAACATCAGCCAAAAACCGGACGAAATTATTTTCGCTATCGCACAGGAAATGATTAATCAGGTTGAAATCAGAATTAATAATCAACTACCTTGTGATGAAGTCTGGTTTGTTTATCAATATATCATTTCCTCTGGCATTGTGGTCGAGGAAAATGAGGATAACCCTCCGTTGTATTGTCAGTTATCCAATAGTGAGTCGCGCCATTTAACGCTGGATTTAATCGCCACCTTTTCTGCCGTGATTAATATTGACCTGAGCAGCGACCGTCTGCTGCATGAAGGGTTGCTGGTGCATATTAAGCCGTTACTTAACCGACTTAAATATCAAATACGCATCCGCAATCCGTTACTGGAAGATATAAAAAAAGAGCTGGCCGATATTTATCAGTTGACCGGACATGCAGTGTCGCAACTGTGCCAGCGCTTTAAATTACCGGAGATTGCCGATGATGAAGTGGGTTATCTGACCGTGCATTTTCAGGCGGCACTGGAGCGCCAGATTGCTCACAAACGCATCCTGATTGTCTGTTCAAGCGGTGTGGGCACGTCGCACCTGCTGAAGAGCCGCATTCTGCGCGCCTTCCCTGACTGGGTCATCGCTGGCGTCGTCTCGGCCAGCACCATGAACCAGTGTTGCCAGCAGCAGGATATTGAACTGGTGATCTCCACGATTCATCTGGCCGACCAGCCGCTTCCGGTGGTCTACGTGTCGGCCTTTTTTAACGACGACGATATTAAACGCGTCACCGAGAAGGTCATCGCCAGCAAATTGATGCAGGCATCCGATCGTATCAAGGCACCCGAACACGCCTTTTCAACTTGCTCTTAAGAGGTCTGCAAATGGATATCAATAAAATTCTCAGCGCCCGGCGCGTCAAATTAAACATGAACGCCAGCACGAAAGATGAAGCGATACGCGAACTGACCGATTTGCTGTATGAGGACGGTGCCCTGACCTCGAAAGAGGACTTTATTCACGACGTCTGGTTACGTGAAGCCGAAGGCTCGACCGGATTCGAGAATCATATTGCTATTCCACACGGCAAGTCGCTGGCAGTAAAACAGACCACGCTGGCGATTGGCCGGACCCGCGCCGATATTCCGTGGGAAACGCTCGATGGCAGTGAAGTGCGCTGCATTATTTTATTTGCGGTCCGTATGGAAGATCAAAACACCACACATATTCGTCTGTTGTCTCAGGTGGCCTGTGCCCTGGCGGATGATGATGTGATTGCCCAACTGTTACAAGAGCAGGATGCAGACAGCATTATCCAACTGTTCAGCCAGTACGCGGAAACAGACCTCTGTTAACACTGAAGACGAGGCTTACCATGAAAATTGTTTGTGTGGCCGCCTGCACGGCAGGCATCGCGCATACCTACATCGCGCGCGAAAAACTGATTAAGGGCGCGAAAGCGCTCAACTTCGACATCCTGGTGGAAACCCAGGGCACCATCGGCACCGAGAATGCCCTGAATGCGGCAGACATTGCCGCGGCTGACGTAGTGATCCTGGCCGTCGATATCAAAATCAACGGCGAGGAGCGTTTTAAAGGTAAACCGGTGGTGCGGGTGAAAACCGATGTCGTGATCAAATCCCCGGTGAAGTTCCTGGAAAAAGTGGCCGATTCGTTAGCACGTGCCTGAGCACTCTCACGGGGAAATCACGATGAACACTCAATCAAACAAACTGGGGCAAGAGATTAAGGGGCATCTGCTGACCGGTATCTCATGGATGATCCCGTTGATCGTCGCCGCCGGGATCTGCATTGCGCTAGGCCAGGTGATCGGCGGCCCGGACGTCGGTAAACAGACCGGCAGCGTGGCCTGGATGCTGAATCAGATCGGCGGCTGGGGAATGGGGCTGATCGTGCCGCTGATTTCTGCGGCGATCGCCTGGTCAATTGCCGATCGCCCCGGCTTTGCACCCGGTCTGATCGTGGGTTTTATCTGCGGCCAGATCGGCACCGGGTTTATCGGCGGCATTCTCGGCGGCTTCCTGGTGGGCTACACCGTGCTGCTGCTGAAACGCAGCATCAGGCTGCCCACGTCTATGCAGGGGCTGATGCCGGTGATGATCCTGCCGGTGCTCAGTACCGTGATCGCCGGGTTGCTGATGATGACGTTCATCGGCCAGCCGATCATCTGGTTGCAGAAAGCGCTGATCCATCTGCTGGAGTCGATGCAGGGCGGATCGAAGTTCCTGATGGGAGCGATCCTTGGTGCCATGGCCACCTTTGACTTCGGCGGGCCGGTGAATAAAACCATGTCCCTGTTTGCTGACGGCATGCTGGTTGATGGCATCTATGGCCCGGAAGCGGTGAAGTTTGTCGGCTCAATGATCCCGCCGTTTGGTATCACCCTCTCCTTCCTGCTGACGCGCAATAAATACACCCGCGCAGAAAAAGAGGCCCTGAAAGCCGCCTTCCCGATGGGCATCTGCATGATCACCGAAGGGGTGATCCCCATTGCCGCCCGTGACCTGTTCCGTGTGGTTGGCAGCTGTGTGGTGGCCTCCGCCATCGCAGGCGGGCTGATTATGGTCTGGGGCGTAGAGGCGCCTGTGCCGCACGGCGGGATGTTTGTGGTGCCGCTGTTTACCAAACCCGTGATGTTCTGCCTGGCCCTGGGGATCGGCACGGTGATCTGCGGCGTGATGCTGTCAGTCATTAAGAAACGCGTGACCGAAGCGGATGAAGAGTTTAACGATGTCGACGATGGCAGCATGCGCGACGAAGACATTAAATTCACCCTGGAATAAGGAGTTGTTATGTACGCCTCAATGAAAGCCGTGATTGCCGATGCCTTTCAGCGACAGTACGCGGTCTTAGCCATTAACTGCTTCAATCTGGAGAGCGCCCGTGCGGCCATCAGCGCCGCCAGCGCACAGCGCGCCCCGATTATCCTGAATATCTATCAGGGGCACTGCGAACACTTCCCACCAGCAGTCGCGCTGCCGCTGGTCAGGGCGCTGGCAGAGCAGGCCAACGTGCCGGTGGCCCTCAGTCTTGACCACGGCCGTGACTTTACGCTGATTGGTCAGTGCTTCCGCGCCGGGTTTACCGGGCTGATGATTGACGCCTCCGCTTTTCCGCTGGAGGAGAACATCCGCCAGACTCAGCAGGTGGTACAGATGGCCCACACTGCAGGGGTTTGCGTGGAGGGCGAGCTGGGCCATATTGCTGATGCGCCGGTCTATGACCTGCAGGATGCCAGCGTGAAGATGACCCAGGTGGCCGATGTGATGCCGTTTATCGCACAGACCGATATTGACCTGCTGGCGGTATCCGTCGGTACGGCACACGGCATCTATCCGCCGGGTGTGACACCCGCGATTGATTTCACCCGGCTGGAGGAGCTGCATCGCGCTTCACCGTTACCGCTGGCCCTGCATGGCGGCAGCGGCACCAAAGCGGAAGATATTCGCCGCGTCAGCCAGCATGGTGTGGCAAAGATTAACGTTGGTGCGGCGGTGTTTGAAGCCGGAAAAAGCGCACTGCAACAAGCCTTAAAACAGCACCCTAAGGCGGAGCTGCCCGATCTGATGGCGGTGATGGAATCCGCCTGTCGCGAAGTCGTTACTGAGTATCTCAACTGGTCTGGCGCCGTGGGTAAAGCGTAACGCCCGATCCGATTCCGTTCACCCTGCGTTCCGTCAGTGACCCGTCACTGATGCAGGAAAGTTTTGCCTAAAATCTGACTCTGAGGGAGTACAACCATGTTGATGTCAATGCACGAACTGTTAAAACCAACCCGTGAAAATCGCTTCGCCATTGGTGCCTTTAACGTTGCCGACAGCTGCTTTATCCGCGCCGTCGTCGAGCAGGCAGAGGCCAGCAACAGCCCGGCGATTATCTCCATCCACCCCAGCGAACTGGAGTTCGTGACCGATGAGTTCTTCGGCTATGTGCGTGAACGCACCCTGCGCAGCCGCATTCCTTTTGTTATCCACCTTGATCACGGCGCATCGGTTGAGCACGTCCAGCGCGCCATTCAGTGCGGGTTTACCTCAGTGATGATTGATGGATCGCTGCTGCCGTATGAAGAGAACGTGGCGCTGACGCAGGAAGTGGTGAAGCTGGCCCATGCGGTGGGGATCTCTGTGGAAGGTGAGCTGGGCACCATTGGGGATACCGGCACGTCAGTGGAGGGCGGGGTCAGTAAGGTGATTTATACCGATCCTGATCAGGCAGAGGACTTTGTTGCCCGCACCGGCGTAGATACGCTGGCGGTCGCCATCGGCACCGCGCACGGTATTTATCCAAAAGATATGAAGCCGGAGCTGCAAATGCATATCCTGCGCGAGATCTCACAGCGCGTGTCGATTCCACTGGTGCTGCACGGCGGATCGGCCAACCCGGATGCGGAGATCGCGGAGTCGGTGACACTGGGTGTCGGTAAGATCAATATCTCCAGTGATATGAAGTATGCCTACTTTGCCAAAGCCCGTGAGATTCTGAGCCGCGAAACCTGGTGGGATCCGAATGTGATTTACCCTGAGCCGATCAAGGCGGCAAAAGAGGTGATTGCTTATAAGATGTCGCTGTTTGGTTCGACGGGCAAAGCGGATTTATATCGTTAGGGTGGGTCTTTGGTCTGGGCCGCTGTTTTAAGGGCCAGGCATGCCTGGCCCCTACGGACGGTGTAGGGGTCGGGCATGCCCGCCCCTGATGCGTTATTTCCCCGCCAACCACTGCTTCACAACCTGCTGGTATTCCCCAGTGGCTTTACTCAAGTGCAGCCACTGGTCAACGTACATCTTCCAGCTGATATCATCACGTGGCAGCATCCACGCCTTCTCACCGTACTGTAACGGCTTGTCCGGGTTAATCGCACACAGCGACGGATAGCGCTTCTGCTGATACTGGGCTTCCGACGCATCGGTGATCATCACGTCCGCTTTCTTATCCACCAGCTGCTGGAAAATCGTCACGTTATCGTGAAACAACGTCAGGTTGGCCTCGGGCAGATAAGCATGCACAAAGGCTTCATTGGTGCCGCCCGCCGGTTCAATCAGACGCACCGACGGTTTATTCATCTGTTCAACGGTGTGGTATTTCTTCTTATCCGCGCAGCGCACCAGCGGGATTTTCCCGTCGGTATCCAGCGGTTCCGCAAACCACGCCGTCTGCTGACGCTTCAGTGTCACTGAAACACCGCCCAGAGCGATGTCACATTGCTTGCCGATAAAGTCAGGTGTCAGGGTTTTCCAGGTGGTGGGGACCCACTTCACCTCGGCGCCCAGGCTTTTTGCCAACGACTGCACCAGCGAAATATCAATGCCTTCATAGCCGCCATCCGCACGCAGATAGGTATAAGGCTTGTAGTCTCCCGTGGTACACACCACCAGCGTTTTACTCTGCATGGCACGGTCAAGATGCGATTGCGCGCTGGCGCTTCCCGCTACCAACAGAAGGGCCACAGCCCCGATTTTCATCATCATAGTTCTCTCATTGTTATTATCAGTGCCGCGTATTGTTGCTTAAAACGCAATAGTATTGTGATCCATACCCCATTTTTCTCACCCCTGTCGTCAGATACACTCTCCGAAATTGCACACAGCTGAGAAAAATTTATGAGCCAGATTCTGATTATTGATGCCGGGAAAGCCTTCGCTCATTCAAAAGGCGAACTGAACCACACGCTGACTAACGTGGCCGCCAGCTTCCTGCGTGACGCGGGTCATCAGGTCGATGTTACCGTACTCGACGACGGTTACGTAGTCGCTGAAGAAATCGAAAAATACCTCGCTGCCGATACCATTATTTACCAGATGCCAGGCTGGTGGATGGGCGAGCCGTGGACGCTAAAAAAATATATCGATGAAGTATTTACCGAAGGCCACGGCAAACTGTACGCCAGCGATGGCCGTACCCGCTCTGATGCAGCCAAAAAATATGGCTCTGGCGGCCTGTTACAGGGTAAAACCTATATGCTGTCGCTGACCTGGAACGCCCCGTTACAGGCGTTCACCGATCCGGAACAGTTCTTTGAAGGCGTGGGCGTTGATGGCGTGTATCTGCACTTCCACAAAGCAAACCAGTTCCTGGGTATGGACGGTTTACCGACCTTTATCTGCAACGATGTGATCAAACAGCCGGATATTGACGGCGATATTGCACGCTATCGGACTCATCTGAACGCGATCTTTGCTTAACTAAAGGTACACACCTCGAGTAAAAGGAAACAGTATGCTGACCGTGATCGCTGAAATTTGTATCAAGCCAGGCCGACGTACTGCCGTTTTACAAGCGATAGAAACGCTGACGCCTGTCGTTCTGGATGAGGAAGGCTGCGGCAGTTATCAGGCGCTGATTGACCATAAAGCCCAGGTACCGTGGAAGCAGTACTCACCGGACTCGATCTTTATGGTGGAGCACTGGGACTCACTGCGCCATCTTGAGCAGCATCAGCAGGCTGCCCATATGGAAGCACACCGTACCGCGATTAAAAACGATGTGGTGGATGTGAAGATCTTTGTGCTGGAACCGGCACTGTAAAGACACGCGGGCTGATCGGAACAGAAGGTCAGCCCCTGCTTTTTGCCTTATAACAACGTCTTGCTGGCAAACTGCTCACTGAGAAAATCCAGGAAACAGCTGATCCGCGCCGACAGCGTGCTGTTACGGTAGTACACAGCATGAATCGGGTGGTGCATCTCACGCGTTTCAGCCTCCAGAACCGGCACCAGCCGACCGGAAGCCAGATCCTCACGGCTGAGAAAATCCGACACGCGGGTAATACCCATGCCGTTCACCGCCAGCTGGCGCAGCGTTTCCCCACTTGATGCCATCACCGTTGGTTTAATCTGTAAAAGCTCCCCCTCCACCCGCCATACCGGCCAGATATTGTGCTGGTCAAGATTGCAGAAGCCCAGTAACCGATGGTTCTCGACCATATCGGCCACGCTTTGCGGTACACCATGCTCCTCCAGATAGCCCGGGCTGGCCATCAGCCGCAGCCTGCTGCACCCCAGCGCGCGAGCATGCATCGTGGAATCGCGCAGCTCGCCAATACGGATCGCGATATCCGTCTGCTGTTCCAGCAGATCGATCACCACTTCATCAGTATTCAGCTCCAGCTGGATCAGCGGATAACGGCGTGAAAACTCCGGCATCAGCGGCACAATCACATGCAGCATAAACGGCGTGGCGGCATTGACGCGCAGCCGGCCAGACGGGATCTCACGCCGCTGAGCGATCTGCTCTTCGGCGGTTTCGACTGAACGGATGATCTGCCGCGCGTGCTCAAGAAAGATCTGCCCTTCTTCAGTCAGTGCGATACGGCGAGTGGTGCGGTGCAGCAACGTGGTTTGCAGCTTGCTTTCCAGCCGACTGAGGGCGCGGCTGATACCGGACGTGGTCTGGTTAAGCTGCTCTGCGGCGGCAGTGATCGAACCGGTATCGACCACAACAACCCACGCACGAAGCTCTTCAAGGGTGATTTTCAATAGTTCAACCTGCTGGAAAGATGACACTCACAATACTAACAGAATCATCACGAGTCCTGGCGCAGGTTGACATTTTTATGCGTTTACGGCATTACCGGGCGTGAATACGGAAACAATCCGATCAAGCGTCAGCAAAGCAGATGATTAGATTTTACTTTCAGAAGGGGTAAAAAGAACACTGCAGAATGGGCAAAGAAGATTTTTGTTCTTATGAACTCTTGGAGCACTGTGGTCGGAATTTTTACTGCATTTAGGACATGCGATGGAGATGAGGAAGCCGTTGGATTTAGGTTGTTTTTGATTATAAGCCATAAATATTTCCTGTGTTGTTTGGACGCGTATAATACACCCTCAATCAACATTCCCCTTACTCTTTCTTTCTTAAAAGCAGTTTTAGCTATCAAAATGGTGCGCCAACAGGCTGTGAATGCCCAACATAACCCTCTGTCACAAGGCCGTATCCGTTAATCCTCGTTAAGGAGCGATGCGAATAATTTTCTGCGTCAGGCGCATGGCTGAATCAAACGGGCCTGTATTGCGCACAATTTTGACCATCACGCTGGCACCCAACCAAAGCTGATAAAGGTTTTCCGCCACGTTGGTGGGATGATCATCGATAGTCAGAGAACCCTCGGCGACACCGGCCTCTAACGCTTCCGCCAGGCGCGATATGATTCCTGAAGTTCCTGACTCAAGTGTCACGCGCATAGTGTCAGAAAGATCGGCCACTTCAGCCCCGAGTTTCACGGCAAGGCACTTACCCTGACAATGCGAAAACGATTGTGATTCACGCCATTGCCGCCAGTAGTTCATCAGCCGCTGCGCCATATTGAGACCAGGCTGGCTCAGGGTGCTATCAATTTCTGCCAGATAATCATCAAAATAACGAGCCAGCATCGCTACCCCAAATGCTTCTTTCGAGCTGAAGTAGTGATAAAACGAACCTTTGGGCACACCCGCATCAGTGAGTATTTCGTTTAATCCGACAGCCGAAAAACCCTTGCCTGCCATGATACGTTGGCCTGTGGCGAGGATATGGTCGCGGATGTCGTTGCTATGATGTTGAGTTGAAGTCGTCATAGGTTAACGTTACCAAAAAACTAGACCAGTCGTCTATATGGGGCAGCTAAATATCGCTGCCCCAGGTAAGCACCGTTTATTCGGTCAGCTGTCGGATCAGTTGTTCCGCCGTTGCCGCTGATGAAGTTGGATTTTGTCCGGTGATCAGCAGACCATCGCTGACGACATACGAACTCCAGTCCGCCCCTTTGGAATAAATTCCACCTTTGGCAATCAATTCATCTTCCACCAGGAAAGGCACCACGTCAGTCAGGCCCACTGCGTCCTCTTCACTATTGGTAAAGCCGGTGACTTTGCGGCCTGCCACCAGCGGTTGCCCTTCGGGTGTTTTAACGTGGCGAAGGACGCCCGGTGCATGGCAGACCAGTGCCACAGGCTTGTTTGCCGCGAGGAAGGCTTCAATCAGCGCGATAGAGTTTTTATCTTCGGCCAGATCCCACAGCGGGCCATGGCCGCCCGGATAAAAGACCGCGTCGTACCCGTCTTGCGAAATGCTGTCCAGACGCACCGTGGCGGCAAGCTGGGCAGTTGCTTCTGCATCGGCCTCAAAGCGGTGGGTCTGTTCAGTCTGAAAATCCGGCTCATTACTTTTTGCATCTAACGGCGGGTTGCCGCCCTTTGGCGAGGCCAGCGTAATTTCTGCGCCCGCATCTTTAAATGCGTAGTAGGGAGCTGCCAGCTCTTCAAGCCAGAAACCAGTTTTACGTCCGGTATTGCCCAGCTGGTCGTGTGAGGTTAACACCATAAGAATCTTCATCTTAATCTCCTGCCTGTCAGTTTGAAATGCTTGAATTAGACCAGTCGTCTAGGTGGTAGTTGTAACAAGGCTTCATCTGCTCAAGTCATGTCGTTAAGCTAACAGCAATTAGACCAGTCGTCTACAAATAATAGTAAACATCTTCAGATTGTCTTTCATCCTGGGGACAGATCATTCAGCGTGAGGCAAAAGCATCCTTGCTTAAAAGGCAGTTTAAAAAAACTGCCCCCCGGCGATCACCTTTCAATAAACTGGGAAATTAATTCTCTTTTTCAACAGCTTAACTTCAACTCCAGGGTCAACTGACATCAGACTTCGATTTCAGCCATATCGCCTTTTTCTTGCAACCAGTTACGGCGGTCTTCGGAGCGTTTCTTCGCCAACAGCATGTCCATGATAGCCATGGTGTGCTGAATATCCTCATCGCTGATGGTGAGCTGCACCAGACGACGCGTGTTGGGATCCAGCGTGGTTTCGCGCAGCTGTAACGGGTTCATCTCACCCAGACCTTTGAATCGCTGCACATTCGGTTTGCCTTTCTTGCGCTTCAACTGCTCAAGAATACCGGCCTTCTCGTCTTCATCCAGCGCGTAATAGACCTCTTTACCGAGATCGATACGGTACAGCGGCGGCATCGCAACGTAGACGTGACCGTTTTTCACCAGCGTGCTGAAGTGGCGCACAAACAGCGCGCACAACAGCGTGGCAATGTGCAGACCATCGGAGTCCGCATCCGCAAGGATGCAGATCTTGCCGTAGCGAAGCTGGCTCAGATCGTCACTGTCAGGATCGATACCGATCGCCACTGAAATATCATGCACTTCCTGTGATGCCAGAACCTCATCAGAGGAGACTTCCCACGTATTGAGGATCTTACCTTTCAGCGGCATGATCGCCTGATATTCACGGTCGCGAGCCTGCTTGGCAGAACCGCCCGCCGAATCCCCTTCCACCAGGAACAGCTCGGTACGGTTAAGATCCTGAGCAGAACAGTCCGCCAGTTTACCCGGCAGCGCCGGTCCGCTGGTCAGCTTTTTACGCACCACTTTTTTCGCCGCACGCAGGCGACGCTGCGCGCTGGAAATCGCCATTTCTGCCAGCATTTCTGCTGTCTGGATATTCTGGTTCAGCCACAGGCTGAAGGCATCTTTAACCACGCCTGAAACGAAGGCCGCGCACTGACGGGATGACAAACGCTCTTTAGTCTGCCCGGCAAACTGCGGGTCCTGCATTTTGACCGACAGCACGTAGGCGCAGCGGTCCCAGATGTCTTCCGCCGACAGCTTCACGCCGCGCGGCAGAATATTGCGGTATTCGCAGAACTCGCGCATCGCGTCGAGCAGGCCCTGACGCAGGCCGTTAACATGCGTACCGCCCTGCATGGTCGGGATCAGGTTAACGTAACTTTCCGTCAACAGCTCGCCGCCTTCTGGCAACCACAGCAGCGCCCAGTCCACCGCTTCCACATCACCGGAGAAGGCCCCCACAAAGGCTTTTTCTGGCAGGGTTGGCAGGCCGTTAACCGCTTCCATCAAATAGTCCGTCAGACCATCGGCGTAGCACCAGGTCTGCTCGGTGTTGTTCACTTTGTCTTTAAAGACAATCTCAACACCCGGGCACAGCACCGCTTTCGCTTTCAGCAGATGGCTCAAACGTGAGACCGAGAAACGCGGACTGTCGAAGAAAGAGACATCCGGCCAGAACTGTACGCGGGTGCCGGTGTTACGTTTGCCGACGGTGCCAGTGACCGTCAGGTCCTGCACTTTATCGCCGTTTTCAAACGCCATCTCGTACACTTCACCGTTACGACGAACGGTAACTTCCACACGTGTTGACAGGGCGTTGACCACCGAGATCCCGACGCCATGCAGGCCACCTGAGAACTGATAGTTTTTATTGGAGAATTTGCCCCCGGCATGCAGGCGGCAGAAAATCAGCTCAACGGCCGGCACGCCCTCTTCGGGGTGAATATCCACCGGCATGCCGCGCCCGTCGTCGATCACTTCCAACGACTGGTCAGCGTGCAGAATCACTTCCACGCGTTTAGCGTGACCGGCCAGCGCTTCATCCACGCTGTTATCGATCACTTCCTGGCCTAAGTGGTTAGGACGCACGGTATCGGTGTACATGCCCGGGCGGCGACGCACGGGTTCAAGGCCGCTGAGAACCTCAATGGAGTCAGCGTTGTAGCTGGATTGAGTCATCGTAACAATCTGATTGGTGGTGGCTAAAAATGAGTGACCAGACTCCGGCTATCTCATTCCTGGAAACCCAGGAAGTCGAGCATCGCGGAGAAATGGCGTTCGAATCCGATAAAAGCATGATTTCCGCCCTCTTCTACCGTTTGGCGGCAGGCGCTGTAGTAGTCCAGGGCCTGGCGGTAGTCGAGCACTTCATCACCCGTTTGTTGCAGTAACCAGAGCAAGTCTGGTGACTCTAACGGGTCAATTTGCATCACTTTTAGATCGTAAATATGGCGAGACTCTAACACATATTGCTGACCGGTGTATGGGTTCTCGTTGTGGCCGAGGTAATCAGCCAGCAGCTCAAACGGGCGTACCGCTGGGTTCACCACCACGGCGGGCAGCGTGAAACATTGGGACAGCCAGGTGGCATAATAACCGCCCAACGACGAGCCTATAATGCCCAGCGGCTCGCCCGCTGACTGCATAACAAACGTCTCCAGCAGCGCGGCAGCTTCGGAGGGGAATGCCGGAAGCTGGGGCACATGCAGAGTGATGTCAGGACGTTGCTCTGCCAGCCACTGTTTAAACTGCGTTGCCTTGGCAGACTGCGGCGAACTGTTAAAACCATGCAGATAAAGCAGCGTGGCCATCGGTCAGTATCCTTCTGAGTCGAGATCCGGGTTAAATATGCGCGTGGTCAGACGTTGCACCTGAGTGTCGAGCCGACCATCGTCATACAGGTCCAGCCAGCGCCAGCCTGGAGACTCAGCGTCAATCGTGAAGTTGGTACAGTGTGGTTTGAACTGGACGCAGGTGGAAGGTGAAGCCAGCACACGCCGCCCCTGCCATTCAAGGTCGAGTTCTTGATGGATATGCCCGCATAACAAATTTCTCGCCTGCGGATAGCGTCGCAGGACCGTATCCAGCATATGCGGATTACGCAGACTGTGTTGGTCAAGCCACGAACAGCCAGACGGTACCGGATGGTGATGCAATAATACCAACGTGTGCCGCTGCGGCTCTGCTGCCAGTACACTTTCAAGCCATTCCAACTGGTACTCGCTCAGTTCACCGTGCGGGACACCGAAGACCTGACTGTCCAGCAACACAATTTGCCAGTGATCCCCGACCAGCACCTGTTTTTGGTCGGCAATCGTCGAGGCCGCCAGCGTGGTAAACATGGTTGGCTGGAAGTCATGGTTGCCAGGCAACCAGACGCAGGGGGCAGGCAGGCGAGCAATGCCCTCAGCGAAATGCTGATAGGCAAGAGCGGAGTGGTCCTGTGCCAGATCGCCAGTGGCGACAATCAAATCGTAGTGACGCTTATCCGCTGCGATAACATCCAGCACGGCATCAAAACTGGCCCAGGTATTTACCCCTAGCAGCGTTTCATGTTTACCTGCAAAAAGGTGAGTGTCCGTTATCTGTAAAATCCTGACTTTGGACCCACTCGCCACAGGAAGTTTTAACAGGCTATCCAATCAAAGTCCTTAAGGTAATACCCATCTGTTTCAGGCCGCAGGCGCATCGGCTTCCTGCTTTATACATTCATTTGGGTACACATCTGAAAATTGTTGCAGCGTTTTCAACATACCGGAACGGCTATCGCACCGTGGGACAAACAGTAGCGCAACCAGTCCGCTAAAAATTGGTTAATTTGGTGCTTTTCATCACGCTGATGCAGCTTTTTATTAGGATAATCATAGCGTGCTTTAAAGCGATAGATCTGCTGAGTGGAACACACTTCCGCCACCATCGCGTCATGATACAACCGCACGGACATCGAAGGCAGGCTCCAGTAACTGACCGCAGGGGCCGTTTGCCTGATTTCCACCAGCGTGGTGTAACGGGTCGACTCCTGAATGGTGATGAGATAGCTGGCACCGTTCACCTGATACGCCATCGATTCACCCACCCGATCCTCCTTTGGCAATAAACGCCGCAGCTGCGCAAAGTTCGTTTCGCAGACACGCATCATTTCAGGAAAGTCGGGGACATAACGTTTCATTATTCAGGATTCCACTCTTGGCGTAGCTGTTTATGGTGCAACTCCAGCCATTGCAAAGCAATGACAGCAGCAGCGTTATCGATTTTCCCCTGTTCCACCCATTGATAAGCCTGACTCCGGCTGACCACATGCACAAGAATATCCTCATTCTCTTCCTCCAGGCCGTGGTTTCCCTGCGCCACGCTGGCATCCACTTCACCGACAAACACCGCCAGACGCTCGGAGGTGCCTCCCGCACTAGAGAGGTAATTGCTAATCGGCTTGATACGACCCGGCGTTAGCCCGGCTTCTTCCAGAGCTTCTCTGCGCGCCACACCCTCCGGGGTTTCTCCCGGTTCGATCATCCCGGCCACCAGTTCAAGCACCCAGGGCGTCGCGCTGGTATCGTAAGCGGCAATACGGATCTGCTCAATCAGCACCACTTCATCACGTTTCGGGTCATAGGGTAGCAGCACGGCAGCGTGACCGCGCTCAAAAATTTCCCGCGTCACTTCACCACTCATACCGCCATTAAACAAGCGATGACGAAAGCGATAGCGTTCGAGCGAAAAAAAACCGCGATAAAGCGTCTCTCGTGCAATAATTTCTACATCGTTTTTTGTGAAAGTCACTGGGTATTTACGACCAGTATCCATAACTCTGTCTCCTGCTAAGTGATGGCAAAAACGTAAAGTGCAATAGTATTCCGACAGTTGTCTGGTTCTTAACGACTTATTTGAGTAAATTAAGGCAGGATGGCACTTTCAGCCAACTTACCTTATCGGAACTCTCTGCTATTATCGGCGATAATTTTTGGCCTACGTCAGCGCTACCATAGCAATTTTGCTGCACTACAAGGAATGCAAATGAACAAACTGCTCCCTTTACTCATCGGTCTGAGCCTGGGCGGCTTCAGTGTTGCCAGCCAGGCTGAAAACCTGCTGCAGGTATATCAGCAGGCACGTTTATCAAATCCTGACCTTCGTAGCTCTGCCGCCGATCGTGATGCTGCCTTTGAGAAAATTAACGAATCCCGCAGCCCACTGCTACCACAGTTAGGCCTGGGCGCTGACTATACCTATAACAGCGGCTACCGTGATGCCAGAGATACCAATAGCACCACCAAAAGCGCGTCGTTACAGCTGACTCAGACCATTTTTGACATGTCAAAATGGCGTGCACTGACGCTGCAGGAAAAAACGGCAGGCATCCAGGATGTCACTTATCAGACGGCACAACAGACCCTGATTCTGAACACCGCAACCGCCTATTTCAATGTGTTGAACGCGATCGACACATTGTCGTATACCGAAGCCCAGAAGCAATCTATTTACCGTGAACTGGATCAGACCACTCAGCGTTTTAACGTGGGTCTGGTCGCCATCACTGATGTGCAGAACGCACGCTCCCAGTACGACAGCGTACTGGCCAGCGAAGTTTCCGCGCGTAACGACCTCGATAACGCGGTAGAAACACTGCGTCAGGTGACCGGCAATTACTATCCAAGCCTGGCATCGCTGAACGTCGATGCGTTTAAAACGGAAAAACCTCAGCCAGTGAATGCCCTGCTGAAGGAAGCGGAAAGCCGCAACCTGTCGCTGCTTTCTGCACGCCTGTCTCAGGACCTGGCGCGTGAGCAGATTCGTTCATCAGAAACCGGCCATATGCCTACGTTGGATCTGACGGCCTCAACCGGTTTATCCAACAACCGTTATGGCGGCGACCGTTCCAGTCCCAATAACACTGACAACATCACAGGCAGTAACCAGGTAGGTCTGAGCTTCAACCTGCCACTGTACAGCGGCGGTGCCGTTAGTTCCCAGGTGAAACAGGCGCAATATGCGTTTGTTGCCGCCAGTGAGCAGTTGGAAAGCGCACACCGTTCCGCCATCCAGACCGTGCGTTCCTCGTTTAACAACGTGAACGCCTCGATCAGCAGCATTAACGCTTACAAGCAGGCGGTTGTCTCTGCACAGAGCTCGCTGGATGCGATGGAAGCCGGTTACTCCGTGGGTACCCGTACTATCGTTGACGTGCTGGATGCCACCACCACGCTGTATAACGCTAAGCAGCAGCTGGCGAATGCCCGTTACAGCTACATGATTAACCAGCTCAATATTAAATCTGCGCTGGGTACGCTGAACGAGCAGGATCTGCAAACGCTGAACAATCATCTGGGCAAAGATGTCGGCACCTCGCCAGAAATCGTCGCCCCGGAAAATGCACAGCAAGCTGCCAACGCGGATAGTGCTGAACCCCGTTCAGCCAGCAAAGCGACGCCGGTTAGCAACAAATCGGCTACCCGCGGCAACAGTAATCCATTCAGTCAGTAATTCCCCAAGGGGCAGCAAACGCTGCCCCTTCACAATCAAACGTATAGCTACGTAAAGATCCCCTCCAGGTCAGGCTTCATCGCTTCATTTTTCACCGCTGTTCCCCTATCCTATGCACTACCTTTGGGCACAGGACGAAAAGTGATGAAACGGACTAAACAGATTAATCATGCCTCCTTTCGCAAAAGCTGGAGTGCACGCCATTTAACGCCGGTCGCACTGGCGGTGAGTGCAGTATTTATGCTGGCCGCATGTGAACAGGCCGACGAAACTGTATCGATGTATCAGAACGCTGATGACTGCTCGGCCGCTAACCCAGGCAAGAGCGCACAGTGCACTACGGCGTTTAATAGCGCCAAAGAAGAAGCGGTCAAAACCGCACCGAAATATGCGACCCGTGAAGACTGCGTGGCAGAGTTTGGTGAAGGTCAGTGCCAGCAGGCTCCTGCTCAGGCGGGCGTAGGTACTACCAATGCGGAATCTCAGTCCAGCGGAAGCTTCTGGATGCCACTGATGGCCGGTTACATGATGGGCCGTATGATGGGTGGCGGTATGGGGCAGCAGCAGCCGCTGTTCTCCTCGAAGAACCCAGCCAGCCCGGCCAACGGCAAGTTCGTTGATGCCAGCGGCAAGAGCTTCGGCGCAGCAACCTCGGGCCGTACCATGACAGTGCCTAAAACAGCGCTGGCGCCAAAACCGGCCACCACCAGCACCGTCACCCGCGGTGGCTTCGGTGAGTCCGTTGCCAAGCAAGCCACCATGCAGCGCAGCAGTGCTACCAGCACCAACCGCAGCATGGGGGGCTAATCGCCAATGAAACGTATTGCCATTGCTGAACGCCCTGACTGGCGGGAAAAAGCGACGGAATATGGTTTTCGTTTTCACACCATGCACGGGGAACCGTACTGGTGTGAAGATGCCTATTACCAGTTCACGTTGCAGCAGATTGAGTCACTGGAAGATGTGACCAGCGAACTTCATCAGATGTGTTTGCAGGCGGTGGAACTGGTGGTCAACAGTGAAGAACTGCTGACCAAGTTCCGCATTCCGAAGCACACCTGGGATTTTGTGCGTGAATCCTGGAAAAGCGGCCAGCCGTCACTTTACTCAAGAATGGATCTCGCCTGGGACGGTGTAACGCCGGCCAAGCTGCTGGAAAATAACGCCGATACCCCCACTTCGCTGTATGAAGCGGCTTTCTTCCAGTGGCTGTGGCTGGAAGACCAGCTGAATGCTGGCGTGCTCCCTGCGGGTAGCGATCAGTTCAACAGCCTGCAGGAAAAACTGATCGAGCGCTTTGGCGAACTGCATCAGCAGCACGGTTTTAGCTGGCTACACTTTGCCTGCTGCCGTGATACCGATGAAGATCGTGGCACCGTTCAGTATCTGCAGGATTGCGCCACGGAAGCCGGGCTACCGAGTGAATTCCTGTATATGGATGAAATCGGCCTGGGTGAGAAAGGGCAGTTTACCGATGTTCACGATCAGGTGATCGGCAATCTGTTTAAGCTCTATCCATGGGAATTTATGCTGCGTGAGATGTTCTCCACCAAACTGGCTGACGCCGGTGTGCGCTGGCTGGAGCCTGGTTGGAAAAGCATTATTTCCAATAAAGCGCTGCTGCCGCTGCTGTGGAAAATGTTCCCGAACCATCCGAACTTGCTGCCCGCTTACTTTGCTGAAGATAACGTACCGCATATGGATAAATATGTGGTTAAACCGTTGTTTTCCCGCGAGGGTGCCAATATCCGCATCGTAGAAAACGGTAAAGAGATTGCACGTGTTGATGGGCCGTACGGTGAGGAAGGTATGATCGTGCAGCAGTTCCATCCGCTGCCAAAGTTCGGCGACAGCTATACGCTGATCGGATCCTGGCTGATCAACGATCAGCCAGCGGGTATTGGTTTGCGTGAAGACCGCGATCTGATCACTCAGGATCTCTCGCGCTTCTATCCACACGCGTTTATCGAATAATGTGTGATCGTCGGGCGAGGCATGCCTCGCCCCTACCCATGATTGTGCAAAATTGCACGTCGTGGTCTGGTATGCCCCGCCCCTACATATGCTTGTGCAAAATTGCACGCCGTGGTCTGGTATGCCTCGCCCCTACATATGCTTGTGCAAAATTGCACGCCGTGATCTGGTATGCCTCACCCCTACATATGCTTGTGCAAAATTGCACGCCGTGGTCTGGTATGCCTCGCCCCTACATATGCTTGTGCAAAATGGTCACGTAGTGGCCGGGCATGCCCGGCCTCTGCTACCCCACCTGCACCGACAGCATGCTTAATGACCCCATCACAATCCCATCCACCGGGACAGATATCGCTTCGCCCTCAGCACGTGCGCCGAGCACATACAACAACGGCAGGTAATGTTCTGGTGTCGGGTTCGACAGCGCCGCCCCCTCGTGCTGCATAAAGTTCACCAGTGGATGCTGCTCATCTTCGCCTTCCCAGCTCAGATTATCGCGCACGTACTGGTTAAAAGATTCTGCCCACGGATAGGCTTCTGCTTCGCCCTGCCAGCGCACCATACGCAGGTTGTGTACCACGTTTCCACTGGCAACAATCATGATGCCCTGATCGCGCAGCGCTGCCAGTTTACGGCCTAATTCAAAATGGTATGCGGCAGGTTTCGTCCCATCCACGCTGAGTTGCACCACGGGAATGTCCGCATCCGGGTACATTTTGATTAATACGCCCCAGGAACCGTGATCGAATCCCCACTCCTGATCCAGATCGACTGCCACCGGGGCCAGTGTTTCCGCTATCTGGCGGGCGAGTGCCGGCGATCCCGGAGCCGGATACCGTGTATCAAACAACGCCTGCGGGAAGCCGCCAAAATCATGAATTGTGCGTGGTTTTTCCATCGCCGTCACCGCCGTGCCGCGCGTGTACCAGTGGGCAGAAACGGCAATGATCGCTTTTGGACGTGGCAGGTTTTTCCCCAGCTCACGCCAGGTCTCGGTCCAGATATTTTCTTCCAGTACGTTCATCGGACTGCCGTGACCGAGGAAAAGTGCAGGCATACGTGTGTGGCTCATGGTGTGATTCCCAGAAAGTGGTATTCAATGGAAGTCACATTACGCCCTTTTTTCCACGGATGAACCTGGATAACCCTGACGAAGATATTCAGAAAATTTGAAGGGGAAATAGCGGAAGGAAAGAATGCAGATTGAAGGAAGTATGGCGGGGGGAATTCCTTTGCATAATTCAAGCTACAGGAGAACCAATGCGCCCACCACTTGAAGTATGACGAGGGATTCCCCTAAATAATTCAAGCTATGGGCAGGCGGCAACGCAGCAAGTCCCCGGGAGCATACATGAGTATGTGACCGGGGCGCGCGAGGAGAGCCAACGCACCCATCGCTTGAAGTATGACGGGGAACTCCCCTAAATAATTCAAGCTATGGGCAGGCGGCAACGCAGCAAGTCCCCGGGAGCATACATCAGTATATGACCGGGGCGCGCGAGGAGAGCCAACGCACCCATCGCTTGAAGTATGACGGGGAATTTAGCTGGCCTGACGCGTCTCGTGACTACGACGATACGCCACCAGATCTTCGATCGTCACAACTGGCATGTTGTGTTGTTTAGCAAACACCACCGCTTCCGGCGCGTGCGCCATAGAGCCATCATCGTTGGTCAGTTCACACAGAACACCGGCTGGCTTGAAACCTGCCAGCGTGACCAGGTCGATAGTGGCTTCAGTATGGCCACCGCGGGTCAGAACACCACCTGAACGTCCACGCAGCGGGAACACGTGGCCAGGACGATTAAGGTCTTCTGGCTTTGCATTGTCAGCAATGGCGGTGCGGATGGTGGTCAGGCGGTCAGAGGCGGAAACACCGGTGGTCACACCCTGTGCCGCTTCAATCGTCACGGTAAAACCGGTGCCGTAAGAGCTGGTGTTGTTCTGCACCATCATTGGCAGGTCCAGCTGTTCCAGACGTTCTTCCGTCAGACAAAGGCAGACAATGCCGCTGCCGTGGCGAATGGTCAGTGCCATCTGCTCAACGGTCATGGTTTCAGCGGCGAAGATCATATCACCTTCATTTTCACGATCTTCATCGTCTAAAACCATCACACCGCGGCCTTCGCGCAGTGCTTCGATGGCGCGGGTTACACGCTGTTCAGGCGTGCCAAATTCAGAAAGTAGCGACTGATTCATGGTAAATAAACCTTAAATAAATGTATGGGTTACCAGAACCAGGGCGTGCTTAGGAGTGTCATGCGGTGACAAAAAAATAACGCGAGGCGAGCAAAAGCCCGTCAAGAATCGTTACTCTCTCCCATCCGGACTCTAACCGTCGGCCCCGGAATTACACCGGATCTGCTGTCCTTCAGGAATGACCCTGAAGCGCTCGCGGGCTTTCAGCAAAAGCTGATTTACCGCCGGTGGGGAATTTCGCCCCGCCCTGAGAATAAGCAAAATCATCATAGCGCTGAAAAAGTGACAGATCAACGAACAAAATGGGCAAATTGATATCCATTTTTTCGCTATGGTGTTTTCAGGTTTATACCGAACGCATCTGGGATTACACTAGGATAAAATTCGCTGTTATCAGGAAACCGCTATGCTTGACCCAAAAAAAATTGAACAACTGGCCCGTCAGGTCCATGAGTCTATGCCGAAAGGCATCCGTGAGTTTGGTGATGATGTGGAGAAGAAAATCCGTCAGACATTACAGGCACAGCTGACCCGTCTGGATGTGGTTAACCGCGAAGAGTTTGATGTACAGACTCAGGTACTGCTGCGTACCCGCGAGAAGCTGGCTGCGCTGGAACAGCGCCTGACAGAGCTGGAAAGCCGCGTTTCCCCTGCCCCCGTACCGGTCGTTAGCGAGCCAAAAGCGGCAGAATAGGCCACGCTTTAGTGATACGGCTGCCCTCCCCGGGCAGCCGTTGAAGGCTAGTTTCTTCCGGTACCAGAAATAATCGTTTTAATGATATTACTGGTAGAAATACCGTCTTCGAAGTTGAGCACTCGCACGTCACCGCCGTTGGCCCATACCTCTTTACTGCCAGCAATGTCTTCTGGCTTATAGTCGCCGCCTTTCACCAACAGATCGGGAAGGATCTCAGCGATCACACGCTGCGGCGTATCTTCTTCAAACCCAATCACCCAATCTACAGCTTCCAGCGCACCCAGCACGATCATACGGTTAATCAGCGGGTTCACCGGGCGGGTTTCCCCTTTCAGACGTCGGGTCGAGGCATCGCTGTTTACCGCCACAATCAGGCGGTCACCCAGCTTACGGGCATTGGCCAGGTAGGAAACATGCCCGGCGTGCAGAATGTCGAATACGCCGTTGGTCATCACCACTTTTTCACCGCGCTGACGGGCTTTCGTCACTTCGGCAATCAACTGAGCTTCATCCATCACACCAAAACCCGATTCCGGGCGCGCGCGGATCGCATTTTCCAGCTCTACCGGAGAAACCGTTGAGGTACCGAGTTTACCCACCACCACGCCCGCGGCCGCATTGGCCAGGAAGCAGCTCTCTTCCAACGAGTTACCCGCCGCCAGCGCCGCCGCCAGCACGCCAATCACCGTATCACCCGCACCGGTGACATCGAACACTTCCTGCGCCAGGGTCGGCATATGGAATGGCGCTTTGCCCGGCTGAAGCAGGGTCATACCGTGCTCTGAACGGGTCACCAGCAACGCAGACAGCGCGTGCTGCTGCATCAGAGCAGTACCGCGTTCCACAATTTCTTCTTCCGATTTACACTTGCCCACCACCGCTTCAAATTCGGAGAGGTTTGGCGTCAGCAGCGTTGCACCGTGGTAGCGGCCGAAATCGGTACCTTTCGGATCCACCAATACCGGAACCCCCGCTTTACGCGCCAGGGCAATCATCGTTTCCACGGTGGCCAGTGCGCCTTTCGCATAATCAGACAGCACTAACGCGCCAATTGTTGGCAGCGCCTGCTCAATACGCTGATGCATCGGCTCAGGATCAATGCCTTCAAATCCCTCTTCGAAATCCAGACGGATGAGCTGCTGATTGCGAGACAACACGCGCAGTTTAGTAATAGTCGGATGAGTAGGCACAGAGACAAAATCACACTGGACATTCACGCCAGCCAGGGACGCGCTGAGGGCACGCGCGGCATCATCAACACCGGTCAATCCAACCAGTCGTGAAGCAGCACCCAGCGCGGCAATATTCATCGCTACGTTGGCCGCACCACCAGGGCGCTCCTCCACATGATCCACTTTCACCACTGGCACCGGAGCCTCAGGTGAAATGCGGCTGGTTGGGCCGTGCCAGTAGCGATCCAGCA
Organism: Erwinia sp. 1181_3; assembly: GCF_052824965.1. NCBI lineage: Bacteria > Pseudomonadati > Pseudomonadota > Gammaproteobacteria > Enterobacterales > Erwiniaceae > Erwinia > Erwinia sp. 1181_3. Next base: position 550,502 of record NZ_VTDE01000003.1, read on the forward strand.
TCACATCGCCAACCACCAGCACACCCGCACGCGTAAAATCGGGTAGTGTAATTTTCATTCCAGAGACTCCAGACTGCAGTAAAAATGAGTGCGCGCGATGATATCACAATTGTCTTAATGGCAAATCATCGCATCTGCACGTGAAATCAGGCGCCCAACCATGCCTGCCAACTGGCATTGACCACCGATCTTTCACCTGACCAGGCCGTATCCTCTACCAGGCCAGGCAGCTCCTGCAACGCCAGATGGTGCAAGGCATCGCGCAGCGTGACATAAGCATGCGTCAGTGCTTCCGCCTCTTCCTGCTCCATTTTGCCGCTGTTCGCCAGCAACGCCAGAATGCGCACGTTATCGGACCAGCGGTTCAGCATGGGCTCCTGGGCGGCATAACGCAGCACCAGGTATTGCGTAATAAATTCAATATCGGTAATCCCGCCTTCATCGGCTTTGATATCCCAACGCCCTTTGTGCTTGTGACCCAGATGGGCGCGCATTTTCTCACGCATTTCGCGCACTTCTGTTTTCAGCGCGTCGGCCTCTCGGGGTATCGAGAGAATGCCACGGCGGATCTGGTCGAAACGCTGGCTCAGGGCGGCGTCACCAAACACGATGCGCGCGCGCACCAACGCCTGATGCTCCCAGGTCCAGGCTTCATTGCGCTGATAGTCATCAAAGGCATCGAAGGTGCTGACCAGCATCCCCGCCGCCCCTGACGGGCGCAGGCGGGCATCCACTTCGTAGAGAATACCGGAGGAAGTACGGGTGCTAAACAGATGCATCACACGTTGTGCCAGGCGCAGATAAAACTGCCTTCCGTCAATACTACGCTCACCCAGTGTCACCGCTTCTGACGGACAGTCATGCAGGAACACCAGATCGAGGTCAGAACTGTAACCCAACTCCCAGCCCCCCAGTTTGCCGTAGCCCACAACCGCAAAGCCGCGCTCGCTGTCGGTGGTCAGATGGGAAGGCCGGCCGTAACGCTGTACCATCATGTTCCACGCCTGCTGAACCACGGTCTCAATCATCGCTTCCGCCAGCCAGGTCAGATGATCGCTCACTTTCATCACCGGCAAGGTTTTGGCAATATCTGCGGCAGCAATACGCAGATGCTGTGCTTGTTTAAACTGACGCAGCGCTTCCAGCTGCTGCTCTTCATCTTCTTCCGGGATACGCAGCAGATATTGTCGCAGTTCATCACGATAGGCATCTGTTGCCGTGGGCTGATACAACGTGGCAGGGTCGAGCAGTTCATCCAGCAATAGCGGATGCCGGGCCAGCTGGCTGGCAACCATCGGGGAAGCAGCACACAAGCGAATTAAGTGCTTCAGCGCACCATGGAATTCAGTGAGCAGCTCCAGATAGGTGCTACGCGTCACCACGCCCAGCAGCAATGGCGTAAGGCGGCTCAGCGTGACCGGGGCATCATCACGTGGCACAACCTCACTCAACAGTCGCGGCATCAGCTGATCCAGCGCCTGACGGCCACGCGGGCCAATCGTACGTTTATCGACGTCCTGGCGGAAATCGGTAATCGTGCGTAGCAATTGCTGGCGTGCATCGCTGTCGAGATGGGGGACCAGCGGTTCCAGCTCCGCCTCTTCCAGCTGGTCCTGCCACAATACGCCATATTCACCCGCTTCACGGTTCTCACCGTTTTCAGGCGCATCGTCACCAATCAGATCGTTAAAAATGGTCCGTACCGCCAGCATATGGCGATCCAGCTCAAGGTGTAATGCAGCCCAGTCGGCAAACCCCATCGCCCAGGCGAGACGCGCGCGATCCAGCTCGCTGCCCGGTAGCGTCTGTGTCTGTTCATCGTTGATACTTTGCAGCAGGTTTTCCAGCCGCCGCAGGAACAGATAGGCCTCCTGTAACTGCTCCACCTGCTCTGCCGGTAACAGATTCAACTGACCAATCGCGTCCAGCGTTGGCAACAGGGAACGTAGCTGAAGTGAACGCTCACGCCCGCCACGGATCAGCTGGAACACCTGTACGATAAATTCCGTTTCGCGAATACCGCCCGCACCGAGCTTAATGTTATCCGTCAGCCCGCGTCGCCGGACTTCGCGGGCGATCATGCTTTTCATATTACGCAGTGACTGGATCACACTGAAGTCGATGTAGCGGCGAAACACAAACGGCCGCAGCATCTGGCGCAGTTCCTCACTCCAGCGGTCATTCCCACCGCCCATCAGGCGCGCTTTAACCATTGCATAGCGTTCCCAGTCGCGTCCCTGCTCCTGGTAATAATCTTCCAGCGCCGCAAAACTCAGCACTAATGGCCCGCTGTCGCCAAACGGGCGCAGACGCATATCAACGCGATAAACAAAACCATCGGCCGTGGGCTGATCCAGCACCTTGATCAGCCGCTGACCCAGCCGGGTAAAGAACTGAGCATTGTCCAGTTCACGGCGGCCCCCCTGCGTGGTGCCGTTTTCCGGCCAGGTGAAAATCAGATCGATATCAGAGGAGAAATTCAGTTCGCCGCCGCCCAGTTTCCCCATGCCGAGGATCAACAGCGGCTGGGGTTCTCCGGCAGCGTTCATTGGGGTGCCAAAATCACGGCAGCAGGCGTGCCATAACCAGTCGCGGGCAGCCACAATCAGGGCTTCCGCCAGTTCGCTCAGTTGACGTAAAGATTGTTGTGTATCACTGGTGGCCAGCGTCTGCATCCAGGCAATGCGCGTCAGCATATGACGACGGAACAGGCGGAGTTCGCGCATCAGCGCATTCTCATCATGCACCGTCTCCAGCTTTGCTTGCAGCCAGTCAGCATAATGATGCCATTCATCCGGGTGCGGCGGGGAGTGCTGAAGCTGCTGCCACCCTTCAGGGTATTTTGCCAGGTTATCGCTGATAAAATCGCTAAATACCAATACTGCCTGCTGCTGCGCAGAAGCCTCGCTAAACAGCGGGCTTAGCAATGCACACTGTTGCTGCATGAGCAGCGGCAGAGGTTGACCTGGTGATGGCACCATACAATAAACACTCCCTATATCCCCCTCATACTTCGAGCTGCAGCTCGCATTATGAGGGGGATTGCATTGAAAGACCCCGAAACGGGTTACAGACTGCCGTTTTTCCAGAACGCCGACTGTTTCAGCGCCTGCTGACGATGGGCATCCAGCCAGACATCCTGCTGCCCCACAATCGCTTCACGCAGCTGCTTCCAGCTTTGTAACCAGGCATTGACGATGGTGGCATCATAGGCGCCCGCCAGCAGATGAACCGCCAGAATCTGGCGATGCAAACGCGTCAGTTTGTCCTGATATTCACCCGAATGATTCAGGTGGTCGAATGTCTCTTTCAGATCGGCTGCAATGCGGCCCAGCATGATGTCGCTGAAGCGTTTGAACGAACCTTGTAGTTTGGCATCCGACTTTTGATCGACGAACTGGCGCCAGCGCTCAGTGGCAATCCAGTGAGTAAGCGCTAACTGAGTTTCCAGCCAGAGGGGACTGAAGCAACATTTTTGCGCGTCAGGCTGATCATCCTGCAACGCCTCTTCCAGCAACGTCAGCTTCTGACGCAGTTCGCTGCTGGCTTTGCGTGGCACCAGCGCACCGTAAAGAGAAAACGTCTGACGCAGCACTTCAAGCGCATCTTTCACTTCATGCAACGCACCCGAACTGCCGCGCAGCCACAGCTCCTCGTGATATTGCCACTGGCTTAATGCCAGCAGAAATGATGCACGCATTCCCTCTTCCACGGTCGCTTTTGGCTTCACTTTTAGCAGGGGAACCGGACGCAGCGCACGCGGCAGGTCGCCCTGAGCCAACGAATAACCTCGCGCCGCTTTACTCAGGCTCCCCAGACGCAGACCGTCAATCGTTGCCAGTTCAGCGGCAAAGGCCAGCAGGTCATCGCGCTGACCGCTTTTCAGCTCCAGCTCGACTTCCATCAAGGGTTCACAGCGGTCATCTGCCGTGATCTCACCGCAGTCATAGGCCACCTCTATCTCGCTTTGTAGGTAAGTAACCACCCACTTTTCACGCACAAAATGCGTGCTAAACAGCGCCTTGAGCTGCGGTTGTAAGGCTGTGATATCGGTTCCTGCAGGCCAGACATCGGCAGGCAGTTGCTGAATATCCAGCTCGGGCTTAGCCAGTGCCACATTATATTCCGGGCGCTGGTGCAGCCCACCAATCGTCTGACCGGCGGTTTTCAGCGTCATTTCATAGCGGTCACCGAAGCCGCGAATACGCAGCCCCATATCCCAACGGCGCAGCTGGTTGTCAGGGGTTTCGAAGTAGATATTCGTCAACGTCTGACCGGCAGTGTACTGATGAGGCCAGGCGGTGAGTTTGCTGGCGATTTTTGCAGCCGCTTCTGGTGCGGCAATGAACTTTAATTCGATTTCGATGGTCATAATGTCTTATTTACGTCGTTAACGGCAGAGTAAACGGTTAAGGTGTCTGATTATGCTCGCATTGCCAGGCGGGCGATCGTTCCTTTTGCCTATGAAGAGTAATGCACAAGAGACAGCACTGTCTCTGGTTTATTACGTTTTCGCGCACAACCTCTCAGGCTGCTTGAGACCAGGATAGTTCTCATTCAGCTTTCTGTGAGGCCGCTCCAGACTGTGCGATTACCTTTTTACAGCCCTTATTTAGAAAGAGTTCGAATGAAAATAACTCACCTCATCGGCCTGACATTGCTCACGTTGAGTGCTGCGGCAACCGTTCATGCCGAAGAAAAACGCTACATCTCCGACGAGCTGTCCACCTGGGTTCGCAGTGGCCCCGGTAATGATTACCGTCTGATCGGCACGTTAAACGCAGGCGAAGAAGTTGCCCTGCTGCAGTCGAATGATAGCAGCAACTATGGCCAAATCCGTGACAGCCAGGGCCGTACCACCTGGATCCCGCTGGCCCAGCTTAGCCAACAGCCCAGCCTGCGTACCCGCGTCCCGCAGTTGGAAGAACAGGTGAAAATGCTCACCGCTAAACTGGCGAACATCGACAGTAGCTGGAATAACCGCACCGCCGATATGCAAAAAAAGGTCGCTGGCAGCGATGACGCGATCAACAGCCTGAAAGAAGAGAATCAGCAGTTAAAAAACCAGTTGGTGGTCGCGAAGAAAAAAGTCGATGCGGCCAATGTGCAACTGGATGACAAGCAGCGCACCATCATTATGCAGTGGTTTATGTATGGTGGCGGTGTCGCGGGCGTTGGCCTGGTGCTGGGCCTGCTACTTCCTCATATGATCCCACGCCGGAAAAAAAGCGATCGCTGGATGAACTAATCCTGCACTTGTTTGCGTTAAGGGTATCTGCGGATGCCCTTTTTGCCATGTCTGCGATTTATCATTTACGCAACATGGATGTTATAGTCTGACGATTAATACTCAGTTAATTCTGATTATCAGCCTTGTGGAGACCCGCAGTGAAAACATACCTTGTCGGCGGCGCCGTGCGCGATGGACTGTTGAATTTGCCGGTGAAAGACAAAGACTGGGTGGTGGTAGGTGCCTCTCCTCAGCAGATGCTGGAGCTGGGCTTTGAGCAGGTAGGCCGCGACTTCCCGGTGTTTTTGCACCCTTCAAGCCATGAAGAGTATGCGCTGGCCCGCACCGAACGTAAATCCGGCAGCGGTTATACCGGGTTTGTCTGCTATTCCGCGCCGGATGTCACACTTGAGCAGGATCTGGCACGGCGCGATCTGACCATCAATGCCATCGCGCAGGACGCCGACGGCCACTACTATGATCCCTACGGCGGGCGTGACGATCTTGAAAACCGTTTGCTTCGCCACGTCTCTGAAGCCTTCAATGAAGATCCACTGCGTGTGCTACGCGTAGCGCGTTTTGCCGCCCGTTACGCCCATCTTAACTTCCACATTGCCAGTGAAACCCTCGCCCTGATGCAATCGATGGCAGAGAGCGGCGAACTCTCTCACCTCACGCCAGAGCGCGTCTGGAAAGAGACTGAAGCGGCCTTACAAACACGCAACCCGCAGGTCTTTTTCCAGGTACTGCGTGACTGCGGGGCACTGGCGGTGCTGTTTCCGGAGCTGGACAACCTGTACGGCGTTCCCGCCCCGGCAAAATGGCACCCCGAGATCGACACCGGCGTGCATACGCTGATGACGCTGGCGATGGCAGCCCAGCTCAGCCCGGAGGTTGATATCCGTTTCGCCACGTTATTCCACGATGTGGGCAAAGCCCTGACGCCGCCAGAAAAGTGGCCAAGCCATCACGGACATGGTCCGGCAGGCGTACCGCTGGTCGCGGCCCTGTGTGAACGCTTACGTATTCCGAATGCCCTGCGCGATCTGGCACTGCTGGTGACCGAATTTCACGACCTGGTGCATACCGTCCAGAACCAGTCAGCAACCACGCTGGTGGCGTTGTTTGACCGACTGGATGCCTGGCGCAAACCCCATCGCGTGGAGCAAATCGCACTGACCAGCGAAGCCGATGCCCGTGGGCGCACCGGATTCGAAAATAATCCGTACCCGCAGGGAGATTATCTGCGTGAGGCGTGGAAGGTCGCGTTGAGCGTGTCGACAAAAGACGTTGTCGCGGCCGGTTTCAAAGGCGCGGAGGTGCGGGAAGAACTGACGCGCCGCCGGATAGCGGCACTGGAAAACTGGAAAACCGCTTAATATTGCCAAACGTAAGGGTCAGGCAAGCCTGACCCAATGCACGTTACAGGACAAATACCGCGTAAACCGCGGCTGCCACGATAAAGCGATAGATAGCGAACGGGATAAACGAAATACGTTTGATGATGTGCAGGAAGCTCTTAATCGCGATCAACGCCACGATAAACGCGGTGACAAAACCGACGGCAAACATCGGGAAGTCAGCCATCGTCAGGAAGCCCATGCTCTTGTAGAGATCCAGACCGGTCGCGCCAATCATCATCGGCACTGCGAGGAGAAACGAGAACTCAGACGCAGCATAACGGCTTACGCCCATCAGCATCCCGCCCGAAATGGTGGCTCCGGAACGTGAAAAGCCCGGCCACAGCGCCAGACACTGGAAGCAGCCAATAATAAACGCCTGACGATAAGTAATGTCATCCACACCCACCGCTTTCGGCTGTTTTGGCTTCAGCAATTCAGCCGCAATCAACAGCACGCCACCCACCACCAACGCATACATCACGTTGACCGGGTTAAACAACGTTTTGATTTTATCATGCAGTAACAGCCCAATCACCACGGCGGGCACCATACCCAGCAGGATATGAATCAGAGTCAGCTTACCCTGGCCTGTGCCCTCATGTTTGACTTCACCAAAGTGAATGCCAATCAGGCCGAACAAACGACGCCAGAACATCACTACGACGGCCAGAATCGAGCCGAGCTGAATCACAACTTCAAAGGTCTCCGCTTTTTCGCCTTCAAACCCCAGTAAATGACCGACAATGATCATATGCCCGGTAGAAGATACGGGGAGAAACTCCGTCAGCCCCTCTACAATCCCAAGTATTGCTGCCACCCATAGCTGATGAATATCTGCCATCAAATCTACCCCTAACCCTGGTTAAACCATGAAAAATGGCGGTCGCTTTACGCTTCCGCCCAATGTGCCCCAACTGCATTAGGGCAACCTTAAGACAGAGCATAATGTGGTTTGGTTTCATCGTGATGGCAATGAAAACGGATTTATTTAGGATTAGTCCCGCGTTCGATGACCACGCCCACCTGGCGCGCCTGAGCGACAGCACCCGGTTTACTGACTTTGATTTTGACCCACGGCGAGGCGAATCGAGCCAGCAGCAGTGATGCAATCTCTTCTGCTACACGCTCTACCAACGCAAATTTACCCTGGCTGACGTGGTTAATAATCGCTTCAGATACATCGGCATAGCTCAGACAATCGTTAACATCATCACTGGCAGCCGCTTTACGGTTGTCCCATGCCATTTCGACATCGAACACCAGCTTCTGCTGAATCGTTTGTTCCCAGTCGTAAACGCCAATGGTGGTGATAACGGACAGTTGATCAATAAATACGATATCCATGATACGGCTCTCTGTTTTTGTGGTTGCCGGATACCATCCCCGGCGGTTTATGCGTATTATCCACGGATGCTGACTTTAAAACGACCCCCACAAGACGGAACGGTGTTATGAGTGTATTCGCGCTTGGCATGATCATTTTCGCGTATCTGTGTGGCTCCATCTCCAGCGCGATTTTGGTCTGTCGACTGTTCAGATTGCCGGACCCGCGCCACAATGGCTCGGGCAACCCAGGTGCCACTAACGTGCTGCGCCTCGGTGGTAAAGGTGCCGCCGCTACGGTGCTGGTGTTTGATGTATGCAAAGGGATGCTGCCGGTATGGCTGGCTTATCACCTGGGCGTGACGCCGCTTTATCTTGGTCTGACCGCGATTGCGGCCTGCCTCGGCCATATTTACCCGGTCTTCTTTCATTTCAAAGGCGGCAAAGGCGTGGCCACCGCATTTGGTGCTATCGCCCCAATCGGCTGGGATCTCACGGGTTTAATGACGGGAACCTGGCTGCTGACCGTGCTGTTAAGCGGATACTCTTCGCTGGGTGCGATTATCAGCGCACTGATTGCCCCGTTCTACGTCTGGTGGTTTAAACCGCAGTTTACTTTTCCCGTCGCCATGCTTTCCTGCCTGATCCTGTTACGTCATCACGACAATATTCAGCGCCTGTGGCGCGGGCAGGAAAATAAGATTTGGAAAAAGAAAAAGAAGAAACCGTAGGGCATCGTGCATTGATGTCGGGTTCAGGCATGCCTGAACCTGATGAGAACATTTATCCTGGGGTCAGGCGCGCCTGACCCCAATCATAATGCAGGCAGTTCCGCCAGCGGCCAGCGCGGACGCACGGTGACACTGAGATCGGCGTGTTTGTCACCTTTCATCCGCACCATCCCGGCATAAGCGATCATCGCGCCGTTGTCGGTACAGAATTCCGGACGAGCGTAGAACACCTCACCGCCCCGCTTCTCCATCATCTCCGCCAGCTTACTGCGCAGCGTGCGGTTCGCGCTGACGCCCCCGGCAATCACCAGCCGCTTGAATCCACTTTGATCGAGCGCCCGGCGGCATTTTATCGCCAGCGTATCGACCACGGCATCCTCAAAAGCACGTGCTATGTCCGCGCGGGTCTGCTCACTGTCGTCATTGTCGCGAATGGTATTCGCCGCGAAGGTTTTCAGGCCGGAAAAACTAAAATCCAGCCCTGGGCGATCGGTCATTGGACGCGGGAAGACAAAACGCTTTTCCACACCCTGTTGCGCCATTTTTGACAGCATCGGCCCGCCAGGATAGTCCAGCCCCAGCAGTTTAGCGGTTTTATCGAAGGCTTCACCGGCAGCATCATCCACTGATTCACCCAGCAGGGTATATTCACCAATGCCGGTGACGCTAATCAACTGCGTATGGCCGCCAGAAACCAGCAGCGCCACAAACGGGAAGTCCGGTGGATTATCTTCCAGCATCGGTGCCAGCAGATGCCCTTCCATGTGGTGCACGGCAATCGCCGGGACATCCCATGCAAACGCCAGCGAGCGGCCAATGGTCGCGCCGACCAGCAGTGCCCCTACCAGCCCAGGACCTGCGGTATACGCCACCGCATCGATATCCTGCGCCTGAAGCCCGGCTTCCTTCAGCGCCGCCTGTATCAGCGGCACGGTTTTACGCACGTGATCGCGCGAAGCCAGTTCCGGTACCACGCCACCGTAGTCGGCGTGGAGTTTGACCTGGCTGTAAAGTTGATTGGCGAGCAAACCGGCCGCATCGTCATAAATGGCAATGCCGGTTTCATCGCAGGATGTTTCAATTCCGAGAACACGCATGGATTTTTCACCTCATTCTTGCGGCGCGCAGTGTAGCATGAAGGCGCTTTTGCGGGCGGCAAATTTCCCGGTTAGTCGGTTACACCTTGTACAATAAGGTGTTTTTTTTCCCACCAGGGAGGTGGGTTTCGTGTATAATCAGTCCCCTGAAAAAAACCGGCAGCCGCACAGGCCTATCTGTTGGTTACTTAATGCTATGGTGCTTTACAACTAAGCCTGTGTTGGAGTAAAATTCCGCACCATTTTGAAATGAGCTGGCACCGATGTCAGCAGCAAAACCGAATTTATCGAGGTGAGAGTTACATGCCGGTAATTAAAGTACGTGAAAACGAGCCATTCGACGTTGCACTGCGTCGCTTCAAGCGTTCTTGTGAGAAAGCAGGCGTTCTGGCTGAAGTTCGTCGTCGTGAGTTTTATGAAAAACCTACTACCGAACGTAAGCGCGCTAAAGCGTCTGCAGTAAAACGCCACGCGAAGAAACTGGCTCGCGAAAACGCACGCCGCACTCGTCTGTACTAGTATCTTGAGGGTTCGCCCTCATGCTTCACAGACCAGTTAGTAGTTATCAGGCCGTGCTTCCGGAAGGAATGCGCGGCTTGTTGTCGTTTATGAACCATAAATAGAAAGCGCCAGAGTTACCCCGGTAACGCTCTGTTTTGATTCCTAAACGCCAATACAGCCAGACACCTAAAGACGCGGAAGTATTTATTTCCGATGATTTTCTGTTTCCTGGCAAGGCGGCAACGGAGTGAATCTCCGGGAGCTTACATCAGTAAGTGACCAGGGTGAACGATGGCAGCCAACACCGCCAGAAGCGGAAAGATGAAGGGTAATCCCCAATAGCTTTCTGTTTCCTGGCAAGGCGGCAACGGAGTGAATCTCCGGGAGCTTACATCAGTAAGTGGCCGGGGTGAACGATGGCAGCCAACACCGCCAGAAGCGGAAAGATGAAGGGGATTTATGGCTGGACGCATACCGCGTGTATTTATCAATGACTTGCTCGCTCGCACGGATATCGTGGATCTCATCGATGCCCGGGTGAAGCTGAAAAAGCAGGGCAAGAATTACCACGCATGCTGTCCTTTTCATAATGAGAAAACGCCCTCTTTCACCGTTAACGGCGAAAAGCAGTTTTATCACTGTTTCGGCTGTGGTGCGCATGGCAACGCTGTCGACTTCCTGATGAACTATGATCGTCTGGAATTCGTTGAAAGCATTGAAGAACTGGCGACCTTATATGGACTGGAAGTACCGTATGAAAGCGGCAGTGGTCCAACCCAGCTTGAGCGTCATCAGCGTCAAAGTCTTTATCAGTTAATGACCGGTCTGAGCGACTTCTATCGACAGTCACTGACACAAAATGCATCGGCAGGCGCACGTGACTATCTGGCACAGCGCGGCCTGAGCGATGATGTCATTAAGCACTTTTCCATCGGTTTCGCCCCGGCAGGCTGGGATAACGCGTTAAAACGTTTTGGCCGTAATCCTGACGATAAACAGTCGTTGATCGATGCTGGCATGCTGGTCACCAATGACCAGGGCCGCAGCTACGATCGCTTCCGTGAGCGGGTGATGTTTCCAATCCACGATAAACGTGGGCGAGTCATTGGTTTCGGCGGTCGCGTATTAGGCGACGGCATGCCGAAATACCTCAACTCACCGGAAACCGATATTTTCCACAAAGGTCGCCAACTTTACGGCCTGTTTGAAGCGCTAAAAAACCATCCGGAGCCGTCCAAATTACTGGTCGTTGAAGGCTATATGGATGTGGTGGCGCTGGCACAGTTTGGCGTTGATTATGCCGTGGCCTCACTCGGCACATCGACCACCGCAGAGCATATTCAGCTACTATTCCGGTCAACCGACACGGTAATTTGCTGCTATGACGGCGACAGAGCAGGCCGTGAAGCAGCATGGCGTGCGCTGGAAACGGCTTTACCTTACATGAATGACGGTCGTCAGCTACGCTTTATGTTCCTGCCTGACGGCGAAGACCCGGATACGCTGGTGCGTAAAGAGGGCAAAGAAGCATTTGAAACGCGGATGGAGCAGGCTATGCCACTCTCGTCGTTTCTGTTTGATACGTTGATGCCGCAGGTGGATTTGCGTTCCCCTGATGGGCGCGCTCAGCTGAGTACGCTGGCGCTGCCGCTGATTAGCCAGGTGCCCGGTGAAACATTGCGTATCTACCTGCGTCAGGAACTGGGTAATAAACTGGGTATCCTTGACGACAGCCAGTTGGAGAAGCTGCTGCCGAAGCAGGCGGAAAATGCGAAGCCTGTACCCCAGCCCCAGCTAAAACGCACAACCATGCGTATACTTATTGGGCTGTTGATACAGAATCCGCAGCTGGCCATCATGGTGCCCTCGCTGGATGGGCTTGAGCAGTCAGAAATACCAGGTTTCCCGCTATTCGTGGAGTTAGTGAGCACTTGCGTAGCGCAACCTGGCTTGACGACCGGACAGCTACTAGAGTTATATCGCGGAACAAAATTTAGCCAGAGCCTTGAAACCCTGGCAACCTGGAACCACATGATCGTAGATGATGAAGTGGACACCATGTTTAAGGACGCGCTGGCGAGTATGTACGACGATGCGCTGGAACGCAGGCTGGAAGAACTTATTGCCCGCGACCGCACGCACGTACTCAACGCAGAAGAGCGCCGCGAGTTCTGGACACTGAGCCAGGCACTGAAGAAACAGTAAATGAATAAGGTTTTGACCTTATTACACAGAATTTAGAGGCGTTATCGGCGCAGTCAGTTTGAACACCGCCTGCACGCAGCACCCGGAGCGTACTGAAGTACGTGAGGACTGCGAGCACAGCCGGGGTTCAAAATGGCAAGTGAGATAACCTCGACAAAGATCAAAGCGGCTTAAGTGCCGAATATCCGTCAGGTAGATCCTGACAGCCGCCATGACGGGCAGCGGCAATAATCTCAACGCCCTCACTGTTATTGTTGGCACGTTAGCCGACCCGACACCAATCTAATTTAACAGAAGTGTGGATACCGTCTTATGGAGCAAAACCCGCAGTCACAGCTTAAGCTACTTGTCACCCGTGGTAAGGAGCAAGGCTATCTGACCTATGCCGAGGTCAATGACCATCTGCCGGAAGATATCGTCGACTCCGATCAGATCGAAGACATCATCCAGATGATCAACGACATGGGCATCCAGGTTGTGGAAGAAGCGCCTGATGCCGATGATCTGATGCTGAATGAGAACAACAACGATACGGACGAAGATGCTGCTGAAGCCGCTGCTCAAGTGCTCTCCAGCGTTGAATCTGAAATCGGACGAACCACTGACCCGGTGCGCATGTACATGCGTGAAATGGGTACGGTTGAACTGCTGACGCGTGAAGGCGAGATCGACATAGCAAAACGCATCGAAGACGGTATCAACCAGGTTCAGTGTTCCGTTGCTGAATACCCTGAAGCCATCACTTATTTGCTTGAACAGTATGACCGCGTTGAAGCGGGCGAAGCACGCTTGTCCGATCTGATCACCGGCTTTGTCGACCCGAATGCCGAAGCAGAAATCGCGCCAACCGCTACCCACGTGGGTTCTGAACTCTCCGCTGAAGAGCGTGAGGAAGAAGAAGAAGATGAAGAGTCTGACGATGACAGCGCCGACGATGACAACAGCATCGACCCGGAACTGGCGCGTGAGAAATTCAACGATCTGCGCGTACAGTACGAAACCACCCGTACCGTAATTAAGGCCAAAAGCCGCAGCCACGCTGATGCTATCGCTGAAATTCAGAATCTGTCTGACGTATTTAAACAGTTCCGCCTGGTGCCGAAGCAATTCGACTTCCTGGTGAACAGCATGCGTACCATGATGGACCGCGTTCGTACCCAGGAACGCCTCATCCTGAAGCTGTGTGTTGAAATCTGTAAAATGCCGAAGAAGAACTTCATCACCCTGTTCACCGGCAATGAAACCAGCGAAACCTGGTTCAAAGCCGCACTGGCGATGAACAAACCGTGGTCAGAGAAACTGAATGATGTATCCGATGATGTGCATCGCAGCCTGACGAAACTGCAACAGATTGAAGCAGAAACGGGCCTGACGATTGAACAGGTTAAAGACATCAACCGTCGTATGTCCATCGGTGAAGCGAAAGCGCGCCGTGCGAAGAAAGAGATGGTTGAAGCGAACTTGCGTCTGGTTATCTCTATCGCCAAGAAGTACACCAACCGTGGTCTGCAGTTCCTGGATCTGATTCAGGAAGGCAACATCGGTCTGATGAAAGCGGTAGATAAGTTTGAATACCGTCGTGGTTATAAGTTCTCGACTTATGCCACCTGGTGGATCCGTCAGGCGATCACCCGCTCTATCGCGGACCAGGCACGTACCATCCGTATTCCGGTGCATATGATTGAGACCATTAACAAACTCAACCGTATTTCGCGCCAGATGCTGCAAGAGATGGGCCGTGAACCTACGCCGGAAGAACTGGCCGAGCGTATGCTGATGCCAGAAGATAAAATCCGTAAGGTGCTGAAAATTGCTAAAGAGCCGATCTCCATGGAGACGCCGATTGGTGATGATGAAGATTCCCATCTGGGTGATTTTATCGAAGATACCACGCTGGAGCTGCCGCTGGACTCTGCCACCTCAGAGAGCCTGCGTTCTGCCACCCATGACGTGCTGGCCGGTCTGACCGCGCGTGAAGCGAAAGTACTGCGTATGCGTTTTGGTATCGATATGAATACCGACCACACGCTGGAAGAAGTGGGCAAACAGTTTGACGTGACACGTGAACGTATCCGTCAGATTGAAGCGAAAGCGCTGCGTAAGCTGCGTCATCCAAGCCGTTCTGAAGTACTGCGCAGCTTCCTCGACGATTAATCGACGCGGTGCTCAAAGATGGCTCCTCTCTGAGGGGCCATTTTTTTTACCTGTTATCCAGACCGCTCTACAAGCCGCGTAATTTCAATGCCCTGTCCAGCTCCGCATAAGCCGCGGTCATCTCTTCCTGTGAAGCGCGATTCAGCCCACTGGGGTTGGGTAACACCCAGACCTCCGTCTCACCCAGCATCAGCGGTTGGCGGCCCCACTCCACCTTACTGTGACGAAACGCCTGCTGATAAGCCTGCTTGCCCAGTACCGCCAGCGCCGCGGGCTGAAAGCGTTCAACCTTGTCCACCAGCGCCTGCCCGCCACTCCGTAACTCACTGCCTGCCAGCTCACTGGCCAGCACGGTGGGCCGTTCAACCAGCATGGTGATGCCACAGCGCGTTTCCAGCAGTTGCTGTTCCTGCTCAGGACGAAGCTGCGTCCAGGTGAATCGGGCCTGAAAAAGGGTTTTCCAGAAGCGGTTACCCGGATGAGCAAAATGATAGCCAGTATGCGCGGATGATTTGCCCGGATTGATGCCACAAAACAGCACCCGCAGGCCGGGCTGAATAATATCGCTAATGCCGTGTGCTTCCATGGTGAGATTCCTCCTTATAAAACAGGCCTCCGCAAACGCGGAAGCCCACACAGACCTTAAATCGCCGCGATCACAGCCGCAGTGATCGCTTCGGTTTTCATCACGCCATTAACGTGCTGCTGCGCGGTAACCTGCTCAACCGCACGGAGAATAGCATCGGCAGCAGCCGTCTCCCCCAGATGTTCCAGCATCATCGCCGCCGACCAGATCGCCGCGATCGGATTCGCAATCCCCTGCCCGGCAATATCGGGCGCAGAACCGTGCACCGGTTCAAACATCGATGGCACCGTGGGATCGGGATTCAGGTTCGCAGAAGCCGCATACCCCAGCCCGCCCTGAATGGCTGCACCCAGGTCAGTCAAAATATCGCCAAACAGATTAGAGGCCACAATCACATCAAGCGTTTCCGGGTTCATCACCATACGCGCCGCAATCGCATCAATATGATAACGATTCACCGTCACATCCGGGTAATCACGGGCAATCTCTTCAGTGACTTCATCCCACATCACCATGGTGTATTTCTGTGCGTTCGATTTGGTCACGGATGCGAGGCGCTTGCTGCGTTTTTGCGCCATCTCAAAACCAAAGCGCAGAATTCGCTCCACACCCCGTCGGGTAAAGATAGAAGTTTCCACCGCCACTTCGGCAGGTGTCCCCTGATGGATGCGCCCGCCAGCCCCACTGTACTCACCTTCCGTGTTTTCACGGATGCAGAGAATATCAAACTCACTCTTACGCAGTGGGCCTTCTACCCCCGCCAGCAGGCGGTGCGGGCGGACGTTAGCATAGAGATCAAACTGTTTGCGGATGGGCAGCAGCAGGCCATGCAGTGACACATTGTCTGCCACTTTCTCTGGCCAGCCTACCGCGCCCAGCAAGACAGCATCAAACTGGCTCAGCGTTTCAATGCCATTCTTCGGCATCATCTCACCGTGCTCAAGGTAGTACTCACAGGACCACGGAAACCACTCGCCGCTCAGGGAAAAATCAAATCGGCCTGCGCTATGTTCCAGCACCTGCCAGGCAGCTTTCGTTACATCCACGCCAATACCGTCACCGGGGATCACGGCCACTTGATA
The DNA here is from genome assembly GCF_052824965.1 of Erwinia sp. 1181_3. Classification (NCBI taxonomy): domain Bacteria; kingdom Pseudomonadati; phylum Pseudomonadota; class Gammaproteobacteria; order Enterobacterales; family Erwiniaceae; genus Erwinia; species Erwinia sp. 1181_3. The sequence continues at coordinate 566,814 of NZ_VTDE01000003.1, forward strand.
GCTTTTCATGACTCTCCTTGGATTAATAAGATAACCATCAGAATGACATCTTCGCCCAGGTGGCTAAATTGTGCTGCTTTTTTCGGGTCGCCCGGCGGCAGATGCTGCCGAATACGCAGGCTGAGCCTGTGCGGCATTTTACAGGGCAGAGAAATTACATCACCTGCTGTATCGCCCAGATGGCCAGCGCATGATCTTCATGAGAAGGCAGCCCGCTGACGGTCACCGCGCCAATCACTCCCCCGTTCCCCAGCAACAGTGGGAAGCTGCCACCGCTGTCGGTATAACGCTGTTGATCGAGGAATTTCATCTCAGACATCGGCGTCCCCTGGGCTTTATTCAGCTCCTGAGCGTAGAGTGAAGAGTGTGCATTGCGCAGTACGGTGTGGCGCTTACGGGCGATCCATTCCAGGTTCTCCGAGCTTGAACCACTGAGTGCGGTACTGAACAGCACCTGACCAAAGGCATACACTTCAATCGCAACCGGCATCTTTTCCGCTACGGCACGTTCACGCAGCAGGCTGCCAATTTTCCATGCGCTATCGAAATCAAACTGATTGACGCGTACGGTCGCTTCCTGCTCTAGCAGGGTTTCAAGGCTGGGAATCGCTGACATGGGTCTCTCCGGCAAAGGGTAATCAATCTGCCTTGCAGGGTAAATGACATTAACTTTTCATTAAATCAAAAAAGGAAATAAAAATTTTATTTGGGAGGGAGATCAAAAATTGAGATGCAACTGAGAGTAACAACGGGTCGCAGGCGACCCGTTGTCCGTATCAGCGAAAGACGCTGACGGCTTCAACCAGACGCTCGGCCTGATGCTTCATGCGTTGTGCGGCAAGCGCACCTTCACTGACCAGCGCGCTGTTATCATGCGTCAGGCGATCGAGTGCTTCTACCGCCTGGCCCACTTCACCCAGCCCGGTCCCTTGCTCGGCGGTGGCAACGCTAATCTGCTGCAACAGTTCAGTGACGTTCTGCACTTTTTCGACGATATCCCCAATGGCTTTCCCGGCTTCATGCACCTGTCCGGCACCGGATTGTACTTTCAGGTTACTGGCGGCAATCAGGTGGCGTATCTCGCTGGCAGCACCGGCGCTACGCTGAGCAAGATTTCGCACTTCGCCTGCCACCACGGCAAAGCCTTTGCCCTGCTCACCGGCGCGCGCTGCTTCCACTGCCGCATTCAACGCCAGAATGTTGGTCTGGAAAGCAATGCTGTCGATCAGGCCGGTAATGGTGGCAATCTGCCGTGAACTCTCGGCGATTTCGTCCATCGTCACCACCACATTTTGCATCACTTCACCGCCTTTGACGGCGGCACTGCTGGCGGTACGTGAGAACTGATTCGCCTGCTCGGTGCTCTCGCCGTTGCGCTGCACCGTGCTGGTCATCTGATTCATGGTGCTGGCCGTCTGCTGGACGCTGGCCGCCGTCTGCTCGGTGTGGCTGCTGATTTTGTCATTACCGCGTGCCAGTTCATCGCTGGCCCGGTGAACATCCAGCACCTGATCGCTGACGTCGTTTAATAACCAGCGGAACATCAGCCCCAACTGGCCGACCGCGCGTAGCGTGGTGCCAATCTCATCCACCCGATCGAGGTGGTTAACATGCGGGTTGGCCCCGGTCGCCACATTCAGCGCCTGACGACATACGGCGGCCAGTGGCCGGGCAATCTGACGTTGCAGCCAGGTATCCACCAGCAGCGCCATTAACGCTGAGAACAGGGTAAATCCGCCCAGCGCGGCCCCGCTTAATCCCGACACAAACGCTGCGGCCACCAGCGGCAGCCACAATGCCAGCACCGCACCGCGGATGCGCCAGCGCAGTGACATCGTTTTCAGTAGAGTCAGCCCGCTCAGCCAGCCCGTACGCACCAACAGCCCACGATGCAAACGCCAGCCCTTCATCCGCCCCTGATTCATTTTCTGATACAGCGCCTCAGCCGCGCGCACCTCTTCCGCTGAAGGCTTAATGCGCACAGACATATGCCCCTGAATTTCACCGTTGCGGATCACCGGCACCACATTGGCACGCACCCAGTAATGGTCACCGTTTTTACGTCGGTTCTTCACCAGTCCGGTCCAGGGCAGTCCCTGTTTCAGGGTGGCCCACATATCGGCAAATGCGGCTTGTGGCATATCAGGGTGACGAACGAGGTTATGGGGCTGGCCGTCGATTTCACTGCGGTCATAGCCACTCACCTCAATAAACGCGCTGTTGGCGTAGGTGATATAGCTAGCGGCATCGGTGGTGGTCATCAGGGTGGTATCGTCGTCGAGCAGGTATTCCTGCTGAGTCACGGGCTGGTGGGTGTGCATTATAACGACCTTGTTATGGTTGTATGAATTTTGCAGGTATTTAAGGAGGGGTTGTCGGCAGGATGTAACTAAAGCTTTAACAATTTTCATCTGATTTGTGCGACAGCACACAACTGTCGCATCATTTCACGGACGGGCAAACGCTTCACGCAACCAGTGGATAAATCCGCTAACCGCGCGCGGGACCTGTGCTGACCATGGGCGTACCACATACAGCATATCGGCAAAGGCACCCACGGCCTGCCACTGGGGCAGTAATTGCACCAAAGAGCCATCCTTTAGCGCCGCTTGAGCACTGAAGTCCGGCAGCAGCGCAACCCCCAGGCCTTCAAGGGCAGCATCGCGGATCGATTCACTGTTATTGGTGGCAAATGGCCCGCTGACATTCACCGCGATACGCTCACCGCCCGTCAGCGGCTGGAAACTCCAGCGCGGCGGTTCCACCCCGCGTGGATAGTAGAGGCACAGATGGTCACTCAGCGCCTGCGGACTGGCAGGATGACCGTAACGGGCAAGGTACGCCGGTGATGCCACCACGACGGCGTGAGTGTGGCACAGCGGCAGCGCCACATGGGTTTCCGGCAGGCTGTTACTGTGGCGGATGGCGAGATCAAACCCCTCACTTGCCAGCGACACCAGGCGGTCGGACACCTCCAGCTGCACACGCACCTGGGGATGCTCGCGCAGAAACGCGGTGATATGCGGCACCAGCTGCTGGCGCGCAAACGCCACGGGCGCCGTCACCCGCACCAGCCCGCGCAGGGGGCCGGCAGAATCGCGCACGCTGAAAAAGCTCTGTTCAATCTGGGCAAACGGCGCACGCAGATCGTCCACCAGTTTCTCTCCGGCGCTGGTCAGTCTTACGCTGCGTGTGGTGCGCGTCACCAGCGGCACCCCGGCCAGCTGCTCCAGCTCTTTGATCTTCTGCGACATCGCCGCCTTGCTCACTTCAAGCCGTTCAGCCGCCGCGGTAAAACTGCCCTGCTCGGCCAGCACCGTCAGCCAGTGCAGGTGATTCCATAACGCATCGGTCTTCAGCTCTTTCATGGTTATTGTTCACTATAGTAAATAATCAATTCAAGTATAGCGGTTTTTCCCAACGGAGATTGCGGGTAAATTGGTTTCCAGAGACAGATGCGGAGTCACCGCCGTCAGCCCATTTTCAGCAATGAATTCACTAACAATGTCGAGGTTTCCATGCCGTTACTGCAATTTGATGTCATTCAGGGTCGTTCAGAATCAGAGCTGAAAACACTGCTGGATGCTGCGCACCGTGCAGTCCTGGCGGCCTTTAACGTCCCCGAGCGCGATCGCTACCAGATTGTTCACGAAAACAAAGGTTATCAGATGGTATTTGAGGATACCGGCCTCGGGCTTCAGCGTACCGATAATCTGGTAATGGTGCGGGTTTTTACCAGCCCACGCAGCAGCGAGCAAAAACAGTTCTTTATGGCTGAGCTGTGCCGGGAGTTAAAAGAGAGCTGCGGCATTCTGCCTTCGGACGTGATGATCACCTTTATGACCAATGACAAAGGTGACTGGAGCTTCGGAAACGGCGAGGCACAATATTTGACGGGTGCGCTGTAAGGCACGTCAGACTGGCAGCAGCTCGTAGCGTTTTTTATACTCTCGCGGGCTGACACCGACATGCTGACGAAAGATGCGGGAAAAATAGAGCGCATCGTCATATCCCACCGTCAGGGCCACCTGGGCAATACTGAGATGGGTCGACTGCAAAAGATTACTGGCGCGGATGACCCTTTGTTGTTCACGCCAGGCAAAGATCGTCATCTTCATTTCACGTTTAAACAGATGGGCGACGCGCGACGGTGAAAGAAAGACCTGACGGGCCAGTTGCTCAATGGTCAGATCCTCAGCCAGGTGGTCGTTAAGATACTGGCACAGCGTACTAATACGCGGCTCAATGGTCTGATGGCTGCACAACGGTTGCCGCTGAAAACAGTCAATAATCAAGCGTTCCAGGGCATTCATCGCCAGTGCTTCCGCCAGCAAACCACTACGGCCATTCTGCTGAATCACTTCAAGGAACAGTCGCTGCGCCTGTTCACTCGGCTGGCCGAGTGGCAGGGAGGTGATGCCGATGCCATTGATCACCTGATCCCAGCGCAACCAGTCAAGCCAGTATGGCCGTGGCAGAAAGTAGATCCACAGATGATCCCAATGTTCATGATGTTCGGCGCGGCCATAATGATGCGCCACGCCGGGAGGAAACAGGAAAAGATCGTTCTCCCGGCTGGCAATATCGCGGCATCCGGCCCGAATGCGTCCCTCACCGCGCAGGGTCAGATGCAGGATATAGCCCTTCATGCCCTCCGGACGATTAATGTAGTAATCCAGTTTGCTGCCACGTGAAATGGGGGTAAAACCGGCCACCAGCCAGGCGCTGAAGGTAAAACTTTTCATCAAGGGTGAGTCATTCACCATATCCTGCTGATTGAGTTCCATAATTCTGCTCTGTTCACCGGTTACCCCACTGTCTCAGTCTCCCGGCGTAAATTGATAAATATGCACGCCCCAGGGATCGAGGCAAACCTCGGTTCCCGCGTTCACACGACCTCCGTGAAGCACGTCCTCTGCCGCCTGAGGCAGACTAAAGCGTATCGCCGTCGCTGAATAATTAAAACAGAACATCAGCGGGTTACCCGCTTTATTGATCGTTTTACGGGTAATCAGTGGGAACGTATACCCGACTGTTTCACCACTCAACCGCTGGACCAGGCGGGCAATCAGGGATTGCCCCGCAAGGAAGCCCAGATAGATCGCCCTGCCCGCACCATAGTCGGCTTCGGTGATCGCCGCATAGTCACCCCACGCCGGATGCTGATAGCGCGCCAGTACCTGCACACGCGGATCGTTATCCGGTGTCAACAGCTCCATCCACAGCTCTACCGGCTCATCCTGATCCAGTTGCAGATCGGAACAGCTGTTCAGTGTCACCTGCTGTGGCAGGGCGAACTGGCTGTAGCTGACGCGGCAGCTCTGGTTAAGAATCCCGGGCTGACGCTCTGTCCGCACTTTAACATGCTGATCGCTGAAGCCACTTTTGAAACCAATTAAGGCCTGACCGCCCGCCTCAATATAGCGGTTAATTCGCATCAACAGCGCATCATCGGCAGCATACAACGCAGGCACCACAATCACCCGGTAGCGTGCGCTCTCCACATCAACATCGTTGATAATGTCCACGCCAATATTCGCGTCGTAGAGTGCATCATAGAAACGGCGGAAAATATCGTTATAGACATTGGTCTGCGCATCTCCCGGCTTAAACCAGTTAAAGGCTTCCATCGCGGTATTGCTGACTAAAATCGCCACATCGTTTTCACAGCGCAGGGAATCCAGCGTGGCGGACAGACGGGCAAAATCAGCGCCAATCGTTTTAGCTTCAAGATAGGTGGGATTTGCTGAAAAATCATGACTTAACAGCCCTTTCCAGTATGTCTCAAACGAATTATGGATCGAATGCCAGTGCCAGTACGACACCATTTTGGCCCCGGAGGCAATATGGCTGAAGGCCTGCAAACGCAGCTGGCCGGGATACGGCGTCCACTGGGCGAAGCCCTGCGCCTGGGTTTCCAGCACCAGATAATTTGCCCCCTGCTTTAGCCCGCGCGTCACATCCCCACCAAAGGCAATCTCCCGCCCGGTCAGCTGTTGCTGGGAGGGATGGTAGATATCCACCCCGGCAATCGTGAGTGCTTCGGCCGCAGCAAAATGATCCACACGTGGCTGGATACCGTACGAGTAACCGCGCCACTCAAAATCAAAGTTATGAGTGATAAACTGCTCTGGCTGCTTATATTCGGCGACAATCCGGCTTTGCCAGGCGAGATAATCGGTCACTTTCTGACGCTGGAACGCAGCAAAGGCACTGCCCAGGCTGGCATTGATCGTACTCTCTGGCGGCGGGAAATCCTGCCAGTTATCAATGCGATTACTCCAGTAGTCCAGCCCGAAGTCGACATTCATCTGACGGATATCGGGGTAACGCCGTTGCAGGCTGTGAATAAACTGCTGCCGCATCTCCGGCCCGACGTTATCGTAGTGTTTGGTTTCGTTATCCAGCTGGTAGCCAATAATCGCCGGATGGTGCTGCACATGGTCCAGCAGCACACGGATGATGTTTTCGGCGTAACTCAGAAAAACCGGGCTGACAATATCCATAATCTGGCGACGACCATACTTCTGCTGCCCGGAAACCGTGGTAACCATCACCTCCGGGTGTTTTTTCGCCAGCCAGGCAGGAATGGCGTAAGTCGGGGTGCCGATAATCACATGGATGCCTGCGTGCTGCATGGCATCCAGCACGCGATCAATATGCCTGAAGTTGTACTCCCCTTCCTGCGGCTCCAGCGTACTCCATGTCGATTCCGCGATACGCACCACATTGATTCCGGCATCAAGCATCATGGCGATATCTTTTTCCAGCCGCTCCTCCGGCATATATTCGTCGTAGTAAGCCACTCCGTAATAGAGTTGCGACATTTTCTCCCCCTTATTCAGTAATAATATGATTGCGGCGGGCAAACAAACGCGTGCCTTCCAGCGTGAAGAATGAAATAGCGGTAAACACCAGTGCAACGCTGCCAAGAATGATATAGCTATCAGCAAAGCCCATATTTTTGTACATATGACCAATACCGCTGGAGAGGAAAATTTCACTGAAGCGTTTAGAGAACTGGAACCCAATCAGATAAACCGTGGCAGATAACCAGGGATTAAAGTTGGCGATGATATATTTTAATCCCGCGACCAAAAATACCGAACTTTCGAAACCATGCAGCATTTTCACTGCGCTAATGGATACCGGTCCGACAGCATAAGCGGAACCAATAATACGCAGACTCATAATCAGACCACAGTAAATCAGTGCATTTTTAGGGCCTATTTTATTGACGAACCAGGGCGCAAAGAACATCACCACGGCATCGAGAAATATCTGCGCGGTGTACAGATAGCCAAATACTTCAGCGCCGCGCGCTTTAGACGAGAAAAAATGGCTGTAGTAGATGGCAAACTGCTGGTCGTAGGTCTCATACACGGCGCCCACGCCCACCATATAGAGGCAGAAAAACCAGAACTTACGCAGTTTTAGCAGGTTACGAACATCCTGCAACGTCACCGGTGTGCGGGGGGCGACAGCAGCGCTGGCAACGGCAGCCACCTTCGGATCGGTTTTCCAGACAATCAGCATCAGGGCAATCCCCCCTGCGCTGGCCATCCAGAAAATATAATCCTGGTTAATCCCGTACAGCTCGCCCGCCAGGAACGTCCCAATCGCAGCACCAATTCCGCCAAACATCCGGGCGCGGCCAAACTCAAAGCCGGTCATACGGCTGACTTTATCAATATAGGCTTCGCATACCCCACACCCCGCACCAAATGCCAGGCCGATATACACACCCCCGGCAAATGCACCGAGGATCACATTATATTTTAACAGTGGAGCAAAGACCCAAATCCAGTAAGGAGCAAAAATCGTAATAATGATCGCCAGCATCCACATCAGATGCTTACGAAATACCAGACGATCGGCAACAAAACCAAACAGGGGTTGTACGCAGACAGAAACAATAGCGGTAAAAGAATAAACCAGCCCCACATCTGCATAATCAATGCCGATGGTATCGGTCAGCCACAATGAAAGATACGGATAACAACTGCCCCAGCCAATAAAGAAAAACAAAAAAAACAGGCAACACATCAAATAATTTTTTTCAATCTTAAACATGATGCACCTCTTCCATATGACGGCCTGATTACCGTTATGAGATGCGCTAACTTAACGCCAATTAATTCGACAAAGCAGGAGTGACACGCTGGCAACATAGAAAAATCTGCTGCTACCGAAAGGTTTGTGAGGTAACTCACGCCGGGGAGAGGAAAAACGCGTGGGAAAGCACACTGACGCCCCGGCTAATGCCAGAGCGCCAGTAAAGACTTAGAAGTCGTAACGCAGACGGACCAGGTTCATATCACCCAGATCGTCGGTGCTGGAGGTAAACACGTGTTCATAATCAACACGGAAACCGTAATCCAGTTTAAAGGTCACCCCCACGCCGTTATCAATGCGCTGGTAATCACGCCCGGTGACATACTGCAGACGGTCGCCCATCACGTACGGCATCACAGACTTCAGGCCATAAGCGCCGACCGGCACGGTATAACCGGCGAGGTATTCCACCCCCCACGCGTTACCCGAGAAGTAGTTATTCACATCGGCTTTTTTGGTGGTGAGGAAGTTATCGTACCAGCCGCCACCGACGGTGAAGGTCCAGTTATCCGGCTGCCAGCTCAGCGCAGTACCTACGATGTTCTGATCGTACGTCTTCTCATCACTGTTGCCCGGATTGCGCATTTCGGCACGGGTGTAGTTCCATGCGGTGCCCCACGTCAGGTCTTTGGTGATGTGGTAATCCACACCCAGTGAGCCACCGCCTTCACGCTTGTAACGCAGGCCGTTGCCTGGCAGATAGTCGCTGTCAGAGAACAGGTAAGAGGCATAGACATCGGCATCGCCAAAGGTGTTTTTATATTTCAGCATTTTGCGTGAGCGGTAAGAACCGTCGTAATCGCCGTTAATGCCGTTACCCGGTGCCTGGCCTACCATGTCGTAATCCCAGATATCAGTTTTGGCACCCACCACATCGTAATAAACGCTATTCTGCTGGCCGAAGGTCAACTGGCCCCAGGTATTACTTTTCAGGCCGGTATATAACATACGGCGCGAGGTATTATTTGCCCCCTCGGCATGATGATTATCCCAACCAACCAGCGCCGGAATATTGACACCCAGTTCGTAATAACTGATCCAGCTAATGTCATCAAACAGATAATAATCAGCGGCGAAGCGGAAACGGGTACCGCCATCAAAACCATTTCTTTTATAGGAACCTTTATCACCATCGCCGGTCATATTATTGAACTGAGGACGAATGCTGCCGCCCACGGTAAAATTCAGACGGCTTAAGGGGTCACCGGCCTGAGGGTCCTGCTTCAGTACGGTAATCTCAGCCTGGGCAGCAAATGAAGCACTGCCGACAATCAGCCCCAGACCAATGGCCTGAGTTAAAATGCGCATCTTTGTTAACATTTTTTATTCCTGCGTAATATAGTCAAATAAATAGCACAAAAATAGTAGCCTGAACCGAATTGAAAAAGACTCATCTGCTGTACTGTTTTGTGCTGTTTACGCCGAAAATAAATTAAGCAAACATTTCAAAGGGTAACTTTAGTCATATAATTAATCATATTGTGCTTTATTTTTGTTATTTTTATAAAATAGGTAGATATATCTGATTGATGCAGGGAATACAGAAAACATCTTTTCTCGTCATTCTTTCTCTGCACAGGCCGTTTTACGCTGCGGCGGCACCCGTTTTCTGAGAGGGAATCCGGCCAGACAATCGAAGAAGCTTCCAGGCAGTGGCCGGAATGTGTGAGCCAAATCTGATTTTTCTAATTATTTCCCCGACGGGGAAAAGGTTAACTCTATTAATTTTCACGCCCCCTCGTTTCACCGTAACAGGCAACCCTGAGCCCGCCTGACCCGCAGCCACCTTGTCTCGCCGCGTATGTCGCCCTCACACATCAGCCGATCCGTCTGCACGCCCTGCTTATCAATTATTCGGATTTCGCCACATTAACTTAAACAAAGGCTAAACCACAGTGATCCAACCCCCTGTAACCTCACATTTTCCTGTCCACCTTGAATGTTGCCAGGGATAATTTGTTGCGTTAAATTAATTCGTTACATTTTTGATTCATCACTTCGCAGGCACCTGACAAGGATTGCGTCACAGACAGGGTAAAAATCGATCTCATGGTTTCAGAATGGTTATCGCTACTCTTTTTTATTGCATCAGCTTCTCTCTACGCATGGAAGGCGGGACGTCATAAGCTGTGGTTTTCTGCGGTGCTGGCTCTGCTTGGCATCTATATCATTCTTAATGCGTCCCTGTTTGCCAGTAACTATTTTACCGGTGAAGGCATTAATGACGCGGTGATTTATACGATTACCAGCAGCCTGAGCGGTGCCGGATTACAGAAGTATATTCTGCCGGCAGTCGGGCTATTAATAAGTTTATTCCTGGTGTTTTTATTATTATCCTGGGTATTACGACTGCGAAAAAGCCACAATTACAGTCAACTTTATAGTGCGCTGGCACTGTTGCTGGCGCTGGCATCGATAAAAACCACACCGGCGTATCAACAAGTGACTGCATTAATAAAGTCACAGGTCAGCAAAGGGGAGTCGGATTTTGACGCCCACTACAAAGTGCCGGGAAAAACCCTGCGCGGCGAGCGTCCGAACCTGGTCTATATCTACGCGGAGAGCCTGGAGCGCACCTACTTTGATGAAAACGCGTTCCCGAAACTGGCCCCGGAGCTGTCTGATATCAAAAACAGCGCGGTGGACTTCAGCAACACCGAACAGCTTCCCGGCACCGAATACACCATTGCCGGTATGGTGGCTTCGCAGTGCGGCATCCCGCTGTTTGCGCCGTTTGACGGCAACGCCTCCAGTTCACTGTCCAGCTTTTACCCGCAAAACATCTGCCTGGGTGACATTCTGAAGTCCTCTGGCTATCAGAACTATTTTTACCAGGGTGCCAGCCTGAGTTTTGCTGGAAAAGATCTGTTCCTGTCGTCCCACGGCTTCGACCATATGTATGGCTTTAAAGAGCTTTCAGGCGTGGTCAAAGACCCGAAATACCGTAATGACTGGGGCTGGTACGACGATACCGTGCTCGACATCGTGTTTGAGAAATACCTCGAACTGGCGCAAAAAAACCAGCCGTTCTCGCTGTTTGCCCTGACCGTGGATACTCATCATCCCGATGGATTTATCTCACGCAGCTGCCAGCGCAAGTCGTATCCGTTTGAAGGCAAAGAGAACAAATCCTTCGCCGCCGTGGCCTGCGGTCAGGAGCATATCGCAAAACTTATCGCGAAAATCCGTGCCACACCGTACTTTAAAAACACCATTATTGTCGTCAGCTCCGATCATCTGGCAATGAACAACACGGCGTTTAAATACCTGAATCAGCACGACCGCCGCGATCTGTTCTTTATGCTGCGCGGTGATGATGTCAGCAGCCGGATCATCAACGTTAAGCGCAGCACGCTGGATAACGGTGCCACGGTGCTGGATGCCATGGGCGGCGATAACTTTATCGGCCTGGGCCGCAGCAGCCTGTCGTCAACCTCACTTTCCACCACTTATCTCAATATCAAAGAGAAAATTAATCAGTGGAAGCCGGACGTGATCCAGCTGTGGAACTTCCCGAAAACGATCTCTGATTACAAAGTCGATACGGAGAAAAATACCTTTAGTTTCTCCGGCTCACATTTCAAGCTACCGCTGTTGCTCTCCGTGATGCCCGGCAAAATTGAACCGAAGTTCGATACCTGGCTTGCCACGCCACTGAAGCAGCAACTGGCAAAATTCGCGCCTGATGAAAAGTTTGTCTGGATTGATCGCTGCTACAAGATCGGCAGCGTGTGGGATGAGAAGCTGGCGATGCACAGCGGCCTGTGTGTGGCGAACGGTACGCTGAATACTTCCCCGACGATCTCAGAGGTTCAGGCGGGCGGTACGCTCGGCAAGATTACCTTCCCGGCGAAAACCGTATCGAGTGATAAACAATATCAGCGCAGCGTCACGCAATTACAGATTGCTGATGTCGACCTCAAGTATCGTTCTGACAGCATCCTGTTTAACCTGCCTGGCCTGCCACAGCAGGTACAGAAAGTGTCGGGTCTCTCCTACGTTGAGCCCTGGGGCCGCTGGTCCGATGCCAATCTGCTGCCACAGATTACCGTGCAGTATCTGGAGCCGTTACCTGCCGACTTTACGCTGACGCTGACCGCGCGTGCCTTTGGCGAGAATGCCCTGCGGCCGATCACCGTCAAGGTAGGCGAGTGGCAACAACAGGTCACTTTTGGCGAGCAGGATAGCACGCTGACGCTTCAGGTCAGCAATCCCGGGAAGGTACGCGACATTGTGATCACACCTCCCGCGCCGGTGGAGTCCAGCGTGGGTGTTATTGATGGCTTTGCGGCCCGAAAACTGGGCGTTGGCCTTGTCAGTCTGCGGGTTACCCCGCAGCCCTGACAGGGCACGTTTTCTCCACAGGAAAAACTTGCAGATAAAATCAGAAAATCTACTATAAAGCGTTATCCATTTACTGACAGGGATGCACGCCCTTTGAAATCATCGCTTTATGCTTTTCTGCTGCTCCCTGCGCTGGCGCTGCCACTGCAAAGCCAGGCACAACCCAAGCCCGATCCGCTGCTGGCGTCGCAGACGGTCGAACGCTACGCCGACAATATTTTCTACAACACCAAAGCCAGCGGTATGGCAATGGTGGCGATTGATGCCAACCAGCGAATTTTTGTCAGCCGCGGAGTCACACGCCCCGGCAGTGCGCAACGACCGCAAAAAGATTCACTGGTGCGCATTGCCTCGCTCAGCAAGCTGATGACCAGCGAAGTGATGGTCAAACTGGCCGAAGAAGGCCGGCTTCAGCTTAACGATCCTCTGAGTAAATTCGCCCCGCCTGGCAGCAAGGTGCCCAGCTTTAACGGCCAGCCGATTCGCCTGATCAACCTGGCGACCCACACCAGCGCCTTACCGCGTGAGCAACCCGGCGGCAAAGCGAATCGCGCTGTGTTTACCTGGCCGACCAACAGTCAGCGCTGGAACTGGCTGCGCACCGCACAGCTTAAGTGGGCGCCGGGTGAACGGGCAGGTTACTCTAACCTCGGCTTTGACCTGCTGGGTGATGCGCTGGCCCGCGCCGGGGGCAAACCCTATCCTGCGCTGTTGCAGGAAAAAGTCACCCGTCCCCTGGGGATGAAAGACACCACCTTTACGCCTTCTCCTGAGCAATGTGGCCGTCTGATGATCCCGGCCAAAAGCCCAAGCCCGTGCAATAACTCGCTGGCAGCCATCGGCAGCGGCGGCGTTTACTCCACACCGGATGATATGGGCCGTTGGATGCAGCAGTTCCTCGCCTCTGATGTTCACAGCCGCAGCCCACAGGCAGACCGTCTGCAAACCATGATTTATCAGCGCAGTCAGTTAACCAAAGTCGATGGGATGGATGTACCGGGCCGCGCCGATGCACTGGGAATGGGTTGGGTGTATATGGCACCGCGTGACGGCCGCCCTGGCATTATTGAAAAAACCGGCGGCGGCGGCGGTTTCATCACCTATATGGCGATGGTGCCGCAGTACAGTGTCGGGGTGTTTATCGTGGTCGCCCGCTCACCGGAGACCCGTTTTACACCGATGAGTGACGGCGTGAACAACCTGCTGACCGAACTGATCGGCAATACCTCTGGCAGCGCACAGCTGGCCGCCAGCATTATGGCTAACTGATCCATTTCCTGCGACAGACGCTGTTACGCCAGCGCCTGTCGCGGGACATCTGCAATTTGCGAGACGTTTAATCCTGTCTGAGCTCATCCCCAGGTACTGACTGAGGCTGACTGTGTTCCTCGACCTGCAACGGCGTCACATGATGCCGTCTGGGGGTTCTCAACAACTGTTCACGCGCCAGCAGTTGCCCACGTTTATCGTAATACCGACTGGGCCAGATCTCCGACGGATGGATTCCCAGTGCAGCGGCAATAATGAACTCCCCTTTTGGCCAGGGCCTTTTCAGGGCATTAGCCAGTGTTCCCGAACATAATCCTACCTTGCGGGATAACTCCGCCAGCGATGTCTGCCGTTTCTTGATCGCCGCGATGATATCGGCGGGGTGCATATCAGTTTTTTTCTTCATGCCTTCCTCTGCTTGTAAGCCAACTCCTGTTATCTTCCAAATTCAACACTAAGCAATACTTAGTACATTTTACACGAGCAGCTAAGAGAATCCTGTTAATTATTCAGAAGTCAGGATCGACATGCTGCCACATCGTTTGAAAGAAGCCCGGGTAAGGAAAGGGATATCACAACAGAAGCTTGGTGTTTTAGCAGGGATTGACGAAGCTACCGCCAGCGCACGGATGAACCAATATGAGCGCGGTATACCCGTCCCTGACTTTGAACTGATGTGCCGCCTGGCTGAAGTTCTGAGTGTTCCTTCCTGCTATTTTTACACGGTTGAAGATGAACTGGCCGAGCTGGTGCGTTTGTGGCATCCTGAGACCAAAAAACCTTAATCCCGTGCCCGCCCTGCCTTACAATCTCTGGTTATAACGCCACCCTTTTTATCATAAGCCCCGACATTGACTCCGTGCCTCGTTTGCGGTTGTTTGTTACGCCTTCAGCTTATTGAAATTAAGGAAAATAACGTGGATCTTACCCTGAGCCGTACTGTCAAAACTGCCGCGCTGATGCTGGCTATTCTGCTCGCAGGCTGTGACCAGAAAAATAACGATGCCCACACGATTAAAGTCGGTGTGATCAACGGCGCTGAACAGGATGTGGCCGAAGTAGCCAAAGCCGTGGCGAAAGAGAAGTACGGGCTGGAGGTGGAACTGGTGGGATTCAGCGGTTCACTGCTGCCGAATGACCCCACGGCGCACGGCGATCTCGATGCCAACGTGTTCCAGCATCGTCCGTTCCTCGAACAGGACAACAAGGCCAAAGGCACCACCCTGGTCGCGGTAGGGAATACCTTTGTTTTCCCGATGGCGGGCTATTCGAAAAAAATCAAACAGATTAGCGAGCTGAAAGACGGTGACACCATCGCCATTCCGAACGACCCGACCAACCTCGGGCGTGCGCTGCTGCTGCTGCAGAAAGAGAAGCTGGTCACGCTGAAAGCGGATACCGGACTGTTGCCAACGGCGGTGGATATTACGGCCAACCCGCTGCATCTGAAGATTATGGAAATGGAAGGCGCGCAGCTGCCGCGCGTGCTGGATGACGCTCAGGTGACCGTGGCGATTATCAGCACCACCTACCTGCAACAAACTGGCCTGAACCCGGTACGCGACAGCGTATTTATCGAGGATAAACAGTCGCCGTACGTCAATATCATCGTGACCCGTGAAGACAATAAAGACGCGCCAAACGTGCGTGACTTTATCAAATCCTACCAGTCACCTGAAGTGGTGGCCGCGGCGGATAAGATCTTCAACGGTGGTGCGGTAGCGGGCTGGTAAGCGGAAAGCGTCAACCACGCGGTAAGCCGCATGGTTGACGTATTACTCAGTGCAATAACCACTTCGCATGGAGAGCGATCGCCGCCGGGCGGATCGCCTCAATGCTCTGCTCGTACGCTTCCGGCGTCAGCGTTTCCAGCTGGGAGAGGTTTTCTTCCTCGCCGTGCAGGGCAATCGCCGCCAGCGCAGGCTGCAAGGTGGCCGGCAGTGACGACCAGTCGCCCAGCGCCACGCCTTTCAGATAACCGCAACACCAGTCTTCCACCACGACAAACTCCTGATCGTCCACCGTGTTCAGGCCAAACAACGGCTCAAACTGGTCAGGATATTCATTCAGGCGGTCCGCGATATCGTTCATATGCTGGGCGATGAGATCCATAAACTGCTCAAACTCTTCATCCGACTCCCATTCCGGGTCATTCTCTTCGCCACCCCAAATCAGCGGCAGCCAGACCTGCGGCTCAACCAGCACCGGACCGGAGAGAATAGCGGTGAACAGGCCATCCAGTTCAGAGGCATCCACCACCGACTCTTCGCTGCCATATTTGATTAAGACATCGTCCAGCCATTCCAGCTCTTCTTCCGTCAATGGTCCTTGTTGCATGCTGTTACCTCGCTACGCATATCGGTTTTCACCCGGCGTTTACCGGTTTATGGGGGGTATTTTGGTTGCCAGGCAGGGAAAAAGCCACCGCCATCACGTTATATTTGCGGTTAACGCGGTGGCGTGCTCACCCTGCCCGATGGCATCCAGGCTGAGGCCGTGCGTTTTTAGTGGATCTGTGCGGCGGTTCAGGCTATTAACATCCGGTAAAAATATTCCAATGGATACACCATGAGACGGATAGCGTTACTGTGCTTCACCCTTTCCCTGGGCGCCCATGCGGCGAGTTTTGACTGCACCAAAGCCAGCAGCGTCAGCGAGAAACTGATCTGCACCACACCTGCCCTGTCCCAGGCTGACGACCAGCTGGCAAAGGTTTACCACGAGGCCAAAACCGCCAGCGGCAACAGCAGTGAATTCCGGCAGATGACCAAAGAGAACTGGGCGCTGCGCGAGCAGTGCAAGACCGCCGCCTGCCTGAGTGAGTGGTACAGCCGTTCACAGCAAAAATATGTGGCGCTGACCACTCCGCCGCCCACCGCCTGCCCGGAAGAAGGTACTGAAGTGACGCTGACAGGTAAGCTGCTGCGCATCACCTTCCCCGGCCCGCCGAACTACGAGAGCGTTGAACAAGGCGATGAAGCCGAGGTTTACTGGGTATTGCAGGCGGATAAGCCGGTGTGTGCGGATGATGCCGCCAACTGGGGAGACCAGGCGCAGATGCAACTGCTGGTGCAGGCGGGCATGTATAAAACCCATCGCCACCTGATCGGCCAGCGCGTGCGCGTTAACGGTTCACTGCTGTTTGCTGAGACGGGTCATCACCATACGCCGATGATGATTGGGGTAGGGAAACTGGAGGCGGAATAGTCTCCCGGCGCGCATAAAACGCGGTTATCGCCTATCGTTGAGCAACCCTCCCCAAAACGGAGTTTGACTATGTCACCGCTATTCGTCCCTGCGAGTCATTTCAGTATTGTGCAACTCAGTGACATTATGACCACCTGCTTTCAGCAGTATGTCGTACCGCTGTCGGTCACCCCGGACTATTTCGCCGCGCGCTTCTGTTCCGAAGGGCTGAATTTCACTGAGTCATTGGTGTGGATGCAGGGAGAGCAGCCGATCGCCATTGCGCTGGTCACGACCCGAGGCCTACGGGCACGCATCGCCGCCTTTGCGCTGCACCCGGACGCTCGCGGCAACGGGCTGGCGAAGCCAATGATGCTGGCGCTGTTATCCCGGCTGGCTGAAAAAAACTATGTTCAGGTTGCGCTGGAAGTGATTGCTGAAAACCGTGCGGCGGTGGCGCTTTACCAGGCGCTGGGCTTTGAAACCCGGCAGACACTGCTCGGCTTTACGGGTCAGGAGTCACCCAACGGCCCGACAAGCCCGCTGCCCATCGCCACTACCGACGCGTTGTTACGTGCTATCTGGCGCGCCCCGCAGAATGAGATCCCGTGGCTGCTGGACCCTCTCTCCTTTCCCGCGTTGCCCTGCCAGGTGGTTCGCGATGGCGAGCAGGCATGGGCCGTGATTGACTGGCTGACGGGTGCCCCGCAGCTGCGCTATCTGTTTGTCGAGCCCGATTTCCGCCATCAGGGGCGGGCCCGTACGATACTGGGTAAGATAAATGCGCACTATCCGGGGATCCGCACGCCGGTGTCTGTGCCGGAAAGGTTTGCCCCGTTGTTTATTCAGGCGGGGTATCAGCAGGTGGCATTACAGCAGTATGAGATGGTGAGCAGTCTGGATAAATAACCTCCCCTGCGCGGGGAGGCTCGGCATCAGTCAGGATTGAGAAATCAGCGCTTAACACTGTCGATAAAGGTTTTGCGTGCCGTTTTCGAGCCCAGACGCTCCGCTTCATCCAGCAGTTTCAATGCCTTATCAACATCACCCGCTTTGACTGCTTTTTTAATCGCATCGTTAAAGTAGCGTTCAGAATCGTCGAGCATCGGTGCGTCCGGCTTCGTCACGGCTGGCGCCGCTGCCGGAGCTGTCCTGCCGACCATGACAGGTGCCGCCGCCGGGGCCGATGACGGGAAGACCTGACCAATCATCACGTTGCCACTCTTCTGCTCGGCAGACACTTTGAGGCTCAGCAACCCCGTTGTCGTATGGCGGGCAATCGGGTCCGGGATATCCGGCACAGCGTTACCCACGCCCGCCGCATAGGCTTTCGCCGGGTTCACCATCTGCGTTGTCTCTGCCAGATCTTGACGCGTGGTATACACCAGCAGGTAAATTTGTTTTTGACCCAGCGCAGGCGTCAGTTTCAGTGTGCCTTCCAGACGATCGCTGGAAACAATGCCAGGCTGCTGATACGGGAAGTAGCTGGAGGGGTAGAAAGCCGCCGGACGCATCTGTTCATCCAGCACTAATACATTCGGTGCATACACCGTTTTCCCCGTCGCAATACTGCTCAGGGTGATTTCAAGCGATCCCCGGTCGGCAGGCAGGGCAAAGGCCGCAACGGCCCCCTGAATATCCCCCTGATTAATCGTGGCGCTGGCAGTGCCGAGCGTCACATCCTGCGTCACTGGCGGCACCAGCGGCGTCCATGAAAGCGTGTGTAAGGTCTGGCTCGCGATCGCCGGTGCGGTACTGGCATCCTGCTGCGCGGCGTAAACCCCGGCAGGCAACGCCGCCAGCAGGCTCAGCGACAAACACAGTGACAGCAGATTTTTTCTCATGGTTGTTTCCTTTTGATCACCTGAAGGCTGGCGGCTATCCACTGATATACCGCCAGCCAGCACTTCTTAGCTCATGTTGAACGCGGCTTTTTCCAAACGGTTTCGTGTTGCGGGAAGGCGGCAAGCGGCCAAGTCCCCGGGAGCGTAGATCATTACGTGACCGGGGCGAGGCCGCGCAGCCAACGCATCAGCAGCGCGAAAAAGGAAGGAAAAAGTTACCACCAGATTTCCATTTGTGCGCCGAAGGTCACCTCATCATCATTGCCACGGCTGAAAGTACGCGCACTGGTGTCATTCATCGCTAACCCATTGCTGGTGCCGGTATCCGTGTCATAACCCCACTTCTCATCCCAGTTCGCATAGGTGGCGAACACGCGGATGGCCGGGCGTGACCAGATGCTGTTACCCGCCTGCCATTGCTGGGCCAGGGTCACTTTGTACTGGCCGTTACGATCGCCGGTGCGCTGGGACTTCACGTTGTCGTAACCGACTTCCAGCAGGGTGCTCATGATCGGCGTCCATTTGTACATTGGACGCATGCCCACGGTGTACCAGGTGGTGCCGTTGTTGTTATCACGGTCAACGTCCTGATACATGCCCACATACATCAGGCTCCAGGTGTCGTTGAAATCAATCGCACCGTGGTCGAGCACGCGCACCATGCTGCCGTTGTTGTTGATCGCCGAGCCGTTAGAGTGGCCGTTTGCCGCGCCCTGGCCCGGATCGGTCATCGAGTCTGCCGCATACTGCAACACAAACTTGTTGAAGCCGTTATAGATACTCTGCGTGTGTTCTGCCGTCAGCAACCAGCCGTCTTTGGTGGCATCGTTCGCCAGGGAGTAGCCATCACGCGCATTAGCACGTCCGTAATCCACGCCCAACTCCAGCACGCCGCCGGGGTTAGTATTCAGCCCGGCAAGACGCACGTCGAACACGTCATTCGAGGTGGCCACTTCATTACGCTGGTCGGCGATATAGCCGAACGACCCGCCGCTTTCGGTGTTACGCGTTGCCGCCAGAGACAACTTACCAAAGCCCAGATCGATATCTTCCAGACCGGCACCCGGGCCGGAAATATCCCAGTAGTAGAAGTCGATCATGTGGACGTCATGACGCTGATAGAAGCGCTTACCGGCCCACATGGTAGAACCTGGCAGCCATTCGATCAGGTTTTTCCCTTTCACATTCGCTTCGCGGAAAGCCGGATCGGTTGACTCCCAGTCATTCTGCTGTGAAACGGAATAGGCCACGTTGGTATCGAAGTAGAAGCTCTTGTCCCCTTCTTTCCACACTTCCTGGCCCAGTTTTAATTCTGCATAGGTTTCGCACTCGTTACCCAGACGGTATTTGCTGTCTGCCCCGGTCGCTTTGAAGCACTGCTGCTCGCCGCCGCTGCCGGACCAGCCAATGCCCGAACGCGCATAACCGGTAAAATCAACCGCCATCGCTTGTGTAGAAAGGATACCGGCAGCCACTGCCAGCGACAGGGAAGCAATACGCATTGTTCTCATCATTTTCTCCTGTAGGGGATCGCGTGCTTTCAAACGCCGGGTTCCGGGTGTAACCGGCGACATGCCGTTCCGTCTTCGCGGAACAGATGACAGCGGTGTGGCGGCAAACCAATGGCGAATGTTGCACCTTCTTCTACCAGCACCACGTCATTCTGGCGGTACACCAGGTTCTGACGAATGGCCGGAATTTGGATATGAATCTGTGTTTCGTTACCCAACTGCTCAACCACCTGTACCTCACCGGACAACGTGACCTCAGCCACGTCACTGGGCAGCAGATGTTCAGGACGAATGCCCAGCGACAGATTGCTGCCGACGATCACCTCCGTGCCCTCTACAGGCAGCCAGACCTGCTGACGATTAGGCAGCTCAACCTGCACACGCGTGGGTTCCGCTCCGGTGACTTTGACCGGCAGGAAATTCATTTTGGGGGAGCCGATAAATCCGGCGACAAAGCGGTTAGCAGGGTAGTGATACAGCTCAAGGGGCTTACCGACCTGGGCGATATGTCCGGCGTCGAGCACCACGATCTTGTCGGCCAGCGTCATCGCTTCCACCTGATCGTGCGTCACGTAAATCATGGTGCGCCTGAGGCGCTTATGCAGACGGGAAATCTCGATACGCATCTGAACGCGCAGCGCGGCATCCAGATTAGACAGCGGTTCATCCAGCAGGAACACCGTCGGTTCCGCCACCAGCGTACGACCGATCGCCACGCGCTGCCGCTGCCCACCCGACAGGGCTTTTGGCCGGCGATCCAGCAAATGGGCCAGCTGGAGCACCTCAGAAACCTGGTTGACCCGTTGATTGATTTCGGCTTTTTTTGCCCCGGCCAGCTTCAGGCCGAAAGACATGTTCTCGGCCACCGACAGGTGCGGGTAGAGCGCATAAGACTGAAAGACCATGCCGATGCCGCGCTCTGAGGGCGGCACGTCGTTCATGCGTTTATCGCCGATCTTCAGCTCACCGGAGGTGATGTCCTCAAGGCCGGCAATCATGCGCAGAAGCGTTGACTTGCCGCAGCCGGAAGGCCCGACAAACACTACAAACTCGCCTTCTTTTATCTCCAGGTTGATATCACTGGAAATCACCGTCTTGCCAAA
This sequence comes from Erwinia sp. 1181_3, assembly GCF_052824965.1. Classification (NCBI taxonomy): domain Bacteria; kingdom Pseudomonadati; phylum Pseudomonadota; class Gammaproteobacteria; order Enterobacterales; family Erwiniaceae; genus Erwinia; species Erwinia sp. 1181_3. The sequence continues at coordinate 588,186 of NZ_VTDE01000003.1, forward strand.
CGCTTTGTACACGCTGTTAAGGGAAACGCTCGCCATCCTGAACTCCTGTACTTGACGCCTGCGAGAAAACTCGATGCAACGAAGAGTGAAGGAGTGGTGGGTAAACGTAATCACCCGTAACAAAGTTTTTCATGGCGGAGGCGCAGGGAGGACGGTCACTTCATGGCAACGGCTGAAAGTTCACTGCCCCGCTCAAATTCGTGATCGGGGTAGCAAAAAATGAAGCCACAAACTGAGCCTTCCACCACATAACGTCTGAGAGTGTCGGTGGGATCACACTCTGAGGGCCGGGGGCGTAGAGGGGGGGATGATGAAGGCAGAGCAGGTTGAATCCACACTGGCGCCGTACCCTGTCATTCCTTCTGTGACACGAGCAATACCGACTCCTAACAGGATAAAAAAGGATTGGATTATGACTCTCAGCATCAAGGTTCCTTTCGTTAAAAAAGTCGTTAAACAGACCCTGGCCCTCACCGCGCTCGCGACGCTGGTGCTCTCTTCCTCTGCGTTTGCCAAAATCGAAGAAGGCAGGCTGGTCATCTGGATCAACGGTGACAAGGGCTATAACGGCCTGGCGGAAGTCGGTAAGAAATTTGAAAAAGACACCGGCATTAAAGTCACCGTCGAGCACCCGGATAAGCTGGAAGAGAAATACCCGCAGGTGGCCGCGACCGGTGGCGGCCCCGACATCATTTTCTGGGCGCACGATCGCTTCGGCGGTTACGCGCAGTCCGGCCTGCTGGCTGAGATCAGCCCGGACGCGGCCTTTAAAGATAAGATTTTCCCCTTCACCTGGGATGCCGTCACCTTCAACGGCAAGCTGATCGGCTACCCGGTCGCGGTGGAGGCGTTGTCGCTGATTTATAACAAAGACCTGATCAAAGAGGCACCGAAAACCTGGGAAGAGATCCCGGCACTGGACACCTCGCTGCGGGCGAAAGGCAAAAGCGCCATCATGTGGAACTTGCAGGAACCCTACTTCACCTGGCCTGTCATCGCGGCTGACGGCGGGTATGCCTATAAATATGAGAACGGCAAATACAACATCAAAGACACGGGCGTGAACAATGACGGCGCCAAAGCCGGTTTACAGTTCATTATCGACTTAGTGAAAAACAAACACATCAACGCCGACACCGACTACTCCATCGCCGAAGCCGCCTTTAATAAAGGCCAGACCGCCATGACCATCGACGGTCCGTGGGCGTGGTCGAATCTCGACAAGAGTAAAATCAACTATGGCGTGGCCCTCCTGCCCACCTTCCATGGCAAACCGTCTAAGCCGTTCGTCGGCGTGCTGACTGCCGGTATCAATGCCGCCAGCCCGAATAAAGAACTGGCGAAAGAGTTCCTGGAAAACTACCTGATCACCAACGAGGGCCTGAGCGCCGTCAATAAAGACAAACCGCTGGGCGCGGTCGCGCTGAAATCCTATCAGGAACAGTTAGAGAAAGATCCGCGCATCGCCGCCACCATGGCGAACTCGAAAAACGGCGAAATCATGCCAAATATCCCGCAGATGAGTGCGTTCTGGTATGCCGAGCGCAGCGCCATCATTAATGCGGTGAATGGCCGTCAGACCGTTGAGCAGGCGCTGAAGGACGTTGAAACACGCATTACCAAGTAATTAACGTTAACTGAATGATGCCGTTGAGGTCATGAAATAAACGGCAGAGAGCCAACCCGCTCCCTGCCGTTACTACAAGGATAGCCCCTATGCCAGTAGCCCAAACCGGTCTGACCGCTGACAAAAAATGGCCGTTGCGTCAGGTGATAAAATGGCTGGCCATTGGCCTGCTCACCTGCTTAACCGGTTATCTGATCGTGCTGATGTATGCGCAGGGTGAATATCTCTTTGCCGTTCTGGCGCTGATCCTCTCCAGTGCCGGCCTGTACATTTACGGTAACCGCCGCGCGTATTCGTGGCGCTATGTCTATCCTGGCCTGGCCGGGATGGCGTTATTTGTGCTGTTCCCGCTGGTCTGTACTATTGCGATTGCGTTTACTAACTACAGCAGCACTAACCAGCTGACCTTTGAACGTGCGCAGTCGGTGCTGATGGGCCGTGAATTCCAGGGCGGTAAAGCCCTGAACTTTGCGCTTTATCCGGCAGGCGAACAGTGGCAGCTGGCCCTCACTTCCCCTGACAACGCTGAGGTCCTGGTTTCCCCGCCTTTCACCTTTAACGCGTCGGCCCCCCAAACGCTGACCATGACGCCGCAGGCTACCCCCACCGGGGAGAAAGCCGGGCTGCGCGTGGTCACCCAGAACCGCCAGGCGCTCGGCCAGTTAAGTGCCAGATTGCCCGAGGGTGACACGCTGCGCATGAGTTCACTGCGCCAGTTCTCCGGCACGCAGCCGCTGTATCAGTTGAACAAAGAGAACCAGCAGCTGACCGATGCCCAGTCCGGTGTGGTCTATCAGCCGAACCGCGAGACAGGGTTTTATCAGGCGGTGAACGCCCAGGGAGAATGGCAGGCAGAGAAACTCAGCCCCGGTTTTACCGTTGGCATCGGCTGGGGCAACTTCCTGCGCGTGCTGCACGATGACGGCATCCAGAAGCCGTTCCTCTCTATCTTCGTCTGGACGGTTATTTTTGCGCTGCTCACCGTGGTGCTGACCGTTGCCGTCGGTATGGTGCTGGCCTGTGTGGTGCAATGGGAGGAGCTGAAAGGCAAAGCGGTGTACCGCATCCTGCTGATCCTGCCCTATGCCGTCCCGGCGTTTATCTCCATTCTGATTTTCAAAGGGCTGTTCAATCAGAGCTTCGGGGAAATCAACCTGATGCTGAATGCGCTGTTTGGCATTAAACCGGCGTGGTTCAGCGATCCCTGGACGGCGAAAAGCATGATCATCATCGTCAACACCTGGCTGGGGTATCCCTACATGATGATCCTGTGTATGGGCCTGCTGAAGGCGATCCCGGACGATCTCTACGAGGCCTCGGCGATGGACGGCGCAACGCCGATGCAGAACTTCTTCCGCATCACGCTGCCGCTGCTGATCAAACCCCTGACGCCGCTGATGATCGCCAGCTTTGCGTTTAACTTTAATAACTTCGTGCTGATCCAGCTGCTGACCAACGGCGGGCCGGATATGCTCGGCACCACCACCCCGGCCGGGCACACCGACCTGCTGGTGAGCTACACCTATCGCATCGCCTTTGAGGGCGGCGGCGGGCAGGACTTCGGGCTGGCGGCGGCGATTGCCACGCTGATCTTCCTGCTGGTGGGCGCGCTGGCTGTCGTCAACCTGAAAGCATCACGCATGAAATTCGACTAAGGAGTGATAACAATGCCAATGGTAAAACCGAGGTCGCAAAAAGTCAGGCTGCTGGTCACGCATCTGTTACTGCTGAGCTTTCTGGCGCTGATCCTGTTCCCGCTGCTGATGGTGTTTACCATCTCGCTGCGCCCGGGCAACTTCGCCACGGGCAGCCTGATCCCGGATCAGGTCTCCTGGGATCACTGGAAGCTGGCGCTGGGGATCACCGTGACGAACAGTGACGGCAGTCTGACGCCGCCGCCGTTCCCGGTACTGCTGTGGTTATGGAACTCGATCAAGATCGCCGGGATCACCGCCGTAGGAATAGTGGCGCTTTCCACCACCTGCGCCTATGCTTTTGCCCGCATGAAGTTTCGTGGCAAAAGTTCGCTGCTGAAAGGCATGCTGATCTTCCAGATGTTCCCGGCGGTGCTGTCACTGGTGGCGCTCTACGCCCTGTTTGACCGCCTGGGCATTTACATCCCGTTCCTCGGGCTGAACACGCATGGCGGGGTGATCTTCGCCTATATGGGCGGCATCGCCCTGCACGTATGGACGATCAAAGGCTATTTCGAAACCATCGACAGTTCGCTGGAGGAAGCCGCCGCGCTGGACGGTGCCTCGCCGTGGCAGGCGTTTCGCCTGGTACTGCTGCCGCTGTCGGTGCCGATTCTGGCGGTGGTGTTTATTCTGTCGTTTATTGCCGCCATTACCGAAGTGCCGGTGGCCTCGCTGCTGTTGCGCGATGTGAACAGCTACACGCTGGCGGTGGGCATGCAGCAGTACCTTAACCCGCAGAACTATCTGTGGGGCGACTTCGCCGCTGCCGCTATTCTCTCAGCCATCCCGATTACGGCGGTGTTCCTGATTGCCCAGCGCTGGCTGGTGGGTGGCCTGACGGCGGGTGGGGTGAAGGGTTAGTTTATAGCGATGTTTTGCGCGTTATCCCGGTAACGGGTGTAGTACTTTTTCCTGTGTCCTGGGCGGCTGAATAAGCCGCCCTTTTTTATGTCAGGTCAGCGAGGGGTTGCTGCTGTGAGTTCTGAACAGCCACGCTACAAGGGCCTCTCGCAAAGGCCGCCCACTGGGGGCTCCCCACCAATATTAATGGCTGACAGACTGGCTTCAGGTCTGAGGCCAGTCTGAGCACGCCGGATCGGCAACAACCGCCTCCCTGCGGGCCTCGGCACGCACCATCCCTGGTGCGTGACGTCCGGCTTACCTCAGACTGGCCCCATCCCCGCAGAACGATTGTTCGCTGTAAGTTTTAAAACAGCAATAACATGACGCTCTCTGCGAATTGGTTTGGATGTTGACCTGGGTTTTGACGTTCAGGCGGCATTCAGCAGCGCTGAGGAAGCACAGCGGGAAAGCGAAACGCCCTTGACGTTGACCTGGAGCATCGTGCAGACCTGCGTCACTGGTCGATCGGAACAGAAGACCGGCCACGGATAATGCCCGTGTAGTTTTATAGGAATACCTCAGTGGCCGCCCCCTGATTATGATGGTTTTTACCAAACAAAAAAGGGTTCCCCCACCAGAAGGAACCCTCTTTTTACTGCATTAACCTCAGCTTACCGACACCTTACGCCGCCGTTTATCCAGGTCTTTAATCAGCTTATTCACCTGGTCATCCGCGAACATCTCCTCCAGCGTATGGGAGAGCTTACGCCGCCAGTTCGGATACTCATCGCTGGTGCCCGGCACGTTCACCGGGGTGGACATATCCAGCCAGTCCTCTGGCTGCAAGCCCAGCAGCGCACTGGCACTGTCGGCCACATAGCGTTGCAGGCCACGGTTAATCACCGGGGTCATCGCCATCAGCTCCGCATGGCTGCCGGTTTTCTTTGGAATGCAGTCGTAATGATGCAGCCCGTCGAGCAGCCCCTGACGCGCGCGTGCCCGGTCGAGATACAGCTCCTGCAACACGCTCTCGTCGCGATACAGTCCGAGCGTTTTCCCCAGCGTCAGATCGTCTGCCTGCCAGTAGCCGCGCAGCGTCGGCAGATCATGCGTGGTGATGGTGGCCATCGCCTGCACCGGATACGACTGCGGCGCACGGAAGTTGTTCTCTTCATCGCGCTCAAAATAGAGCACCTTGTAGGAGTAAACCCCGCCCTCGCGCAGCTTGCTGACGATCTCCACCGGCACCGTGCCCAGATCTTCGCCGATCACCATACAGCGATGCCGCTGACTCTCCAGCGCGAGGATCGCCAGCAGATCGTCCACCGGATAGTGCACATACGCGCCTTTATCCGCCGTCTCGCCCGCCGGGATCCACCACAGACGCAGCAGCGCCATCACATGATCAATGCGCAGCGCGCCGCAGTGGGTCATATTGGCCCGCAGCAGATCGATAAACGGCTGATAGCCCCGGTTGACCATCACATGCGGGTCCATCGGGCGCAGATCCCAGTTCTGGCCCAGCGGACCAAGGATATCCGGTGGCGCACCCACCGACGCTTTCAGGCAGTACAGTTCGCCGTCGCTCCAGGTTTCAGCGCCTCCGCCCACCACGCCCACCGCCAGATCGCGATACAACCCCATCGACATCTGCTGCTGCTGGCTGGTGTGATAGCACTGCGCGAACTGGGTTTCCGCCAGCCACTGGAGCCACAGATAAAACTCCACCTCCTGCGCGTGCTGCTCGCAAAACGCCCGCACCGCCGGGCCGCGGGCATCATGATACTGCTCCGGCCAGTGGTTCCAGCCCGTAGCGATGCCGTTTTCCTGCACCAGATGTGCGTACAGCGCATCAAAAGCGGCCTGTAACCACAGGCTTTCGCCCCCCTGGCGGGTAAAGTTTGCCAGCGCTTTAACCTGCGCATCCTGCGGCTTACGCCCGAGGAAATGCGCGTACGCCAGGCGCAGGCCTTCCAGCTTCAGCGGCATCACGCAGGCATAGTCCACCTCGTGGCTGGCACGTGCCGCCGTTAAGCGTTGCTGCGTGTCGGGCAACCGCCACCAGCGCTGTGCCGCCTCACTTTGCCTGAAATCGTCCACCGCGCTGACGTCGATATAGACAACGTTCAGCCAGCGGCGCGACGACGGGCTGTAAGGGCTGGCCGCCGCCGGGTTGGCCGGATAGAGCGCATGGATCGGGTTCAGCCCGACAAAAGCCCCGCCGCGTTCGGCAATCTTTTTCAGCAGCAGATTGAGGTCGCCAAAATCACCGATGCCCCAGTTACTGTCCGAACGCAGCGTATAAAGCTGCACGCAGGCGCCCCACAGCTTTTTTCCGGCCAGCAAGGCATCCGGTTCATAGCAGCGCTTCGGGGCAACAATCACCCGACATTCCCACGTCTGCGCGTCCTGCGTCAGGGTCAGCTGGTGGTAACCCGGCGGGATTTTCCCCGCCAGCGCCAGCGTCATTTTGCCGCTAATCCGGCCGCGCTGGGTGGCCCCACTCTCCAGTTGCAACGTCCAGAGGTATTCACCGTCACCCTCGACGGGCAGCGCCAGACGCTGGCCCGCGACGAAAACTTTTACCCCCGGCACGGGCGTAGAGGCCTGGCGGCGCTCCCCCGTCCAGCCCATCGCGGTTAACAGCTCGCGTTTGGTTTCCGCGGCAATCGCCTGCTGCTGCCCGTGCGCATTAATAAAGCCGGAGGAGATCCCCGCCTCCCTGGCCGCCTGCTCCAGTGTGTTGTGCTCCATGGGGGCTCCTTAGCGTTTCGCCTGCCAGATACGCTGCTGATAATCGCGGATCGAGCGGTCTGAACTGAACATCCCGACGCGGGCGGTATTGAGGATGGTTTTACGCGTCCACTCATCGCTGTTGCGATACAGGGCATCCACCTTCTGCTGCGCGGCGCAGTAATCCGCGAAATCGGCCAGCACCAGATACGGATCCCCGCCTCCCAGCAGGCTGTCGAGCATCAGGCTGAACGCCTGCTTATCGCCATTGCTGAAGAAGCCGTTTTCCAGCTCTTTCAGGATGCTGTCCAGGTGCTTGTCTTTCTTGCGGATGCTCAGCGGATCGTAGCCACTGGCCTGCAACGCTTTCACCTGATCGACGGTGTTGCCGAAGATAAAGATATTGTCTTCGCCCACCTGTTCGGCGATCTCGACGTTGGCCCCGTCGAGCGTGCCGACGGTCAGCGCGCCATTCAGTGCCAGCTTCATGTTGCCGGTGCCGGAGGCCTCTTTACCTGCGGTTGAGATCTGCTCGGAGACGTCCGCCGCCGGGATCATCAGCTCCGCCACCGAGACACGGTAATCCGGGATAAACACCACTTTCAGACGATCGCCCACCAGCGGATCGTGATTGATCTTCTCTGCCACCTGGTTGATGGCGTAAATAATGTTTTTCGCCAGGTAATAGCCCGGCGCGGCTTTGGCACCAAACAGGAACACGCGCGGTGCCATATCCCTTTGCGGGTTATCGCGCAGCTGGCGGTAGAGCGACAAAATGTGCAGCAGGTTGAGATGCTGACGTTTGTACTCGTGCAGACGTTTGATCTGCACGTCGAAAATCGCTTCCGGGTTAAGCACAATTCCGGTGACCTGCTTCACGTACGCGGCCAGTGTGATTTTGTTATCACGCTTAATCTGCTGATAGCGCTGGCAGAACGCCGCATCATCGGCGAAAGGCTCCAGCCCTTGCAGCGCATCGAGGTTATTCACCCATTCGGTTTTCAGCGTGTCATCGATCAGCGCAGAGAGCGCCGGGTTGCACTGCTTTAACCAGCGGCGCGGGGTGATGCCGTTGGTGACATTGTGGAATTTGTTTGGCCACAGCTGGTGGTACTCCGGGAACAGATCTTTCACCACCAGCTCAGAGTGCAGCGCCGCCACGCCGTTCACCGCAAAGCCGCTGACCACGCACAGGTTGGCCATGCGCACCTGACGGTTCTGGTGCACCGAGAGTTTTTCCCACACCGCTTTGTCGCCCGGCCACTGTTTTTCCACCACTTTCTTAAAGCGGGCATTAATGGCTTTGATCAGCGAGAAGTGGCGCGGCAGCAGGCTGCGTACCAGCTTCTCATCCCAGCACTCCAGCGCTTCCGGCATCAGGGTATGGTTGGTGTAGGCGAAGGTCTTCTGGACGATCGCCCAGGCCGCGTCCCACTCCAGCTGGTGCTCGTCGAGCAGGATACGCAGCAGCTCCGGAATAGCGATAGTCGGGTGGGTGTCGTTCAGCTGGATCACCTCATAGTCGGGCAGATCCTGAATGGCGCGCCCGAGGAAGTGATGACGGCGCAGAATGTCGGCGACCGAACAGGCACACTGGAAATACTGCTGCATCAGGCGCAGCCGTTTTCCGGCATCGTGGTTGTCATTCGGATACAGCACTTTCGTCAGCTTCGCGGCATCGATACCTTTCTGCTCCGCCTTCAGGAACGCGCCGTCATTAAACAGCGTCAGATCGAACGGATGCACGTCGGTGGCCTGCCACAGACGCAGCGGCTGGGTGACGCCATTTTGATACCCCACCACCGGCAGATCCCAGGCTTCACCGCGCAGCGTAAACGCGGGCTGCCACTGCTCTGCGCCCTGCGCGTTCTTCACCAGTTTGCCGCCGAAGGCGACATCGACTGACAGCGCGCTGTTGTGGCTGAACCACGGATAGCTTTCGCGGTGCCAGTTGTCCGGTGCTTCCTGCTGCTGGCCCTCTTTAAAGGACTGGCGGAACAGGCCGTACTGATAATTCAGGCCATAGCCCGTAGCGGGCTGCCCGACGGTGGCCATCGAATCAAGGAAACAGGCCGCCAGACGCCCCAGCCCGCCGTTGCCCAGCGCCGGATCGGTTTCCTGCTCCAGCACATCGGCCAGCTCAACGCCCTGCTCTTTCAGCGCCTGGCTGACCGTGTCATACCAGCCCAGGTTGATCAGGTTGTTGGCGGTCAGACGGCCAATCAGAAATTCCATCGAAATGTAGTTCACATGGCGCTGCGGCTGCCGGGTCGCTGTGGGTGCAGGCTGTGCGTTCAGTTGTTCTGATAACGCCGCGCTGGTCGCCTGCCACCACTGGTGGGGCGTCATATCCTGCGCCTGCTGCAAACCGAACCCCTGCCACTGGCGTTTTAGCGCAGCGATAAACTGTGTTTTATCTAACGTCACCTGCATCACATGCCTCTTTATTCGGGAATCTGTAGGAAAGTAGAGTGTTAGAGCCTATCCCAGTAGGCGTCATTGTCGCGGCCAGTTTGGACACGGACAGCGCGGAAAAACCGGAGCGTACACGCAGTACGTGAGGATTTTGAGCACTGCCCAGGGCCAAAATGGCAAGTAAAATAGCCTAATGGGATAAGCTCTTATATCCCTATGCTGAAGCCTTCTACGACGTGCAACATCCTCCCGCCAGCGATTAGACGGGGAGGAGCACCGGGGCGTAGCCGGAGGGGATGCAGGGTCAGGGGGAGTGGTGCAAAATTTGTCTTTAGAAGTGTGATGTAGAGCAAGTTAACAGCATGTAAATACGTAACATTGTTGCATTCGATGTTTCAAAGGAGGACTTTAGAAAAAGTGATTAATTACACGCTGCGAAATAATTATTACGCCCTCTGACTACCGTCAAAAGAATCGAAAAAAAATGCTGATCCCATCAAAATTGAGCCGCCCGGTGCGGCAGCAAAATACCGTGGTGCGCGACCGACTGCTGAACCGGCTGTCGGCAGCGCCGCATTATCGTCTGACCCTGGTCGGCAGCCCGGCGGGGTATGGCAAAACCACGCTGGTCGCACACTGGGCGGCGGGTAAGAGCGATCTGGGCTGGTATTCTCTTGATGAAAGCGACAACCTGCCGGAGCGTTTTGCCAGTTATCTGATTGCCGCCATCCAGCAGGCCTGCGGCGGCCATTGCGGCAAAAGTGAGGCGCTGAGCCTGAAGCATCAGTACGCCAGTCTGCCGGCGCTGTTCGCCCAGCTGTTCGTCGAGCTCTCCGACTGGCATCGCCCGCTGTTGCTGGTGATCGATGATTATCATCTGATCACCAATGATGCGATCCATGAAGGGATGCGTTTCTTTTTACGTCATCAGCCGGAGAACCTCTCGCTGGTGGTGCTTTCGCGCACCCTGCCGCCGCTGGGGATCGCCAACCTGCGCGTGCGTGAGCAACTGCTTGAACTGAATGCCACGCATCTGGCCTTTACGCACCCCGAGACGCAGCAATTTTTCGATAACCGCCTTAACGATCCCATCGACCAGGCCGACAGCAGCCGTCTGTGTGATGACGTCGCGGGCTGGGCCACCGCCTTACAGCTGATTGCCCTCTCGGCGCGCCAGTCCAGCACGCCTTCACGACAATCGACTCAGCAGTCTGCCCGTAAGCTGGCAGGGCTGAACGCCAGCCACCTTTCCGACTATCTGGTGGATGAAGTGCTGGACCGCGTCGATGCCCCGACCCGTGATTTCCTGCTGCGCTGCTCGTTGCTGCGCTCGATGAACGATGCCCTGATTGTGCGCCTGACCGGGGGGGATAATGGCCAGCAGCGTCTGGAAGAGTTAGAGCGTCAGGGCCTGTTTATTCACCGCATGGATGACAGCGGCGAGTGGTTCAGCTTCCATCCCCTGTTCGCCACCTTCCTGCGTCAGCGCTGCCAGTGGGAACTGGCGAGTGAGCTGCCCGCCATTCACCGTGCGGCCGCCGAAGGCTGGCTGGCGCAGGGGTTCCCGGCCGAAGCGATCCACCACGCGCTGGGTGCCGATGACATCGATATGCTGCGCGATATTATGCTGCAACACGCCTGGTCGCTGTTTAATCAGAGCGAGCTGGCGCTGCTGGAAGAGTGCCTGGCCGCCCTGCCTTATGACCGTCTGATCCAGAGCCCCAGGCTGGTGCTGTTGCAGGCCTGGCTGGCGCAGAGCCAGCACCGCTACGCCGAGGTCGATACCCTGCTGGCACAGGCGGAAAGCGAGATGCAGAAGCGCGATATCGTGATGGATCAGGACCTGAACGCGGAGTTCAATGCACTGCGTGCGCAGGTCGCCATCAATGACGGACGCCAGGATGAGGCGGAACAGCTGGCCGCCGAGGCGCTGCGTTTTCTGCCGTATGAAAGCTTTTACAGCCGGATTGTTGCCACCTCCGTCACCGGGGAGATCCAGCACTGCAAAGGCGACCTGGCCCGCGCCCTGCCGCTGATGCAGCAGACGGAACAGATTGCCCGCCGTCACGAAGCCTATCACTACGCGCTGTGGGCGCTGATACAGCAGAGTGAGATCCTTATCGCTCAGGGCTTTTTGCAGGCCGCGTTTGAGATGCAGGATCGCGCGTTCGAACTGGTGCGCGAACAGCATCTTGAACAGCTGCCGATGCACGAGTTTTTACTGCGTCTGCGATCGCAGCTGTTATGGTCGTGGTCCCGCCTGGACGATGCCGAAGACGCCGCACGTCAGGGGCTGGAGATACTGACTAACTTCCATCCCCAGCAGCAGTTGCAGTGCCTGGCCATGCTGGCGAAGTGCTCGCTGGCGCGCGGTCAGCTGGATAATGCCCATCATCATTTACAACGCTGCGAGGCGCTGCTGAAAACCGGCCAGTATCATATCGACTGGCTGACCAACACTGACAAGCCGCGTGTCACTTACTGGCAGATGGTGGGCGATAAAGCCGCCGCACGCCAGTGGCTGCAACAGGCGCGTAAACCCGATATGGCCGATAACCATTTCCAGCAGGGCCAGTGGCGTAATATCGCCCGCGTGCAGATCCTGCTGGAGAAGTTTGATGAAGCCGAAGTGGTGCTGGATGAGCTGAATCAGAATGCGCGCCAGCTGCGCCTGACCAGCGACCTGAACCGCAATCTGCTGCTGAGCAACCTGCTTTACTGGCACACCGGCCGTAAAGGGGAAGCGCAGCATGCCCTGATTGAAGCGCTGGGGCTGGCGAACCGCACCGGGTTTATCAGCCACTTTGTGATTGAAGGGGAGATGATGGCGCAGCAGCTGCGTCAGCTTATCCAGCTTAACCTGCTGCCCGACCTGGAGCAGCGCCGTGCGCAGCTGATTTTACGCGAGATTAACCAGCATCATCGCCATAAGTTTGCGCATTTCGACGAAGGTTTTGTCAATAAACTGCTGACGCATCCGCAGGTGCCGGAGCTGATCCGCACCAGCCCGCTCACCCAGCGTGAATGGCAGGTGCTGGGGCTGATTTACTCCGGCTACAGCAACGACCAGATCGCCGGGGAGCTGGACGTGGCCTCCACTACCATCAAAACCCATATCCGTAATCTGTATCAGAAGCTGGGCGTGGCGCACCGTCAGGAAGCTGTGCAGCAGGCACAGCATCTGTTGCAGGTGATGGGGTACGGGGCGTAAGGGCCCCGGAAATGCTTTTACTGGCTGCCTGTTCAGCGACCGGTCTGGTACTGGCTACCTGTTCAGCAACCGGTCTGGTACTGGCTGCCTGTTCAGCGACCGGTCTGGGGCCAGTTTGAGCACGCCGGATCGGCAAAAGACGCATCCCTGCGGGCCTCGGCACGCGACGTCCTGTCGCGTGACGTCCGGCTTACCTCAAACTGGCCCCCTCCCCGCAAGATAGCGCTCGCTGTGAGTTTTAAAACCCCGACTGCATTGCGATCTTTCGTAGGGGGCGATCATCTTTTCCGATCGCCCCGTAAATCCGGATTGGCGTCCTACTCAACATCACGGGCAGACCGGAAAAAAGGGTCTACCCCTTCGCATCCTGAGTTGTTTTCGGTTTGGGTTTTGACCTGGATTTTGACATTGAGGCGGCATTCAGCAGCGCAGAGGAAGCACAGTGAACCAGGACGAACCGCCAGGACGGCGGTGAGAGGGAGAGCCGGCACAGGGATGTGCCGTCACGACCGCTCCGTCGGTGAACGACGCTTACGAAGGTACCCGCTGAAAGCGGGCGATGCGCCTGCCGCAAGCCCGGATTCCAAAGGGCGGGGCGACTGCCGCCCTTTGGTCGCTCAGCCCGCGCAGCGGGAAAGCGAAACGCCCTTGACGTTGACCCTGGCCTTGACCTGGGCCTGGGCCATCGTGCAAACCATCACCAGGGTGAAGGCTGGCATGGCTGGGCCCGATATCACCTTGAGTTAATGGCATATAACTCGATGGTCGGTATCACATCCACCCCATCAGAGGTATAAAATACGGAATTAGTGAAATCATAAATTCTTCCTGTAATCCTGACCGTCACCCGATTGCCCACTTTTGTGACGCTGGCCCCATCACTGTCCGAAGTGAGAAAAGGTGCCGTATTTCCTAATACCTTTAATACGTCCTTTTGTATTTCACCCGCCAGATAGTAGCGGTAAACCTCAGATACCGTTGCCCCGCCGCCCTGATATTTTGTCACGTATAGCCAGGTATCGTCATTAAGCTGCCGGGTTTTAAAAAGAGCATCATTATAGGGAGGGCCAACGTAATAGCGGTAAGCGACATTGCCGATAACCAGCACCAGTAACACGATTGTGAGCAGACGGTGTATCCATTTCATCATCATTCCGCGCTCATTTGTCATTCCCTTCCCTGCGAGTGTCGCCATGTCGAACGTCCCTGATTAAAAAAACAATGATTATCATTAAGATAACTAAACCTATCATGATTCACTGTAGAAACAATGATATAAACGTCCAATTCCTGTGCCTTTAAGGTGAAGAGTCCAGTCTGGTTTCAGCTGCACCGTCCCACTCATTTTTGCGAGGCATCCCGCATTTTTGGTTTACAACCACCCCCGTTTGTTATGTGATCACGTTACTTGTCCGGCTTACACTCCGGGCGCACACCGTAGCGGAACACATCTTCTATGCGCTTCTATCAGACCGATCCGACGCTGGAGAACTACTGGCGCGGGGTGATCCTTTTTGGCAGGAATGTTGCCTCGTACAAATTCGCCCTCGCCCATGCGCTGTACGATTTGCAGCACCATCAGGACGACCTGATCACGCTGGAAACCCTGGCTGCACCCTTTGCTCGCCATCTCTGCACGCACCTGCACCATGCGCCGAAACAAATCACCTCTCGCGGCAGCCAGTTTCTGGCGAGCTGCGTACAGTTCAATAACGATGAGATCGATGAAGCGCAGCTGATTGAACAGACCGTGCGCCATGGCTTTGCCAACGTGATTGATGCTTTCCATAACGTTAACCGCGCAGAGATCGATAAACGCTTTTTTATCGACGAACGTAAATCCAGCAAAGGCATCCGCCTGACCGATAACTTCTACCAGCTGACGCAGACCACGCAGTTTCACAACCTGGTGAAGGAAACCGACGCCCGCTGGCGGCTGGTCGAACAGGCCTGGGCGCTCGGTGTTTCCAGCCACCTGATCGCGGTGGAGTATGACCCGGAAGATCAGCTGCTGTTCAGCCGCCAGAACAAGCGTCGCGTCAATATCACCCGTTGCCGCGACAGCCTGAACGGCTACCAGAAGGGCCGCTGTTTCTACTGCTATCGCGATATCAGCCTGCAATCCGGCCACGAGAACCTGGCCGACGTGGACCACTTCATCCCCTGGATGCTCAACGCCACCCACGCCAACCTGAACGGCGTTTGGAACCTGGTGCTGGCGTGCAGGAACTGCAATCGCGGCCAGGGAGGCAAGTCTGCACTTATTCCATCAGTGGAACTGCTGGAACGGCTGGAGGATCGTAACGAATACTTTATTAACAGCCACTTGCCGCTGCATGAAACCCTGACAGAACAGACAGGTAAAACATTTCACCAACGCCATGATTTTCTGCAAACCCAGTGGCAGAACGCGCGTAATGCCGGACTAAGCACCTGGCATCCCACCGCGCAGGGAGACGCTATTTTCTGATGAACAACGACTACTACCAGCAGCATGCCGAGCGATTTTTCACTGAGACGGTGACTGTGGATATGTCGGCACTGTATCAGCCGTTTGTCGCACACCTGAAACCCGGCGCACGCATCCTGGATGCCGGGTGCGGCTCCGGGCGTGATGCCAGGGCGTTTCACGAAATGGGATATGACGTGGAAGCGTTCGATGCCTCTGACGAACTGGTGGAGCTTGCGCGCCAGCACAGCGGTCTGCCCGTTGAGCAGAAGCGCTTCGAGGACGTCACCGACGTGGAGCGCTATGACGGCATCTGGTGCTGCGCTTCGCTGCTGCATGTGCCGCTGGCAGAGTTGCCTGAAGTACTGGCGCGGTTAGCCAGGGCGTTGAAACCGGACGGGGTTTGGTATCTGTCGTTTAAATATGGCAGCGGGGAAAGGGAGAAAGATGGACGTGTGTTTACGGATATGGATGAAATAAAGTTAAACGATCTTATCGCGGATTTAGAAAATATCGTTCTGCTGGATACCTGGATAACCGGGGATAAACGGCCCGAACGCCAGAACGAAAAATGGTTAAATTCATTATTGAGAAAAAATAAATAATTGAAACTCAATATGGAATGAAAAATATAAATAGCTATCGCAATGCGGAGTTGCATCCCTTTCATTACTTTTCTGAGCCATGCTGCATTTTTTAACATTGACTGTATTTGCAGAGTGCTTAGTTTTTACTGCTGGTTATAATAACAGGGTAATTAATCGCGGCATGAAGGTGCTAGGAACACCGTCATACCGCTAACCGCAACAACTATCAGGAGTAGTTATCATGGCTGAGCAGGATTGTAATACAGACGTTGTTAAATCAGAAGTCACCGCGCCCACGCTGCGCCATTTAACCGTGACTTATGCGAGCACCTATCCAGATTACCAGCAGATCCCGGCGCTGAGCATCAAAGGGAAATGGCTGGAAGCCGCAGGTTTTGCCACCGGCACCAAAGTTGATATCCGCGTGATGAAGGGTTGCCTGGTGATCACTGCCCTCACCCCACCGGATGAACCGGCGATCATGTCCTCGCTGCGTAAAGTCTGCACGCTGTCGGTACGTAAGCAGCGCCAGGTGGAGGAGTTTATCGGGGTGATTGCGGGGAAACGGGTGCGAGGGTAAGGGCTGAGGGAGAGTCCCGCTGTGAAGAGCGGGATTCGTACGAATTCATGCAGAAAAAATCGGTAATACATTGAAAAAATTGTAAATAAATTTGATTAAAAGCCTTTCTAGGTAAATTTTCGTTAAGTTTATGCGTATGTTAAAACGGTATTTCCAAAACCAAAATTAAAGTGTTGTACAGGAGGATACTGTTACAAAAGGGTTTAGGTACTGTTATCATGTCCTAAAGGTTTTAAGCAATCTGGCATGGACTTTAGCCTGTAAGATAAATTCAGTCAGAGATAAATTTGAGAATGAATATATTATGAAAAAAATACCACATCCAATTCCCTATCAAGGAAGCAAACGAAAATTAGCGCCAGTCATTTATAGCGTTATACCTCGCGACATTCGTTTTTTTTATGAACCGTTTGCTGGCTCAGCTGCAATGACCCTTTTCATGGCAGAGAACAATGCAGCGGAGCGATTTGTAATTGGTGATAAATTTCCTTCAATCATTAAGTTATGGGAAATGATGGTTAACAGCCCTGATCAAATCATTGAACAATATTCATTAATTTGGCAAGGCTTTGATGGTGAAAACCATAAATATTTTAATGAGATACGTGATCTATATAATGAAACTAAAGAACCAGCTGCTTTACTTTATTTAGTATGTCGGTGTGTGAAAAACGCAGTTCGTTTTAATTCGAAAGGTAAGTTTACACAATCTGCTGACAAACGTAGAAAAGGGATGTCTCCAGAGAAAATGGCAGCAGCTATTGAAGGTGCATCTAAGCTACTTAAAGGGCGCGTTGAATTTCGTATAGGTGATTGGAAAGATACTTCGCGCGATGCGGAAAGTCCTGACTTTGTTTATATGGATCCACCTTATTTAGGGACTACGATTGGAAAAGACAAGAGGTACCACGAGCAACTTGAAGTAGACTCGCTTGTATCTGGCCTAGAATCATTTAATAAAAAAGACATTAGATTTGCGCTATCATATGATGGAATGACAGGTGATAAAGAATATGGCCCTGCCCTGCCAGAAAATTTAGGAATGTCTAGATTATTAATTAATGCAGGACAATCAAGTCAGGCAACTTTAAATGGACTAAGAGCAGAAACAGTTGAGAGCCTTTATCTTTCAGAAAATATAAAGGCCCCCAAAAACACAAGATTAAATTTAAAAAGCACACAACAAGAAGAGCTATTTCCTTAAAAATCTAATCAAGAGGGTTTTGATATCAATGCCCTCTGATTTAGCTCTCGAGTGTAGCTCTTCGTAAGCTTCAACTTCTTCTTGGCCAGACCATGTGACACTTAATTGTCTAACGGGATTCATAGCAACATGTGAATACTCTTCAGGATTAGCCCAATAACAATTCATGCAAATACTATCACTCTGAATATTTATCCAATTTTCACATGATTCACAACTGAATGATTTAGCCCTTTGACTTGATGCATCAAGAAGCATGTATGCATTAGCGTTGAGCTCATCATGAGCTGAATCACCAGATACTTGATATGGAATCCTGTGGTCAATTTGTAAATAACGTGACTCTAACTTTTCGCCAGTAAGAGCATCACGAGAATCATATTTTCTAATTAGGGATTCTTTAAACTTTTTTGAGAATGATTTTCGCCCTCCGATACGGCCATTTTTTATTTTATCAGGACTGTCAAATCGGTAAGCAGCAATTTTCCTACCACTTCTATTATTGATAGTTGAGTAGGTTTCTAAAGGAATACCTTCTTCTCTCACATCTCTTATTGCTCTTGGAGGATGATCGTAACCATATGTTTCCTGTAAGTCTTCGGTAGTGATAAAGCCATGCTCAATAATATGGTCTATCACAGTCCTAGCACGTTTTCTCGTGACCTTCTCGCAAAGTGCCATTATGCGCGGATCTATACTGTATTTATTCATAGGATAAGGTAAACATATGAAATGGTTTTTGTCCATTCAGTGACAGAAGTTAATGTGTAGGACTAATGCTGATTCTGACCTGCTCACCATTGATTATCACACCGCAATGTTACTAATATCTTCATCAACAACGTGAGGACGCCCCTGTCAAGAATCGTCTTTCCAATTAACAGATCATCAACATCTCCGCGAGACCAAAAGCGGGATTTCCACCCGAGAGCTCTGCTGTAAGCATACCATCTCAGACACCAATTTTTACATAAGCCGTAAAAAATTCGGAGACATTGGAGTACCGGAAGTAAAGCATCTTAAGTAACTCGAAGAAAATAACTGTCACCTCAAGACGTTATTTACCGAAGCCATGCTGGTTAAGAAGGCGCTTCAGGTGGCTTTGAGTCGAAACTGCTGAAGACTGACCAAAAGCGTGAAGCAATAGAAGTAGAAGTAGAAGTAGAAGTAGAAGTAGAAGTAGAAGTAGAAGTAGAAGTAGAAGTAGAAGTAGAAGTAAAGTGTGAAGCAACTAGTCTGTCGCAAAGTCATGTCTGCCGGTTTGAAAGTTTTTCCCGGTCACTTGCCGCTACGAGGCGCAACGTCTGGTCGGATATGCGTATCTCTCTACACATATCACTCACTGGAACTGGAACGCACGCGCTTGGGTTGTATAAAAGAGGTGCAAAAACACCTCTTATTAATGTAATTATAAAATATTATTAATTAATTCAAAATGATTCTTTATTGTCATTTTTTTAATATAAGCTAGATTGGTTCGCTCACCCGGCGTATTATAAATGGCAATTAATTCTTGACAAGCAGAAGACCAATTTAAAATATCTGGTCTTTGATTAGTGACAAATGCCTCTAATTTTTCAAACGCTTCATCAATCAAAATAGCAACATCTTCAGCCGCCACTCTTGGATCTGACAAGAAATGATGAACCAGAATTTCCGTATGATCTACGTTCTCATAGGTAAGATGTATCACTGCTGTGACGGCTTGGCCGCCCCCCTCAACAAAATGATCACCCACTATTGAAAAATCACCAAACCCTTGAAATCCTAACTGCCGATAGTTGAGGTATAAATCTGAGAAAAACTCAATAATATTATTGGCATACCCAGCATTTGTCTGTGTGCGGTTTAGTCCATCATGTATTAATACTTTAAAAGTTTGATTGAAGTTTGACACATAACTCGCACTACATTTACCGTCAATGAATATATTGCTTTTGAATAAATTATCTGAGAGTTCAAGATTAAGAAGTTGCTGAGAATTAACATAACTTCCCTTGTGAACAATAGACTTTGCTTGCTGAGGATAAATATTGAAAAAAGAAATTACTTGTGTGGAGCTAGTAGTGTCATCGACAATAAAACCAAGCTCGACCTGCGGGTATAATTCGATAGCACCTTCAATTAAATCTTGCGCAAGCCTTTCATTTCCCTCTAGCTCGCCACACTTAGGATTAACTATCAATATCAACCTTGCATCTACATTGCTTGCATCCCTCAAGCAACTATATAAGTCTCTATTACTCTCTCTAACAGGCTCAATGATAATAGCCATATTTTTTTGAACTATTTTTGTCAAACATGACCTAACAGCTAATAACTCATATTGTTTTGCTCTTAAATAACAATAATACATCCTGTAATTCCTTATTAGTTAACATATAGTTTCTACCATGTTTTCCCTAAGTGTCATTAAGCTCTTTCGATTCAATCGCAAATTTAACAATGTAGCTAACAATGACTGAGGAAGAAAAAGGAAACAATCTTTTTCAAAACGCTCAAGTCCCCTTGCTGTT
Source organism: Erwinia sp. 1181_3 (assembly GCF_052824965.1). Classification (NCBI taxonomy): domain Bacteria; kingdom Pseudomonadati; phylum Pseudomonadota; class Gammaproteobacteria; order Enterobacterales; family Erwiniaceae; genus Erwinia; species Erwinia sp. 1181_3. The sequence continues at coordinate 608,048 of NZ_VTDE01000003.1, forward strand.
AATATTTTTAGCATTTCCATATGCGCATTTTCTATGTCCAGATCTAAAAAAACATTCCTGCACATTTCTTTAATATCGGCAGCTCTTCCAAAAGGTTTAGTGCCAATCACTTCCTCATATAGATAAAAATACTCGGAGGGCTTTAAACAATTAAACATTTTACTTTTAGATAGTGATGAAATATTCGAAATAGCCATTCGCTCACAATTCAAAACATTCCTTCCATTCAAGGTAATTATCCCAGTATTATCATGAACAACTTTTAGCGCTTGATTAATTTTATTTTCAGGGATAACGATATTAACATACTCAAAAACATCTTTATATACAGAGAGTTGCTCATCAAGCCGTTCAAATGAATCGAGTTCCGTTTTAATTTCGTAAGCAGTGGAAGTATCATTAAAAATAGCAACATCTGCGATACAACCATTTATTTTAAATTCATTTACATAACTTACATTACTAAACCTGTGCGTTTTTTTGATTATAGATTTTGCTATTTCGTTCTTATAAATATATTCATTCCTGTATTTTTTCTTCAGCAATGTATAAATTTCATCGTAAATTTTATATATAGGTTTATCTTTTGAGGTATAAGAAGGGTAGTTATCCATAAGAATCCCCTTAAATAACTCAAACCTATTCTTTTTCGCTATTTCCAATACCACATTACGACTAAATATTTTACTTATCGCTTGATAATTCATTTTATTTCATACCAAAAAAAATTTGTCGTTCTTAAAAAGAATTAGTTAATCAATGACTCTATCGATAAACTACAAAGTAATATGATCAAAAAACCTATTCTTGTCAAACTATTATCAATATAAATCAAAAACCGAAACACAACAAATAACATTTAACATCAATTAGTTATCTCCATGTACATCTGTAATTTTGAAAATCAAATTTATTATTGCTTTCCGAAATCGCAGGGAGTGACATATCGCACCTTATTGACATCAAGATAATCTGCCCACCATTGAACCATTAACCTACGCTCATCCAGATGTTCAGATGTTCAGATGTATGAATATAAGCAGCCCTCACGTTATTACGTTCTGTATGGCTCAACTGCCGCTCTATCGCATCATCACTCCATAATCCCGATTCCCCCAACGCTCCACGGGCCATCGTCCTGAAACCATGCCCGCAAACCTTAGTCTTAGTGTCATAGCCCATAGCCCATAGCCCATAGCCCATAGCCCATAGCGCGCAGAGCGTTATTGACCGTGTTTTCACTCATGACTTTCTTAGGGTCGTGATCCCCAGGAAACAGGCGTTCATTATCACCGCTCAACTGCTTCAGTCGCTCCAGTAGAGTGAGTGCCTGCCGACTAAGAGGAACAATATGCTCCTCTTTCATCTTCATTCCACGATGGGAATAACGAACGCCTTTTATCTCTTCTCGCTTCGCCGGGATTCGCCAGAGAGATTTGTCTAAATCAAACTCATCCCAGCGGGCAAAACGTAATTCACTGGAACGGACAAACGTCAGTAGTGAAAGCTCAACCGCGATACGTGTGATTAGTCGGCCTCGGTATGCAGCGAGGCGCTCCAGAAACTCGGGGAAACGGCTAAAGGGCAATGCAGGATAATGCCGTGCTTTTGTCGTAGCAAGCGCACCAGTCATATCAACCGCCGGATTCGTATCGATGTAATCATTCTGCACTGCATAACGCATAATCGCCGTGACACGCTGCTGAAGACGTTGAGCAACATCCTGCCTGCCACTGGCATCGACGGTTTTGATTGGTGCAAGTAGCTGACTGGTTTTCAACTTCCTGATATCTGCAGAACCAATATGAGGGAAAATATACAGCTCAAGGTAGCGCAGTATCCTGGCACGAAGGCCATCACTCCAGCGCTTATTGCTCTCATGCCATTCACGGGCGATAGTTTCAAAGGTGTAAGATCCAGCGGATTCGGCTTGCGACTCTTTCTGCTCAGCTTTGGGGTCTATCCCTTGCCCTAACTGCTTTTTAGCTTCTCCACGCTTAACGCGTGCCTCCGCAAGCGTCACTGTAGGCCAGACACCAAACGCCAGACGGTCTTCTTTTTTGTCAGCGGGACACCGGTACTTCATCCGCCAGTACTTTGATCCTTTGGTAGACACCTCAAGATACAAACCGCCACCGTCGGCCATTTTATAGTTTTTTTCTTTGGGTTTTACGGTTTCGACCTGGCGGGCGTTGAGCTTCTTTTGGGGGTACATTTTCTATCGAAGTGAGGATGCCCCCAGCGATGCCAGGATTGCAACGGATGTGCCCGGACGAATTTGGAGCAAAAAAAAAGCCTTTCGGCTTTTTTTCAGTAACTTACGGACTGTTACGGACGTTCTCAAACATACTTATGGTGCCGAAGGCCGGAATCGAACCGGCACATCTCTCGATGGTTGATTTTGAATCAACTGCGTCTACCGATTTCGCCACTTCGGCACTGAAGGGTATGCGGAAAACGTTGTGGATTATACCGTTACCTCCTGCATACGCAACCCTATTCCGCAGGGTATGCGTCTGAGTGCTGAAAAAACGTGCGCCGGGCCAGCGTATTGATATCCCGTTCGGGCGTGACGTGCCCCGCCCCTGTGATGTTTCAGTGCAGATAATTCTTAAACCCTGGACCATAATGGCTGTACGGCGCTGTGCAGTGGAACTCACCCGCTCTCCGGCAGTCGGAACAATCAGATATCAGCGCGTGGCCAGGAGGGCGGCGTGCGTCACATCACATCGAATAGGGCTAACAATGAAAGCAGCAATGAAATGGGTTCTGGCAGGTTCAGTGACCACCGCACTGTTCAGCGCCACGGCGGGTGCCGCCAGCTGGCAGGATCAGCTTAACTCAGCCGCCAGCGCGCTGGGCCAGAACAACAGCAGCACCACCAATACCTCCGGTGCGAACGCAGCGCCTGCGGGCAACTCGCTGGGTGCGTTGACCGGGTTACTGAACGGCGGCAGCCAGTCGCTCAGCGCAGGCACCATGACCAATGCGGCGGGTGTGCTGGAGTACTGTGTGAAAAACAATATTGTCGATAACAATGTGTCATCGGTGAAAGACAAACTGCTCGGTAAGCTGGGGCTGGCGGATACGCAGAAGCAGCAGGAAACCACCGACTATAAGCAGGGCCTGATGGGTCTGCTTAACACCGGCAACAATCAGCAGGTGAACCTGAAATCGCTGGGTGATACCGCCATCGGCAAGAAGGTGAAAACCAAAGCCTGTGATCTGGTGCTGAAACAGGGTAAACAGTTTATCTCGTAATCTCTCTCTTAAGGCGGCAGGGCTGTCCCCTTGCCGCCTTCTTCCCCCCGGCCACCGTTGTGTGGCCTTTTTTTATTTTACCATCAGCCGAATGCCCAGCAGCGCCATCACGCCGCCCCCTAGACGGTCGAGCGGAGCTTTAAAGCGCAGATAGGTGTTGCGCGGCCCGCGTGACGACAGCGCATAAGCCACAAACAGATACCACAGGCCATCCACCATCATCGCCACCAGCGGGATGGCAATCAGCATGCCGTTGCTCACATGGGCAGGCAGCAGCGCGGCAAACACCCCGGCGAACACCATCGCGGTTTTAGGATTACTGATCTGGGTGGTAAAGGCGGTGAGAAAGGCGCGCTTCAGGGTTTTACCGTTGCTGCCTGGCAGGTCCAGCATCAGCGGTTCGCGGGCACCGCGAAACATCTTGTACGCCATCCACAGCAGGTACAGGCCCCCCGCCGTCTTCAGCGTCAGCCACAGCACAGGTACGGCATTTAACAGCGTATGCAGCCCCATCAGGGCGATAATGGCGAAGATCAGGCTACCCGCGCCCATGCCCAGCGCGGCACCGATGCCGGCACGGCGTGAGGAGGCAACAGCGGTACGCGCCACCAGAATAAAGCTCGGTCCCGGACTGATGGCACCCAGCGCCAGCGCACCGCCGATTGAAATCACAGAAAGTACTGCTGCATCCATCTTCCACCTCCATCATGTAATATCGTCTAACTTACTGAGAGTGGACATTAACTGGCAAGCCGTAATTGACGGAGACGCCTGCTATGCTTACAAAATATTCTCCGTCTTACCACCAAAGGGATCGTTGACGATGACCGAGCCGCTGCTGATTGCCCAGACCACGGAACAACAACTGCATTTGCTGCCCGCGATGGCGAACCGCCACGGGCTGATCACGGGTGCAACCGGCACCGGTAAAACCGTCACGCTGCAAAAGCTGGCGGAGAGCTTCTCGAATATCGGCGTGCCGGTGTTTATGGCCGATGTAAAAGGTGATTTAACCGGGGTTGCCAAAGCCGGGACGGAGTCAGAGAAACTGCTCGCCCGTCTGGCGAAGATTGGCGTCACGGACTGGTCACCGCAGGGTAATCCGGTGGCGCTGTGGGATATCTTTGGCGAACGCGGCCACCCGGTGCGCGCCACGGTATCGGACCTCGGGCCACTGCTGCTGGCACGCCTGCTGAATCTGAACGACGTACAGAGCGGCGTATTGCAGATTATCTTCCGTGTGGCCGATGACCAGGGCCTGCTGCTGCTCGATTTTAAGGATCTGCGCGCCGCCACGCAGTATATCGGCGAGAACGCCAAAGCGTTCCAGACCCAGTACGGCAATATCAACAGCGCCTCGGTGGGCGCTATCCAGCGCGGGCTGCTGTCGCTGGAGCAGCAGGGAGCGGAATACTTCTTTGGTGAGCCGATGCTGGATATCAAAGACTGGATGCGCACCGATGAGAACGGCAAAGGGATAATCAACATCCTCGCGTCGGAGAAGCTGTACCAGATGCCAAAACTGTACGCCACCAGCCTGCTGTGGCTGCTTTCGGAGCTGTATGAGCAACTGCCGGAGGCGGGGGATCTGGAGAAGCCGAAACTGGTGTTCTTCTTTGATGAGGCGCATCTGCTGTTTGACGATGCGCCCGCAGTGCTGCTGGATAAGATCGAGCAGGTGATCCGTCTGATCCGCTCGAAAGGCGTGGGCGTGTGGTTTGTCTCACAGAACCCGTCGGATGTGCCGGATGCGGTGCTCGGCCAGCTGGGTAACCGCGTGCAGCATGCCCTGCGTGCCTTTACCCCGAAAGACCAGAAGGCGGTCAAGGTGGCAGCGCAGACCATGCGTGCCAACCCGGCGTTTGATACCGTGACGGCCATTCAGGAGCTCGGCACCGGTGAAGCGCTGATCTCCTTCCTCGATGAGAAAGGCAGCCCCTCTGTGGTGCAGCGTGCGATGGTCATTGCCCCCGGTTCCCGCATGGGGCCGGTAACCGACGACGAGCGTAACGGGCTGATTAACCACTCGTCCCTCTCCGGCAAATATGAAGAAGCTGTCGATCGCGAATCCGCTTACGAGATGCTGCAAAAAGGGATACAGAACGCCACGAACAGCGCCAGCGCTCCCGCCGCCAAAGGCGAAAACGTGGCGGTGGATAACGGTATTCTCGGCGGGCTGAAGGACATTCTGTTCGGCACCACCGGGCCGCGCGGCGGCAAGCATGATGGCGTGGTGCAGAGCGTGGCCAAAAGCGCGGCGCGACAGATCACCAATCAAATCATCCGTGGTGTGTTAGGCAGCATTATGGGCGGAAGGAAACGATAAGGGCTTTATGGATAAGGAACGTGAGTTAATCCGGGCGAAGCGCCTGCCGTTAGTGTTGCTGGTCGGTGCGGCGCTGTTGTTTATCGCCACCATTCTCTGGCCGCTGTACTGGCCGCCCAATCCCTGGGTCGCCGGGCTGAAAGCGGTGGCAGAGGCGTCGATGGTCGGGGCACTGGCGGACTGGTTCGCGGTCAGCGCGCTGTTCCGCCGGGTGCCGATCCCACTGGCGGGCCGTCATACGGCGATTATCCCGCGTAATAAGGATCGTATCGCCGACAATCTCGCCCTGTTCGTGCAGGACAAATTCCTCAATACCGATTCGCTGCTGGCGCTGATCCGCCGCCATAATCCGGCGCAGATTATTGCTAACTGGCTGAGCCACCCGGACAACGCCGCCCGCCTGAGCGGGATGGTGCTGAAAACCGTGCGCGGCTTTCTCGATCTGGCCGACGATCAGCGTATTCAGGGGTTTATGCGCCGGGCGATCCACAAAGCGATTGATAAAGTGGATCTCAGCCAGTCGGCGGCCATGATCCTCGAAAGTCTGACGAAAAATAACCGCCATCAGCAGCTGCTGGACGATGCGCTGGCGCAGATCCTGCAACTGGTGAACAAGCCCGGCACACATGAGTTTATCGCCCATCAGGTGGTGAGCTGGCTGAAGCGCGAGCATCCGCTGAAGGAGAAGATGCTGCCGAGCGAGTGGCTGGGAGAGAAAAGCGCCGAGCTGGCGGCCAATGCGGTGCAGTCGATCCTCACCGAGATTGAACACGATGATGCGCACCAGCTGCGCCAGGGCTTTAACCGCGCCGTGCAGCGGCTGATTACCCGCCTGCGTAACGACCCGGAGATGGCGGAGAAAGCGGAAGAGATTAAAGCATATCTGAAGCAGGATGAGACGCTGAACCGCTATATCGGCCAGCTGTGGAATGATTTGCGAGGCTGGCTGAAAGACGATCTGGAGCGCCCCGACTCCACGCTGCACGCCAAAGTGAGTGCTGCCGGGCAGTGGTTCGGCGAAACCCTGATGCAGGATGAGCCGCTGCGCAACTCACTCAACCAGCACATGGAAGAGGCCGCCAGCAACGTGGCACCGGAGTTCTCGGCGTTTCTCAGCCGTCATATCAGCGATACGGTGAAGAGCTGGGACGCGGCGGATATGTCGCATCAGGTGGAGCTGAATATCGGCAAGGATTTGCAGCGCATCCGCATTAACGGCACGTTAGTCGGTGGGGTGATTGGGTTGATTTTGTATCTGCTGTCGCTGGTGCCGCAACTGCTGGAAAGGACGCAGGTGCTGTAGAGGCTTAACGGACAGGGCCAGGTCAAGGGCATTTCGCTTTCCCACTGCGTGGGCTGAGCGACAAGGGGCGGCCAGTCGCCGCCGCCCCTTGACCCCGGGCTTGCGGCAGGCGAACCGCCCGCTTCGCGCGTGCCTTCGTCAGCTCTGTTCACCAACGGACCGTTCGTGACGGTACGTCCTGTACCGGCACGAACTTTCGCCGACGTCCTGTCGGCTCATCCTGGTTCTCTTCGCCTCCTCAGCGATTCTTAATTTCCGCCTGAAAGTCAACATCCCAGGTCAAACCCAAACCAAACCAAACCAAACCAAACCAAAAAGTGTTTCTGGTTTGGGTTTTGACGTTGAGGCGGCATCTTAGCTGCGCCGAAGGAAATCGGATTTCCAGGACGCGCCAACAGGACGTTGGCGAGAGGGTGTGCCGGGACAGGGACGTCCCGTCACACCCGGTCCGGCAGGAAAGTCGATTTTCTGAGGGAACCCGCTGAAAGCGGGCGCGGCGCCTGCCGCAAGCCCGGGGGTGAAGGGGGAAGGGGCGACTGCCTTCCCCCTTCCCGACCGCCTGCAAGGCGGCCGGAACGCCCTTGACGTTGACCTGGCTTTAACCCCACAGGCTGACCAAAACAAAAAGTCCGCCTTCGGGATAGGCCGGAGCCCCCTGATTACCGCCGCTTCAGCAGCATAAACACACTGATGGCAAAGAACGCGGCACTCGGCAGCAGCGCGCCCAGCAATGGCGGAATGTTATACACCAGGCTCAACGGCCCAAAGATCTGGTCCAGCACGTAGAACAGGAAGCCAAAACTGATCCCGGTGACCACGCGCATCCCCATCGACACGCTGCGCAGCGGGCCAAAGATAAACGACAGGGCCATCAGCATCATCACCGCCACCGACAGCGGCTGGAAGATCTTGCTCCACATGTTCAGCTCGTAGCGGCCAGACACCTGCCCACTCTGCTTCAGATACTTCGTATAGTTATACAGCCCGGTGATCGACAGCGCCGTTGGGTCCAGCGCCACCACACCCAGCTTGTCCGGGGTCAGGGTGGTTTTCCATTCGCCACTCAGCGTCTGGGTGCCTTTCACCTGCTGCGGGTCCGTCAGGTCTGACTGATCCACCTGCGCCAGCTCCCACAGTTTTTTCTCCGCGTTGTACTGGGCAGAGGCGGCATAGCGCACGGTTTGCAAACGGCGCTCTTTGTTAAAGCTGTAAATACTGATGCCCGCCAGCTGGTTGTCGCCGCGAATACGTTCGATAAAGATAAAGTTATCGCCGTCTTTCGCCCACAGCCCGCTCTGCGTGGAGAGCAGCGAACCGCCCACCAGCTGCTGCGCACGGTAGTTACGCGCCATCTGCTCACCCTGCGGGGCCACAAACTCACCGATGGCCATGGTCAGCAGCACCAGCGGGATCGCGGTTTTCATCACCGAGGCGGCAATCTGCATACGGGTAAAACCGGAAGCCTGCATCACCACCAGCTCGCTGCGCTGGGCCAGCGTACCTAAGCCCAGCAGTGCCCCGAGCAGCGCGGCCATCGGGAAGAAGATCTCAATATCTTTCGGCACACTCAGCAGGGTATACAGCCCGGCACCGAGCGCGGTGTATTCGCCCTGCCCGGTTTTACGCAGCTGATCGACAAATTTGATGATGCCGGAGAGCGACACCAGCATAAACAGCGTCGCCATAATCGTATTGAAAATCGTTTTACCGATATATTTGTCAAGAACGCCAAACATCAGACCGATCCTCCGCGAGTGAAACGCGCGCGCAGTCGGCGCATTGGCACCGTATCCCACGCATTCAGCAGTACGGCCAGCGCCAGATACCCGAGGTTAACCCCCCACATCCACAGAGCCGGATCGAGGCGCCCCTTATTGCCGCTGGAGCGCAGCGAACTTTGCAGCAGGAAGAACACCAGATAGAGCAGCATCGCTGGCAGCATCGACAGCACGCGTCCCTGACGCGGGTTGACCACGCTGAGCGGCACCACCATCAGCGCCATGATCAGCACCGAGAACACCAGCGTCAGTCGCCAGTGCAGCTCACTGCGGAAATCAGGTTTATCAGAGTGCCACAGCTCGCCGAAGCTCATCTGCTCAGAGTCATTCGGGTCAAGGGTAGCGGTCTGATGGCCGACAATCGCCTGATAATTTTTGAAGTCAGTAATGCGGAAGTCACGCAGCAGCGCAGTGCCTTCGAAACGGGTGCCGCTGTCGAGCGTCACCACCTGCGAACCGTCTTTACGCTGTTCCATATGTCCATGGTCAGCGACCACCACGGACGGCCGGGCATTGCCTTTCGGCCGCAACTGCGCGAGGAAAACATTGCCAAAATTGTTGCCTTTGACGTTTTCGATAAACAGCACAGATTGACCATCGCCAGACTGCTGGAACTGACCGGCGGCCAGCGCAGCGGCGCCCGGGTTCGCTTTCGCGTTCTGCATCACTTCACTTTGATAACGAGAAGACCACGGCCCCATCCAGCCGACGTTGACCGCGGCAACCAATGCCGTGAACAACATCAGGATCATCGCCGCCTTCACCAGCACGCTCTTGCCTAAACCACAGGCGTGCATCACGGTGATTTCACTCTCGGTGTATAATCGGCCAAGCGTCATCAAAATGGCTAAAAAGAGGCTTAACGGCAGGATCAGCTGCGCCATCTCGGGCACGCCAAGGCCCAATAAGGTCAGCACTAAATTTGTAGGAATTTCGCCATCCACCGCGGCTCCCAGTATCCTGACTAACTTCTGACAAAAGAAGATCAGCAGCAGGATGAACAGGATAGCCAGCTGGCTTTTGAGCATTTCCCGAACCAGATATCTAATAATGATCACGCTGAGTACGCCTGTGAAAACTTGTCTTTTTGCAGGAAAATCGCTAGTTTCATCGCTTATACGCCATTTATTCTCATCAATGGCCCATGTCACTACTAAAATAGTATGACAACAACCGCGTTCTGGTGATGCAAAAAAAAATAATCCTCACCAAAACCCAATCTGACAACAGCGTTATGCGACAGCGCTATACGTTACGAAAGCGGTCTATTCTAGCCGCAGCAAGCGCCGTTGTCTTTAAGATTCAGGAGAGTGCATGGAGTTCAGTGTAAAAAGCGGTAGCCCGGAAAAACAGCGCAGTGCCTGTATTGTGGTGGGCGTGTTTGAACCGCGCCGGTTGTCACCGATTGCTGAACAGCTGGATAAAATCAGCGATGGATACATTAGCGCCCTGCTGCGCCGTGGTGAACTGGAAGGAAAAGTCGGCCAGACTCTGCTGCTGCATCATGTGCCGAACATTCTCTCTGAACGTATCTTGCTGATTGGTTGTGGCAAGGAGCGTGAGCTGGATGAGCGTCAGTACAAGCAGGTCATTCAAAAGACCATTAACACGCTGAACGACACCGGATCGATGGAAGCCGTCTGCTTCCTCACCGAGCTGCACGTCAAAGGGCGCAACACCTACTGGAAAGTACGCCAGGCGGTAGAAACGTCAAAAGAGACGCTGTACAGCTTCGACCAGTTGAAAAGCAACAAGGTTGAGCCGCGTCGTCCGCTGCGCAAGCTGGTGTTCAACGTGCCGACGCGCCGCGAACTGACCAGCGGTGAACGTGCGATTCAGCACGGTCTGGCGGTGGCTGCGGGCGTTAAGGCCGCGAAAGATCTCGGCAATATGCCACCGAACATCTGTAACGCCGCTTATCTGGCGTCACAGGCGCGCCAGCTGGCGGATACCTGGGCCAACATCACCACCCGCGTCATCGGCGAACAGCAGATGAAAGAGCTGGGGATGAACGCCTATCTTGCCGTCGGGGCCGGTTCGCAGAACGAATCCCTGATGTCGGTGATCGAGTACAAAGGCAACCCGGATAAAGAAGCGCGTCCCATCGTGCTGGTCGGAAAAGGCGTGACCTTTGATACCGGCGGTATCTCGCTCAAGCCGGGCGAAGCGATGGACGAAATGAAGTACGATATGTGCGGGGCGGCCTCAGTGTACGGCGTCATGCGCATGGTTGCTGAGCTGGGTCTGCCGCTGAACGTGGTGGGCGTGCTGGCGGGCTGTGAAAACATGCCGGGTGGCCGCGCTTATCGTCCAGGTGACGTGCTGACCACCATGTCTGGCCAGACCGTAGAAGTGCTGAACACGGATGCGGAAGGTCGACTGGTTCTGTGCGATGCCCTGACCTACGTTGAGCGCTTTGACCCGGATGTGGTTATCGACGTGGCTACGCTGACCGGAGCCTGCGTGATTGCGCTGGGCCACCATATCAGCGGCCTGCTGTCGAACCACAACCCGCTGGCGCATGAACTGATTGGTGCTTCAGAACAAGCGGGCGATCGCGCGTGGCGTCTGCCGATGGCGGATGAATATCAGGAGCAGTTGGATTCCAATTTTGCCGATATGGCAAACATTGGCGGCCGCCCGGGTGGTGCCATCACCGCAGCCTGCTTCCTGGCGCGCTTCACGCGTAAGTACAACTGGGCACATCTTGATGTGGCCGGAACCGCCTGGCGTTCAGGAAAGGCCAAAGGCGCGACCGGTCGTCCGGTTGCCCTGCTGTCTCAGTTCCTGTTGAACCGCGCAGGTCTGAACGGCGACGATTAAACCGACGGTAACAGGTGCCTGCAGGGTGCCTCGTTCGGGTCAGGCATGCCTGACCCCTGCGACACCGCCATCGTATTTGCAGGGGCCAGGCATGCCTGGCCCCTGCGGATCTGACCAACCCAACTGGCATCATTATGAAAAACGCAACTTTCTATCTGCTGGAAACCGATACCCCGGTTGACGGGCTGAGCGCTCATGAAGCGCTGGTCTGCGATCTGGCTGAGGCCCGCTGGCGTGACGGGAAACGCGTGCTGATTGCCTGTGAAGACGAAGCGCAGGCCATCCGGCTGGATGAAGCCCTGTGGCAACGCCCGGCAAATGCCTTCGTGCCGCATAATCTGGCTGGAGAAGGCCCAAAGTATGGTGCCCCGGTCGAGCTGGCCTGGCCACAACGTCGCGGTAATTCACCGCGCGACCTGCTGATCAGCCTGCTGCCGCAGTTTGCAGATTTTGCCACCGCTTTCTATGAAGTGGTAGACTTCGTCCCCTATGAACCATCTTTGAAACAGCTGGCGCGCGACCGCTATAAAGCTTATCGCAGCGTTGGATTCCACTTGAATACGGCAACGCCCCCTTTGCCTAAGACATAGCAGACATGGAAAAGACATATAACCCGCAAGATATCGAGCAGCCGCTTTACGAGCACTGGGAACAACAGGGCTACTTTAAACCGCATGGCGACACCAGCCAGGAAAGCTTCTGCATCATGATCCCGCCGCCGAATGTAACCGGTAGCTTGCATATGGGTCACGCCTTCCAGCAGACCATCATGGACACCATGATCCGCTACCAGCGCATGCAGGGTAAAAACACCCTGTGGCAGGCAGGGACCGACCACGCGGGCATCGCCACGCAGATGGTGGTAGAGCGTAAGATCGCCGCGGAAGAAGGCAAAACCCGTAAAGATTACGGCCGCGATGCGTTCATCGAAAAAATCTGGCAGTGGAAAGCCGAATCCGGCGGCACCATTACCCGCCAGATGCGTCGTCTGGGCAACTCCGTGGACTGGGAGCGTGAGCGCTTCACCATGGATGAAGGCCTGTCGAATGCCGTGAAAGAGGTGTTCGTTCGCCTGCACAAAGAGAACCTGATCTACCGTGGCAAGCGCCTGGTGAACTGGGACCCTAAACTGCGCACCGCCATCTCTGACCTGGAAGTGGAAAACCGCGAGTCAAAAGGCTCCATGTGGCACATCCGCTATCCGCTGGCCGACGGGGTGAAAACCGCTGACGGTAAAGATTATCTGGTGGTCGCCACCACGCGTCCGGAAACCGTACTCGGTGATACCGGCGTGGCGGTCAATCCTGAAGATCCGCGTTATAAAGATCTAATCGGCAAGTTCCTCGTGCTGCCGCTGGTCGGTCGCCGTATTCCGATCGTCGGTGATGAACACGCTGACATGGAGAAAGGCACCGGCTGCGTGAAGATCACCCCGGCGCACGACTTCAACGACTACGAAGTGGGACGTCGCCACAAGTTGCCGATGATCAACATCCTGACCTTCGATGGCGACATCCGTGAAACAGCCCAGGTGTATGACACCAACGGCGAAGAGTCTGATGCCTGCGATCCGACCATTCCGGCTGAATTCCAGAAGCTTGAACGCTTTGCGGCACGTAAAGCGATCGTGGCAGCGATTGATGCCCTCGGCCTGCTGGATGAGATCAAGCCCCACGACCTGACCGTGCCTTATGGCGATCGCGGCGGTGTGGTGATCGAGCCCATGCTGACCGATCAGTGGTACGTGCGCACTGCCCCGCTGGCGAAAGTGGCGGTAGAAGCGGTGGAACAGGGTGAGATCCAGTTCGTACCGAAGCAGTATGAAAACATGTACTTCTCGTGGATGCGTGATATCCAGGACTGGTGCATCTCGCGTCAGCTGTGGTGGGGTCACCGTATCCCGGCCTGGTATGATGCCGAAGGGAACGTCTACGTGGCGCGCAGCGAAGAAGAAGTGCGCGCCGAGAACAATCTGGGTGCCGAAGTGGTGCTGACCCAGGATGAAGACGTGCTGGATACCTGGTTCTCTTCCGGGCTGTGGACTTTCTCCACCCTGGGCTGGCCGGAGAACACCGAAGCGCTGCGCACCTTCCACCCGACCAGCGTGCTGGTCAGCGGCTTCGACATCATCTTCTTCTGGATTGCCCGCATGATCATGCTGACCATGCACTTCATCAAAGATGAAGACGGCAAACCGCAGGTGCCGTTCAAAACCGTGTATATGACAGGTCTGATCCGTGACGACGAAGGGCAGAAAATGTCCAAGTCCAAAGGCAACGTGATCGACCCACTGGATATGGTTGACGGTATCTCGCTGGAAGATCTGCTGGAGAAACGCACCGGCAACATGATGCAGCCGCAGCTGGCGGAGAAAATCCGTAAGCGCACCGAGAAGCAGTTCCCGAACGGTATTGAGCCGCACGGCACCGATGCTCTGCGCTTCACCCTGGCGGCGCTGGCCTCAACCGGCCGCGACATCAACTGGGATATGAAGCGCCTGGAAGGTTACCGCAACTTCTGTAACAAGCTGTGGAACGCCAGCCGTTTTGTACTGATGAATACCGAAGAGCATGACTGCGGCTTCAACGGCGGCGAGCTGGAACTGTCGCTGGCGGACCGCTGGATCCTCGCGGAATTCAACGAAACGGTGAAAGCCTATCGTGCAGCGCTGGACAGCTATCGCTTCGATATCGCCGCTAACATTCTGTATGAGTTCACCTGGAACCAGTTCTGCGACTGGTATCTGGAGCTGGCTAAGCCCGTGATGAACGGCGGTTCTGAGGCTCAGCTGCGCGGTACGCGCAACACGCTGGTTACGGTACTGGAAGCCCTGCTGCGTCTGGCGCATCCGATTATTCCGTTTATCACTGAAACCATCTGGCAGCAGGTGAAAGTGCTGAAAAACATCAGCGACGACACCATCATGCTGCAACCGATGCCGGCATTCAGCGAAAGCCGTGTTGATGTGGCAGCGATGACCGACACCGAGTGGATGAAGCAGGCGATCGTCGCGGTGCGTAACATTCGCAACGAGATGAATATCTCCCCGTCCAAACCGCTGGATGTGCTGCTGCGTGGCGCCAGTGCCGATGTGGTGCGTCGTGTGAACGATAACCATAACTTCCTCAAAACCCTGGCGCGTCTTGAAACGCTTGAGCTGCTGCCAGCGGGCGAGAAAGGCCCGGTTTCCGTGACCAAACTGGTTGACGGTGCTGAGCTGCTGATCCCGATGGCTGACCTGGTGGATAAAGCGGCGGAGCTGGAGCGTCTGGTGAAGGAAGTGGCTAAGCTGGAGGTGGAGATGGAAAAAATCACCGCTAAGCTGGGCAATGAAGGGTTTGTGGCGCGCGCACCGGAAGCCGTCGTGGCGAAAGAGCGTGAACGTCTGGCGGACTTTGAGCAGGCGAAGATCAAACTGATTGAGCAGCAAGCGGTGATTGCCGCGCTGTAATGGTGAAGGGAGGGGCATGCCCCTCCCCTACAATATCAATCCCTGTGGGGCGGCATGCCCTGCCCTACAACACCCTTCCCTGTAGGGGCCAGGCATGCCTGGCCCTTTTTATTGCATGCCGAGTTGACGGGAGGGGCATGCCCCTCCCCTACAATACCGTTACCCGTAGGGGCCAGGCATGCCTGGCCCTTTTTTATTGCGTGCCTCGCCCTTTCTGACAGATTTACTCCGCCGCCTGAATGGCTTTGATGCGCGCAGGCATATCCGGATGGGTACTCATCCATTCCGGCAGATTAATCCCACTGCTCTCCTTCTCTGCGGACTGTTCAAGCTGCCGGTAGATCTCAGACATCGCTGCCAGAGAACGCCCCTGCGCCTTCATCTGCACAATCGCGTACTCATCGGCCTCACGCTCCATGCTGCGTGAGAACTGAAGCTGATCAATAAACGCCGCCGACTGTAACAGCGTGTCACCAATCCCGCTGACATCGCCGGTCAGCCAGAGATAGCTCAGCGACACCAGCGACGAACGCACCAGCATACGCATCACATGACGATGCTGATGGTGCCCCATCTCATGCAGCATCACCGCGACAATCGCATCGTCACTTTTCGCCATGCGCACCAGGTCATCGCTGACGATCAGCGTACCATCTGCCAGCATAAAGGCGTTCGGCCCCCCGGCGAAATGCATGATCTTCAGCCGCAGCGGCGTCGGGTCATCTTTCATCTCTGCCGGAATACTGTCACGGAACAGCCGGTTGATACGCTGCTGTTGCTCTTCCGTCAGGCGTCCAACGCTGAAGCCGGTATGCTGTAGCAGAGTGAAGGTTTGCTGGCCGACCTGGCGCTCAACGTACGCGGGAATATGCTGCGCCAGCACACGGCTGGTCACGGGCAGGATCACCCAGATGTAGAACGCAATGGCGGCCAGCGTGGCCAGCAAAGTAACAACGACACCCCGGCGATGCTGTTCCAGCCGGTGAACGAGGCCTGGACGACGACGCTGCTGCCACCACTCGCGGAACGCCGCATCATCATCCGGGACAAAGCGCCCGCCGTCCGGGAAGGAGATCGTCAGCGGGATGGTCCCGAGCGCGTCAGAGACCGTCACATCGTTCAACATCAGGAGCTGCCGGTGCGTGCCCTGATCCAGCGTCACATGCTGTTCCGCTAATGTGAGACGGGCAGCCTCGCGAGCTGCCCGTCCAGGGTACTGATAAAAACCGTTCAGCTGCAAGGTCAGATGCCAGCGTTCAGATCGAATGCGGAAACAACTTCTTCTGCTACGGCGGTGCCGGCAGTGTCATGGTGCGCCTGCACGTCCAGCAGAGAGATATCGCCTTCCAGCGCCGTGCTGTTCGCCATATAGCGTGCCAGACGAACTTCAGCAATTGGCGTCCCCAGACCCAGGGTGAAAATCACAATCAGGGTATTGGTCAGCGTCAGGCCTAAGAATGATCCTGTAGACATAGTTGACTTAAGGCGGAGTTTTTCACCTAATTGAGTCTGGCCAAACACGTAATTACGCTGCGCCACCACTAAATAAGCAGAAGAAACTAAACCACCAAAAAGTAATATTAAGAAGGTCAGGAAGATATTCAAAAAGTTTCCTGCCATCAGATTGTTCATCATCTCTGGATCGGTCATACCCATTGCCACGGCATAAAAGATCGAGACAAACAGCGAGCCAATCAGCATGCCGGCAATAATCAGGAATGGCAGCATAATCAGGAAGCTGATCAGCACCATTTTGATAAACGCTTTTTTGCTCAGCGCTGCTTTAAATGGCAGGGAACCGTAGGACATGTTGTTGATATACAGATCGTGGTTCAGTGCAGCTACGGTACCCTGCACGGCCGCCAGGCCTGCCAGCAACAGCACAAAGGCCAGGATGCCAACGGTCAATCCAGCGCTGATGCTGCCGCTGTTCGCGGCTAAGAAACCGACCGCACCGACCACCAGATAGAGCGCCAGCACCAGCAGTACCGGGCACAGGAACATGGTCCAGTAAGCACGGCCCACGCGGCAAAGGTAGTTAAAACGCACACCACGGAAGCTGCTCATCAGCGCGTTGTAACGCCAGCTGCGGATGACAATCCACGGTATTAACGCGAAGAACGCCAGCGCGAATACCAGTGAGATTCCCGGCATGGCTGAAGAGAGGATAAAGAACAGCACCAGGCCCACGAAGACAATAATACGGCCTTTCAAGATATCAATGGGACGAGCGTGGTAATCAAAGCGATCGCCCGCAATTTCGGTATTGCCATAGAAATAGCGACGGCGACGGACGGTGGCCCAGGCAGAATAAATACCCAATGTGATCATGGTCAGCAGTGCATTGACCAGCCAGATAGAGAAATATTCACCAGAACGACCGTGAAACAGCACCGCATGACGCTGCTGATTCGAGGTATTGTTTTCCATTTGTTTTTCTTCCTGAAATAGAAATAGACTGCTGGGAAGCAGAAAATAAAAGCGTAATAAATAGCCGCGCTATTTAAGCATGGCATTGGAAACCCGACAATAAATAATTATCATTTAGATAACATACTCAGACACGTTAACCCCTGATGCACAGACATTGCATCCGCACGCTGGCAGTGTTATTACACTACCTGCAACCGACAGACCATGAGCGAAATGTATGACAACCGCAATTCAGACAACCCTGCGCGTGCGCCCGATCGTTCCCGCTGACAACCCGCATATTGCTGCGGTGATCCGCACCGTATCGGCAGAATTTGGCCTGACGGCAGATAAAGGCTATACCGTTTCGGACCCTAATCTTGACCATCTCTATGAAGTCTATAGTGAAGAGAACTGTGCTTTCTGGGTGGTCGAAGTGGAAGGAAAGGTGGTGGGTGGCGGTGGCATCGCGCCACTGGCGAGCAGCGATGCGGATGTCTGTGAACTGCAGAAAATGTATTTTATGCCGTCGGTGCGTGGCCTCGGGCTGGCACGCCGTCTGGCCATTCAGGCGATGGACTATGCCCGCCAGCAGGGCTTTAAACGTTGCTATCTGGAAACTACCGCGTCACTGACGCGCGCCATTCGCCTGTATGAACATCTCGGTTTTGAGCATATCGATGGCCCGATGGGCTCCACCGGTCATGTGGATTGCGAAGTGACGATGCTGAAAACCCTTTAACCGCGGCGGACGGCCGCTGCAGGGGCCGATCGTGTGTTCCAATCGGCCCTTTTATCCGCTCGCCCCTCAGGCGAAGTTCGGAACGCCACTGTGAAAACGCAGCTGGTTGTCCGGTTCCATGATCAGACGCGCTTCCGTTTCCCCGATTTTACGCACCCGCACGCTGATATCCGTCGGTGAGATCAGTGCAGCCAGCGCCAGGTAATCCTGATAGTGTCGCGCCTCTGAGCGCAGCAGCGAAATATAAAACCCCGCCAGTTCATCATCAAGATACGGTGCCAGACTGGCAAAACGCTCGCAGGATCGCGCTTCGATATAGGCTCCGCAGATCAGTTTATCCACCAGCGTTTGCGGTTCATGCGTGATGATCTCGCGGATTAACCCTTTGGCATAGCGGCTGGCGGTAATGCGCATATAGGGAATACCACGCGCCTGCATAATCTCCAGCACCTGATAGAAATGGTGCAGCTCTTCTTTGATCAGCAGCACCATCTTATCCACCAGCTCATCGCCATAAGGCACCTCTTCACGGCTGATAATGGTTTTTGACAGACCTTTATGCTGTTCGAGGAAAGCCAGATCGGCCTGATCGTTGTGAACAAACTGTTCCCAGGGTTTCAGCCACGCCAGCAGGGCATCGCCGCTGGCTTTGTCCGCAACATATTTACGGATCAGCCACATGGCGGTCTGGGCTGCTTTCAGCTCACATACCAGATGGTCGGTCAGTAACAGAGGAAGATGTTGCGGCTGACGGGCTTCGTCAATCCAGGCTTGAGGCGTACGGCAGTGCAGGAAATCGAGGACAGGGGCCAGCAGGTGTTCGGTATTCATTTGCTCAACGTCATGAAATGGCCGGGCATGCCCGGCCAGAATTTACAGGGGAGAATCAGTGGCGGATGCCGTTATCTTCGCCGTCGATGGCTTCGTCATCTTCATCGCCTTCGTCGTCATCCTGCGCGTCCGGATCTTCGAAGTAGGTGCCCCAGCCGTCGTAGTCAACGTTGAACTTGCCCGCCACATCGATCAGCTGCTCAACCTGCGCGTCGATCAGTTCAGCGTTCAGCGCGCCTTCGCTGAGAATATCGCAGCACATCACTTTGGTGCCATCTTCCAGATCCAGCTCTTCCGGCTCAGTGACTTCGTAACCCAGCTTAAAGGCTTCCACGGCCGCTTTCTCCAGCGCATCGAAGCTGTCGCAAGAGAAATGATGCTCAATGGTGTACAGCGCGTCCGGGTCACTGCCATCATCCAGCAGTTCTTCAATAATCAGCCGCGTTTCTTCACGCTGCTCTTCCAACAATGCTTCATTAGCCATGATCGCTTCCTCATTAAGGCGTTATTTCGCGTATTTTCCCACAGTGCCCTCTGCGCCACTACCTTTAAAAGCAAGTTTCTGCTCTTCGGGGTTGAAAGTGAATATTAATACGGTTAAATTGAATTTTAATTCATTAAAGATCATCCCGGAGTGCTTTATGAGTCAGTTATATCAACGTCACTTCCTCAGGCTGCTCGATTTCACCCCCGCTGAAATCAACGGCTTACTGGCGCTGGCGTCCACGTTGAAGACCGATAAAAAAAATGGCGAAGAAATTCAGCATCTGAAAGGTAAAAATATCGCGCTCATCTTCGAAAAAGACTCGACCCGCACCCGATGCTCTTTCGAAGTTGCCGCATACGATCAGGGCGCGAACGTCACCTGGATTGGCCCGAGCGGCAGCCAGATCGGCCATAAAGAGTCGATGAAAGACACCGCCCGCGTGCTGGGCCGGATGTACCACGGTATTCAATATCGCGGCCACGGCCAGGTGCTGGTGGAATCCCTGGCCGAACACGCTGGTGTGCCGGTGTGGAACGGGCTGACCAACGAGTTTCATCCCACCCAGTTGCTGGCGGACCTGCTCACCATGCAGGAACACCTGCCGGAGAAAGCCTTCAGTCAGATGACGCTGACCTACGTCGGCGATACCCATAATAATATGGGCAATACTCTGCTGGAGGCGGCGGCGCTGACAGGCCTGGATCTGCGCCTGGTGGCACCGAAAAGCTGCTGGCCGGATGCGGGGCTGGTTGCTGAATGCCGCAGCGTGGCAGAAAAAACCGGCGGAAAAATCACCCTGACAGAAGATATTGCGCAAGGCGTGCTGGGCGCGGACTTCATTTACACCGACGTCTGGGTATCCATGGGTGAGCCGAAAGAGGTATGGCACGAACGTATTGCCCTGCTGCGCCCTTATCAGGTGAACATGGCGATGCTTGAGGCGACCGGGAACCCGCAGGTGAAGTTCCTGCACTGCCTGCCTGCGTTCCACGATGACCAGACCACGCTGGGCCAGCAGATGGCGCAGCAGTACGATCTGCACGGCGGCATGGAAGTCACCGATGAGGTGTTTGAATCATCGCACAGCGTGGTGTTTGACCAGGCAGAAAACCGTCTGCACACCATCAAAGCAGTGATGGTGGCCACGCTGGCACAATTGGGGTAACTCACCCCAGGCAAACGATTACGTTACGCGTTTTTCGCTTGCTGCAAACGGATGAATGCGTATAATGCACCCCGTTTGCCGGGAGGATGCATGAAACTGAATTGCGTTAATCAAGCCGTACTGAATCGCCTTTCTACAGGCGGGCAGCACCGTTTTTCCTCCCGTTGCATGACCGATCATCAAGAAAAGCCCCTCATTGAGGGGCTTTTTTTTGCCCGTATTTTAATGCAAAAACGTTGCGCTATAGCACTCATGAGGCAGCCGACACCGCTGCATCATGAATGATAACGGCAAAAGGAGTGGAAATGGCTAACCCCCTATATCACAAACACATTATTTCAATTAACGATCTCAACCGTGAAGAGCTGGAGCTGGTATTGCGTACCGCGGCCAGCCTGAAGGCGAACCCACAGCCTGAGCTGCTGAAGCACAACGTGATTGCCAGCTGCTTCTTTGAAGCGTCCACCCGCACCCGCCTCTCGTTTGAAACGGCGATGCATCGTCTTGGCGCGTCCGTGGTCGGGTTTGCCGATGGCAGCAACACCTCGCTGGGCAAGAAAGGGGAAACCCTCGCCGATACCATCTCCGTGATTGGCACCTATGTGGATGCGATTGTCATGCGTCATCCGCAGGAAGGCGCCGCGCGTCTGGCAACCGAGTTTTCCGGCGGCGTGCCGATCCTGAACGCGGGCGATGGCGCCAATCAGCATCCGACTCAGACGCTGCTCGATCTGTTTACCTTGCAGGAAACGCAGGGCCGTCTGAATAACCTCAGCGTGGCGATGGTCGGTGATTTGAAATATGGCCGCACCGTACATTCACTGACCCAGGCGCTGGCGAAGTTTGAAGGCAATCGTTTTTACTTTATTGCGCCTGATGCACTGGCGATGCCGGCTTACATCACCGATATGCTCGACGAAAAAGGCATTGTCTGGACACGTCATGACAGCATTGAAGAAGTGGTGCCGCAGGTGGACATTCTGTATATGACCCGCGTACAGAAAGAGCGTCTTGATCCGTCGGAATACGCTAACGTCAAAGCCCAGTTTATTCTGCGCGCCAGCGATCTGGTGGGCGCACGCGAGAATATGAAAGTTCTGCACCCGCTGCCGCGTATTGACGAAATCGACACGGATGTCGATCACACGCCGCACGCCTGGTATTTCCAGCAGGCAGGTAACGGTATCTACGCACGCCAGGCACTTCTGGCGCTGGTACTGAACAGCGAACCGGTTCTTTAAGGGGATAAGCACATGACACACGATAATAAATTACAGGTTGAAGCGATTAAACGCGGCACGGTGATCGACCATATCCCGGCCCAGATTGGCTTTAAGCTGCTCTCCCTGTTCCGCCTGACGGAAACCGACCAGCGCATTACCATTGGCCTGAATCTGCCCTCGGGTGAGCTGGGCCGCAAAGACCTGATCAAGATTGAGAACACCTTCCTGACCGACGATCAGATCAACCAGCTGGCGGTGTATGCACCGCACGCAACGGTGAACCGCATTGATGATTACAACGTGGTGGCGAAGAGCTCCCCGACGTTGCCAGACCGGATTGAACGCGTGCTGACCTGCCCGAACAGCAACTGCATCAGCCGTTCTGAACCGGTGCATTCCAGCTTCGCGGTGAAACAGCGCCAGGATGAGCTGCACCTGAAATGTAAATACTGCGAGAAAGAGTTCGCGCACCATGTGGTGATGGCAAACGGTTAATGCCGTTGCATTTGGTCCGTTGCGTGGGCAGGATGTGACACGCGCCGGGTCAAACAGAGAGGCGAGGCATGCCTCGCCCCTACGGGGGTATCACCGTTGCTGTCGGGCCTCGCCCCTACGGGGTATCACCGTTACTGTCTGGCCTCGCTCTTACGGGGTATCACCGTTGCTGTCGGGCCTCGCCCCTACGGGGTATCACCGTTGCTGTCGGGCCTCGCCACTACGGGGGTATCACCGTTACTGTCGGGCCTCGCTCTTACGGGGTATCACCTTTGCTGTCGGGCCTCGCCACTACGGGGTATCACCGTTGCTGTCGGGCCTCGCCCCTACGGGGTATCTCCGTTGCTGTCGGGCCTCGCCACTACGGGGTATCACCGTTGCTGTCGGGCCTCGCCACTACGGGGTATCACCGTTGCTGTCGGGCCTCGGTCTTACGGAATATCACTGTTCCTGTAGGGGCCGGGCATGCCCGGCCCGGGCAAAAATGATACGCTGTACCCCTATCCTCACCATCGCACACATTCAGGAGAAACTATGTCTCGCGAAATCAGTACGGAAAACGCCCCCGCCGCTATCGGCCCTTATGTTCAGGGTGTGGATCTCGGCAGCATGATCTTCACGTCAGGCCAGATCCCGGTCGATCCGAAAACCGGTGCTGTGGCGGACGATATTGCCGCGCAGGCACGCCAGTCGCTGGAAAATGTGAAAGCGATTGTTGAGGCCGCGGGTTTGAAAGTGGGTGATATCGTCAAAACCACCGTGTTCGTGAAAGATCTGAATGACTTCGCCACGGTGAATGCCACCTACGAAGCCTTCTTCACTGAGCACCACGCCAGCTTCCCGGCACGTTCGTGTGTGGAAGTGGCGCGTCTGCCAAAAGATGTGAACATCGAAATCGAAGCGATCGCTGTACGTCGTTAAGCGAACGTCGTGAATCGTTGTACGGGTCGATCAACGATCGACCCGCCGTTATTTCCCGTTGCGCAATAATTTCTCCACCGGATACACCAGCGCAATCACCACTTCATCCTGGCTGAGCGCCGCCTGATCCAGCCGCTGATGCATCTTCGCCACTTCACGAGCGCCAAAAGTTTGTTCCTTTTCCATCGCATCCAGCAGTGACAGCCCCATCTGACTGATCTCTGCCACCTGCCCTGCCACCGGCAGCAGCGGCCGTAGCTGCGGGTTCTGCGCCAGCACCGGCTCTACCAGCGGAATATTGTGCTGCCACTGCAGAAGCTGACGGCGGATCGCCTGCGCCGCCTGTCGGTCACCCCGATTGGCGATCAGCGCGTCCACCTGCTGATCCAGCTCACGTACTTTGTTGCTTTCGGATGGCAGCACATCGGCCAGCCGGTTCAGCGGTTCAGCCTGCGTGTAATGTCCGGCCTGATATTTCAGATGCTGTCGGGTATAGAATTGCGCAGGCTCCAGCGCTTCAGCGAAGATTTGCAGCGGCACCGTGTCACTACTGTTGGCCAGACGCATCATCTGCAACTGCGTCTCCGCGTGCTGTTGCAGACCCACCGACACGGCGGACCAGCTATCAACCGCCGCCAGGCGCTGATACATATTCTGCTCATCCGTCACATCAGAGGCCGACCACAGCCGCTCTGCCACCACAAATGCCCGCGGCCACAAACGGACGTCAATCACGTTCTCATCGACGATTTCGCTCCACAGCGCCGCTTCCCCGCCCAGCAGGTTATTTCGCAACTGGGCATCATCCGGCAGTACCGGTTTTATACCCTGCGGAGGCTGCGGCAGCCTGCTGCCCACAGTGGGATAGCGCACGTTACCGATGCGCCAGTAGCCGCTCATGTTGTCGCCCGCCAGGGTGAGCACTGGACGAAGCTCGCCCATCCAGCTGTCGACACGGAAGGTAAACTGGGTGGGCGACAGCCAGCGGATCTCCCGCACCATACGCCGCGAGCGCCCTTCGAAATCAATAAATCCGCGCCATCCACCAACGGCATCAATCAGCGTAAAGCTGCCTGTAAGCGGCTTACCCTTAAGACGTGGCAGCGTAAATTGCCAGCTCTGTGCTGTTTCGCCCTCTTTGATCCGATCGGCATCGTTCAGTCCCTGCGGCCAGACTTCATTGCGATAATGGAACGCCGCAGGCTGGGCCTGATCGAGATAGAAGCCGGTAGAAAGGATGCCGCGATAGTTGTTTTTTGCCACTTCACCCAGCGCATCCGGTCCGCGCCAGGATTGGATCAGAATGCTGCGCGGCAGATCGGGATGATAGATTTCATCCCAGCCGATCATCTGTCGCTGGTGTTTTTCCAGGATCTTCTCCACCCGTTGATTGAAATATGCCTGCAGTGCATGACTGTCTTTCAACCCTTTCTGCTGCATAAACTGAGCGATAGCCTCAGAGTTATCCCACTGGCTGGGATCCACTTCATCGCCACCAATATGCAGATAAGGATCGGGGAAGATGGCGGCCACCTCGCCCACCAGCGTATCAATAAACTGATAAACCTGTTCGCGGGACGGATCGAGCAGCGGTTTAAAGACGCCCCAGCCACGTTCCATTTGATAAGGCCCCGGTGCCGCGATCAGTTCAGGCATCGCCACCGCCAGTGCCGAAGCGTGCCCCGGAAAGTCAATTTCCGGCACCACACGCACGCCACGATGGGCGGCATAGCTGACGATATCGCGCATCTGCTGCGGGCTGTACCACAGTCCGTCGCTGGCTTTTTCCTGCAACTGTGGGAAATGACTGGAACCAAAACGCCAGCCCTGGTCGTCGGTCAGGTGCCAGTGGAAGACGTTCATACGCGCAGCGGCGATGCCATCAATCTGGCGTTTCAGCGTCTCAATGGGCATAAAGTGGCGGGCAGAATCAATCAGGATCCCGCGCCACGGAAAGCGCGGGTGGTCATTAATCGTCACCAGGGGCACCGTGCTGTTATGCACCAGTTGCAGCAGCGTTTCCATGCCGCGCATCGCGCCAAAACGGGTGGCTGCATCCAGTGTGATGCCGTCGGCGCTGACCACCAGCCGGTAGCTCTCATCGCTGTCCGGTTGAGGAATAGCGGCAACCTGTCGGGCGATACGGATCTGTAATGACGTGGCACTGGCGGAAATCGGCAGATCAGGGTTACCGGTCTGACGCGCCAGGCGTTGCTGCCAGCGCGGGATTGCCTCGTGCAGGTTATCGCCCTTAACCTGAATCGCCAGCGGCATGGTCAGGGCCAGATTTCCCCTACCCTCTGGCTGCTCTACCTGCTGCGGCCAGGGCATCAGCGGGAGTTTCCCTGCCGGGTCGGCAGCCACAGTGAATGGCAGAAACAGGGAACAGGCAAGCAACAGCGGGCGCAGTGACCATGGCATATCAGGGCATCCTTTTTTTGTGATGACCTCATAAAACATAATTCGCGTGTTACATCAAGTTACATCTCACGAAACGAATTCCATAAGGCGCAGGCGCCGTTAACGTTTTGATGCTATCCGGGCGGTGATGTCAGGAGAACAGTGCCGCCAGATCGTCCTGACTGAAACTGGAGGGTTCACTCAGCTCGTCGTCGAGGATCTCTCCGGCCAGCTCGGCTTTTTGCTGCTGCATCGCGACGATCTTCTCTTCAATGGTATCGGCCGCGATCAGCTTATACACAAAGACCGGTTTATCCTGCCCGAGGCGATAAGCGCGATCGGTGGCCTGATTTTCAGCCGCCGGGTTCCACCAGGGATCGTAGTGGATCACCGTGTCGGCCGCCGTCAGGTTCAGCCCAACTCCGCCCGCTTTAAGGCTGATCAGAAACACCGGGACTTCGCCCTGCTGAAAACGCCGTACCGGCTCAGTGCGATCGCGGGTGCTGCCCGTCAGGATGACATAAGGAATGCGCGCTTTCTGTAACTCTTCGGCGATGATGCCCAGCATGGTGGTGAACTGCGAGAAGATCAGGATGCGCCGATCTTCTGCCAGCAGGTCATGCAGCATCTCGCGCAGCAGCGCCAGCTTGGCAGAGTGTTTCACCCGCTCGGCGCGCGGATCGGACATCAGACGCGGATCGCAGCAGATTTGGCGCAGTTTTAGCAGGGCATCCAGCACCAGCAGATGGCTGCGTCCCGGCCCCTGCTGCTGCATCGCTAACTGTACGCGGTCCTGCATGGCGGCACGCACCTGGTCATACAGTTCTCGTTGCGCACCGTCCAGAGGCACGCTGCGCACAATGGTATTTTTCGGCGGCAGCTCTTTGGCGACCTCCTGTTTACGGCGGCGCAGCATAAACGGCCGTACGCGCTTCGCCAGCAGCTCACGCCTGACTTTATCGCCATTGCGTTCTACCGGAATACGCCAGTTCTGGGTGAAGTCGCGTTCGCTGCCGAGGAAGCCCGGCAGCAGGAAATCAAACTGCGACCACAGCTCCCCGAGGTGATTTTCCAGCGGGGTTCCGGTCAGGCAGAGACGATGCCGCGTCTTCAGGGTGCGGATTACCGAGGCGGCACGTGAGGCGCTGTTCTTCACGTACTGCGCTTCATCGAGGATCAGCAGATGATAATAGTGCGCCACCAGCTGCGGCTGATCGCGCCACAGCAGTGAATAGGTGGTGATGACCACGTCGTACTGTTCCATCTGATCGTAAAAGTCTTTGCGCTGCGGCCCGGTCAGCGCCAGTACTCGCAGATCGGGGGCAAAGCGCCGTGCTTCACAGCACCAGTTATGGACCAGCGTGGTCGGCACCACGATCAGTGCAGGACGATCGAGGCGCCCGGCTTCTTTTTCCAGCAGCAGGTGGGCCAGCGTCTGAATCGTTTTCCCCAGCCCCATATCATCGGCCAGTATGCCCGCCAGCTGATGCTGACGCAGGAACTGCATCCAGTTCACGCCCTGCTGCTGATAATCGCGCAGGGTGGCCTGCAAGCCAACAGGCGGGGCAATGGCCTGTACACCGCTGTGCCCGTTCAATCGCTCTGCCAGCTGATGGACCGCGTTGTCACCGTCAAATATCCAGCGATTACGATCGCCGGACTCGCTGAGACGCCCGATATCCCAGGCGGCCAGTCGCAGCGGTTGATGCGCGCCAAACAGATCAATCAGATTGCCCACCAGCGGCTTTAGCTGACCCGCGCGAAACAGCAATCGCTGATTCTTATCGTCACGCATCTCAATCTGTTCGTCATCATCAATCAGACGCAGATTGCCGGACATCCAGCGGCGGTCACGCTCAAACAGCTTCGCCAGCAGCGGCTCCAGGCGCACGCGTCGGCGGCCAATTTTCATCGCCAGTTCAAGATCGAACCAGCCGTCCTCGCCCTGTACTGCGCGCCCTTCAATCGCATCAACGTCCGAGACGTTCCAGGTGAAATCATCATCCATGCTGATGCGCCAGCCGCGTTTGCGCAGCGCCGGCAGGCCTTTTTTAATGAAATCACGCCACTGCGGCGGCGATGCCGGGGCGAAGATCGCCGGGGGCAACGGAGCTGGCGTATAAATATGCCCGGCGGGGATGGCATTCAGCCCGACCGTGTCGATCTGCGCCAGCCAGGACTGCTCCTCTTCCGTATGGCGCTGAACGTGGTAGCGCAGACCATTCCTGTCGGTAAAGTTCTCCGCCCGGCTTCCTGCATCAACGTTCACGCCTGCGTAGTCAAAGCTGACGGAGGCAAAATCGAGGCGCTTCTGGCGATGACCATAATGACCATAGCCGCTGATAAATTTGGCACGTGATTGCAGTTGCAGCACCGGGACGGGCACTGCCTCAATGGTTTTGAGGACCACTGCCGCTGTTGGCTGGCGGGGTTGCAGGTTCGCCAGCATCAGCGCCGCGACATGCTTGCAGTTATTTTTTACAGCACAGCTGCACTCTCCGCTGGCCAGCAACCTGCCCTGGGGACGACTGAAATGCACGATCACGCTGAAAGGTTCCGCTTTACGTCCCGGCACCTCGCCGGTCAGCAAATTATTTTGCCACTGGAGATTCTGTACGCTGGCGACCAGATCGCGCGCCCGGGCCACGGTACGCGCACCGAGCCAGCGAATGACCTGTTTTTCGTTATAAGCGACAGACGACATCAGACAGTATCCCTGAGAGACCAGAGCAAAATGGATTTCGCTCTATGGCAACCGGCAATAGTAGTGATTCCTTTGGGTTGAATGCAACCGCCACAGCACACCTTGATGGCAAAAAATAGCGTATAACCACACAAAACCTTAACCGACGTTGACCATCGCTTATCTTTGCTACGCTGCTGTCAGATCTTTGCCTCAGGTCAATAAAACGGCGTTTAAATCTGATCGCAACACTATATATAGCGTTTACTATAGCCACTCAAACCCACATATAGATTTTCTTCATTCAGGAGAGCAGCGGTGGCAACTCAGGTAATCAAGCGGGACGGCTGTCAGGTCGCCTTCGATCCAGCGCGTATTGAGGCGGCAATCCGTGCCGCTGCACAGGCTGCGAAAATTGACGATGACGACTACTGCGCCACTGCCGCCAGCCAGATTAGCGCTCAGCTCACCGCCCGTCCGAGCGTGGATATCGCAGAGGTTCAACGCGCGGTTGAGAACCAACTGATGGCAGGCCGTTACCCGCAGCTGGCACGCAGCTATATTGAATACCGCCACGATCGCGACGTAGCACGCGAGCTGCGCGGTCGGTTGAACCATGAAATTCGCGGTCTGATTGAACAGAGCAACCCGGCACTGCTGAATGAAAATGCCAACAAAGACAGCAAAGTGATCCCGACCCAGCGCGATCTGCTGGCCGGCATCGTCGCTAAACACTATGCCCGTCAGCATATGCTGCCGCGCGATGTGGTCAGTGCGCATGAACGCGGTGAGATCCACTATCATGACCTCGACTATTCGCCGTTCTTCCCGATGTTTAACTGTATGCTGATTGACCTGCGCGGCATGCTGACCCATGGCTTCAAAATGGGGAATGCCGAGATCGAACCGCCAAAGTCGATCTCCACCGCGACCGCCGTTACCGCACAGATTATCGCCCAGGTGGCCAG
This sequence comes from Erwinia sp. 1181_3, assembly GCF_052824965.1. Taxonomy (NCBI): domain Bacteria; kingdom Pseudomonadati; phylum Pseudomonadota; class Gammaproteobacteria; order Enterobacterales; family Erwiniaceae; genus Erwinia; species Erwinia sp. 1181_3. The sequence goes on from NZ_VTDE01000003.1 coordinate 637,317, forward strand.
CCATATTTACGGCGGCACCACCATTAACCGCATTGATGAGGTGCTGGCCCCGTTTGTGGAAGCCAGCCTGGTGAAACATCGTGCCACTGCGCAGCAATGGCAGGTGGCGGATGTCGAAGCCTATGCCCAGACACGCACCGAGAAAGAGTGCTACGACGCGTTCCAGTCACTGGAATATGAAGTGAATACACTGCATACCGCTAACGGCCAGACGCCGTTTGTCACCTTTGGGTTTGGCCTTGGCACCAGCTGGGCGGCGCGCCTGGTCCAGCAGTCGATTCTGCGGAACCGCATTGCCGGGCTGGGGAAAAATCATAAAACGGCGGTGTTCCCGAAACTTGTTTTTGCTATCAAAGCCGGGCTAAATCAGGCCGCTGGCGAGCCCAACTACGATATCAAACAGCTGGCGCTGGAGTGCGCCAGCAAACGCATGTATCCGGATATTCTCAATTACGATCAGGTGGTCAAGGTCACAGGATCGTTTAAAACCCCTATGGGCTGCCGCAGCTTCCTGGGCGTGTATGAAGAGAACGGCGAGCCGATCCACGATGGCCGTAACAATATCGGCGTGATCAGCCTTAACCTGCCGCGTATTGCGCTGGAGGCACAGGGTGATGAGAGCCGCTTCTGGACGCTGCTCGACCAGCGTCTGTTGCTGGCGAAGAAAGCCCTGATGACACGCATCGCCCGGCTGGAAAATGTGAAGGCCCGCGTGGCCCCCATCCTCTATATGGAGGGTGCGTGCGGAGTGCGCCTGAAAGCCGATGATCCGGTGGCACCTATCTTCCGTCACGGCAGAGCCTCCATTTCTCTGGGCTATATTGGCATTCATGAAACGCTGAATGCCCTGAGCGGCGGCAGTGTACATCCTTATGATGATGCGCAACTGCGCGCCAAAGGGCTGGAGATTGTTGCCCGACTGCGCGCCGCCGTCGAGGCATGGAAAGAGGAAACGGACTACGGCTTTAGTCTGTACAGTACGCCCAGTGAGAACCTGTGTGACCGTTTCTGTCGCCTCGATGCTGCCGAGTTCGGCGTGGTGCCGGGCGTCACCGATAAAGGCTATTACACCAACAGCTTCCACCTCGACGTGGAGAAGAAGGTCAATCCGTACGATAAAATCGACTTCGAAGCCGGTTATCCACCGTTAGCGAACGGCGGTTTTATCTGTTACGGCGAATACCCTAACATTCAGCACAACCTTAAGGCGCTGGAAGACGTCTGGGATTACAGCTACAGCCGGGTGCCTTACTACGGCACCAATACGCCTATCGACGAGTGCTATGAGTGCGGTTTTACCGGCGAGTTTGAGTGCACCAGTAAAGGCTTTACCTGCCCGAAATGCGGTAACCATGACAGCACCCGCGTCTCGGTGACGCGGCGGGTGTGCGGCTATCTCGGCAGTCCTGATGCCCGTCCGTTTAACGCCGGGAAGCAGGAGGAGGTTAAACGTCGGGTGAAGCACCTGGGTAACGGTCAGCTGGGGTGAACATCCATCAGTACTACCCGGTGGATATCGTTAACGGTCCCGGCACGCGCTGCACGCTGTTTGTCTCCGGCTGCGTGCATGAATGCCCCGGTTGTTATAACAAAAGCACCTGGCGGCTGAACTCCGGGTTGCCGTTCACCCTTCAAATGGAAGAGCAGCTGATTGCCGACCTCAACGATACACGTATTCCGCGCCAGGGGTTGTCGCTGTCAGGCGGCGATCCGCTGCATCCGACCAATCTGGCGGATGTCGGACGGCTATTGCGGCGAGTGCAGCGTGAGTGTGCTGGCAAAGATATCTGGATGTGGACAGGTTACCGCCTGGAGGAACTGAGCACAGAGCAGCAGCAGGTGGTCACCAGCGTGAATGTGCTGATCGACGGGAAGTTTATTCAGGCACTCAAAGACCCGGCGCTGCTGTGGCGCGGCAGCAGCAACCAGGTGATCCATAATTTACGTTGAGATCAGTAGGTCATGCAGGCGGCGTTCAATATCCCCACGCTGGTAGACACCCCACCGAGGAACAGCCCCGCAGACAGGTGATTATCCTCAATGCGGCGGCTGATATCCGACATAAACAGGCGCACTGCGGTAAATACCAGCAGCTGCACAACCAGCGCCACTGCACCCCAGACCAGATAATCCAGCAGGTTAACGGAGTTAATGGCCACGCTGGCCAGCGGAATAATGTAACCCAGCAGTGCCCCGATGAACCCTGAAGTCGCCGCCAGATTATTCTCTTTAATCAGACGCCATTCGTTGTGCGGTGTAATGCGGGTATAGATAAACAGAAAGATCAGTACCAGCGCGCCGCTGGTTAAAAAATAAGAAGCAAAAGCGAGTAAGGAGTGCAGCGTGGCCATGAGATCGTCCTGAAAAGTGGGAGCTTAATGGGGAATTATCATAGGGTGCGGTATACATAAACACCAGCGACCTGCGTCTTCTTTACCTTTGTGTGCCCTATGTTCCCTTCTAAAATCATCCACCTGTGCCCCTCGCTGTGCCCCTGAATTTGCTTTTCAGCACCAGTGAACCACACTTACTGCGCATTTAAATGAAACTCACAGGAGGAAATATGAGCAAGAAAATTGCGGTGCTGATTACCGATGAATTTGAAGACTCAGAATTTACTTCTCCCGCAGAGGCGTATAAAAAAGCCGGCCACCAGGTCATTACCATTGACAGTGAAGCGGGTAAAACCATTACCGGTAAGCAGGGTAAAGCCAGCCTGAAGGTCGATAAAAATATCGATGATGTCCATCCGGCCGAGTTTGATGCGCTACTGCTGCCCGGCGGCCACTCCCCGGACACGCTGCGCGGCGATGACCGTTTTGTCGCCTTCACCAAAGCCTTTGTTGCACTGGGCAAACCTGTCTTCGCTATCTGTCACGGGCAACAGCTGCTGATCAGTGCCAATGCCGTACGCGGTCGCAAAATGACCACGGTGAAACCGGTGGTGATTGATTTGAAAAATGCCGGTGCTGATTTCTACGATGAAGAGGTCGTGGTCGATAACGACAGGCTGGTCACCAGCCGCACGCCGGACGATCTCCCCGCTTTTAACCGCGAATCGCTGCGTATTCTTAACGCCGCATGATGCTTCGGGCCAGCTCCGGCTGGCCCTTGCTGCCCCCCTGCCTCTCCCTCTCTGCCAACATATACGCTAAAGTAGCCGTACTGTTTTTTATCTGAGAAACCCTATGAGCGCGGCTGCACCCGGGGACTGGCGACTGTATATTCTGCGAACCGCTAAAGGAATGCTGTACACCGGCATCACCAATGACGTGGCCAGGCGTTTTGCCCAGCACCAGAGTGGTAAAGGCGCAAAAGCATTGCGCGGTAAAGGACCGCTGGTGTTGGTATTTCACTGTGAGGCAGGGGATCGTTCGCTGGCGTCGAAGCTGGAATATCAGGTTAAGCAACTGAAAAAACCACAGAAGATCAGGCTGGTAGAACACCAGCCTGTATCACTTGTTCAATGGCTTGCTGCGCTCAGAAGCGATTAAAGGGCACGGAGAACTCGATGCGGCCTTCAACGCCATCAAAGGCGTCATCCGCCAGCTTGTACACCTGAAACGCCGCTTCAGTGCCTTCCCAGCGGCAGTGCAGCTGGTGGCGTGCAGCCGGTTCAAAGCCATAAGGACCGTAGAAAGCGGGATCGCCCAACACCACAACGGCGGCATAGCCAAACTCATTCAACGTATCCAGCCCTTCGTAAATCAACTGTTTACCCACGCCCTGCTTGCGAACGCTTTCATCAACCGCCAGCGGCGCTAATCCTACCCACTGCCGATCTTCATCGTTGAGCGTGACCGGGCTGAAGGCCGCATAGCCCAGCACCTGGCCATCGTCATCTGTTGCAACGACACCGAGGGTTAATAGCCCATCTTCCCGCAGTTGCTGCACCAGTTCCGCTTCCGCAGAGGTTGGGAAGCTACGGCGCAGCAGGCTGTCGATGCTCGCCGCATCGATGCCAATTTCTGAACGAATTAACATGTGGCACCTGCGCGATCCGCCGGGGGAATCGCGTCCTCTTTCATTCCGGCCTCAATAAAATCAGCCAGTTGCATAAGCCCGATGCGTAGCGGCGCTGGCATGGCGTCCAGATCTATCGCATCCATCATATTTTTGACTTCCAGGCCCAGTTCCGTATCACCTTCAATCAGTAAACGGCGCTGGAAAAACAGAGTGTCCGGATCCTGCCTGCGGGCGGCGATCAGCGCCAGGTCATTGGCATTGCCGCGAAACCAGACATCAGCCTCCTCACGTTCAGCGACCCGAAGCTGCCCCTGTTCCAGCGTGACTGACCAACGGAGTTCAAGGTCCTTGACCTCAATCCCCAGCCAGCGCCCTTCAAGGAAGTCCAGCTCGCCTTCCGCCAGCGCCTGCTGAAACTGCCAGCGTAACAGTGCCTGTAATAGCGGCTTCTTCACTGCAAACGGGGTAAACCGCAGTGGGAAACGCAGTAATTGCGGCCCGTGACGGACACAGTGGCTGCGTAGCGGGTTCAACACCATTATCACTCCTTACGAATAAATTTCAGCTATTTTGCCACAGCAGCAAAAAGCGTCTGACGGCTGGATCAACAAAGTGTGCGAACTCTATGAGTTTTATCAGGGTACACGAACACCATCAATACGCCATTAGCTGCCTTAAATCAAAATTTGTCTCGGCCTTCCTCACTAAACTCTTCAACTCTTCTGATTAGTTGGATCGCTTCTTATGGAACTTCTCTGCCCGGCCGGAAATCTTCCGGCACTGAAGGCCGCCATCGAAAATGGTGCCGACGCGGTGTATATCGGCCTGAAAGATGAGACCAATGCCCGCCATTTTGCGGGGTTGAATTTCACCGATAAACGCCTGCAGGAAGCCGCAAACTACGTGCATCAGCGTAAACGTAAACTCCATGTGGCCATTAACACCTTTGCCCATCCCGATGGCTACCAACGCTGGCAGCGTGCGGTGGATATGGCCGCAGATGCGGGTGCTGATGCCTTAATCCTGGCAGATATTGCCATGCTGGCGTATGCCGCAGATAAATATCCTCATATTGAACGCCATGTTTCGGTACAGGCGTCTGCCACTAATGCCGCTGCCGTACGCTTTTATCAGCGTAACTTTGATGTTGCACGCGTGGTATTGCCACGAGTGCTATCGATGCACCAGGTGCGCCAACTGGCGCGTGACACTACCGTTCCACTCGAGGTGTTCGCGTTTGGTAGCTTGTGCATTATGGCGGAAGGACGTTGTTATCTTTCGTCTTACCTGACCGGCGAGTCGCCCAATACCGTCGGTGCCTGTTCCCCCGCGCGCTTCGTTCGCTGGCAGCAAACCCAGGCAGGCCTGGAATCCCGTCTGAACGAAGTGCTGATTGATCGTTATGACAACGGAGAAAATGCCGGTTACCCCACGCTGTGCAAGGGTCGCTATAAGGTAGATGAGGCGCGCTATCATGCGCTGGAAGAACCCACCAGCCTGAACACGCTGGCACTCTTACCTGAGCTGATGGCAGCCAATATTGTCTCCGTCAAAATTGAGGGACGTCAGCGTAGCCCGGCCTATGTTGAACAGGTGGCGCGTATCTGGCGCCAGGCCATCGATCGCTGTAAAGCTGACCCGCAAAATTTCACCGCGCAGCCGCAATGGATGGCGGCGCTGAGTGCGCTGAGTGAAGGTACTCAGACAACGCTCGGTGCTTATCACCGCCAGTGGCAGTAGGAGATATCATGAAATACTCACTGGGTCCGGTACTGTGGTACTGGCCAAAAGAAACGCTGAATGCCTTTTATCAGGCTGCCGCCAGCAGTCAGGCTGACGTCATCTACCTCGGCGAATCTGTTTGCAGCAAACGCCGTGCAACGAAAACCGCTGACTGGTTGAGTATGGCGAAGTCGCTGGCCTCCGCCGGTAAACAGGTCGTTCTGAGCACTCTGGCACTGGTGCAATCCCCTTCTGAACTGACGGAACTGAAGCGCTATGTCGATAACGGCGAGTTTCTCATTGAAGCTAATGATGTGGGTGCGGTGACGCTGGCAAATGAAGCGGGCGTGCCTTTTGTCGCCGGACCTGCGCTAAATGTGTATAACGCCGTTACGCTGCAACTGCTGCTGAAAATGGGTATGACCCGCTGGTGTATGCCGGTGGAACTGTCGCGCGACTGGCTGGTGCAATTACTGAAGCAGTGTGATGAGCTGGGCATTCGCCAGCAGTTTGAGGTCGAGGTGTTGAGTTACGGTTATCTGCCGCTGGCGTACTCTGCCCGCTGCTTTACTGCCCGCTCTGAAAATCGCAGCAAAAATGAATGCCAGACCTGCTGCATTGACTACCCGCAGGGGCGACGTGTTCGCACTCAGGAAGACCAGCAGGTGTTCGTCCTGAACGGGATCCAGACCATGAGCGGCAATTGCTATAACCTCGGCAATGACCTGATCTCAATGCAGGGGCTGGTCGACATTGTGCGTCTTTCGCCGCAGGATGCAGAAACGTTGTCGATGGTGGATCGGTTCCGCGCAAACGAAACAGGCCATCAGCCACTGATGATGGCACGCAGCAATGAGTGTAATGGCTACTGGCGCCGCGTTGCAGGGCTTGAGCTGGTCAGCTAAATAGCTGTTTCATTCTGGCAGATGATGGATAATACTTTGATTGGCTAGCAGCCTAACTATCCGCAGGCACTATTGTTTCGTCTGTTCTGTGCGCACTTTATTTCTTGAGTGCTGCAAACGGACAATAACAGGGACAACAGATCCCGTAGCCTGTCGTTTTTGCACATGGCGCAGTGTCGGCCGTTAGACAAAGTGAGCAACTATGCCTGATAAAAAAAATGTTCCTCTTTCCGTACTGGATCTTGCCCCTATCCCACAGGGGGCATCCGCACGCGATGCTTTTCATTCATCACTCTCTCTGGCACAGCAGTCAGAAAAACTTGGCTTTCATCGTTACTGGCTGGCCGAACACCATAATATGACCGGGATCGCCAGTGCAGCGACGTCGGTGCTGATAGGTTATCTGGCGGCAAATACGCAGACGCTGCGTTTAGGCTCTGGTGGTGTCATGCTGCCAAATCATGCACCGCTGGTGATTGCAGAACAGTTTGGTACGCTGGAGTCACTTTATCCTGGCCGTATCGATCTTGGTCTGGGGCGTGCGCCGGGTTCTGACCAGCGTACAATGCTGGCACTGCGCCGCCATATGGCGGGTCACGTCGATAACTTCCCCGCCGACGTAGCGGAGTTGATCCGCTGGTTTGATCATTCCGGTGACGAGATGCCGATTGTCCAGCCCGTTCCGGGAACCGGGCTGAAAATTCCCGTCTGGCTGCTCGGATCCAGCCTTTACAGTGCTCAACTGGCAGCACAGATGGGCTTGCCGTTCGCTTTCGCCTCCCATTTTGCCCCGGAAATGCTGTTACAGGCGCTGGATCTGTATCGTGACAACTTTAAGCCGTCAGCGCGGCTGGAGAAGCCGTACGCGATGGTGTGCGTTAACGTTGTCGCCGCCGACAGCGAACGTGATGCGCGCTTCCTGTTTACCTCCATGCAACAGCAGTTTATTAACCTGCGCCGTGGCAAGCCAGGCCCACTGCCAGCACCGGTGGAAAATATGGATAATTTGTGGTCACCGTCCGAGCAGTACGGCGTGCAGCAGGCGCTGAATATGTCGGTGGTCGGCGATAAAGAGAAGGTGCGTCAGGGGCTGGCCGCATTGATGCGCGAAACGCAGGCGGATGAGGTGATGGTTAACGGCCAGATCTTTGATCCCCAGGCTCGCCTCTACTCCTTCGAGCTGGCGATGCAGGCACGTAACGCCTTGTAGATTCTGAGGGCGAGGCGTGCCTCGCCACTACATGATCAGAGATGGATGGCACAAATCGCAGATATAAAAAAACCAGCCCGAAGGCTGGTTTTTTATTGGGCATCAGTGATTACGCATCACGACGACGGGTAGGTGCTGCGCCGCCTTCAGTGCGTGGACCACGGCTGGTGCCACCTGGACGACGTTCGCCGCCACGGTCATTGCTGAAACGACGACCGCCTTCAGCACCACCGCGTGGAGCGCCGCCTTCACGACCTGCGCCAGAGCCGAAGCCACCACGTGCAGGGCCGCCTGGACGACGTTCGCCGCCACGGTCATTGCTGCGTGGCTGTGCATCACCAATCAGCTGCATATTCATGGGTTTGTTCAGAATACGCGTACGAGTGAAGTGTGACAGAACTTCGCCCGGCATGCCTTTTGGCAGTTCGATAGTAGAGTGAGTACCGAACAGCTTGATGTTACCGATGTAACGGCTGCTGATATCGCCTTCGTTAGCGATAGCGCCAACGATGTGACGAACTTCAACACCATCATCACGGCCCACTTCAATGCGGTACACTTCCATATCGCCAACATCACGACGTTCACGACGCGGCGCATCACCACGTGCTTCACCACTGCGTGCTTCGCGTGGTTCACGTGGACCACGGTCCGGACGGTCACCACGGCGATTGTCACGGCTGTCATCACGGTCACGGAACTGGCTGCGTGGACGCTGTGGTGCATCAGCTGGAACGATCAGTGGACGTTCGCCCTGAGCCATTTTCAGCAGTGCGGCGGCCAGTGTTTCGATATCCAGCTCTTCTTCTGGCTGCATTTTAGCCAGCAGAGCACGGTACTGCTCCAGATCGCTGCTTTCCAGCTGCTGCTGAACTTTAGCAGCAAACTTAGCCAGACGACGCTCACCCAGCAGTTCTGCATTTGGCAGTTCTACTTCTGGAATAGTCAGCTTCATGGTGCGTTCGATGTTACGCAGCAGGCGACGCTCACGGTTCTCAACGAACAGCAGAGCACGGCCAGCACGACCCGCACGACCGGTACGGCCGATACGGTGAACGTAAGATTCTGCGTCCATCGGGATGTCATAGTTAACAACCAGGCTGATACGCTCAACGTCCAGACCACGGGCAGCAACGTCAGTCGCGATCAGGATGTCCAGACGACCATCTTTCAGACGCTCCAGCGTCTGCTCACGCAGTGCCTGGTTCATGTCACCATTCAGTGCAGCACTGTTGTAACCGCTACGCTCCAGCGCTTCAGCCACTTCCAGCGTAGCGCTTTTGGTACGCACGAAGATGATTGCAGCATCAAAGTCTTCAGATTCCAGGAAACGAGTCAGTGCATCAGTTTTACGGCCATAGGCAGTCCAGTAGCTCTGGCTGATATCAGGACGTGTCGTCATGCTTGACTGGATACGCACTTCCTGCGGATCTTTCATGAAGCGTTTGGTAATGCGGCGAATCGCTTCTGGCATGGTAGCAGAGAACAGAGCAGTCTGATGATTGTCTGGGATCTGAGCCATGATAGTTTCAACGTCTTCGATGAAGCCCATACGCAGCATTTCATCGGCTTCGTCCAGCACCAGACCGCGCAGGTTAGACAGGTCTAACGTGCCGCGTTTCAGGTGGTCAAGCAAACGGCCAGGTGTACCCACAACAACCTGTGGTCCCTGACGCAGAGCACGCAGCTGCACGTCGTAACGCTGGCCGCCGTAAAGGGCCACCACGTTCAGACCGCGCATGTGTTTGGCGAATTCGGTCATCGCTTCAGCAACCTGAACCGCCAGTTCGCGGGTCGGTGCCAGCACCAGAATCTGTGGCGCTTTAACGGTAGGGTCAATGTTGTGTAATAAAGGCAGCGAGAATGCTGCAGTTTTGCCACTGCCGGTCTGTGCCATACCCAGAACATCACGGCCAGCCAGCAGATGAGGAATACACTCAAGCTGGATTGGAGATGGCTTAACGTAGCCCATGCCGGTCAGTGATTCGAGGAGGTCGGCGTTCAGGCCAAGGTCAGCAAAAGTAGTTTGGATATCAGTCATGTAGTACACGTGCCTCTTAGATTGCGGCGGCCAGTCTACATAACTCGTCGTGAAAATTTTCAGTCATTTTCATCAAAAAGTGTGAACCGGCTCAAATTAGTGGTTTCGACGAACAAAAAGGCCCTCATCCGCTAAGATGATGACTTTTCGAAAATTCGGGCAATAAAAGTTCGTCAGCTATTGCTGGTCAGATTCTGATAAATCGTCTTGTGTCTGGCCGAGTAGCGCCAGCTCCAACAATGCATATCGATGCTCAACAAAGTTGTGAACGTTGTTGGCGACCGTCAGCTTGAACAACGCTTGAGCGTTGTCCTTCTCCCCCAGACTTAGGTAGTACTTACCTAAATAGAAGTTGGTTTCACTGAGATGTTCAGCGAGCGAGGTGTTATCCGTTGCGTCCGCCTGGAGCCGTTCAGTCAGCGTTTTTTCGCTGATATCGCCCAGGTAGAACTCGACAATATTCCATCCCCATTGTTCCTTCACCGCTTTTTCGTAACGCTGCTTGAGCGAAACTTTTGCCTGGTCTGCGTTGATCTCACGTTCAGTAAGATACAGCCACAGGCTACGGAAGGGATCGTTAGGATCGTCTTGATAAAACGCCAGCAGATCATCTTGCGCCAGTTTAAATCTTCCGCCGTAATAGAGAGCGATACCTCGATTTAAACGCGCATAATTGTAAGTTGGATCAAGCTCAAGTACAGAATCGAACGCTTCATAGGCAGCATCAAAATTGCCTGCCTGCGTTAAATATATGCCTAAGTAATTGAATACTTCGGGCATATCTGGTCGGATAGACAGCGCTTGTGAAAAATCATTTCGCGCCAGTGCTCTCAGACCGAGACTATCATACAACACTCCGCGCTCATATAACAGCTGTGCGCGTTCATCATCGGTCAATGACCGACTGGCAAGTATTTGTTCCATACGAGCGAGAATGACTTCCTGTTGCAGCGTAGGCTGCAATGGAACTGCCAAAACTTCGTTCTTACGCCAATCGGTGTTGCTGCATCCTGCCAGCGTCAAAGCTGTCGCAACAATACACCAGCGCAAAAATGGCTTCATTTACCACTCCCGAAAACAAACATAGGGACGAGCATCCTGTCATCCGCCTGCCGTTCACAAGGCCATCCCGCCCTCGCGTTATAACAATCCTCCGCATCCGAAGATGCAGAGGACTCAATGGTAATGCTTTTATTCTGCTTCAGGTGCTGGTGCTGCAGGAGCTTCAGCTTCAGGCTGTGCCTGTTCGCTGGCTTCTTTGATGCTCAGGCGTACGCGACCCTGACGGTCAACTTCCAGTACTTTCACTGGCACTTCCTGGCCCATCTGCAGGTAGTCAGTCACTTTCTCTACACGCTTATCAGCGATCTGAGAAATGTGAACCAGACCTTCTTTACCACCACCGATAGCGACGAAGGCACCGAAATCAACGATACGGGTCACTTTACCGTTGTAGATACGGCCCACTTCGATTTCTGCGGTGATTTCTTCGATACGACGGATAGCAAATTTCGCTTTCTCACCGTCGGTCGCTGCGATTTTAACGGTACCATCATCTTCGATTTCAATGGTGGTGCCAGTTTCTTCGGTCAGCGCACGGATAACAGAACCACCTTTACCGATCACGTCTTTAATCTTATCAACGCTGATCTTGATGGTGTGAATACGTGGTGCAAACTGAGAGATATCGCCACGCGGAGTGCTGATAGCCTGTTCCATCACGCTCAGGATATGCAGGCGCGCACCCTTAGCCTGGTTCAGTGCTTCCTGCATGATTTCGCGGGTGATACCTTCAATTTTAATGTCCATCTGCAGCGCGGTGATACCTTCACGGCTACCGGCTACTTTGAAGTCCATGTCGCCCAGGTGATCTTCGTCGCCCAGAATGTCAGACAGAACAACAAAGTTGTCGTTGTCTTTTACCAGACCCATCGCGATACCGGCTACGGCCGCTTTGATGGGTACACCAGCATCCATCAGTGCCAGAGAAGCACCACACACGGACGCCATTGAAGACGAGCCGTTAGATTCGGTGATTTCAGACACAACGCGTACGGTGTACGGGAACGCATCGCCTTTTGGCATCACTGCCAGCACACCGCGTTTCGCCAGACGACCGTGACCAATTTCACGACGCTTAGGCGAACCGACCATACCGGTTTCACCGACAGAGTACGGAGGGAAGTTGTAGTGGAACAGGAAGTTGTCAGTACGCTCGCCCATCAGTTCGTCAAGGTTCTGCGCATCACGGGCAGTACCCAGCGTTGCGGTAACCAGTGCCTGAGTCTCACCACGGGTGAACAGTGCTGAACCATGAGTACGTGGCAGAACGCCGGTACGCACATCCAGACCACGGATCATGTCTTTTTCACGGCCATCGATACGTGGCTCACCGCGCAGAATGCGGCTACGCACAACGTTCTTCTCCAGCGTGTGCAGGATGTCGCTGATTTCGCCAGCGTCCAGGGTCTCTTCTTCCGCCAGCAGTGCTGCTGTGGTTTCAGATTTGATCACGCCAACCTGGTTGTAACGTTCCTGTTTTTCAGTGATGCGGTACGCATCGCTCAAACGAGCTTCAGCCAGTGCAGCAATACGCGCGTGTAACGCTTCGTTGACAGCTTCTGGCGTCCAGTCCCAACGTGGTTTGCCTGCTTCAGCGACCAGTTCGTTGATGGTATCGATAACGATCTGCTGCTGGTCGTGGCCAAACACCACCGCACCCAGCATCTGATCTTCGCTTAACAGCTCAGCTTCAGACTCAACCATCAGCACTGCGCCTTTCGTACCGGCAACCACCAGGTCCAGCTTGCTCTCTTTGAGTTCGTCGGTGGTTGGGTTCAGTACGTACTGATCATTCAGGTAACCGACGCGTGCCGCACCGATTGGACCGTTGAATGGCAGGCCAGACAGCGCCAGAGCAGCAGAAGCACCGATAAGCGCAACGATGTCCGGGTTAACCTGTGGGTTAACAGAAACAACGGTCGCGATAACCTGCACTTCGTTTACGAAGCCTTCCGGGAACAGTGGGCGAAGCGGGCGGTCAATCAGACGAGAGGTCAGTGTTTCGCCTTCGCTTGGACGGCCTTCGCGACGGAAGAAGCTGCCCGGGATACGACCAGCAGCATAAGTACGCTCCTGGTAGTTAACAGTCAGTGGGAAGAAGTCCTGACCTGGCTTAGGCGTTTTGCGGCCTACAACGGTGACGAACACTGCGGTGTCGTCCATGCTTACCATTACGGCTGCCGTTGCCTGGCGGGCCATCATACCGGTCTCAAGTGTGACGGTGTGCTGACCATACTGGAATTTTTTGACGATCGGATTCAGCAAAATTAGTTCCTTAACTTCAGGGCCGGTAGTTTTTTATACCGACCGTGGATTTCTAATCTTCATTCTTGCATCCTCGCGACTAATGACAACCCTGATCCCAGATGGGATAAAGCCTCTCATTAGCCGCGCGAACCTCTGCAACTGAAGATCACACTCACCAACAATACAATAGTTTGCGTTTAATTGCTGCCGCTTGCTTGAAAAAAGGGGCCATAAAGGCCCCTTTCCAGCGAAACTCGCACCAGGTTGTCCGATTACCCACTTTAGTGTTCAGATGTTCTGAAACCGTGGCGGGACAACCTGTAAGAATTAGCGACGCAGACCCAGACGTTCGATCAGGCTGGTGTAACGTGCAACATCTTTACGCTTCAGGTAATCCAGCAGCTTACGACGCTGGGAAACCATACGCAGCAGACCGCGACGGCTGTGGTGGTCTTTCTTGTGCTCAGAGAAGTGACCCTGCAGGTGACTAATCTGTGCGCTCAGCAATGCAACCTGAACTTCAGTAGAACCACTGTCATTTGCGCCACGACCGAAATCAGCAACGATCTGTGCTTTAGTTTCAACACTTAGAGACATGAGACAACTCCAAAAATTAAGATAAATGTACAGGCGCCGATCTCTAATTCAGCCACCCAGTGTAAAGCCGCGCCATTCTACTCTTAGCGCCAGACAAGCGCAAATTTACCCGTCATATTTCGAGCAGCAGATGCGTTGGCTACGCTCGCTCACCCCGGTCACATAGTACTCTATGCTCCCTGGGATTCACCAACTTGCCACCTTCCTGCAACCCGAAATATTTTGGGGAATGCTAGTCGAAATATTCTACAACCAGCCGGCGTGGCGCCACACGCCCATCTTCAGCGATTTCCGCCATGCCGATAAATTTCTGATCGTCGCCTTCCGTCACGCGTACCAGCCCACTGGCGGGGGCACCCGCCGCCTGAACAGGCATACCTTGCTTGAAGTAAGCCGCTACCGAACTCAGCAGGTTCACTACCGGGTACTCGGCCGCAGGGCTGTCCATTGGCATCAACAGGGCGTCCAGCAGGTCAGCGGGAAGCTGTTCGCTACGGTGTGCTTCTTCCGTCAGCGCACTCAACTGCTCCAGCGTAACCATTTTTTCGATCGGATAGGTGGCAACCTGCAAACGGCGCAGATAAGTGACATGTGCGCCACAGCCAAGCTTTTCACCGAGATCGTCGATGATAGTGCGAATATACGTCCCTTTCGACACGTGGATTTCCAGCTCAAGTTCATTGCCTTCATGGCGAATAAACAACAGCTCGTACACCTGAATGCTGCGCGATTCACGCGGCACTTCAATGCCTTCACGGGCATATTCGTACAGCTTACGGCCCTGATATTTCAGTGCCGAATACATCGACGGGATCTGCTGCGTAACTCCGCGGAAACTTTCCAGCGCCTGTTCAAGTGCTTCTGCCGTAAACGCCACCGGACGCTCACTGACAATGACACCATCCGCATCCGACGTATCAGTGCGCTGCCCCAGGCGGGCTATCACACGGTAACGCTTATCAGATTCCAGCAGATACTGGGAGAATTTCGTCGCTTCCCCCAGACAAATCGGCAGCATGCCTGTCGCCAGTGGGTCCAGCGCACCGGTATGACCGGCACGATTGGCGTTATACAAACGTTTCACTTTCTGCAGTGCATCGTTGGAGGACAAGCCCGTAGGCTTATCCAGCAACAGCACACCGTGGATATCGCGACCGCGACGGCGAGGACGACTCATTACTCTGCTTTACCTTCTTCCTGATTTTCTTCTGCCGGACCGCGACGCTCTTCGTCATTTCTGACCACGTTAGTCACCAGGTTAGACATGCGCATCCCTTCAACCAGCGAGTTATCGTAGAAGAAAGTCAGTTCAGGCACGATACGCAGGCGCATCGCTTTGCCGAGCAGCGTACGGATATAGCCAGAAGCGTCACCGAGGGCGCGCAGGCCACCTTTGATTGCGGCTTCATCTTTGTCGTTCAGGAAGGTCACGAACACTTTGGCATAGGCCAGGTCACGCGACACATCAACACCTGAAACGGTGACCATCATGCCAAGACGTGGGTCTTTAATCTCACGCTGCAAAATGATAGCAATCTCTTTTTGCAGCTCTTGAGAAACGCGCTGAGGGCGACCAAATTCTTTCGCCATAATATTATCTCTCTATAAAGAATTGGGAGGCCAGAAGCCTCCCAAATATTAGTGTTGCTGATTGCGGTCGTCGACTTAGTCGATGGTACGCTGGATTTCGATAATTTCGAATACTTCGATCATATCGCCAACACGTACATCGTTGTAGTTCTTCACGCCGATACCACATTCCATGCCGTTACGGACTTCGTTAACGTCATCTTTGAAGCGGCGCAGGGATTCCAGCTCGCCTTCATAGATAACCACGTTGTCACGCAGTACGCGGATTGGGTTGTGACGTTTGATGTTACCTTCCGTCACCATACAGCCCGCGATAGCACCAAATTTCGGTGATTTGAACACGTCACGTACGGCAGCCAGACCGATGATCTGCTGTTTGTACTCAGGTGCCAGCATGCCGCTCATCGCTGCTTTCACTTCGTCAATCAGATTATAGATGACGGAGTAGTAACGCAGATCCAGGCTTTCGGAATCAATCACGCGGCGCGCAGATGCATCGGCACGAACGTTGAAGCCCACCAGGATTGCGTTAGACGCTGCTGCCAGTGTGGCGTCGGTTTCAGTAATACCACCCACACCAGAACCGATGATTTTCACTTTCACTTCATCAGTAGACAGCTTCATCAGGGATTCGGAGATAGCTTCAACAGAACCCTGTACGTCAGCTTTCAGCACGATGTTCAGTTCAGACACTTCGCCTTCGGTCATGTTCGCAAACATGTTTTCCAGCTTAGATTTCTGCTGACGAGCCAGCTTAACTTCACGGAATTTGCCCTGACGATACAGTGCTACTTCGCGTGCTTTCTTCTCGTCACGTACGACGGTCGCTTCATCACCCGCTGCCGGCACACCGGACAGGCCAAGGATCTCAACCGGAATAGATGGGCCTGCAGTCAGTACTTCGCGGCCCAATTCGTCACGCATCGCACGGACACGGCCGTATTCGAAGCCACACAGAACGATATCGCCTTTGTTCAGCGTACCTTCACGAACCAGTACAGTTGCAACCGGGCCACGACCTTTATCCAGGAAGGACTCGATAACCACACCGCTTGCCATGCCCTGACGTACTGCACTCAGTTCGAGGACTTCCGCCTGCAGCAGGATAGCATTCAGCAAGTCATCGATACCGGTACCGACTTTAGCTGAAACGCTAACGAACATGTTTTCGCCGCCCCACTCTTCCGGAATGATACCGTATTGAGTCAGTTCAGTTTTAACACGGTCTGGATCAGCTTCAGGCTTATCGCATTTGTTCACCGCAACGACAACCGGCACTTTGGCCGCTTTCGCATGCTGGATCGCTTCGATAGTCTGTGGCATCACGCCATCGTCAGCCGCAACCACCAGGATAACGATATCCGTTGCCTGAGCACCGCGGGCACGCATTGAAGTAAACGCTGCGTGGCCTGGGGTATCCAGGAAGGTGACCATACCGTTGTCAGTTTCAACGTGGTAAGCACCGATATGCTGAGTAATGCCGCCCGCTTCGCCAGAGGCGACTTTGGTGGAGCGAATGTAGTCCAGCAGAGATGTTTTACCGTGGTCAACGTGACCCATGATAGTCACGACCGGAGCACGAGACTCATGCACCGCATCGGTATCACGGTCACTCATTACCGCTTCTTCCAGCTCATTTTCGCGGCGCAGAGTCACTTTGTGACCCATTTCTTCCGCTACCATCTGAGCCGTTTCCTGGTCGATGACCTGGTTGATGGTGGCCATAGCGCCCATTTTCATCATCGCTTTGATGACCTGGGAGCCTTTCACCGCCATCTTGTTAGCCAGTTCCGCTACGGTGACAGTTTCACCGATGATAACGTCACGGTTAACAGCCTGAGCTGGCTTGTTAAAGCCCTGCTGCAGGGTGCTTGGTTTACGTTTGCCGCCTTTGCCGCCACGAACCTGAGCACGCGCTTCTTCACGGTCAGTTTTCGCTTCAGAATGCTTGTTGCCTTTCTTGCGAACAGGGGCTTTAGCTGGACGTGTAGCAGTACGAGTACGACGGTCACCTTCGACCTGTGCGTCATTTTCGTCTTCTGCTGCACGAGCGTGAGTTGAAGTAGTAACGTGGTAATCAGAAGTGTCTTCCACTTCTTTAACCTGCGTCCACTCTTCGCCTTTCTCTTCCGCCATTTTACGTGCTTCTTCGGCTACGCGCTTCGCTTCTTCTTCGATCTTGCGACGCGCTTCTTCTTCAGCTTTACGCTTCAGTTCTGCCGATTCCGCTTCACGGCGGGCTTTATCGGACTGAGAAGCCCGGGTTGTTTCGTCGGTATGTTGATTGCTCACTTTATCTTTTTCCGCTGCATCACGTTTGGCTTTATCAGCTGCCTCACGTTTGGCCTGCTCCTCGGCTTCACGCTTCGCTTTGTCTTGAGCTGCGCGCTGGGCTTGTTCTTCAGCCTCGCGACGAGCCAGTTCTTCCGCTTCACGCTCTGCCTGGGCTTCCGCTTCTGCTTGTTCAGCATCAGCCGGATCGCCTTTTACATAAGTGCGTTTTTTGCGGACTTCGATTTGCACCGACTTACTTTTGCCCCCGGTGCCTGGAACATTCAAGGTGCTGCGCGTTTTGCGCTGCAGAGTAAGCTTACCAGATCCACCGCCATGTTCGCGGTTCAGATGGGTCAGCAAAGTCTCTTTTTCATGCTGGGTAACAGAGTCAGTCTCAGACTTTTGGATCCCTGCATCAGCAAATTGCTGTACCAGGCGTTCTACCGGTGTCTGAATCTCTGCGGCCAGGGATTTTACGGTTACATCTGTCGTCATGCTGTTCCTTCCTGCTACAGTTTATTACGCGTCGTCGCCGAACCAACAGATATTTCGTGCAGCCATAATCAGCTCACCAGCCCTTTCATCGTTCAGGCCCTCAATATCTGACAGATCGTCAACACCCTGCTCGGCAAGATCTTCCAGCGTGCATACGCCTTTAGCTGCCAGCTTGAAGGCCATCTCGCGCTCCAGTCCTTCCAGGCTCAGTAAATCTTCTGCCGGTTGGGTGTCGCCGAGGCTCTCTTCCTTGGCCAGTGCCAGGGTGGTTAACGCGTTTTTAGCTCGGTCGCGCAACGCTTCTACTGTCTCTTCATCAAGACCGTCGATTTCCAGCAGCTCGTTAATCGGCACATAAGCCAGCTCTTCCAGAGAAGAGAAGCCTTCTTCGACCAGAGTGGTCGCGAAGTCTTCGTCGATATCGAGATGTTTGGTAAAGACGTCGATGGCAGCATGAGCTTCAGCCTGATGCTTGGCCTGCAGGTCGTCGACCGTCATCACGTTCAGCTCCCAGCCACTTAACTGTGAAGCCAGACGCACGTTTTGGCCATTACGGCCGATCGCCTGGGCCAGATTACCGGCTTCCACAGCGATATCCATGGTGTGATTATCTTCATCCACCACGATAGAGGCGACATCCGCCGGGGCCATTGCGTTGATCACGAACTGCGCAGGATTATCATCCCACAGCACGATATCAATACGCTCGCCACCCAGCTCACTGGATACCGCCTGAACACGCGCACCACGCATACCTACGCAAGCACCGACCGGGTCGATACGTTTGTCGTTGGTTTTCACTGCGATTTTAGCTCGGGAGCCTGGATCGCGCGCAGCGGCTTTAATTTCAAGAACTTCTTCAGCAATTTCCGGCACTTCAATGCGGAACAGTTCGATCAGCATTTCCGGTTTAGAACGGCTGACGAACAGCTGAGCACCACGCGCTTCAGGGCGCACAGCGTACAGTACGCCACGGATACGGTCACCCGGACGGAAGTTCTCACGTGGCAACATATCTTCACGGATAATCACGGCTTCTGCGTTGGTGTTAGAACCATCGTTTGGACGCACTTCCAGTGAGATATTGTCACGATTAACTTTCTTCACCACGCCAGTGATGATTTCGCCTTCCTGCTCGCGGAACTGATCGACAACCATCGCGCGTTCAGCTTCACGAACTTTCTGTACGATAACCTGCTTGGCAGTCTGGGTAGTGATACGGTCAAAGGTAACAGATTCGATCTGATCTTCAACAAAGCCACCCAGGCCCAGTGATTCATCTTCGTAGACGGCGGCTTCCAGCGTGATTTCACGCGTCGGCATCGTCACTTCGTCCACAATCAGCCAACGGCGGAAAGTATCGAAATCGCCACTTTTGCGATCGATGCTGACGCGAACGTCAATTTCCTGCTCGTATTTTTTCTTGGTGGCTGTGGCCAGCGCGCTCTCCAGAGCTTCGAAAATCTTCTCGCGTGGGAGGGACTTCTCATTAGAGACCGCTTCTACAACAGCTAAGATTTCTTTGTTCATCCTGGTATGCCTCAATCCGGACTTTTAAAAGTGGGGAACCAGGTTCGCCTTCTGGATATTACTCAGCGCGAACACTTCGTCGTTACCCTCAACGGCAACAGTGATCATCTCACCCTCGACAGACTTAATGATACCTTGCCATTTTCGACGGTTCTGGACCGCCATACGCAGAACCAGGCTCACTTCTTCGCCAGTAAATCGGACATAATGTTCTGCGGTAAACATTGGTCGGTCAAGACCAGGCGAGGAGACTTCGAGGTTGTAAGCAACGGTAATTGGGTCTTCGACGTCAAATACCGCACTGACCTGGTGGCTCACATCAGCGCAATCATCAACATTGATGCCATCTTCACTATCAATATAGATGCGCAAGGTGGATGTGCGACCGCGTACAAACTCAATACCAACCAGTTCGTAGCCTAGCGCTTCTACCGGTGCTGAGATCAGCTCTGTTAATTTTTGCTCTAACGTGGACAATCCCACCCCCAAGACGTAAAAAAAGGGCCTATAGCCCAGTGATGCTGCTTCCTGATAACAAAAAACCCCGAAATATCGGGGCTTAATGCGACTGGACCCTGTAAACCGCCACTGGCGGCTCGGCACAATCCAAAAGAATTTTTTTCAAAATCAACTGAGATACGTAATGTGGAGTATACAGTTTATTTGAAAAAGAACTCTAAGGGAAAGTGGTTGCGGGGGCCGGATTTGAACCGACGACCTTCGGGTTATGAGCCCGACGAGCTACCAGGCTGCTCCACCCCGCGTCCGAATACTACGCAAAACTTGCAGAAATTGCAAGCAAAACTGAGATTTGGTACCGAGGACGGGACTTGAACCCGTAAGCCCATGCGGGCACTACCACCTCAAGGTAGCGTGTCTACCAATTCCACCACCACGGCACTAAAGAGGCGACTTTTTTATTTCTGTCGCGTCGAAACGGTTACTGCAACTTCATTTACTGCTTACTGCGGGATATCGCTGCCCGGTGTTACCGGTTTCGCTGGCTGAGTCTGTTGGGACTGCGCCGGCTGAGTCAGGTTTTCCCACTCGCTTCCTTTCTGGGTTTTGTTGCTGTTGATGTTACCCAGAACCAGACTGATAATGAAGAACAGGGTCGCCAGTACTGCAGTCATACGGGTCATGAAGTTACCAGAACCGTTAGAACCAAACAGTGTACCAGAAGCGCCTGCACCAAATGATGCTCCCATATCAGCGCCTTTACCTTGCTGAAGCATGATCAGACCGACAAGGCCGATTGCCACAATAAGGAAAACTACTAAAAGAGCTTCGTACATAATCAACCTTGTTCCTGGTGCGTTAAACGCACATCAAAAGCTTCAAGCCAGTTAGTCTTAATAAGTAGTTAACGACCTACCTATGAAGCGGGTGTGAATACTAACCAAAGGTGACCGCACGTGCAAGGGCAATTTCATACGCCATAACTGATTGCGGAAAAAAACGACAAAAGGCGGTTTTTTGGAGAAAAAACACACGCTTTAGCCCAAAAAAATCCTATGCACTCTGTAAATTACCTGCCCGGTAAGACTTAAAAAAGATCGTCCCGGGCATCGGGTTAAACTGCTTTTACTGCATCAGCAATGCGGTGCGCCAGCGCAGTCACCTGCGCTTCATCCTCACCTTCCACCATCACCCGGATGAGAGGCTCGGTGCCTGACTTACGTAACAATACGCGTCCACGCCCTTTTAATTCGGCTTCAACCTCAGCAGTCACCGCTTTGACCTGGCTGTCTTCCAGCGGGTCATTGGCACCACTGAAACGCACATTTACCAGAATTTGTGGCAACAGTTTCATTCCACTGCACAGATCGTGCAGGGTCATATGGTTACGCACCATCGCAGTCAACACCTGCAAACCTGCAACAATACCGTCGCCCGTGGTAGTTTTATCCAACAGGATAACGTGACCTGAGTTCTCAGCCCCCAGGCGCCAGCCCTTCTCTTTCAGTTTTTCCAGTACGTAGCGGTCACCCACTTTGGCACGTGCGAACGGAATACCGAGCTGTTTCAGCGCCAGTTCAAGGCCCATGTTGCTCATCAGTGTGCCAACCACGCCGCCGCGCAGTTGCCCCTGGCGCAGCCCTTCCCGGGCAATAAGATAGAGGATCTGATCGCCATCCACTTTGTGGCCAAGGTGGTCAACCATCATGATACGGTCGCCATCACCATCGTAAGCCAGACCAACATCGGCTTTTTCTGCCAGCACACGCTCCTGCAACAGACGGAGATCGGTCGCACCGCACTCTTTGTTGATGTTCATACCGTCCGGCTGCACACCAATCGCGATGACCGTAGCACCCAGTTCACGTAATACGTTTGGCGCGATGTGATAAGTGGCACCATTCGCGCAGTCGACCACAATTTTCAAGCCATTCAGACTCAGCTCGCTCGGGAATGTCCCTTTGCAGAACTCAATATAGCGCCCGGCAGCATCAACGATACGGCTGGCACGTCCCAGTTCTGCAGATTCGACACAGGTAATCGGTTTTTCCATTTCCGCTTCGATCGCTTCTTCCACTTCATCCGGCAGCTTAGTGCCTTCAGTAGAGAAGAATTTGATGCCGTTATCGTCAAAGGGATTGTGTGACGCAGAAATCACAATGCCGGCTTCTGCACGGAAGGTGCGGGTCAGATATGCGATAGCCGGGGTTGGCATCGGACCGGTGAATGCCGCAGACAGACCCGCGGCGGCCAGGCCTGCCTCCAGTGCAGACTCCAGCATATAGCCAGAAATACGCGTGTCTTTACCAATAATGATCTTCTTGGAACCATGACGCGCCAGCACTTTACCTGCAGCAAAGCCCAGCTTCAGCACGAAGTCCGGAGTAATCGGAGACTCACCCACTTTGCCGCGGATGCCATCTGTACCAAAATATTTACGCTCACTCATACTATTTTTCTTCCCTTGCAGACTGTGTGGCTTCGACGACGCGCATCGCCTCTACGGTTTCTTTCACATCGTGGACGCGCAGAATATGGGCTCCCTGCATGGCGGCAATCACTGCACAAGCGAGACTCCCGGTCAGGCGCTGGGATGGCCCGACATTCAATAGCTGACCAACCATACTCTTGCGTGACATTCCTACCAACAGCGGCAGGCCAAAGTGGTGGTAATCCGCCAGATGCGCCAGCAATTGATAATTGTGGGAGAGATTCTTACCGAAACCGAAACCGGGGTCGAGCAACAGTTGTGATTTTTTGATCCCGGCGGCTTCACAGCGGGCGATATGCTCGACAAAAAAGGCATCCACATCCTGTAAAATGTTCTGATACTGCGGTGCCTGCTGCATCGTTTTCGGCTCACCTTGCATATGCATCAGGCAGACAGGAAGACCGGTTTCCGCTGCTGCTGCTAACGCGCCAGGTTCCTGCAGGGAACGAATATCATTGATGATATGCGCGCCTGCCCGTGCAGATTCGCGGATAACGTCAGGTTTCGAGGTATCGACTGAAATCCAGACCTCAAAACGCTGTGCGATGGCTTCCACGACCGGCATAACCCGGTCCAGCTCCTGTTGAACACTGACCTCTACCGCACCGGGACGCGTGGATTCACCGCCCACATCAATGATGGTTGCACCTGCGTTGATCATCTCATTGGCATGAGTCAGCGCCTGGATTAACTCATTATGCTTGCCGCCATCGGAAAAAGAGTCAGGAGTGACATTTAAAATCCCCATTACGTGAGGATGTGAAAGGTCGAGCACGGAATCTCTGGCGTACAGCTTCATAACAAATTTTCTCCGGTAACAGGGATAAAAAAACCCCGGTCAGCGCCGGGGTTTTGATGATATCAATTTTACAGCACAGCAGATGAAAGCGCTGCGCAGTTTTTACATAGTGCTGGTAGGCGTCGGCGGATCATCAACCGGGCGCGGTGCCTGAGGGCTGCCACCATTTTTATCGGAGTTGTCAGAGCTGGTGCTCTCTTCCCAACCCGCTGGTGGACGCACTTCACGGCGTGCCATCAGATCGCTAACCTGTGGAGCATCAATGGTTTCATACTTCATCAGCGCGTCTTTCATCGCATGAAGGATGTCCATGTTCTCATCCAGAATACGGCGAGCACGGGCGTAGTTAGTATCAATCAGTTTTTTCACTTCCTGATCGATAATACGCGCCGTTTCATCAGACATGTGTTTCGCTTTTGCCACTGAACGACCAAGGAACACTTCACCTTCTTCTTCAGCATACAGCAGCGGACCCAATTTCTCTGAGAAGCCCCACTGAGTCACCATGTTGCGCGCAACGCTGGTGGCCATTTTGATGTCTGAAGAAGCACCGGTAGAGACATAGTCTGGACCATAGATGATTTCTTCAGCCAGACGGCCACCGTAGGCGACGGAAATACGGCTTTCCAACTTCTGACGGTTGGCGCTGATCTCATCACCCTCAGGCAAGAAGAATGCGACGCCCAATGCACGTCCTCGCGGAATAATCGTCACTTTATGCACCGGGTCATAACCGGGTACCAGTGTACCGACAATCGCGTGACCGGCTTCGTGGTAGGCCGTCGACTCTTTCTGCGCTTCGGTCATCACCATGGAGCGACGTTCTGCACCCATCATGATTTTATCTTTGGCTTTTTCGAACTCAACCATCGATACCACACGCTTATTGCCGCGTGCCGCAAACAGAGCCGCTTCGTTGACCAGGTTAGCCAGGTCAGCACCGGAGAAGCCTGGAGTACCACGTGCAATCACAGACGGTTCCATATCAGTCGACAACGGTACACGACGCATATGGACTTTCAGGATCTGCTCACGACCACGAACATCTGGCAGACCCACCACAACCTGACGGTCGAAACGGCCCGGACGCAGTAATGCCGGGTCCAGCACGTCAGGACGGTTAGTTGCCGCGATCACGATGATGCCTTCATTACCTTCGAAGCCATCCATTTCAACCAGCATCTGGTTCAGGGTTTGCTCACGTTCATCGTGACCACCGCCCAAACCGGCACCACGCTGACGGCCCACTGCATCGATTTCATCGATGAAGATAATGCACGGCGCAGCTTTTTTAGCCTGTTCAAACATGTCACGAACGCGGGATGCACCCACACCAACAAACATTTCAACGAAGTCAGAACCGGAGATGGTAAAGAAAGGCACTTTCGCTTCACCGGCAATCGCTTTTGCCAGCAAGGTTTTACCGGTACCCGGAGGACCGACCATCAGTACGCCTTTCGGAATTTTACCGCCGAGTTTCTGGAAGCGGCTAGGCTCACGCAGGTATTCAACCAGCTCGCTGACTTCTTCTTTTGCTTCGTCACAACCGGCAACGTCCGCAAAGGTGGTCTTGATTTGATCTTCTGTCAGCATGCGGGCCTTGCTCTTGCCGAAGGACATCGCGCCCTTTCCGCCGCCGCCCTGCATCTGACGCATAAAGAAGATCCAGACACCGATAAGTAGCAGCATTGGGAACCAGGAGATGAAGATCGACGCCAGCAGGCTCGGCTCTTCTGGTGGTTCACCCACTACTTTCACATTTTTAGTCAACAGGTTGTCGAGCAACTTAGGATCGTTGACGGGAATGTAGGTCGTATATCGATTACTGTCTTTTTTGGTTACGTTAATCTCACGCCCGTTAATACGTGCCTCGCGGACCTGATCCTGGTTCACTTCCGACAGGAAGGTTGAATAATCAACCCGACGGCCATTCGACTCGCTGGGCCCAAAGCTCTGGAATACAGACATCAGCACGACTGCGATGACTAACCAGAGAATCAGGTTTTTCGCCATGTCACTCAAGGGATTAACCTCATATTACAACGGTGTTAACAGACAGCGTAGGGTACTCTATATCCTTCACACTTGGAATCGCTGAGGTGCTGACAGCCAATCCAGTTATTCTGGTTACAGTTTGCGCCCTGTCGCTACAATGTACACTTCACGCGAACGAGAGCGCGAAGCGTCCGGCTTACGAATTTTTACTTTCGTAAACAGGGAGCGAATTTCCCGGAGGTATTCTTCAAAGCCATCTCCCTGAAACACTTTCACTAAAAAGCTTCCACCAGGTGCCAAAACGTCACGGCACATTTCCAACGCAAGCTCACATAAATACATAGACCGGGGAATATCGACGGCAGGCGTACCCGTCATGTTGGGTGCCATATCTGACATCACAACCTGAACCTTGGTCTCACCTACGCGTTCCAGCAGAGCCTTCAGCACCAATTCATCACGAAAGTCGCCCTGAAGGAAATCGACACCGACGATAGGATCCATCGGCAGAAGATCACAAGCAATAACGTGACCCTTTGCCCCAATCTGGGTAACCACATACTGCGACCAACCACCGGGAGCCGCGCCGAGATCCACCACAGTCATCCCAGGTTTGAACAGTTTGTCGCCTTGCTGTATCTCATCCAGTTTAAACCAGGCGCGCGAGCGCAGCCCTTTTTTCTGTGCCTCAAGCACATATTTATCGCTAAAGTGTTCCTGTAGCCAGCGGCTGGAACTGGCCGAACGCTTTTTACCTGTCATACAATTTCCAACTATGATTCAACGTAAGCGATAAATAAACCGCTCAAATCAGCGCTGCCGATTTGGTGATACACCCGAGATGGCGGTAGAATGACCCGTTTTCAATCCCAATGTAAGTAAAAAATACGATGAATCTGAGTACCAAACAAAAACAGCACCTGAAAGGTCTGGCCCATCCGCTGAAGCCAGTTGTTATGCTGGGCAACAATGGTTTGACCGAAGGGGTGCTGGCCGAGATCGAACAAGCACTGGAGCACCATGAACTTATCAAGGTGAAAATCGCCACAGAAGATCGTGAGACGAAAGCCCTGGTAGTTGAGGCCATCGTGCGCGAAACGCGTGCAGTCAATGTGCAGGTTATCGGCAAGACGCTGGTACTGTACCGTCCAACGAAAGAGCGCAAGATTTCCATTCCGCGTTGATGAGCAGGTCGGTTTTCGGGCCGACTTGTCCATACTAAGCTCAGGACTGGAGAAAGTGCCATGCTCCTGATTCTGATAAAAGGCCGCGTTGCGGCCTTTTTCTTATCTTTACAAAACCTCAGTTATTTTGAGGACTGTAAAATTAAAGATATTCTACTTTTAAGATTTCATATTCCACATCGCCACCTGGGGTTTTGATAATGGCAATATCATCAGCAACCTTGCCCACCAGGCCACGTGCCATTGGTGAGTTCACTGAAATCAGATTCTGCTTAAAGTTCGCTTCATCATCCCCTACGATACGGTAGGTAGACTCTTCATCAGTGTCCACATTCAGCACGGTCACTGTGGCACCGAAAATCACGCGGCCGTTAGCATTGCCCGCCATTTTGGTGACATCAATCACCTGGGCATTCGACAGCTTGGCTTCAATTTCCTGAATACGGCCTTCGCAGAATCCTTGCTCTTCACGAGCAGCATGATATTCAGCATTTTCTTTTAAATCGCCGTGTTCGCGAGCATCTGCAATTGAGGCAATAATTCTAGGGCGTTTAACGGTTTTCAGCTCTTCCAGCTCTTCGCGCAGTTTTTCCGCGCCCCTCAACGTCATCGGAATCTGGTTCATCTCAATACCTCTTAAAATCTATCCTGTTTAAAGTGTCGTCATCCTGACGGGTGGCATGCAGGAAGGGCGTCCTGCGGCGCTTACTACTGATTTGAAACGAAAGAAGCCTGACCCGGAGCAAGCTCCAGGGCAGGTTCGATTTTGCAATTTGATACGTATTTTACCCCAGAGTTCCCTGGGGGTCATCGTTTACTTTCCACCGCAATGCACCGTAGTATGACAGCATCACCTGTCAGTTACCGCGAGATTATGCGATTTTCACGAATTGTCACCGGCTTTACCTGCGCATTTATGCTGCAAGCGCAGGCTGCGCCCGTCGAAGACTATACCCAATATTTACCCGACGGCGCCAATCTGGCGCTGGTTGTGCAGAAAATTGGTGCCACAACGCCAGCTATCGACTATCACAGCCAACAGATGGCACTGCCCGCCAGCACCATGAAAGTGATCACTGCTCTCGCCGCGTTGTTACAACTCGGCCCGGATTATCGCTTTCATACACAGCTGGAAAGTAAAGGCAGTGTGAGCGGCGATACACTGCGCGGCGATCTGGTGGCTCGTTTCGGTGGCGATCCCACCCTGACACGCCAGGATTTGCGTAATATGGTCACCGCACTGAGAAAACAGGGTGTGGAACACATTGATGGCAATCTGGTCATTGATACGTCCGTTTTTGCCAGCCACGATAAAGCGCCCGGCTGGCCGTGGAATGACATGACGCAATGCTTCAGTGCCCCGCCCGGCGCTGCCATCGTTGATCGTAACTGCTTCTCGGTATCGCTTTATAGTGCGCCAAACCCGGGTGATAAGGCGTTTATTCGCGTCGCATCTTACTATCCGGTGAATATGTTCAGCGAAGTCCGCACGCTGGCTAAAGGCTCCCCTGATGCGCAGTATTGCGAGCTGGATGTGGTTCCGGGTGAGCTTAATCGCTTTACCCTCACGGGTTGTCTGACCCAGCGTTCTGAGCCATTACCGCTGGCTTTTGCCATCCAGGACGGGGCCAGTTACGCAGGCGCGATCCTGAAAGCTGAGCTGCAGAATGCCGGGATTGACTACACCGGCCACCTGGTCAGGCAGACTCAGGTCACACAGCCCGGTACTGTACTGGCCGAAACGCAGTCAGCACCGCTGCATGATCTGTTAAAAATTATGCTGAAGAAGTCAGACAATATGATCGCTGACACCGTTTTCCGCACCATCGGCCATGAACGCTTTGGCGTGCCGGGTACATGGCGGGCAGGATCGGATGCAGTCCGTCAGATCCTGCGTCAGAAGGCGAATATCGATCTGGGTAACAGCATTCAGGTCGATGGATCCGGGCTGTCGCGTCACGATCTGATCTCTCCGGCAACCATGATGCAGGTACTGCAATATATTGCGCAGAATGATGAGCAATTAAATTATATTTCGATGCTACCCTTAGCGGGTTATGACGGCACATTACGCTATCGCGGCGGTCTGCACGAAGCTGGTGTTGATGGCAAGGTATCGGCAAAAACGGGGTCTTTACAGGGTGTGTATAACCTGGCTGGCTTTATGACAACCGCCAGCGGACAACGTGTTGCCTTTGTGCAGTTCCTGTCAGGATACGCTGTGCCACCGGAAGATCAGCGCCAGCGCCGTATTCCTTTGGTTCGTTTCGAAAGCCGCTTGTACAAAGACGTTTATCAAAATAATTGAGCCAATGAAAATACTGATCGTTGAAGATGATACGCTCCTGCAACAGGGGTTAACCCTAGCCCTGACGGGTGAAGGTTATGCTGTGGACTGTGCGGCCAGCGCCGCGCAGGCCATTGCGTATTTGAACAGCGGTCAGTACAGCCTGATTGTTCTGGATCTTGGGTTGCCGGATCGTGATGGTGCCGATCTGCTGCGGCAGTGGCGCAAAGAGCAGGTTGATCTGCCAGTATTGATCCTGACAGCACGCGATGCATTATCTGACCGTGTTGACGGGCTGGATGCCGGAGCAGATGACTATCTGATCAAACCCTTTGCACTGGTTGAGCTGAAAGCCCGCGTCCGTGCGCTGATCCGTCGCTATCAGGGAAGAAGCGATAACCTGTTACAGCATGGCGACCTCGCACTTAACCTCTCTTCGCAACAGGTCGCCGTCGATAATCACCCCATCGAGGTGACACCTAAAGAGTTTTCTCTGTTAACGCGTCTACTGATGCGCATTGGTCAAACGGTGCACCGGGAAACACTCCTGCAGGATCTCTACAGCTGGCAAGATGATACCGGCTCAAATACCCTTGAAGTCCATATCCATAATCTGCGGCGTAAGCTGGGGAAAGACCGGATTAAAACCGTACGTGGCGTTGGCTATCGCCTGGAAGAACGCGCATGAACAGTATGCGTCGACGTTTATTGATTATGCTGACGCTCATTCTGTTGAGCTGCCAGTTGATGAGCGCGCTCTGGCTGTGGCATGAAAGCCGCGAACAGATCAGTTTTCTGGTCAATGAGACCCTCTCTGCACACGCTCGTAATGATCAGGTAGAAAATGAAATCCGCGAGGCCATCGCCTCTCTGCTTCTGCCTTCGCTGGTGATGGTCTGCTTTACCCTGCTGCTTTCATTCTGGGCAATCAGCTGGATTATTCGCCCGCTCAGATCGCTTCAACAAAACCTGGTTACCCGCTCTGCTGACAATCTCTCTCCCCTGCCGCTGCATTCAGAAATGGATGAAATTGTGGCGGTCACCGGGGCGTTAAACCAGCTGCTGGGCCGTCTTGATAATACGCTGCAGCAGGAGCGGCTGTTCACCGCCGATGCTGCACACGAGCTGCGTACGCCGCTGGCAGGTCTGCGGTTACACCTTGAGCTGCTGGAGCAGGAAGGGGTAAAACAGGGGCCGATGCTGGTTGAGCGCATCGATCAACTGATGCATGTTATTGAGCAGCTCCTGATGTTGTCACGCGCCGGTCAGGCACTGGCCAGCGGCCATTATCAGACCCTGAGCTGGCATGATGTCATTGACCCGCTACGCCAGGAAATGGATGAACTACTGGCCCTGCGTCAGCAGCATCTTATTGTTAGCAGCACGACAATACGCACGGTACAGGGCGATGCCATCTTGCTGAGGCTGATGCTGCGTAACCTGCTGGAGAATGCCTCACGTTACAGTCCAGAGGGCAGCACGATTACGTTGCTGGTGGAAGATGAGGAAACCGGAAGCCAGGTCAGTGTCCACGATGAAGGCTCCGGCATTGATGCCAGTATGGTAAACGATGCCATCAAAGCCTTCCGTCGAATGGATCGTCGCTATGGTGGTAGCGGACTTGGCCTGAATATCGTCCAGCGCATTGTGCAAATCCATCGTGGGCACCTCAGTCTGACGAACCGTAGCGATCGCAGTGGCCTCAAAGCCAGCTGCTGGTTACCCCATCAGCTTGACTAAACGTTTCCTGCTACCCGCCTAACATCCTCTGTTATCCCACGGGCGTTATCCCACGGGCATTTAATCAGCAATGCTTACCTTTTATGTGGATTCCTCTGGCCCCCCTTTTCACAGGTAATGGCAGCACGGCTCGCGTACAGCACCCACCGTGTAAGGATGTCTTTACGATAATTAAATTAATTTACCTTTATTGACACTCCACAATAATCGACGTAGTTTACTGCACCTGAAAGCAAATGATAATAGTTCTTACTACGTTTATCATTTAAATGAGGATGCCCAATGGAATCGTTAACGTCAGAAAGTACGCTACAGTTTGCCTCACAGGCAGCCGCCAGTGGTTTTTTCTTTATGTCTCCCTGGCGCAGTCTGGCAGCACAGGGCTGCTTTACCACCGTCACCACCCCTGCATTCGGTGGCGAAGCGCTACAGAGCGAATTTCAACACGAAATCCGGCAACGATTCCTTGATGCGAAACGCCAGGGAATTGCTCACCCCGTGCTCGTCGGGGCGATCCCCTTCGATGCCAGCCAGCCTTCTTCCCTGTTTATCCCTGAGTCCAGCCAGTACTTCGATGGCAAGGCGTATCTGCAACAAATGGGCGCGCCAAAGAGTGAGCTTCCTGACGTCATGCGCCGTACTGCTCTGCCAGAGCAGGACGCCTT
Organism: Erwinia sp. 1181_3; assembly: GCF_052824965.1. Taxonomy (NCBI): domain Bacteria; kingdom Pseudomonadati; phylum Pseudomonadota; class Gammaproteobacteria; order Enterobacterales; family Erwiniaceae; genus Erwinia; species Erwinia sp. 1181_3. The sequence continues at coordinate 668,576 of NZ_VTDE01000003.1, forward strand.
TATGCAGATGGTCGCCCAGGCCGTTGACGCGACCACAACGAAGCAGTTGGACAAAGTGGTGCTGTCACGCCTGATGGAAATCGTCACTACTGAGAAGATCGATATTGCCAACCTGATGACGCGCCTGATGACGCAGAATCCGGGAAGCTATAACTTCCATGTTGCACTACCGGAAGGGGGTTCATTGCTGGGGGCCAGCCCGGAGTTGCTGATGCGCAAGCATGACAGCCGCTATTACACCCATCCACTGGCCGGATCGGCGCGTCGTGAAAGTGATGCACAGAAAGATCGTCAGGCCGGGCAACTGCTGATGGCATCCACCAAGGATCGCTACGAGCATAAGCTGGTGACCGATGCCATGCGCGATGTGCTGCAACCCCGCAGCGCTTACCTTGCCCTGCCAGCGACCCCGGAGCTGTTGACCACCTCGACGCTCTGGCATCTGGGCACCGCGATTGAAGGTGAAGTGAGCCAGAAAGCCGATACGGCACTGTCACTGGCCTGCCTGCTGCATCCAACGCCTGCGCTGAGCGGCTTCCCGCATACCACTGCCCAGAAACTGATTGCTGAACTGGAACCGTTCAATCGGGGCCTCTTTGGCGGCATTGTCGGCTGGTGCGATGAGCACGGCAACGGTGAATGGGTCGTCACCATCCGCTGCGGCAAAGTGAACGGTAACCGCGTTCGTCTGTTTGCCGGTGCCGGTATCGTTCCGGCCTCCAGCCCGGAATCCGAATGGCGGGAAACCGGCGTCAAACTCAACACCATGCTACGGGCTTTTGGCCTGAACTAAAGAGTGCTGTCATGACCATCCCTTATTCTCGCTGGCCGGACGATCTGGCCACACAGTATCGCGCAAAAGGTTACTGGCTGGATCTGCCGTTAACGGACATTCTGCAACGTCACGCTGGCAGCAGCGCCGTAGCCGTGATTGACGGCACGCGCCGTTATCGCTACCACGATCTGGCACAGCAGTCCGATCGCCTGGCAGCCTCGCTGCAACGCCGTGGTCTGAAGTCAGGTGACACGGCACTGGTACAACTGGGTAACGTTGCAGAATTCTACGTCACCTTTTTTGCCTTGCTGAAAATTGGCGTCGCCCCTGTTAACGCACTATTCAGTCATCAACGCAACGAACTGAGCGCCTACGCGCTGCAAATTCAGCCCGCGCTGTTGATTGCCGACCGCCAGCACAGCCTGTTTAGCAACGATGATTATCTCAATCAGCTCCGGCAGGATTTCCCGGCGCTGAAGGTCGTGGCGTTGCACAATGAAAACAACGTTGCGCTTTCACTGTCAGGCCTGATTGATGCAGATGCCGGCGATTTTATAGCCAGCCCCTCTGCTGCCGATGAAGTGGCCTTCTTTCAGCTCTCCGGCGGCAGTACCGGAACCCCGAAACTGATCCCACGTACCCACAATGATTATTACTACAGTATTCGTGGCAGCGTTGAGATCTGTGAGTTCAACGCACAGACTCGTTATCTGAATGCCCTGCCCGCCGCCCATAACTATGCGATGAGCTCACCAGGCTCCCTCGGCGTGTTTTACGCGGGTGGCTGTGTGGTAATGGCGAACGATCCCAGTGCCAACCTCTGCTTCCCGCTGATTGAACAACATCAGGTTAACGTGGCGGCACTGGTGCCACCCGCCGTCAGTCTGTGGTTACAGGCAATTCAGGAATGGGGCAGCAACCGTGCACTGACATCACTGGCACTGTTACAAGTTGGTGGTGCCAAGCTCAGTGAATCACTGGCTTCACGTATCCAGAAAGAAATTGGCTGCCAGCTCCAGCAGGTCTTTGGCATGGCCGAAGGTCTGGTGAACTACACCCGCCTGGACGATGACCAGCAGCATATTCTCACTACGCAGGGCCGTCCGATCTCTGACGACGACGAGGTTTGGGTCGCGGATGAGCAGGGTCAGCCACTGCCCGCGGGAGAAACCGGCCGCCTGATGACGCGCGGCCCTTATACCTTCCGTGGTTACTACAATAGCCCGGAGCACAATGCTGCCAGCTTCGATGATCAGGGTTTCTACTGCTCCGGCGATCTGATCGCCATCGCTGCAGACGGCTACATCACCGTTCAGGGGCGCGAGAAGGATCAGATCAACCGGGGTGGCGAAAAGATCGCAGCGGAAGAGATCGAAAATCTGCTACTGCGCCATGAAGACGTGATCCATGCTGCGCTGGTGTCCATGGAAGACAACCTGATGGGTGAGAAAAGCTGTGCGTTTATTGTCGCGCGTCGTGCGCTAAAACCGGTGGTCTTACGTCGTCATCTGCGTGAACTGGGCGTGGCGGAATTCAAGCTGCCGGATCGCATTGAATGTGTCGATGAGCTACCGCTCACCCCGGTGGGAAAAGTGGACAAAAAACGCCTGCGCCAGCAGCTGGCCGCTCAGCAGAACGGATAATTTTCAGGAGAGAGTAATGGCTATTCCAACGTTAAATTCTTACGCGCTGCCAACCGCAGCCGAACTGCCAGCCAATAAAGTGACCTGGGCCTTTGAACCGGCGCGTGCCGCGTTACTGATCCACGATATGCAGGAGTATTTCCTCAATTTTTGGGGTGAAGACAGCCCGCTGATTGAACAAGTCGTCGCCAATATTGCCCGGTTACGCGAGTACTGCAAATCCCAGGGGATCCCGGTGTTCTACACCGCACAGCCCAATGAGCAAAGTGCTGAAGATCGTGCTCTGCTAAACGACATGTGGGGACCTGGCCTCAACAAACACCCTGATCAGCAGAAAGTCGTGGCTGCACTGGCACCGGATGAACATGACCAGGTGCTGGTGAAATGGCGTTACAGCGCATTTCATCGCTCACCGCTGGAATCGATCCTGAATGAAACCGGACGCGACCAGCTGATTATCTGTGGCGTATATGCCCACATTGGCTGTCTGACCACCGCGACCGACGCCTTTATGCGTAACATCAAGCCATTTATGGTGGCTGACGCCCTGGCTGACTTCAGCCGCGAAGAACATATGATGTCGCTGACCTATACAGCCGGTCGCAGCGGCCGCGTTGTGATGACGGAAACCCTGCTGCCACTGCCACAAAGCAAAGAGCAGCTACGTGCCGTGGTCCTGCCCCTGCTGGATGAAGACAGCGATGATCTCCTTGATAGCGAAAATCTGGTGGATTACGGACTGGATTCGGTGCGCATGATGGCGCTGGCAGCCCGCTGGCGCCAGGTGCATAGCGATATCGACTTCATCGCCCTGGCAAAAAATCCCAGTATTGATGGCTGGTGGGCACTGCTGTCGAGGGAGCCTGCGTAATGTCATGCCGTTTTGACTTCAGCAATAAACAGGTGTGGATCACCGGGGCGGGCCAGGGGATTGGTTATCATACTGCACTGGCATTTGTTGCTGCGGGTGCCTCTGTGGTGGGGTTTGATAAACAGTTTTCGCAAAACGATTACCCCTTCCAGCGCGCCATTGTCGATATTTCCGATGCCGATCAGGTGAAACGTGTCTGTCAGCGCCTGCTGTCAGATACACCCCGCCTTGATGTGCTGGTGAATGCTGCCGGTATTTTACGTACTGGCAGCACCGAAGAACTCGCGGTGGAGGACTGGCAGGCCTGCATGGCCGTCAACGCCGGGGGGGCATTCAATCTGTTCCAGCAAACACTGCCACTGTTCCGTCAGCAACGTGCCGGCGCGATTGTCACTGTTGCCTCCAATGCGGCACACGCGCCGCGTATCGGTATGTCAGCTTATGGTGCTTCTAAAGCAGCCCTGCGTAGCCTGTGCCTTACTGTCGGGCTGGAAATGGCTCCCTTTGGTGTCCGCTGCAATATCGTTTCACCCGGTTCCACAGACACCGCGATGCAACGGAGCCTGTGGCATAAACCGGAAGACGAACAGCAGATGATCGCCGGCTACCCCGATCAGTACAAACTGGGTATTCCGTTGCAGAAAATTGCCCAACCTCAGGAAATCGCCAACACGGTATTGTTCCTCGCCTCCGACAGCGCCAGCCATATCGTGATGCAGGATATTGTTGTCGATGGCGGAGCCACTCTGGGTGCCTGATATGTGGAAACGACAAAGTAGCCTGACTGAGCTAAATCAGATGGCAGAAGGTACGCTAATTGCCGGGCTGGGTATGGTCTTTACCCGACTGGAGCCTGACTGGCTGGAAGCCACTATGCCCATGGATGCTCGCACACAGCAGCCGTTTGGGCTGCTGCACGGTGGCGCATCAGTGGCGTTGGCGGAATCGCTGGGGTCAATGGCAGGTTGGCTCTGTTCGCAGCCAGGTCAGAATGTGGTAGGTATTGAAGTCAGCGCCAGCCATCTGCGTGCGGTCTATAGCGGAACCGTACGCGGCATCTGCAGGGCGCTTCACAGCGGCAGTATGAACCAGGTCTGGCAGATTGAGATTGTGAATGCACAGGATCAGCTGTGCTGTATTGCACGACTGACAACCGCCATTATCGGCTAAAGCGCAGAGGCGCGGTACCACATCAGAACCGCCGCGATTAAGCACAAAAAAATAGGGCGCCAGTGGCACCCTATTTTTTTAGCGAAGATTAACGCTGATAGACGGTTTCGACACCTTCTTCGTCGTCTTCGTCCCAATCGTCATCCCAGTCATCGTCTTCTTCTTCAACTTCTGGCTGGGTTTCTTCCAGTTGCTGACGATGATAGTCATCCCACATGAATTCCACTTTCTCTGGCTGTTTAGCTTCCAGTTCAGCTTCTTTCGGGTTAGCGATGATGAAGGACATCAGGTCCCAGCACAGTGCGTTAACGCCTGAGCGGTTTGCCGCAGAGATCAGATAGTATTTCTCTGTCCATCCCAGAGTGTCTGCAATGGCTTTAGCACGCGATGCGGCTTCTTCTTCATCCAGAAGGTCCACTTTGTTGAACACCAGCCAGCGTGGCTTCTGGAACAGCTTATCGCTGTATTTCTCCAGCTCAGCCAGGATGATGCGAGCGTTTTCAATCGGATCGCTTTCGTCAATCGGTGCCAGATCGATGGTGTGTAACAGTACACGGCAACGCTCAAGGTGTTTAAGGAAGCGAATACCCAGACCTGCACCATCCGAAGCCCCTTCGATCAGACCCGGGATATCGGCAATAACAAAGCTCTGCTCGCTGTCCATACGAACAACACCGAGGCTTGGCACCAGAGTGGTAAACGGATAATCCGCCACTTTAGGTTTCGCAGCAGAAACAGCGCGAATAAAGGTCGATTTACCTGCGTTAGGCAGGCCGAGCATACCCACGTCAGCCAGCAGCATCAGCTCCAGCTGTAAATCACGCTTTTCACCCGGCGTACCCATGGTTTTCTGGCGTGGGGTACGGTTCACGGATGACTTGAAACGGGTGTTGCCCAGACCGTGCCAACCGCCTTTAGCGACCATCATCTTCTGCTGATGATGCGTCATATCACCGAGGGTTTCACCGGTTCCCTGGTCAATAATGCGCGTTCCAACCGGTACTTTAACAACGATGTCCACACCGCGTTTACCGGTACAGTCACGGCTCTGGCCGTTCTGCCCACGTTCTGCACGGAAGGACTTTTCAAAGCGGTAGTCGATCAGGGTATTCAGGTTTTCGTCGGCCTGCATATACACATCGCCGCCATCGCCACCATCACCACCGTCCGGACCGCCACGAGGGATATATTTCTCACGACGGAAGCTCACGCAGCCATTACCGCCATCGCCAGCCACTACCAGGATCGTCGCTTCATCAACAAACTTCATTTTACTTCTCCGTCACTCATACGCCCGTGGCCCGATGCAGGTGGCACCGGAACGGGATTGCTCCGCCGTGGCCATAAGCGATGACCAATTGCGGAAAACATGGCGCCTGACACCACAACGATTGCTCCGACAAACCCTAAGGTATTGAGTTGCGGAATGGCAAAAAAGTCGGGCCAGCCAAGCGATAAAAATTCTGAAAACAGCAGGGTAAAAAGTGGCGTTAGCGTCACAATTGCGCTGACCTGAGCCGCCTGCCAGCGTGCGTAGGCTTCCGCCAGTGCGCCGTAACCCACAAGGGTATTCAGCACACAAAAAATCAGGCATCCAAGCTGCCATCTGTCCAGTTGCCACACCAGATCGGTGTGCGCAAAAGGCAATAACGTCACTGCACATAAAGTGTACAGCAAAAACAGGATCTGCTGCGAGCCGAGTCGACGCAACAAAATTTTTTGCGTCACGCCATAGACCACCCACACCAGTGCTGCACTGACGCCCAGAATCACACCCCAGGTGTAATTGGTCAGACGGGTAAAGATTTCCACCAGGCTGGTATTAAAAAACATCACCAACCCGCACAGCAGCATACAGACACCGATAATCTGGCTGCCGCGCATCTTTTCTTTCAGGATAAAGACGCTGGCAAGCATCATACCAGGAGGAGCCAACTGGGCAATCACCTGGGACGCCGTCGGGCTGAGATACTGCAACGAAGAGCCAAACAAGATGAAATTGCCCACCAGTCCGGCGGTAGCGATCATCACCCACACCAGCCAACGCGGGTGCCGGAAGAAATCACGCGGCGGCAGCTGACGTTTCAAGGCCAGAATCGTGCCCAGGCCTAACGCTGCGAGAAAAAAACGATAGAACACCACAGTGAACGGATCCATCACCTGCAGCACCACTTTCATCGCAATGGGTAACGAACCCCAGCTCATAGCGGTAACCAGCGCAAGCGCAATACCCATTCCAGCCTGTTGTTTGATGACTGACATCAGTGTTCCCTGGCAGAATGTAAAAAGCCCCGCAGTCTAGTGCGGGGCTTTTATTTTCGCAGCAGTGAACGGCTTAACAGCCGTTCCGCGGCACGAAAACCTAATTACTCAGCAACAATGCTGATGTATTTACGGTTGTTCGGGCCTTTAACTTCGAATTGGACCTTGCCGTTTGCAGTAGCAAACAGGGTGTGGTCACGACCGCAGCCTACGTTGGTGCCCGCGTGGAATTTGGTGCCACGCTGACGAACGATGATGCTACCAGCCAGTACAGATTCGCCGCCGAAACGTTTTACGCCCAGACGTTTTGCATTGGAGTCACGACCGTTACGGGTCGAACCACCAGCTTTCTTATGTGCCATTTGTCAGGTCTCCTGTTATGCGCTGATGCCAGTGATCTTCACATCAGTGAACCACTGACGGTGACCCTGCTGCTTACGGTAATGCTTACGACGACGGAACTTAACAATCTTGATCTTGTCGCCACGACCGTGAGCTACGATTTCAGCCTTGATCACGCCACCTGAAACTAAAGGTGCGCCGATTTTAACGTCTTCGCCGTTAGCAATCATCAGAACCTGGTCGAATTCAACGACTTCGCCGGTTGCGATGTCCAGCTTTTCCAGGCGAATGGTTTGACCTTCGCTTACTCGGTGTTGTTTACCACCACTTTGGAAAACCGCGTACATATAAACTCCGCTTTCGCGCTTGCCTTCTTTGATTTCAGGCTGCGCTATAAATATTCACAATAGGGCGCGAATTCTACGCAACTTCGCAGGTAAAGACAATAGCCTGTTTCGCTCTATTGCAGAAAAAAAACGCAACGTGAATGGGGACGTTTCACCGCCGCGTTTTTCAAGTACAATCTGTCATACATTTCATGCCACTGGCACGGTAAAGGCGCTTATCATAGCAGCGAACTGAGCGATAGCTGAACAGACTGATGAACTTAGAACAGATAAATGAACTCACCGCGCAAGATATGGCGGACGTCAATGCGACAATACTCGACCAGCTGAACTCGGATGTATCCCTCATCAATCAGCTGGGCTATTACATTATCAGTGGCGGAGGTAAGCGTATCCGTCCGATGATCGCTGTGCTTGCAGCACGCGCCATCAATAATTACGAAGGTAAACAACACATTACCGTCGCGGCGTTGATCGAATTCATTCATACCGCCACGCTGCTACACGATGACGTCGTGGATGAATCAGATATGCGCAGAGGTAAAGCCACCGCGAACGCCGCGTTTGGCAATGCTGCCAGCGTGCTGGTCGGTGATTTTATCTACACTCGCTCGTTCCAGATGATGACCAGCCTCGGCTCGCTGAGGGTTCTGGCCCTGATGTCTGAAGCGGTCAATGTGATTGCGGAAGGCGAAGTCTTACAGTTGATGAACTGTAATGACCCGGACATCACCGAAGAAAGCTACATGCGCGTCATTTACAGCAAAACCGCACGCCTGTTCGAAGCAGCAGCACAGTCCTCGGCCATTCTGGCAGGTGCCAACGCGGTACAAGAGCAGGCTTTGCAGGATTACGGCCGCTACATCGGCACCGCATTCCAGCTCATTGATGATCTGCTGGATTACAGTGCCGATGGCAAAACGCTGGGTAAAAACGTGGGTGATGACCTGAGTGAAGGTAAACCGACACTGCCGTTATTGCATGCCATGCGTAACGGAACACCGCAGCAAGCCAGCATGATTCGTACTGCGATTGAAGAAGGTAACGGACGCCATTTACTGGAACCTGTTCTGGAAGCAATGCACCAGTGTGGCTCACTGGAATGGACGCGCAATGCTGCGGAACAAGAAGCCGATAAAGCCATTACGGCTCTGAAAGCCCTGCCTGAGTCGCCATGGCGGAGTGCGCTGGAAGCCCTTGCGCACATGTCAGTTCAGCGCGAATTCTAATGCCATAAATTAAACAGAAAGCACACCACTTCGTGCTTTCTGTTTTTTTGTCCGCCCTTCAGATACACTTTTTTCACGCGCACTCCCCCATGCCCCCGGCACGTCACTTCTAATTTTGCGTAACGTTACGCAAAAAAACAGTTATGCCTGAAATTTATTGGAATTTAATGGAAGTTATTTGCTATAAACAGCCTGTTATTGTGAAATATAACAAGTTGCTTTATCGGAATAATACCTACAGCAGAGTGCAATTGATGACAACAATCCGCGCCCTGTTTTCCAAAAGTGCCCATGGAGGATAAGCACATGAAACACTCTCAGCAAGACTGGCACCCAGCAGACATCATTGCCGGACTGCGCAAAAAAGGAACCACCCTCGCCGCCCAATCCAGACTGGCAGGCTTAAGTTCATCGACGTTAGCCAATACGTTGAGTCGACCCTGGCCTAAAGGAGAGTGGCTGATCGCCGATGCCCTGAATGTGCATCCGGCAGAAATCTGGCCCAGCCGCTACTACGATCCTAAAACACATCAACTTATCGACCGTAAGAAACTGATCCGCAGTTAAAAAAAAGGGCCGGTATTGAATACCGACCCTTTTTTATTGCGGGAAAATCACTCTTCGCCGCTGATGCGCTGAATATTTGCGCCAAGCGCCATCAGCTTATCTTCAATGTGCTCATAACCGCGGTCGATGTGGTAGATACGATCCACCAGAGTCGTACCTTCCGCAATACAGCCTGCCAGAACCAGACTGGCTGAAGCACGCAGATCGGTCGCCATCACCTGAGCACCCGACAGCTTCTCCACGCCATGGCAAATCAGCGTATTGCTCTCAATTTCACCGTGTGCGCCCATACGAACCAGCTCCGGCACATGCATGAATCGGTTCTCAAAAATGGTCTCGGTGATCACGCCCGTACCTTCTGCCACCAGATTCAACAGGCTGAACTGGGCCTGCATATCAGTCGGGAAACCTGGGTGTGGTGCCGTGCGCAGGTTTACCGCTTTTGGCCGCTTACCGTGCATATCCAGGCTGATCCAGTCGCTGCCCACTTCAATATCCGCACCGGCTTCACGCAGTTTAGCCAGCACAGCATCCAGAGTATCGGGCTGAGCCGCACGACAGACCACTTTACCGCCAGAGATCGCCGCCGCCACCAGGAATGTTCCGGTCTCGATACGGTCAGGCAACACGCGATAGACCCCACCACCCAGACGTTCTACGCCTTCGATAGTAATACGGTCGCTGCCAGCACCAGTGATTTTCGCACCCAGCGTATTCAGGAAGTTTGCGGTATCCACAATTTCTGGCTCACGCGCAGCATTTTCAATAACCGTTGTTCCGGTTGCCAGCGTTGCAGCACTCATGATGGTGACGGTAGCGCCTACGCTGACCTTATCCATCACAATGTGTGCGCCCTTCAAGCGACCATTAACCGAGGCCTTCACATAACCTTCTTCCAGCTTGATCTCTGCGCCAAGTTGCTCCAGACCCGTGATATGCAGGTCAACAGGACGGGCACCGATGGCGCAACCGCCAGGCAGGGATACCTGACCCTGGCCAAAACGCGCTACCAGCGGCCCCAACGCCCAGATAGAAGCACGCATGGTCTTCACCAGGTCGTAAGGCGCACAGAAAATATTGACGTCACTGGCATCAAGATGCACGGAACCATTACGTTCAGCCTTTACACCCAACTGACTGAGCAGTTTCATGGTGGTATCGATGTCCTTCAGTTTCGGGACATTCTGAATCTCTACCGGCTCTTCAGCCAGCAAAGCTGCGAACAGGATCGGTAATGCGGCATTTTTAGCCCCGGAAATTGTGACTTCACCACTCAGGCGGGTCGGACCCTGTACACGAAATTTATCCATTGCAACTGCTCTCTGTTGTCAGTCAAAAAATCTGCTGTTCAGACTCTCACCACGCCAAACGTGGCGAACGCTGCACAGCTTAAAAACCGTTTAGTTTACGGTCACGCGCCCACTCTTCAGGGGTATAAGTCTTGATGGAAACCGCATGAATACGGTTATCCGCGATGTAAGCCATCAGGGGTGCATAGACCGTCTGTTGCTTCTTCACACGGCTCAGCTCGCCAAACAGTTCACCAACGGCAATCACCTGGAAATGGCTGCCATCACCAGTAACGTGGACTTCCTGCAGCGGTAACGCGCCCATCAGCACGGACTGAATTTCATTATTTTCCATGATGCTTTCAAATTCACTTGATAATAAACAGGCACACATCTTAGTGGAATCCGCCCCACTCTTAAACAAGCAAAAAATGCCAGGAGCAGCAGTAAAAGACTAAATGAGAATGGATAACAATACGGAGGCAGGATGAAAGAGGAACCGGCGCACCAGTTCCTGAAGTAAAAATGAGCAAACTCAAGGTGTTCCGCTGTCGTTACGCGGCGCATCGATTCTGGCGGCTTAGTCGCTGCCGACAATAATTTTCTGCAGGTTATAGAGCGTGATCAGCGAACTGAGTTTATCGGTGATGCCGATAAACTGCGGTACTCTTCCACGCTGTATCGCGATCTGTCGGAGATGGACCAGCAATGCCAGCCCACCGGAATCGACGCGATCCAGCCCGGAAACATCGATCGTTTCGACCCACTGCATCACCGCTTCCCGCTGCTGCCAAAGCGGCAACAGCGTTTCACGTTCCAACTCCCCGAAGAGACGCAGATGGTCCGTCTCTACCTCCCAACGCAGTTGTTCGCTCATTACGACTGCTTATTCAATGAAATCGGCTGCTGCGAGTAGGACTTCAACAGCGCCGTCAGGCCGTCGATACCTTTCGTACGTAGGGTGTCACTCCATTCGTTCTGCTTGGTCGTGATCATGCTGACACCTTCCGCAATCATGTCATAAGCCTGCCAGTGATTCGTGACGCTGTTTTTACGCCACTGGAAGTCCAGTCGTACCGGCGGGCGGCCATTCGGGTCAATGATGGTGACACGGATAGCAATAATATTGGCATCCCCCAACGGCTGAGGCGGAGCAATCTGGTATGTTTGCCCGTTGTACATCGCCAGCGCCTGGCCATAGGCCTGCGCAAGATAATCACCAAAGGCTTTGAAATAGGCATCACGCTGTGCTGGCGTAGCCTCTTTGTAGTAACGACCGAGTACCAGCGCCCCGGCGTATTTGATCTGCACATACGGCAACAGTTCTTCACGCACGATCTGACGCAGGTAGTTAGGATCCTGCTTAATTTTCGGTTGTTCACTCTTCAACCGGGTAAACGTTTTCGCGGCTGCTTCGTTCATTAATTTATAAGGATCGGTCTGATCCGCTGCGGCATTGGCTGCCACTGGTGCGATCACCAGCATCGCCACCATCAGTAAACGTTTAAACATTACTTGCCCTCTTCTGGAGTTGTCGTCGCCGGGGCGGGCACTGAGGCCGGCTCGTCACCCGACGCAGATGAATTTTGGTTTTTATCGTCACCGTTGCCGCTTTTGTACAGGAACTGTCCAATCAGATCTTCCAGCACCATTGCAGATTTGGTGTCCTGCAACGTGCTGCCGTCTTTAAGCGTAGCAGTTCCCATTTCCGGGTCATCAAACCCAATATTCAGGGCCAGATATTGCTCACCCAGCAGACCGGAGGTGCGCACAGCCAGAGAACTGGTGTCAGGGATATTGTTATATTTATCTTCAATATCCATCGTGACCTTCGGTGAGTAATTTTTCGGGTCAAGGGTAATGTCTTCAACCCGGCCAATGACGACGCCACCGACTTTCACCGGCGACCCTGCTTTCAGACCGCCAATATTGTCAAAAGTAGCATACAGCTTCCAGGTCGGTTCATTGCCCAGTGACTTCAGGTCGGCAACGCGCAGACAGAGAAAAATAATCGCGCACAGCGCCAGCAGTAAAAAGGCACCTACCCAAATCTCGCTTTTTTTCGTTTGCATTGAATCAGTTCCCAAACATCAGTGCTGTAAGCACAAAATCCAGACCGAGCACTGCCAGTGAAGCATGTACTACGGTACGCGTCGTTGCCCGACTGATCCCTTCAGAAGTCGGGATGGCGTCATAGCCGTTAAACAGCGCAATCCAGGTGACCGTCACCGCAAAAACGGCGCTCTTGATTACGCAGTTGATAAGATCCGTGCGCAGGTCGACCGCATTCTGCATGGCTGACCAGAAGAATCCAGGATCGATACCTTTCCAGCTGACACCCACCAGCCCGCCGCCAAGAATACCCACCGCGACGAAAATCAGGGTCAGCAACGGCATACTGATCACACCCGCCCAGAAACGCGGAGAGATAATGCGTCGTAGGGGATCAACCGCCATCATTTCCATACTGGAAAGCTGCTCAGTGGCTTTCATCAGGCCAATTTCTGCCGTCAGAGCTGAACCGGCACGCCCGGCGAACAGTAACGCGGTGACAACCGGGCCCAGTTCGCGTAGCAGCGACAGTGCGACCATCATGCCCAGGCCCGTTTCGGCACTGTATGTCTTCAGCACCAGATAACCCTGCAGGCCCAATACCATGCCGATAAACAGCCCGGAAACCACGATAATTAATAACGACATCACGCCAACGCTATACAACTGTTTTATCAACAGTGGCGCATGTTTACGAAAGCGAGGAATGCCAAACAATGCATGGAATAACATCAACCCTGCACGGCCAAAAGAGGCGCAGGTATTAATGCCCGTTCGCCCGAGTGACGCCAGTGCTCTTAGAAACATCAGTCTGTCACCCTCCCTGAGCCGACTAAATCTTGCAGATAATCCCCTGCCGGGAAACGGAACGGCACGGGCCCGTCAGCAATACCATCAATAAACTGACGCACGCGGGCATCATCATTTTCACGTAACTGTGGGGCTGTCCCCTGTGCAATCACTTTTTGATCGGCGATAATATACGCATAATCGGCAATGCTCAGCACTTCCGGGACATCGTGAGAAACCACGATACAGGTAACACCCAAAGCGTGATTAAGCTCATCGATTAACTTCACCAGCACGCCCATGGTAATCGGATCCTGCCCGACAAACGGTTCGTCGAACATAATCAAATCGGGTTCAAGTGCAATCGCACGGGCCAGAGCGGCACGCCGCGCCATTCCGCCAGACAGTTCAGAGGGTTTCAGATTGGCGGCACCGCGTAATCCCACGGCTTCCAGTTTCATCATCACCGTACTGTTCAGCAAGGGCTCTGGGAGACGGGAATGTTCACGCAGCGGCCATGCAACGTTGTCAAAGACGCTGAGATCGGTAAACAGCGCACCTGACTGAAACAGCATACTCATCTTCTTACGCGCTTCGTAAAGACGCGAACGCGACAGCGCGGGAATGTTCTCACCATTGAACCAGATTTCACCGCTGTCAGGCGGGATCTGCCCACCTATCAGTCGTAACAACGTAGTTTTACCGATCCCGGATGGCCCCATAATGGCGGTGACTTTCCCTTTGGGCACCGTAAGCGAGATGTTATCGAAAATCGGACGGTTGCCACGGGAGAAACTCACACCCCGGACATCCACCAGATTCGTCTCCGCCTGGCTCATAGTTACCTCTATCTTTATTTTTAGGCGATTAATTTACCCCCGATAGTAACGTATTACCCTCCGGGCCGGGCATTTTTACAGAATCTTACCTCTGTGACGTAGCTAAAGTTGGCATAAGTTTTACTTTTTGCTTTGAGACCGTCAAAATCACTGCCATTAAATTTTCCATGCCTTACTTCGTTGTCGCCACCTGCCCTCGACGATAAGACCTGACCACAAGGACACTTCATGCTCGTCGCTACAGCACTACTGATTATCGGTTTAGTCTTACTGGTTTATGGAGCCGATCGTCTGGTGTTTAGCGCCGCTATCTTGTGCAGATCCTTTGGTATTCCCCCGTTAATTATCGGAATGACCGTGGTGGGCATCGGCACCTCACTGCCCGAGCTGATTGTCTCGTTCTCTGCTGCTACACATGGGCAGATGGATATTGCCGTAGGAACAGCGATGGGCTCGAATATTACCAATATTTTGCTGATATTGGGAGGCGCAGCGCTGCTACACCCGCTCACCGTTCATTCAAACCTGATCCGGCGTGAGCTCCCACTGATGCTGCTGGTCACCCTGCTGTGCGGTGTGACGTTGTTCGATAACGAACTGAGCCGGAATGATGGTCTGGCGCTGATCGCTATCGCAGCCATCTATCTGTTGTTCATCATTAAAATCGCACGCCGTGCTGAACGCGACGGTAATGACTCTCTGACCCGGGAACAGCTGGCCGAACTGCCACGCGATGAGGCGGGCAATACCGTTGCTTTCCTGTGGCTGGCCGTTGCGCTGATCCTGCTACCCATGTCTACGCGTATGGTGATCGATAATGCGACGGTCATTGCTGATTATTTTGGCGTGAGTGAACTGGTGATTGGCCTGACCATCATTTCAGTAGGCACCAGCCTGCCGGAACTGGCTACGGTTATTGCCGGAGCACTAAAAGGCGAAGATGATATCGCCGTCGGAAACCTGATTGGTTCAAACATCTATAATATCGCGATTGTGCTGGGCATCCCGGCACTGATTCATCCCGGCACGCTCGACACCGCTATCTTCGCCCGTGATTATTGGGTGATGCTGGGTGTCAGTGCGCTGTTTACATTAATCTGTTTGCAACGCAGTCGTCGCATTGGTCGGCTGGCTGGTGCATTGTTGCTGTGCGGATTTATCGTCTGGGTGGGAATGCTCTATGGCTTCCCCTCTGTGACTTTCTGGTAAAAGGACTGGACTACTATGGCGCATATCACTGCCGATCCCGACTTTGACTTTCAACAGGCCGGGAAAGAAGTATTGCGGATTGAACGTGAAGGGTTAGAGCAGCTCGATCAGTACATCAACGACGATTTTACCCATGCCTGCAACCTGATCTATCGCTGTGGCGGTAAAGTTGTGGTGATGGGAATGGGGAAATCGGGGCATATCGGTAAGAAAATAGCCGCTACCTTTGCCAGTACCGGTACGCCATCGTTTTTTGTCCACCCCGCTGAGGCCAGTCACGGCGATCTGGGCATGGTCAGCCCCAATGACGTAGTATTAGCCATCTCTAACTCCGGTGAATCTTCCGAAGTTCTGGCACTGATTCCGGTGCTAAAACGCTTACGCGTCACATTAATCTGCCTCACCAGCCGCCCGGAAAGTGCAATGGGCCGCGCAGCGGATGTGCATCTGTGTGTTAAAGTGCCACAGGAAGCTTGTCCACTGGGCCTGGCACCAACGACCAGCACGACGGCAACACTGGTCATGGGAGATGCCCTGGCCGTTGCCCTGTTGAAAGCACGTGGCTTCACACCGGAAGATTTTGCGCTCTCCCATCCCGGTGGTGCGCTGGGGCGTAAGCTGCTACTGCGTGTTGATGATATCATGCACTCGGGCAGCGACATGCCGCACGTGAGCCGTGATGCTTCACTCCGCGATGCGCTGCTGGAAATAACGCGTAAAAATATGGGAATGACGGTAATCTGCAACGATTTGATGAAAATCGAAGGCATCTTTACCGATGGCGATTTGCGCCGTGTCTTCGATATGGGCGTTGATATCCAGCATGCCGGCATCGAAAGCGTGATGACCCCGGGCGGGATCCGCGTTCGGCCTAATACCCTAGCAGTGGATGCGCTGAATCTGATGCAAAATAAGAATATTACCTCCGTGATGGTCGCCGACGGCGACACACTGCTGGGCGTGGTGCATATGCATGACATGCTTCGTGCTGGTGTGGTTTAACAAAGGAAGTGAACAAAAATGAGTCATTCAGCAGCCACCGTTGAGACCTGTTACGGCCCGGTCAGCCAACAGGTGATGGCACAAGCGCAGAACATAAAACTGTTGATCTGCGATGTCGATGGTGTCATGTCAGACGGCGTGATCTACCAGGGTAACAATGGTGAAGAACTCAAAGCCTTCAATGTGCGTGATGGTTATGGTATTCGCTGCCTGCTCACCTCCGGGATTGAAGTGGCTATTATTACCGGCCGTAAAGCCAAACTGCTGGAAGATCGCTGTGCCACACTGGGGATTACGCATCTTTACCAGGGACAAACGGATAAGCTTTTGGCCTTCCGTGAACTTCTGGATACACTGTCACTCAGTGCGGAGCAGGTTGCCTATATTGGTGATGATCTGATTGACTGGCCGGTCATGGCTGAAGTGGGCCTGAGTGTGACCGTTGCTGATGCTCATCCCATTTTGCTTCCCCGCGCTCACTACGTGACCCGTATTGCGGGTGGTCGTGGTGCAGTTCGGGAAATTTGCGATCTAATCCTGATTGCACAGGGCAAGTTTGATGAGGCCAAAGGGCAGTCGGTATGAGTAAAACAAGACGCTGGATGACGCTGATACTGGCACTGATCGCCATTGTGCTGATTGGCTGGAATCTGACTGCCACCGATGATAACGACGGTGCAGCAACGCAGGACAATAATGAACCCACCTATATGAGTGATAACTCACATACGGTAGTTTATAACCCAACCGGAGCGCTGAGCTACAAGCTGGTTTCTGACAAGGTGACCTATTTTTCGGCGGATGCTGTAACCTGGTTCGATAACCCGGTGATGACCACCTACGATGAGAACAAGGTTCCAACGTGGTCAGTGCGTGGAGACAAAGCCAAGCTCACTAACGATCGCATGCTGTACCTATACGGGCATGTGGAAGTTAACAGCCTGACGAAAGACGCACAGCTTGAGCGCATCAAAACAGATAATGCGCAAATTAACCTGACGACTCAGGATGTGACCTCGGACGATCAGGTAACACTTTATGGCAGCAGCTTTAACTCTACAGGTATGAAGATGCGTGGGAATTTACGGAAGAAAACTGCCGAGTTGATTGAAAAGGTCAAAACATCTTATGAAATTCAAAATGAACAAAAGCCTTAAGTTACTGACTGCAACCCTGCTGTTCGCCGTGAGCGTTCCTGCTTTAGCGTTAACGGGCGATTCGGATAAACCGGTGAATGTCGACTCGGAAAATCAGGCGCTGGATATGCAAGGCAACGTTGCCACGTTTACCGGAAAAGTCATCGTGACGCAGGGTACGATTAAAATCACGGCCGATAAAGTGGTGGTGACCCGTCCGGGTGGCGACAGCAATAAAACCATTGTTGATGCCTACGGCAATCCTGCGACCTTCTACCAGATGCAGGACAGTGGCAAACCCGTGCAGGGTCACGCCCAGAAAATGCATTACGAACTGGCGAAAGACCTGGTGGAGTTAACCGGCAACGCCTATCTGGAGCAGCTCGACAGCAACGTCAAAGGCGATCGCATCACCTATCTGGTGAAAGAGCAAAAAATGCAGGCCTTCGGCAGCAGCGGCAAACGTGTCACTACCGTACTGGTGCCATCGCAGTTGCAGGACAAAGGCACACCGTCAAACGGTCAGAAAAAGAGTAACTAACGAACATGGCAACCTTAATTGCGGAAAACCTCGCGAAGGCTTACAAAGGCCGCCGCGTGGTTGAAGATGTCAGCCTGCAAGTGAAGTCTGGCGAAATCGTGGGCCTGCTTGGCCCGAACGGCGCAGGCAAGACCACCACGTTTTACATGGTGGTTGGCATCGTGCCGCGTGATGCAGGTCGTATCGTGATCGACGATGAAGACATCAGCATTTTACCGCTGCATGCGCGTGCGCGTCGGGGCATTGGCTATCTGCCACAGGAAGCCTCTATTTTCCGCCGTCTGAGTGTTTACGATAATCTGATGGCGGTGCTGCAAATTCGTGATGATCTGACCAGTGAGCAGCGTGAAGATCGTGCTAATGAACTGCTGGAAGAGTTTCACATCGAACATTTACGTGACAGCCTCGGTCAGGCGCTATCAGGCGGTGAACGCCGCCGCGTAGAAATTGCCCGTGCGCTGGCCGCCAATCCAAAATTCATCCTGCTGGATGAACCGTTTGCCGGTGTTGACCCGATTTCCGTTATTGATATTAAAAAGATTATTGAACACCTGCGTGACAGCGGCCTCGGCGTGCTGATCACCGACCATAACGTACGTGAAACGCTGGCAGTGTGTGAGAGAGCCTATATCGTCAGCCAGGGGCATCTTATCGCCCACGGCACCCCGGAAGCGATCCTGGCCGATGAGCAAGTTAAGCGTGTCTATTTGGGTGAAGAGTTCAGACTCTGATAAGGTGTTCACATTCGGTAAGTTTTCTGGGGAATTAATACTCTGAATATGAAGCAAGGTTTACAACTCAGGCTGAGTCAACAGCTTGCCATGACGCCACAACTGCAGCAGGCCATTCGCCTGCTGCAACTCTCTACGCTTGAACTACAGCAGGAAATTCAGCTGGCGCTGGAAAGTAACCCGTTGCTTGAACAGACCGACATTCACGAAGAAGTTGATACCCGCGAATATCAGGAAACAGAAGCGCTGGATACCCGGGAAGCGCTGGAACAGAAAGACATGCCCGAGGAGCTTCCACTGGATGCGACCTGGGATGAAATCTACACCGCTGGTACGCCGTCAGGCACGGGTACCGATTACCATGACGATGAGTTACCTGTTTATCAGGGTGAAACGACCCAGACACTACAGGACTATCTGATGTGGCAGGTGGAGCTAACGCCTTTTACCGATACCGATCGCGCGATTGCGACCTCCATTGTCGATGCTGTCGACGATACGGGCTATCTGACCGTGTCGCTCGAGGAAGTGCTTGAAAGTATGGGTAACGACGAGCTGACCCTTGACGAAGTGGAAGCAGTGCTGAAACGTGTACAGCGTTTTGATCCAGTAGGCGTCTGCGCCCGCGATCTGCGCGACTGTTTACTGGTACAGCTCTCCCAGTTTGCGGCAGATGTGCCGCTGCTGAAAGAAGCACGGCTGATTGTCAGTGAGCATCTCGACCTGCTCGCCAACCATGATTTCCGCAGCCTGATGCGCGTCACACGCCTTAAAGAAGACGTGCTGAAGGGAGCGATGCAGGTCATTCAAACGCTTGACCCGCGCCCAGGCCAATCGATCAATACTCAGGAACCCGAGTATGTCATTCCAGATGTGCTGGTGCGTAAAGTCAGTAATCGCTGGATGGTCGAGTTGAATGCAGACAGTGTGCCGCGTCTGAAGATTAATCAGCATTACGCTTCACTAGGCTCAAGTTCACGCAGCGACAGTGATTCGCAGTTTATCCGCAGTAATTTGCAGGAAGCCAAGTGGCTGATTAAAAGCCTGGAAAGCCGAAATGATACGCTGCTGAAAGTGACACGCTGTATCGTGGATCAGCAGCAGGCCTTTTTCGAACAGGGCGAAGAGTATATGCGCCCAATGGTGCTGGCTGATATTGCCAGTGCCGTCGAAATGCATGAATCGACCATTTCCCGTGTGACCACCCAGAAATACCTGCACAGTCCACGTGGTATTTTTGAACTTAAGTATTTTTTCTCCAGTCACGTCAATACCGAAGGGGGGGGCGAAGCGTCCTCAACGGCGATCCGTGCACTGGTGAAAAAATTAATCTCGGCGGAGAATCCCGTCAAACCACTCAGCGACAGCAAGCTCACCTCCATGCTTTCCGAACAGGGAATTATGGTGGCACGGCGCACTGTGGCAAAATACCGAGAGTCTTTATCCATCCCGCCATCAAATCAGCGCAAACAGCTGGTCTGAACGAACAGAGAAGGAAGACACTATGCAGCTCAATATCACTGGACAGCACGTTGAAATCACCGAGCCACTGCGCGAGTTTGTGACAGCGAAGTTTGCCAAACTGGAGCAATACTTTGACCGGATTAACCAGGTCTATATTGTTTTAAAAGTGGAGAAAGTGACGCAAATTGCCGATGCAACATTGCATGTGAATGGCGGTGAGCTGCATGCCACCTCGGAAGATAAAGATATGTACGCGGCGATTGACGGCCTGATCGACAAGCTGACTCGCCAGTTGAATAAACACAAAGATAAGCTAAAACAACACTAAATCTCACAATGCATTGATGGTGTTTCAGCAACCCGCTTCTACTGGCATATGCTGAAAGCGGTATCGGCTCGTATTCTTCCGGGAATACGAGCCGTTAATCAATACGGCATGTTAATCTCTTGATCTGAACGCTGGTAAAGAGTGTCCTGCCTGCGGAAGTGAAAAGTTAAGTGAAACTATGATGAACAATGATTTGAAACTGGAACTGGGCTCCGTCTTGAGCATCTCGTGTACCCGTAATGGCGTACATTGCCAGAGCAAAAAACGGGCGCTGGAAATTATCAGCGAGCTTGCGGCGAAACAGCTTAACCTCCCGCATCAGACAATTTTTGAAGCGATTCTGACGCGTGAAAGAATGGGCAGCACCGGTATCGGTAATGGCATTGCCATCCCGCACGGCAAGCTGGAAGAAGATACGCTACGCGCAGTCGGTGTCTTCATTCGCCTTGACCAGCCCATCGCGTTTGATGCAATTGATAATCAGCCCGTGGACCTGTTGTTTGCCCTGCTGGTGCCAGCAGATCAGTGTAAAACACATCTTCATACTCTCTCTCTGGTTGCCAAGCGCCTGGCAGATAAAACCGTTCTGCGTCGCCTGCGCGCCGCACAATCCGATGAAGATCTTTACGAGATCATCACGGAAGATCACGAAGAGAGTTAGTCATTCTTGCCACAGTCCCCGACATAATGAAGTTGCAGCAACGCAGCGAAACGCAGCGCTGGTGCAGCTTCTGGTCTAAGGGAAAGCGGGTTAAATTGGGGGAAAAGTGAAATGGTGCTGATGATCGTCAGCGGTCGCTCAGGCTCAGGGAAATCAGTGGCATTACGCGCGCTGGAAGACATGGGTTTTTACTGCGTGGATAACCTGCCTGTAGTCTTGCTACCTGATCTGGCTCATTCGCTGGCTGAGCGCAATATATCTGCTGCTGTGAGTATCGATGTACGTAACATGCCGGAATCTCCGGAGGTATTTGAAACCGCGCTCACCAATTTGCCAGACTGTTTTTCGCCGCAGCTTCTGTTCCTGGATGCTGACCGTAATACCTTAATCCGTCGCTATAGCGATACCCGTCGCCTGCATCCGCTCTCCAGTAAAAATCTGTCGCTGGAAAGTGCCATCGATGAAGAAAGCGATCTGCTGGAACCGCTACGTTCCCGTGCCGATTTGATTATCGACACCTCAGAAATGTCAGTGCACGAGCTGGCAGAGATGCTACGTACCCGCCTGCTGGGGAAACGCGAACGTGAACTGACCATGGTATTCGAATCTTTCGGTTTCAAACACGGTATTCCCATTGATGCCGACTATGTGTTTGATGTCCGTTTTCTGCCGAATCCACACTGGGATCCGAAGCTGCGTCCGATGACCGGTCTTGATCGCCCCGTTGCCGCCTTCCTTGATCGTCATACTGAAGTGCATAATTTTATTTATCAGACGCGCAGCTACCTCGAGTTATGGTTACCGATGCTGGAAACCAATAACCGTAGCTATCTGACAGTGGCGATCGGCTGTACCGGCGGTAAACATCGTTCCGTGTATATTGCCGAGCAACTGGCAGATTATTTCCGCTCGCGCGGTAAAAACGTTCAGTCTCGTCACCGTACGCTGGAAAAACGCAAATCATGACCGTAAAACAGACTGTTGAGATTAAAAATAAGCTGGGTATGCACGCACGTCCGGCGATGAAGCTGTTCGAACTGGTACAGAGTTTTGATGCTGAAGTGCTGCTGCGCAATGAAAGCGGTACTGAAGCGGAAGCGAGCAGCGTGATTGCGCTACTGATGCTTGACTCAGCTAAAGGCGGTCATATCGAAGTAGAAGCCAGTGGTGCGCAAGAAGAAGAAGCGCTGGCCGCGGTGATCGATCTGTTTAATGCCGGATTCGACGAAGACTAATCATCCCCCTGAACAGACCGGCGTTTCAGCCGGTCTGTTGGCTATTTCCCGCCCGAATCAATGCAACTTATGTTCCCGCAGGAAACTCTCCCCCCCGAGCTGGCGCATCTGGCGCATAATCCACTGTTGGCGCTGACGCACATAGCCAGACGGAGCATCAGCCCTGAAGCGAATGGGGTTGGGTAGCACTGCAGCCAGTAGCGCCGCTTCAGACATAGACAGGCGACTGGCCGGTTTATGGAAATAGCGTTGAGAGGCCTCCTCTACGCCAAAGACCCCTTTCCCCATCTCCGCCACGTTAAGATAAACAGTGAGGATCCGGCGTTTGGTCCATACTGTTTCAATTCCCACCGTCAGACCGGCCTCCAGGCCTTTACGCACCCAGCTCCGTCCATCCCAGAGAAATACGTTTTTGGCCGTTTGCTGCGAGAGTGTCGATGCGCCGCGCATACCCGCTTTCTCATTACTGCTGTCCAGTACTGACTGAATAGCGGCCACATCAAACCCCCAGTGCGTAGGGAACTTCTGATCTTCAGAGGCAATAACCGCCAACGCCATCCACGGTGAAATCTTATCCATCGACACCCAGTCAGAATGAGCCACATAGCGAAAATCACCACTGAACCAGGCGCTCAATTGCCGTTCGGCCATCACGGCAGAAAATGGCACCGGTAAAAAAGCAAAGAGGACAATACCACCCACCCATAAACCCATTACGACCAGGACCAGGCGAAATAGCCCCGATTTGATCCGCGCCATCACGCGCACTTTATTGCGACTCATACCCGAGGATCCGCCCAAAATTTATCAGTATGAAAATACACCAGGATTTCTCCATGATTGTCAGTTACTCCGACATAACCGGAATCGGTTCCATTAAATCACGCACTTTACCTTCACTCTACGATGGATCTGTCGGAAGCAGAAAGCACTCGAAATTGATTGGTTCATCCTGCTTATAAATTTCATCTGGACGCTTTCGATTATTCAGCCTCATAGAAAGTAAATCCCGTGTCGATTTGGCCTTAGAGTCGATTCCACATCGTTTCACGTTACTGGAAAGAGCTGTTTATCTTGCTGAACGGAGTCAGCATTTACCGACCGCTGGAGGGCGATTCGGTAATTTGTGCTAGCAGAAACCAAAACGTTTCGGAAAGCCAGACCAAAAACCCAGAAATAACTAAATAAAACATCAACTTACAAACAATAAAATCGATTACAGCAGCGAGACTCCCGTACCTAAGTAAAAAGTCATCAGAGCAAAAAGTTTACGTCAATCCCAGGACCTGGGGAAAAGCCACAATCGTTCAATAAATATGCGTATTATCGTAAAATGTAATTCGCCGCTTGACTGGATTGTAAAAATCGGTTCTTCTGTTTACGAACGCTGCTCAACATCACACATTTTAATGAATCCCGTAACATGTGACGCAAGATTTGCTAAAGTAGTGACTGAGCATTGTTATGTTCACCCAATACCTAAACCTGAGCTCTCGACGATTCTTATCAGAATAGCTCAGGAGGACCTTTTTCCCTGGTGTTGGCGCAGTATTCGCGCACCCCGGCTTCGGTCGGGGTCATTTTTTTTCAGCGTCCGTAACCCATTGCCGTAACACTTCCACGTCATTGCGCCACTCGTGCTTAAGCTCATCAATCCATTCCTGAACGTTATCCCACCATGCAGGCAGCTCAGGGCTTTGAATCTGTTTTGCAACCTGCTGCAAATGTGTCAGCCCTACGGAACCCGCAGCACCTTTAATTTTGTGGCCCTCTTCCGCAATGCCTTTTTGATCGCGCGCCATCATGTTGGAATCCAGTACCGCCAGGTAACCCGGCATCATCTGTTCGAACATCGCGAGGCTCTGATGGATCAGTTTCGGCCCGACCAACTCGATATACTGTTCAAGCATGGGCACATCCAGTAACGCCAGTTCTTTCTCATCCATATTGAACTCCGGTGCATCAGGTAGATCGATTGCCTGGAAATCCCAGTATCTTTTGATCATCGCCGTGAGTGCAGGAACGGCCAATGGCTTGCTCAGAACATCATCCATACCCGCATCAAGGTATTCACGTTTATCCTTCAGGACGTTCGCCGTCAGTGCCACCAGCGGTGGCAGATGCTCTCCGGCATGACGCTGGTGGATGATGCGCGCCACATCCAGTCCGGTCATGTCGGGTAGCTGGATATCCAGCAACACCAGATCAAACTCGTCAGGGTCAAACATATCCAGTGCAGCTTGCCCTGTCATCGCCACTTCTACGCTGTTACCCAGCTTCTCAAGCACCGAACGAGCAACCACAACGTTCAACTCAATATCCTCCACCAGCAGCACGTGCAGCGCGGGCAGTGGCAAATCTTCTTCCTGCTGTTCATCCTCGAGGTCTTCGATCACACGCGGTGCGTTGAGCGTCAGGGTGAAGCAGGAACCCTGACCAGGCGCGCTATGCACGCAGATGTCGCCTCCCATGCTTTGAGCCAGGCGGCGGGATACCGCCAGTCCAATCCCCGTGCCCGTCGCAGGCTTGCCGCCACGCTGATCCTTCACCTGGTAATACATGGCAAAAATTTTGTCCTGCTCATCCTGCGGGATACCCATGCCAGAATCTTCGACTTCGAAGCACAGGCAGTCATCCTGCTGATAGCCAACCCGCACCACAATTTCCCCTTGCTGGGTAAATTTCACCGCATTACCAATCAGGTTCCACAGGATCTGACGAAGGCGTGTGCCATCAGCAATAATTTTGTGGGGAAGCGGGAGCGAGGGCGCCAGCACAAACTTCAGCCCTTTTGGCTCAGCCAGCAAACCGGAGAGGTTTTCCAGATCGGCCAGGAACCCTGTGAAATCAATAGGCTGATTATCCAGCTGCACTTTGCGGCGCTCGATTTTGTCCATCTCAATCACATCGTTGAAAATGTTACCCAGTGTAATAGCGGAAACATGGATGGTTTTAAGATACTTCAGCTGTTCCTGGTTGAGGCGGGTATCCAATAGGATACGGCTCAAACCCACAATGCCATTAAGCGGCGTACGAAGCTCGTGGCTGATAGTAGAGATAAAGGTCGTCTTATCCCTACTGGCATTCTCTAACGCGTCCTGGTAACGCTTACGCTCGGTTATATCGCGTCCAAAGCCCATCAGCCCACTACGTTTCCCTACGCGGTCGTAATAAGGCACCTTCCGAATTTCAAAACAGGCCTTGCGCCCATCAGGATATTGCAGCCACTGCTCATAAGTCAGGGAGACATTATGACGGAAGACTTTCTCATCAGTTTCCAGCACTTTGGTCGCTGCGTCGTCGTCGTAGACATCTTTTGGAGACAGGCCGATAAGCTGTTTTTCGCTTTTGCCCGTGAGCAATTCCATCGCGCGGTTACAGCCTGAGAACTGCTGGTCAACATTGCGGTAGAACACGAGATCAGGGGAGGCATCAAGGAATGAACGCAGGAAAGAGGATTGTTGTTCGAGTTCGATTTGCGCTTCTTCACGCCGCACCATCTCCTCTTTCAGTTTCGCCACCACCTGCAGGCGTGCATCTTCGGCTTTAATACGGTCAGTAATCTCCTGATTTAACTGGACAATATTACCCTGCATCTGCTGATTAAGTTCCAAATCACGGTTACGCATCTCTTCAAGCTTATCGACAAGCCGGGCAAGACGCTGACGCGATTCTTCCAGTTGCTCCACCACCACCGAGAGGAAGTAAACCGCCCAGGGCGTAATCAGCAGACCGAAAAATACCGAACGTACCATATCGATACTTTCGACATGACCACGCAGCACCATAGTGACGGCCATCTGCACAATCATGGCCAGTACCACCAGCGCCGATGCCAACAGCAACGAGAAGCGCACCAGCCCCAGTTTGACCATCAAATCAACGTAGTACTGCGCTAATAACCGAATTTGTTTCATAAAGGATTCCTTCCAGTCGGATAGCGGCAATCATACCGGAATTGAACAAAAGACCAACGCGCTATCTCCCCACGCTGGGTCAGAAACCTGCACACTAATAGTGCAGCAGCACCCACAGCCCGCAGCGGGTTATGACGGGATTTTCCGCGCCCTGCGGCCTGAGACTGGTACTGGCGGCAAAACCAGGCCTGGCAATGCTCTCACCAGGGTGGCCGACAATAAAAACTTTTTTTCCCTCTCAGCAAAAAGTTACCCTTTAAGATATTGACTAAATTTTATAACTGCATAATCTGTAGGGCCGCTCTGGATTCAGCGCGCCTTTCTCTTGTTGATACTTTTCATAGCGATGGTCAGCCTTACTCGCAGTCTCTCGTCACACCTAACGAATAATCATTCACAATTAATGAAATATTAATCACACCTGGCATGATTAATTTTACTAATGACACCCCTCTGTTTAATTCAAATAACCCCACTCGCCAAAAACAGTGTGTTCCTGCGGTTATCAAGCGCCTAACAGCACATTCTGCTGCCAATAACCCCGGCACCAGCATGGTGCAGAGATTTGCCCGCTGCCCTATAGTGAGTCAGCTCACACTTCCTGTGCCTTCATGCATGGGTCGATAGGGTTAAAATATGGCATTATTTTGTTATTTATCATGAAGATAATTCACAAAACACGCTAAAAGGTATAAGTAAGATCGCTATTTGACCTGAGTACGCTTTCCCGATAAGTTGGAAATCCGCTGGAAGCTTTCCTAACGGGCCAGTGTCTCGGCATATCTATGCAGCAAGTAGACTCCCTCGTGATGCAAGTTATCTCCAATTTGAGACCCGGAATTTCGTGAGCAACTCATTCAAGGACGTTTAAACAAATGTCCATCAATGGAATGTTCGGAGTCACGGTGTCTGCGTTTTAGCGGCATAAAATGATACAGAGCCAGAGAAGACTGCCCGTAGCGCTCTGTGCCTGAAGAACAGTGGTAATGTCAAAAGCAGTTTAAGGAGGCCCTCAATGTCCAACTCAAAACCTTATCCCTATGGCTTGTATGATCCATCAAAAGACAGTGATAGCTGTGGCGTAGGTTTCATTACTCGTAAGGACGGCGAGCAAACTCATGAGGTTCTGCAGATGGCACACAATGCCCTGTGCACCGTTCCTCATCGCGGGGGTATGTCAGCCGAAGGCGTGGGTGATGGCGCTGGCGTCAACGTTGACCTCTCTTTGCACTTTTTCCGCAAAATTACCGGATTGCCGCTGGAAGCGGGCCGTTATGGCGTCGGTAACTTCTTTGTGCCGAAAGACAGTGCGCTACGAGCCAACGCCGAGCGCCTGGTCGAAGAAACGCTGGCCGCCTATGATTTGACGATCATCGTTAAGCGCGATATGCCGCTGGATAACAGCGTGCTGCGCCCGGCGGCGATTCAGTTCCAGTTGCCTATCGCGCAATGGGTGTTTACTGCCCCGGCCGATGTGACTAACCAGATTGATTTTGAAAAACGCATTTACCGTGCCCTGCTGGACATCGAAGCCCGCGCCTTTACTGAAAGTGAATTTGGCGGACTCTATCCGCTGTCGCTTTCCTCGCGCACGCAGGTATTTAAAGCACGTCTGAACTCCAATGAAGTGATTCCTTATTTCCAGGATCTGACCGATGCTGACCACCAGGTGCGCGGTCTGTTCTTCCATACCCGTTTTTCCACCAATACCGACCCGCACACCACCATGGCACAGCCGTTCCGCCTGATGGCGCACAACGGTGAACTGAACACTGACCGTAAAAACCGCATTGCAGAATCTGCACTTGCGCTGGCACGCGGTAAGAAGATCGTGCGTCCAAAAGGCCAGTCAGACAGCTCCCGTCTTGACCAGAGCATCCACAGCCGCCTGATGGAAGATAACCTGGACCTGATCACCGCCGTGGTATCGATGATGCCGCCAGCATGGGAAAACGATCCATCATTGTCTGCTGAAGTACGTGCGATGCTGGAATATTTCTCACTGTACGAAGAGAAGAATGACGGCCCGGCCGCTCTGATCTTCGGTAACGGCGAAGTGATTGGTGCGCGTCTTGACCGTCTGGGGCTGCGTCCCCTGCGTTCTGTCGAAACCGCTGAATATATTGGTGCGATGTCGGAAGCGGGCCAGATCGCCTTCCCACCGGAAAGCGTACTGCGCCGTGGCCGTATCGAAGCGGGCGGGATGCTCTATTACGATCACAGTGAAAAACGCAGCTACACCACCATCGAAGCGCTGGAGAAACTGGCTGCGGTGGCTGACTATCCGGCTATGCTGGCAGAGTCGCGCGTCACATTACAGGAACTCCCGGTTATTCCGGCAGAGCAACAAGGCTCGCCTCTGCGTTACAGCGGTGACCTCAAAACCTATCAGCGTTTTGTGGCTTACTACTACAACCAGGAAAGCTTCAAATTCATGATGGATCCGATGCTGACCACCGGCGCTGAGAAAATTTCAGCGATGGGTTACGGCAACGCGATTAACGCCCTGTCCGATCACGAAGGCGGCATGGCGCACTACTTCTCCCAGCGCTTTGCCCAGGTCACTAACCCACCGCTGGATTCTATCCGTGAAGTGGACGGCATGACGCTGCGCGTAGCATTAGGCGCTAAACCGCATCTCGGGCGCAGTAAAGGCCACCAGATTGTGGTTCCAACACCGATTCTGACGCATCTGGATATGCTGCAGCTGCGCGAGCAGACCGTGGCACCTTATGCCCGTTTTGAAATGCTCTACGAGCCAGTTATCGGAACCGATCTTGAAAGCCGTGCGGCCAATGCTGATGCGCTGGAAAAAGCCATTGATGCCCTGGCGCAGGATGTGGTTGATTTTGCCCGTGAACAGGGCGGCATCGCCGTTATTACTGACCGCCATATTTCCTCGACGCGTGCGGCTATCCCGATGCTGCTGATGGTGTCGGCGATCAACCAACGCCTGGTGCAGGAAGGCCTTCGTCTTGATGTCTCACTGGTGGTGGAAAGCGGTCAGAGCATCTCTTCACATCACATTGCCGCTACCCTCGGTTTCGGTGCTTCGGCGGTTTATCCGCTCGGCGTTCAGATGCGTGCTGAAGAGAAGTACGGTGAAGGCGAAGAAGGTAATAAAGCCTTTAAACGCTATGCCAAAGCCGCTGAAAAAGCCCTGATGAAAACCATGGGTAAAGTGGGTCTGTGTACCGTTGAAAGCTACAGCTGTGGCGAATTCTTTGAACCGAATTTCCTGGATACCGAAGATCGCGTGCTGAAGAAGTATTTCCCGAATATCAAAACCCCGGTGGGCGGCGCTGGCTTTGCCACCATCGCGCAGATGGCCGTTGACTGGCACCAGAGTGCGCTGCGCATTCAGGGCGAGTCTGACGTACCGTTGCTGGGGCTGTTTAAAGAGCGTGCAGAAGGTGCAGGCCACTCTTACGGAACCATTGCCGTACGTACCTTTATCGATATGACTGAGCAGCCTATCCGCTTTACCGACAAAGCCCGTGAGGAGGATAATTTTATCCGCCTGATGACGCTGGCCAAGCTGGATAATGCCTTCAATATCAAAGCGAAGTCCTTTACTGACAGCAGCTTCGAACGCATCCCGAATGAGGTGATCGATAACTTCACCATCACCGCTGATTACCGCCAGTTCTCCAGCCTGATGCTGGAAGAGCGTAAACGTCGCCCGGCGGCCCTGCGTGATATTCTCGCCCTGCCGGCAGACTTAACGCACGTGGACAGTGAAGCAGAATTCACCCGTAAGCTGGGACGCTACTCGCTGGTCAACAACGGCTTTGCCGTGCGTGGGCTGGAGTGTGAAGCGACAGAAGGCAGCGACGATCGGTTTACGCTGCGCCTGACTGATGCCATCGTCGGCCTGAAAAGCGAGTATGACCGTTTGACCACGCTCTCCGTCGTCCTGAAAAAACGCTTTGGTGACGCGATTCAGCATGTCGAAGTGGCGGCGGATGCTCTGCACCTGACGGCAACCGGAAAAGCAGCAGATTATCTGTCACGCATCTTCACGATCTCTCCGGCACTGCCATTGAGTGAAGTGCAGCCCGCTCACGAAATTACCCGTACCTTTGCCTCTGGCGCGATGAGCCACGGTGCGCTGGTCGCCCCGGCACACGAAGCCGTTGCTCACGGCACCAACATGGTGGGCGGCATGAGTAACTGCGGTGAAGGCGGTGAACACTACTCACGCCATGGGACCATTCGTGCTTCACGTATCAAGCAGCTGGCATCCGGTCGTTTCGGCGTCTGGGCCGCCTATCTGGCTGACCCTATGCTCGAAGAGCTGGAAATCAAGATTGGCCAGGGCGCAAAACCGGGTGAAGGCGGCCAGTTACCGGCAGCCAAAGTGACGGTAGAAATCGCGGCGGCACGTGGTGGTACACCGGGCGTGGAGCTGGTTTCACCTCCTCCGCACCATGACACCTATTCGATTGAAGATCTGGCGCAGCTGATCCACGACTGTAAAGCGGCGCGTGTGCGTGTCATCGTCAAACTGGTTTCCTCTGAAGGTATCGGCACCATTGCCGTTGGCGTGGCGAAAGCCGGTGCCGATGTCATCAACGTTGCCGGTAACACCGGGGGAACCGGGGCAGCCTCGGTCACCAGCCTGAAATACACCGGGCGCGTGGCAGAAATCGGCATCGCCGAAGTGCATCAGGCGCTGTGTGCCAACGGCCTGCGTGAAAAAGTGCTGCTGCGCTGCTCTGGCGCACAGCAGACAGGTAGCGACGTAGTGAAATCCGCGCTGCTGGGCGGTGACAGTTTCGAGTTCGGTACCACTGCACTGATGATGCTGAAATGTGTGATGGCGAAAAACTGTAACGTGAAATGCCCGGCAGGCCTGACCACCAATGCCGAAGCCTTTGATGGCGATCCGCGCCAGCTGGCGCAATATTTTATCAACGTTGCGCATGAAGTGCGTGAAATGCTGGCGCGTCTCGGCCTGCGCTCACTGCGCGAAGCCCGTGGCCGCTCCGATCTGCTGCACCTGATGGATCACCCACTGGAAGTCGGCAAACTGGATCTGCGTGCCATGTTGACCGTAGTGCCCGAGCTGAAAATCGCCCGTCCAGTCTATCTGGAAAAAGATTTTGAGCTGGATAACGGCTGGATTGATCTGCTGAACGATCAACTGGTCAGCCAGGGATCCACTGAGATCAAGCTCGGCGCAGGGATCACACTGAACAACCGTAACAAGAGCGTGGGCGGTCAGTTGGCTATCGACATTGAGCGCCTGCTGAACCATACACTGAACGCTGAGCATTTGAGCCGTATTCCGGCCGCGCTGCTGGACGATCGCGGGCGCCGCTATCTGGCACCGGCGACGATCACTATCTCTACCTCCGGTTCTGCTGGCCAGTCCTACGGCGTGTTCTGTAACGATGGCATGCGCCTGGAACATTACGGCACCTGTAACGACGGTGTGGGTAAGGGCCAGTGCGGCGGGGAGATTGTGGTGATGTCGCCTGGCGGCGGCTCACAGGACGCGGAAGGCAACGTGTTGATCGGTAACTTTGCCCTGTTCGGTGCCACCGGCGGGCGTCTGTACGCACAAGGCCAGGCGGGTGACCGTTTTGCCGTGCGTAACTCCGGTGCGACTGCGGTTGTTGAAGGCGTCGGTGATTTCTGCTGCGAATATATGACGAACGGTGCGGTGCTTAACCTTGGTACGTACGGTACTGGGTTTGGTAATGGCATGAGCGGCGGTTTCGCCTACCAGTACGACCCGTACGGCACGCTGGCGGGTTCTGCTGCCGGTGATTCCGTGATGCTGGGTTCCATCACCGATGACAACGAGATGGCACGCGTTCATAAAGAAGCGGTACTGACCATGCTGAACTGGCATCTGGAAGCGACCTCTTCTCCGCGTGCTCAGTGGTTGCTTGATCACTGGGAAACAGAGAGCCAGCATTTCGTTTACGTGATGCCGCGTTCCCTGTTGCTGTATCAGGATGGTGCTGAAATTCTGAAAGCGAAAACCCGTAAGGATTTGCTTGAAGAACTCTCTACCGCACTTGCCGGTCATCAGGTCGCGAAATTTAAAGCGGCATGGCGTGAAGGTAAAGCCATCGCCAATGGTGCGGTTCCGGGCTACGGCGCAACGGATACCCCCGAGATGCTGGTGTTGTTAAACAACTACACCGTCCTCAGCTCTGCGCAACAGCTGGCACTTTCGCGTCTGCCGAAAGGTACTTCAGTGGAAGACGCGGCGGTTGAGAAAGCGGTGCGTAACCTGCTGATGACCGAGGATTTCACGCTGATCAGCAAGTTGCAGCGCCACGGTCGCGCGGCCATTGAAAGCTACAGTGATGAAGAGCTTTCCTGCCTGATTGGTGCGAAGCGCATGACCGATTATAAAGCCGCGCTGACGCAACGTAACATCCGTTCAATGGACAGTCTGGCGACGTACGGTTGGATCATGTATCAGGATGCATGCAACAGAGAAGTACTGGGACGACTGCCTGACTTTGAAGAGCTGTTTGCTCGTGCTGCACTGCCTGAACTGGCTGCCGCAGTCGGCAAATTAGCCTGATTATTGATAAGAACAGAAACTAATATTCTATAACGAGTATTCAAACGGGATTGAGTAGATAAAAGCGATGAAGATTCCTTATATTCCTGAAGATGCACCGTTTAATGGTGAGCAGAAATTTTGGCTGGCAGGCTTCCTTGCTGGTTTACATTCACGCCTGCTGGTGCTGGAAAATCAGCCGCAGGCGGCAGGCTCTGCCGCCTCCGCAGCAACGACCCAGCTTCACATCCTGTTTGGTTCCCAGACGGGTAATGCGGAAGCATTAGCACAGAGCGCCGCGAAAGCAGCGCGTGCGAAAGGCTTGGTGCCTGTCGTTCAGGGTCTGGGCGAAGTCGATATCGACGTGTTCGCGACCATGCGTCACGTGCTGGTGATCACCTCGACCTACGGTGAAGGTGAAATGCCAGATAACGCGCAGCTGTTCTGGCAGGCTATCTCTGCCAGCACAGCTCCACGTCTGGAACAGATGCACTTTGCGGTACTGGCGATTGGCGATACAGGCTACGACGGTTTCTGTCAGGCAGGTAAATTTATCGATATGCGTCTTGAGCAGCTGGGCGCAAAACGTGTCTATGACCGCATCGACTGCGATATCGACTATGAAGAGCCGTCTAACGAATGGATCGCCAGCTCCATGCCACAGTTTGCTGCCAGCGCAGGCAGCAGCGGTAATGCCCTGGAGAGCGCACCCGAAGCGCCAGTCATCCCTGGCAGCAATAAAAACAACCCTTACGCTGCTGCACTGGCGACGAACAAGCGTCTGTCCGGTGAGAACTCAGGCAAAGATATTCGTCACTTCGAGTTTGATCTGACCGACAGTGGTCTGAAGTACGAAGCGGGTGATGCGTTGGGTGTTATCCCGGTCAACGAACCGGCACTCGTCACTCTGCTGCTGACGCAGCTGAAATCAGACTACGATACACCCGTTCCTGGCTTTGAAAGAAGTCTGGGCGACCTGCTGACCTACCAGTTTGAGATCTCTGAACCTTCACGCAAGCTGATCGAATGGGTTGGCCAGAACACCACCAACCAGGAGCTGCGTCATGTCTTACAGCATGACGATAAAGATGCGCTGGGTGTGTGGCTGTGGGGTAAAGATACCCTCGACCTGCTGCAGCTGGATGTGACTCGTTCACTGAGTATTCCTGAGTTTGTTGCCCTGTTGCGTCCGTTGCAGCACCGCGCTTACTCCATTTCGTCCAGTCAGAAAGCACACCCTAATCAGGTGCATCTGACCATCGCTTCCGTTCGTTATCACAGCGCAGGCCGTGCACGTAACGGCGTCTGCTCAACTTACCTGGCTGAGCGCGTTAAACGAGGTGAAAAACCTGCGATCTTCATTTCACCGAATAAAGCGTTCCGCGTGCCGTCCAATAATGATGCTCCGCTGATCATGATTGGCCCAGGTACCGGTATTGCCCCGTTCCGTGCTTTCCTTGAAGAGCGTGAAGCGTTAAACGCTAAAGGCAAAAACTGGTTGTTCTTCGGCGATCAGCATCAGGAACACGACTATATCTATCAGGATGAACTGAATACCTGGCAGGAAAGTGGTTTACTGACGCGCCTGGACTTAGCCTTCTCACGCGATCAGGCTGAGAAAATCTACGTGCAGACTCGCATGCTGGAACAGGGTGCAGAGCTGTTTGCCTGGTTAGAAGAAGGGGCTTACTTCTATGTCTGTGGCGATGCTTCACGCATGGCTAAAGACGTCGATAAGGCGCTTTATCAGGTGATTACTCAGTTTGGTGGGATGTCTGCGGAACGTGCAGCAGATTACGTCGATCAGCTGAAGAAAGAAAAACGCTACCTGCGCGATGTCTATTAAGAGAAGTGAGGCGAACCGTAACATCGGTTCGCTCCAGAGACAGGGATAAAAAAAACGGGCCATCAGGCCCGTTTTTTATTTCACAACGCGAAGCGCCGGACGACCACCGCGCGGAGGCGGCTCATCATCAGGGCCCTCATCGTCAGAAACGCTGTCATCGGGACGATCACCATCGATCACCGACATCACCGTTTCCGGGGCAACATCCTGCCCGCCAGATGCCTCGAATTCACCCGCTTCGTCATACGCCGGTTCAGGTTCGAACATGGTACCCGCGCCGTTTTCACGGGCGTAAACCGCCAGTACCGCCGCTAATGGCACGGAAACCTGACGAGGAACACCGCCAAAACGGGCGCTGAAGCGAACTTCATCATTGCCCAACTCAAGATTGCCCACAGCACGCGGCGCAATGTTCAGAACGATCTGACCATCGCGGGCGTATTCCAGGGGCACCATCACGCCGGGCAAATTAATGTCGACGACCAGATGCGGCGTGAGATTGTTGTCGAGCAACCACTCATAAAAAGCGCGCAGCAAATAAGGACGACGTGCGGTAAGTTGGGACATTTCCATCGTAATCAGCCCCGCGTATGCAGGCGCATTTCACGTTCTGCTTCAGTCAGGGAAGCCAGGAAGGAATCACGCTCGAAGACACGCGTCATATAGCCTTTCAGCTCTTTTGAACCCGCACCAATCAGCTCAATACCCATCTGCGGTAAACGCCACAACAGCGGAGCCAGATAGCAGTCAACCAGGCTGAACTCTTCGCTCATAAAGAACGGCGTACGTGCGAACAGCGGAGCGATTGCCAGCAGCTCTTCACGCAGTTGCTTACGTGCCGCTTCAGCTTCCTGCGCGGTACCGTTTTCAACTTTACGCATCAGGCTGTACCAGTCCTGCTCGACGCGGTGCATCATCAGGCGGCTTTCACCACGCGCTACCGGGTACACCGGCATCAATGGTGGATGCGGGAAACGCTCGTCCAGATATTCCATGATGATGCGCGATTCATACAGCGTCAGCTCGCGATCAACGAGGGTGGGTACGGTACGGTACGGGTTGAGGTCGATCAGATCCTGCGGCAGGTTATCCGTTTCAACCTGCTCGATCTCGACACTAACACCCTTCTCAGCCAGTACAATGCGTACCTGGTGGCTGAAAATGTCAGTCGGACCAGAAAACAGCGTCATTACCGAACGTTTGTTGGCAGCGACAGCCATGTAAACCTCCAAGTTTATCGAGAAAATTACTGCGAATAGCCATCCACGTGGCGACTCATCATTGCCACCAGCCCGAAGATTGACCGATTCCTGGTACACAGGATACACGCGTCATTGCCCGGCCAATGGGCACAAAGTGACACATAGTCTACCAGATTTTAGTCAGCTTGTGGGGGGTCGCAGACGGAATTGCAGGGGAAAATGGTAAAGCGGTGTGTGTTTCGCGCTTTTTGCACTAGAAGAAAATAAAAAACCCGGCGCCAGGCACCGGGTTTTCCGATAATCGATTCTGCCTGAGCAGAAAAAATTAACGTTTGGAGAACTGAGGACGACGACGTGCTTTACGCAGACCGACTTTCTTACGTTCAACCTGACGAGCATCACGAGTAACGAAGCCTGCTTTACGCAGTTCGCCACGCAGTGACTCGTCGTACTCCATCAGAGCGCGTGTGATACCATGACGGATCGCACCAGCCTGACCAGAGATACCACCACCTTTAACAGTGATGTACAGATCAAATTTACCTACCATGTCCAGAAGTTCCAGCGGCTGGCGAACTACCATGCGGGCAGTTTCGCGACCGAAGTACTGTTCTAAAGAACGCTGGTTGATAACGATGTTACCGCTACCCGGCTTAATGAAGACGCGTGCGGAAGAGCTTTTGCGGCGACCAGTGCCGTAGTTTTGATTCTCAGCCATTGCCTGTAATCCCGATTAAATGTCAAGAACTTGCGGTTGCTGTGCCGCATGGTTGTGCTCGTTGCCCGCGTAAACTTTCAGTTTACGGTACATAGCACGGCCCAGCGGGCCCTTTGGCAGCATGCCTTTAACCGCGATTTCAATCACACGCTCAGGACGGCGAGCAATCATCTCTTCGAAGGTCGCTTGCTTGATACCACCGACGAAGCCGGTGTGATGGTAATAAATCTTGTCAGTACGCTTGTTACCGGTTACGGCAACTTTCTCAGCGTTCAGAACGATGATGTAATCACCAGTATCGACGTGCGGAGTGTATTCCGCTTTGTGCTTACCGCGCAGACGACGAGCCAGTTCGGTCGCTAAACGACCTAAGGTTTTGCCTGTTGCGTCAACAACATACCAGTCACGTTGGACGGTTTCTGGCTTAGCTGTAAAAGTTTTCATCTAAAAGCTTACCCAAATTAAGTTACACGTTGGTGAAATCCCAAACGCTTGAATAAACGGTTGGAGCTCACACGACCATCTTGACCAGCAAGCCCACCCCTTCGGATAGAGTTACTGGAACACAAAGAGTTTTGGGAAAAAAACCTTTGCTGTAACGTGGGGTCGCAAGATTATAGAGAACTCGCACGCAAAGAGCGAACGTTTTCTACGATAAAATTACCATCACGTCACCGTAATGAGAGGCTCAGGGTAAATGCGGCAGCCGCAGGTACT
Source organism: Erwinia sp. 1181_3 (assembly GCF_052824965.1). Classification (NCBI taxonomy): domain Bacteria; kingdom Pseudomonadati; phylum Pseudomonadota; class Gammaproteobacteria; order Enterobacterales; family Erwiniaceae; genus Erwinia; species Erwinia sp. 1181_3. The sequence continues at coordinate 705,984 of NZ_VTDE01000003.1, forward strand.
CTTCGCTCTGCATCTCTTGTAAGCGGGAGACACAGCGCTGGTACTCGAACTTCAGCCTCGTACCCTGGTAAATCTCATAAAGTGATGTTTCTGCCGAGACCACCAGCTTCACATGACGCTCGTAGAATTCATCCACCAACGCCAGGAAACGTCGAGCCTGGTCTTCAGTCTTGTAAATCATCACCGGCACATCATACAGCAATACGCTGTGGAAGCGGCGCGACAGTTCAATATAGTCATGCTGGCTACGTCCTTCCCCACATAACGTAAGAAAACTCATCGCCAGCACGCCTTCTGCCATTCCCAGCGTGGGCAGCTGACGATGGTTAATCTCGAGCGGCTCATGATGTTCCCGCGGCTTACCCGCCAGCGCGACAAACATCCGTTCCATCTCTTTTGACGTCTCTTCACCCAACGGCGTCATCCACAGGTGTGCAGACGTCAGCGTGCGCAGGCGATAATCAATCCCCGCATCCACATTCATGATTTCACAATGCTGTTTAATCATCTCAATGGCAGGCATAAAACGTGCCCGTTGCAAACCGTTACGATAGAGATCGTCCGGGGGAATGTTTGATGTCGCAACCAGCGTAATACCCCGACTGAATAGCGCTTCCATCAGTGTGCCAAGCAGCATGGCATCGGTGATATCTGAGACAAAAAACTCATCAAAACACAGCAGGTCCGTTTCGGCTTTAAAGCGATCGGCAACGATTTGTAACGGATCACTTTGGCCCTGCAACTCGGTCAACTCCTGATGCACCCGCAGCATAAAGCGGTGGAAGTGCAGTCGCTGCTTGCGCTCGCCAGGAATAGCCCGAAAAAACATATCCATTAGCCAGGTCTTGCCACGCCCAACGCCGCCCCACATATACAGACCACGCGCAGGTGTCTGAACATCATTTTTACTTTTTCCCAGCAGCTTATTAAGCTTACCGAATAACCCACCGCTGGCAGCGGATGCGGGCGGGCTGATACGGGTTAATGCCTGATAGATACCGTCTAAGCGGGTCATCGCGGCACGTTGTACGTCATCGGCCTGATACTCGCCGTTTTCCAGCGCCTGCTGATACAGCGCCAGAGGAGACATCGTTTGCATAATGTTGTCACATTCCCTGAAAAATGGTCTTGCCGGGTGGTTGATTGTCGAAAAAAAAGTCGTTCTACACTAAGCGAAGCTGCCGCAGGATTCCACTTCCGTGAGATTAGCGGTTATAGTGGCGGGTATGAGTTGGAAAGGCCCTACGGAACAACGAAGACAATATGGGAGTTATTATGACCTGGGAATATGCGCTTATTGGGTTAGTGGTTGGGATTATTATTGGTGCGGTCGCCATGCGTTTCGGCAATAAGAAACTGCGTGAGCAACGCAGCCTGCAGTATGAACTGGAAAAGAGTAAAGCCGAGCTGGCTGACTATCGTGAAGAGCTGACGAATCATTTTGCCCACAGCGCAGAGCTGCTGGACAATATGGCTCGCGACTATCGCCAGCTGTATCAGCATATGGCGAAAGGGTCGAACGACTTGCTGCCAAACCTGCCGGGTGAAAAAAACCCGTTTGCCTATCAGCTGACCGAATCCGAAGCGGATAACGATCAGGTGCCAGTGCAAATGCCGCGTGATTACCCGGACAGCGCTTCTGGCCTGCTGCGTGGCGATCGCGCTGCCAAATAATTTTTATTGGGGGTGCCTGGCACCCTCTCGTTTCTGAACGGTCATACCTGTATCACTCAACATATAGCCTGCAATTCCGGGTACACCTTTATTTATTCCCCTGGTAGCGAGAGCTGAGTCCCGATGAAGAAGAAATCATTTCTGTTAAGCGCACTGGCATTAAGTATTGGCGTCAATCTGGCCGTGGTCCCTGCGACCCAGGCATCGCTGCCTTCCCAGATTCAGGGACAACCGTTGCCGAGCCTGGCACCGATGTTGGAAAAAGTTCTGCCTGCCGTGGTCAGCGTTCACGTTGAGGGAACCGAGAGCGACAGCAAACAGCAACAGATCCCCGAGCAGTTAAAGCGCTTCTTCGAACAGAACGGCCAGGATGGTGCACAAGGTGACGAAAAATCACAAGAGTTTGAAGGACTGGCGTCAGGTGTGATCATTGATGCGGCAAAAGGTTACGTGCTGACCAATAACCACGTGGTTAACGGCGCAGACAAAATCAGCGTGCAGCTGAGCGACGGCCGCGAGTTCGATGCCAAACTGGTTGGCCACGATGAGCAGACCGATATTGCGCTCATCCAGCTCAATGGCGCCACGAAGCTAACGCAAGTTAAAATTGCCGACTCTGACCAGCTTAAAGTCGGGGATTTTGCCGTTGCGATCGGTAATCCGTTTGGACTGGGTCAGACCGCCACCTCAGGAATTGTCTCTGCCCTGGGGCGCAGTGGGCTGAACCTGGAAGGGTTGGAAAACTTTATCCAGACCGATGCGGCCATCAACCGGGGTAACTCCGGTGGAGCGCTGGTGAATCTCAATGGTGAACTGATCGGCCTGAACACGGCTATTCTGGCCTCCAGCGGCGGCAATATCGGCATTGGCTTTGCTATCCCCAGTAATATGGCGATGGGCCTTGCACAGCAGTTGATCCAGTTTGGCGAAGTTAAGCGTGGCCAGTTGGGAATCAAAGGCACCGAGATGACCGCTGAGATGGCGAAAGCCTTTAATGTCGACGTTCAACGTGGCGCTTTCGTCAACGAAGTATTACCCCAGTCCGCCGCGGCCAAAGCAGGCATCAAAGCCGGTGACATCATTACCAGCGTCGACGGTAAAGCCATCGCCAACTTTGCGGAACTGCGGGTGAAAATCGGCACCACCCCGCCGGGCCAGGATGTGAAGATCGGCCTGTTACGTGATGCTAAGCCACTCACCGTAACTGTGAAGCTGGATAACAGCACCCAGAGTAGCGCTGGCGCAGAGCTGACAACGCCAGCTTTACAGGGCGCGACACTCAGTGATGGAGCGGCCAAAGACGGCACCAAAGGGGTGAAAGTCGATGAGGTTGAGAAATCGACTCCCGCCGCCCAGTTTGGTCTGCAGAAAGACGATGTGATTGTTGGCGTCAACCGTACGCCAGTTCAGAACCTGGCCGAACTGCGTAAACTGCTGGAAGCAAAACCACCGCTACTGGCACTGAGCGTGATGCGCGGTGAAGAGAATATCTACCTGCTCCTGCCTTAACCCTCTTGCGCAGACACGGGCTACTGTGTCTGCGTAACTCATGCTATTCTGCCAGTCGTTCTTTCATTCACCGCTTAAGACCATGTTTCTTAAAATTTTGCGTTCAGTGATCTTTGGCCTGATTGTGGCCGGTATTCTTCTGGTAGCCGTACCGAGCCTCAGGCTTGGGGGCGACCTGTTGCCGCGCTCCAGCTCCAGTACCAGCACCACCAGTGAAGAACCTGTCAGTTACAATGCCGGGGTCCGCCGCGCGGCACCTGCCGTGGTCTATGTCTATAACCACAGCGCCAGCGGCTCAACAGATGTCCTGGGCTCAGGCGTCATAATGGATCCTCGTGGCTATATCCTGACCAATAAACATGTGATTAATGATGCCAGTCAGATTATCGTTAATCTGCAGGATGGACGCTCCTTTGAAGCCATGCTGGTCGGGTCAGATACGCTGACCGACCTGGCCGTGCTGAAAATCAATGCCTCCAGTTTGCCGGTGATCCCCATCAACCCGCAACGAGTCGCACACGTTGGCGACCTGGTAATGGCGATTGGTAACCCCTACAACATCGGACAAACCGTCACCCAGGGCATTATCGGTGCCACGGGGCGCGTTGGCCTCAGCCCTTCCCGTCATCAGGATTTCCTGCAAACAGATGCCTCGATTAACCGTGGCAACTCTGGCGGTGCGCTGATTAATTCTCTGGGTGAACTGATGGGGATTAATACGCTATCGTTTGATAAAAGTAGCAACGGTGAAACACCGGAAGGGCTGGGGTTTGCTATCCCCACCAAACTGGCGACTAAGGTGATGGAAAAGCTGATCCGCGATGGTCGCGTGATCCGTGGCTATATCGGTATCACGGGCCAGGAATTCCGACGCTCCAGTGGGCTGGAGACAGGAATAGAGCACCCTCAGCTTCAGGGTATCGTCGTTACCTATGTTAAAGCTGGTGGGCCCGCCGATATTGCCGGTATTCATGTCAATGACACGATTACCCGGGTCAACAACGTTCAGGCGGCTTCACCGCTGGAAACGATGGATCAGGTGGCGGAAATACGCCCGGGAACGGTGATTAACGTAGAAATCAGCCGTGAGGGTAAAAAGATGACGCTGCCAGTCACGGTTCAGGAATACCCGGAAGAGAATCAGACGCAGTAGTTTGACAGACATCCACCCCGGACAGAGCCGGGGTGAACAGCACCGCTACGGGTGCCATATATGAAGGGGTAAGTTACTTAACGAACTCTTCGCCGAGAGTAATATCCTTCTTCAGCGTGTCCAGCATGCCATCCAGCGACTGCTGTTCAAACGCACTCAGTGCACCGATCGGACGACGTTCGACAATACCGTTTTTGCCCAGCAGCAACGGCTGTGAGAAGAAACGCGCATACTCGCCATCTCCTTCAACATAAGCACATTCAACAATGTTGCTTTCGCCTTTCAGAGCACGCACCAGAGACAAACCAAAGACCGCAGCCGCGTGGCCCATCGACAAAGTTGCAGAGCCGCCACCCGCTTTTGCCTCGACCACTTCAGTACCCGCATTCTGAATACGTTTCGTCAGTTCAGCGGCTTCCTGCTCGGTAAATGTCACGCCAGGGATCTGCGACAGCAATGGCAGGATCGTCACGCCGGAGTGTCCACCAACCACCGGCACATTGAGTTCTTCAGGCTGCTTGCCTTTCAAGGCAGCAACAAATGTGTTCGAACGAATGATATCGAGGGTCGTGATACCAAAAAGTTTATTTTTGTCGTAAACACCTGCTTTCTTCAGCACTTCAGCAGCAATCGCTACCGTGGTATTGACCGGGTTTGTGATGATACCAATCAGTGCTTTTGGGCTGGTTGAGGCGACCTGCTCAATCAGATTACGCACAATGCCGGCATTTACGTTGAAAAGATCTGAACGATCCATACCAGGTTTACGTGCAACACCAGCAGAAATCAGCACTACGTCAGCACCCTTAAGCGCAGGAGTCGCATCTTCACCGCTGAAACCTTCAATTTTGACTGCTGTAGGGATATGGCTTAAATCAACCGCGACACCGGGGGTAACCGGAGCGATATCATAGAGGGAGAGTTCTGAGCCTGCCGGAAGCTGAGTTTTAAGCAGGAGGGCCAAAGCCTGACCAATACCACCTGCTGCACCGAGGACCGCAACTTTCATCCTAAACTCCTTATTATTTTTTGAACATTACATGTGCCGGGAAATCAGTATACAAATACATCGTGATTGGGCGTTACATTACACCTTTAGCGCGTTGTGGAACAACCTCAACATTATAACAAAGTGTTCACAAAGTGCGCATTTCAGCACGGCGTCAGCACGTTTTTTTTCGCCGATAAAATTTGGTAAACTGTTGCGGAGACGGCCTTGAATGGCTCCGCGCCCGATTTCTCATTTGCATAAACATTCATTTTATTGCATATTAATGTAATATCCCGCTGAGGGTATCCCTTGATAACCCCCTTTTATCGGTAACCTATGCGTAACCCATCAAAACAAGAAGACCTGATCAAGGCATTCAAAGCCTTACTCAAGGAAGAAAAATTCAGCTCGCAGGGCGAGATTGTCAGCGCACTGCAAGAAGAAGGCTTCGAGAATATCAATCAGTCGAAAGTGTCACGTATGCTGACGAAGTTCGGCGCAGTGCGCACGCGCAATGCAAAAATGGAGATGGTTTACTGCCTGCCAGCAGAACTGGGCGTGCCGACCACCACCAGTCCGCTAAAAAACCTGGTGCTGGATATCGACTTTAACGATGCACTGGTTGTGATTCACACCAGCCCGGGTGCCGCACAGTTGATTGCACGCCTGCTGGATTCACTGGGTAAAGCAGAAGGTATTCTTGGAACCATCGCCGGAGATGACACCATCTTTATTACGCCTGCACGCGCCTTCTCGGTGAAGCAACTCTACGATGCGGTGCTGGTACTCTTCGAGCAAGAGTTATAAGGCACCACTGGCGTTAACCTGGCGGCAACACCCGCTGGCCATGCATTTTACTTAGGGCTGATACTGATCGGCCCTTTTTTATTTCCCTGATAAAACAACCAACAGCAGAATATCCCACTCCCTTCTCACCCGGCTCCTTGCGGCTACCACTGCCAAAAATTCTTTCAGCAATGTGATCAACCCCTAATAAGCGCACAAATCGCTAATGTCACGCAGTGCGATGTTTTTACACGTATTTAACAGGGGGCGGGTAAAATATAAGCGTTTTTTATAACGGCTGGTTATTAAAAATGCCATAACGCCAGAAGAATCCCAACAAAAAATTATTAGCGTGCTATTAATTTTTTACGTTATTAGATCTATACTTGTTTTCGTGATGCAAATCACAGTACGTAAAAAGATAAAAACAGTTGACGAGGAAAGTATCATGAACGTTAAAACTACTATTGCTGCATTGAGCGTGTTATCTGCGCTGTCATTTGGTTCTTTTGCCGCTGAATCTGTTAACGCCGATCAGGCTAAGAATTTGCAATCTATCGGCGTCATTAGCGTTAGCGGTGTCGCCGGATCGCCGATGGATATCCATCAGGCTCTGAATAATAAAGCAACTGAGAAAGGCGCCAGCGCTTACCGCGTTATCGAAGACTATGAGAACGGTAACTGGCACGCGACAGCCGAATTGTACAAATAATTCAGTCAGTCACCTGGACGTCTATTTATTAGTTAATTAATTAATGAAATACGGTAACCCCAAGTATAAAAAACGCTTTTAAGCCCTTTCGGTTACCGCGAAACCCTAATTCTGGAGTCATCATCATGAAAACCACTTTTACCATCGCTGCATTGAGTCTTGCTTCTGTTCTGTCATTCGGCGCCAGCGCCGCGAATCTGGTGACCAATGAGCAGGTCGCCAGCCAGAATCTGCAATCTGCCGGAACCGCAAGCGTCAGCGGCATCAACGGAACGCCAATGGATATCCGTCATGCGCTGTCAGAGAAAGCGGACCAGCAGGGCGCAACCTCTTACCGTGTCATCGAAGCACGTAACGACGGTAACTATCACGCCACCGCTGAACTGTATAAATAACACCGTATCGGGTGCTGCTGCACCCATCCGTGACATGACTGCGGTCATGATGTTGAATCCGCAGGTTGTTGGTCACAATGAGGAGATTAATCATGAAAATTAAAACAACCATCGCTGCATTGGGTCTGTTTTCTGTCGTCAGCTTTGGCGCATCTGCTGCACAGCTGGTCAACAGCCAACAGGCTGAAAATCTGCAATCTGCGGGGACAATTACGTTGAGTGGCGTGGCGGGTACACCGTCGGATATTCGTCAGCAGCTGTCACAAAAAGCCGATCGTGAAGGTGCCAGTGCTTATCGCATTATTGAAGCACGTAATCAGGACAGCTGGCACGCCACCGCCGAGCTCTATAAGTAATTCCTCGTCAATGCACTGCCCATGATGGGCAGGCCAGACGACCTTTTTGGCCCCGTTCGCCGGGGCCCTTTTTTTGCCCTTTTTACCTGACGTTAAAGCGGAGCTGGCCCTCAAGTTCCTCTTCCGCTTCATCAAAGAGCAAAATCAGTGCGCCATATCGTCGTTTCTGACCACTTCCCAGATGGATAAACTCAATCTCCAGCGGTAGCGGCACCTGCGGCTGAATGATGGCATCCCACAGGCTATCCAAATCGCTTATCACACTCGCCGTTAATGCAAACCGTTCACTGAACTGGCGGTAGAAATGCGCCTGGTCGACAATCACATTAAAATCGAAACTCTCTTTTCTCATGCTGGCTGCTCCGCAGGACACACAACCGGGCGTAGGGCTACAGCCCACCAATATGCAGGGCTTTGACTTCCATAAACTCCTCAAGCCCCAGAACCGAACCTTCCCGCCCCAGACCGGAGGCTTTGACGCCACCGAACGGCGCCAACTCAGTAGAGACCGCACACTCATTCACTCCCACCATGCCACTTTCCAGCGCGGCAGAGACGCGGAATACCCGCTGCAGATTTTGTGTATAAAAGTAGGCGGCCAGACCAAACTCGGTATCATTCGCCCGGCGGACGACCTCTTCTTCCGTATCAAAACGGAAGCACGCGGCCACCGGACCGAAGGTCTCTTCATGGGCCAGTTTCATGGTTTCATTCGCTTCCGCAATCACGGTGGGTTGCCAGAAATTCCCCCCCAGCGCATGACGCGCACCACCGGTCACCAGCCTGCCGCCTTGTGCCACGGCATCGTTAACATGTTCTTCGACTTTTTTAAGTGCGGAGGCGTCTATTAGCGGCCCGATCACCACGCCCTCTTCCATCCCGTTACCCACCTTCAGCTTTTTCACTTCCTCCGCCAGTTGACTAACGAAGCGATCGTAAACACGGTTATGGATAAAGAAGCGATTCACGCTGACGCAGACCTGCCCGGCATTACGGAATTTATTAGCAATCGCCCCTTTCACCGCCGCATCAATATCCGCATCGTCAAAGACGATATAGGGTGCGTTGCCCCCCAGCTCCATTGAAACCTTTTTCAGCGTCTCGGCCGCATTGCGCATCAGCAACTTGCCAACTTGTGTGGAACCGGTAAAGGAGATTTTCCGCACCTGATTGCTCGCCATAATGGCATCACTGATCGCCTGCGTATCGCCGGCGACTGCATTCAGAACGCCATCGGGCACGCCCGCTTTTTTCGCCAGCGCCAGCAAGGCGAAGGCAGAAAGCGGCGTGTTATTAGCGGGTTTGATCACGCCGGTACAGCCAGCAGCCAGCGCCGGACCCAGTTTGCGAGTCAGCATGGCCATGGGGAAATTCCACGGTGTAATGGCGGCAACCACCCCAACAGGTTCACGCGTGGCAAGAATGCGGCTGCCCGGCTTTGCCGGAGGAATGATTTCACCATTCGCACGCTTCGCCTGTTCAGCAAACCACTGAATGAAGCTGGCAGCATACTCCACCTCGCCCTCTGCCTCTTTTAATGGTTTACCCTGTTCGGCGGTCATCAGACGCCCCAGCCAGGCTTTGTTTTCAAGGATAAGCTGATACCAGCGTTGCAGAATTTCAGCGCGTTGTTTGGCGGTCTGGGCACGCCAGCCCGGGAAAGCCGCTGCCGCTGCCGCAATGGCCTGCTCAGTTTCTGTTTTGCCCGCTTTTGCCACCTGAGCAATCACTTCCCCGGTCGCGGGGTTGAGCACGTCAAAGGTGCTCGTCGCCTGCTGCCAGCGGCCATTGACCAGAAAGCCAGTCTGAAACAGTTCGTTATCCTTAAGCGTTGAGAGGGCCATCGTTGTCTCCTGATACGGTTTTCATTTGCCTGGCAATAAGTATAGATGGCAAATGACGGTCGTTTTATGACGGAGTGGCATCAGAGAAAGGAATCAGGCAAGGAAAAGCGCTGACAGCGGATGCTGTCAGCGAGGTGATCAAATCTCGATCAGGGTATTCTGATATTTTTTCAGCATCGCAGCCAGTCGTGCAACCGGCTCGGTCACACCGATCGGGGCGTCATACTGTTCCAGCTTTTGCTGATAGATCTCAAACTCTGCGAGCAAGCGTTCAAAGTAATGGCGTTTTTTGATTTCACTGCTGGAGGAGATAACCCGGTCAGCGGTATGGCGCATCTGCTTGTGGAACGCAGAGAGATCGGCATTTACGGGCACATCGGCATCACGCATACGTTGATGACCAATGATCAGCGTCAGCGCCAGCCGGTATTTGTCGATGTCACCGGGGAAGATATTCAGCAGCATAAAGAGTTGCTGATAGAGCGCAGGCAAGTGGTTCTCTTTACGCCGTGCCGGGTTAGTCGTCAGCGCAGAGACCGCAGCATACATCAGGCGATTAAGTAGCGTCCGTCCGACGCGTGCTTTCGAGGTATCGCGTATCAGCAGGATCACCAGCAAGGCAACAAAGCAGCCGATCGCCTGGCCGAGCGCACTGTCGAGAAACAAGCTGACTTCAAACTTCATCGGATTATCCAGTGTCAGGATATTAATGGTCCCCACCAGCGCCCCCAGCGTACCGATCTGCCGCCGCTGGATCAGAATGCCGCAGATAAACGCGATGATACCCAGAGCGATGCATAACAGCAGCATACTTTGCTGGGTATTTGGCATCACCACCATGTAATACAGTGACCCCAGAGGAATAGCGACAATCATGCCGTAGAGAAAGTCTTTGGCGACCATGAGCGGGTTGGGCGTGCGCATCGCCAGTGAGGTAATCACTGCCAGCATCACCATCGCACCGCTGCCGGAGGTCCAACCGGTCCACAGCCAGAAGAGTGAACCAACGGCAATCGCGACAAACGTACGTAAGCCGTTAACCAACGCATGACGGTTTTCAGCCGAACGCATTTTGACTACGGGTTCCGCATTCAGGAGATCTTCTTCTATGCGGCTGATACGGCTATTGGTGTGGATCCCTTTCAGCAGCAGCAGATAGCGACTGGCCGCCCCCACCCAGGTGCGAATGGTCGTCGGCGTATTTTTACTGCCGCTGGCGGTAATCACCCTGCGCATCACTTTCATCCGCTTATGGATATCCGCAATATTATTAACCGGCTTTTCGAAGAACAGATGAAACTGGGAAGGAACATATTCTTGCCGGGTGTTCTGGATAAGGAAGGTTTCACAGGCCTGGGTAATCAACGTCAGCGACAGGGTATTCAATACGCGCAGACGGCGATCCACTTTCTGCCAGCGCCCTGACTCCATCATCAGATGGGTGCGCATACCGTTCAGCGCGGTGGTGCGGCGTACCAGCCCCGCCCAGCATTTATCAACCTCATCTTTGTCCGCATGTGACACGCAGAGCTGCATCAACCGGTACTGCTCAACCAGAAGAGCATCAATTTCCCGATCAATATCCTGTTTAATCGAACGCGGTGAGAACAGCATGTCAGCCAGAATAGCGCAGACAATACCGATAATGATTTCACTACAGCGCTCAACGGCAAACTGCGGGGCCAGCAGCAGCGAGCCGTTAGCATCCACGCTGACCACGATAATCAGCGCGGTGTAGCCCGCCAGGCCCAGTGCATAAGAGTTTTCCACCTTCATCAGTGAAGAAACCCACACGCAGACACCCGCCCAGATGCAGCACAGCAGCAACATCACCACGGGCGCACGAATGGTGGCCACCATGATCACCACGGCAGCAATGCAGCCAATAAAGGTGCCGATAATGCGCAACATGCCGCGATGGCGCAACGCACCGGAGAAGGGGTCACCCCCGGCGGCAAAAGCGGTGCCCCCGGCAACGATAGCTGCCGTCATCACCGCCCAGCGCGGAGTTTCCAGGTTAAATTCAAAGCCGACAAACAGCGCCAGTAAAATGGCAAAAGTCAGTTTGATGGGAAAGCGCAGACGATACCACTGCATCATTCGCCCCGCCTCAACCAAACTCGCGCAGGCGATGCATCAGCTTCATCAGCGGTGACATATCTTTATCCTGACGGTCTTGCGCGCCTGTGACCACTACGGTCGCCGTGGTACCCGACGGATAGAGGTTACCCGGCTGCTGGTCAAGGTGAATTCGCACCGGCACACGCTGTGCCAGACGTACCCACTCAAGGTTGGAGTCAATCGTCGCCATCCCTTTACCATCAACCGTACTGCTGCTGTTGGTTACACCAGCGGCCACACTGTCGACCGAGCCATGCAGGACATGGTTGCTGCCCAGCGGTGTAATTTCGACACGATAACCCGGACGGATGCCATCCAGTTTGGTCTCTTCCAGGTAGGCCAGCACATAGAAGGAGTTCTGCTTCACCAGCGCCACCGACGTTGAACCGCGGGTAATAAACTCACCCGTGTAAACATTCAGGTTGGTGATCCAGCCCGCTGCGGGTGCTTTTACCGTGGTACGTTCCAGGTCCAGCTTCGACAGGTCCCGGGTGGCGACGGCTTTCGCCAGCTGGTGTTCCGTGGTTTGATAATCACTGTTGGCCTGGTCAATCGCTTCACGCGACATGGCCGAGATGCCTAGCTGATTACGACGCGCAGCTTCACGGCGCTTTTCACTCAGCACCGCCTGGTAGTAGGCAACATCCGCTTCCGCCTCTTCCAGCGCTTTCTGGTAACGCGGCTGGTCGATGGTGAACAACACCTGGTCTTTCTGCACCAGCTGGTTATCACGGACGCGAACGTCGGTGATCAGGCCGCTGACATCAGGCGCAATCGCCACAACATCAGCGGTGAATTTGGCGTCACGCGTCCACGGGGATTCGGTATAAAACACCCAGACGCGGAAAATCAGGACAATCGCGATGATCACCAGCAGCAGGGTAATGGCGAAACGGGCAATTTTTCTTGTTAGAGCTTTCACTATGACCTCAGACGAACAATCGGGATACCAGATAGAACAGGCAGCAGTACAATGCAGTATTAAACAGTGCCGGATGCCAGACCAGATCATAGATCCCGGTCGGCGTGATCAGACGGCGGACCAGCCAGAACACGATCAGCGACACAATTATTTCAAAAAAAATGGGTGGGAATGACATCCCGAACACCACGACAACCGGAAGTACACTCATCATTTATCCTTGTTGATACTGTACCAGGTAATTCGCTGCCACAACCCGCTCCTCTCAGGGTTTACTGAGAGATATGTATGCAAAAGGTGATCAGCTGACAGGGAGACAGTCAGACGCTAATCAGCACCAAAGCCAATTGAATAATAGTCTATTCAGGGGCAGCATTTGTCACACGCGGGGCGACAGGTCGATAACCTGACATGACTATAGTAACGCGCCTGACTATAAGTTATCTACCAAATGTGATCTAAATCACTTTTAAGCCAGGGTTAATAATGGAAAGACTGAAGGGCATGACCGTTTTCGCCAAAGTCGTTGAACTGGGTTCATTTACCGCAGCAGCACAACAGATGCAGTTAAGTGTATCGGCCGTTAGCCAGATTGTCGCCAGGCTGGAAAATGAACTCCAGGTGAAGCTGCTTAATCGTAGTACGCGCAGCCTGGGGCTGACCGAGGCCGGTAAGATCTACTTTCAGGGCTGCCGTCGCATGATGTCGGAGGCGCAGCAGGTGCATGAACAACTGTGGGCATTTAATAATACGCCGGTTGGCACACTGCGCATCGGCAGTTCTTCTACCATGTCGCAGAATTTACTGGCCCCGATGACCGAAGAGATGCTGAAGGAGTATCCGGGACTGACCGTTAACCTGGTGACGGGAATTCCGGCACCGGATCTTATCGCGGACGGGCTGGACCTGGTGATCCGTGTTGGTGCATTGCAGGATTCCAGTCTGTTTTCAACGCGGCTGGGTTCCATGCCGATGGTGGTATGTGCCGCGAAAAGCTATCTCGCGCAGAATGGGACGCCGGAAAAACCGTCAGACATCAGCAACTTTTCGTGGCTCGAATACAGCGTACGCGTGGATAACGACTTTGAGCTGACCTCACCGGAAGGCACATCGATTCGTCTCTCGCCTCAGGGCCGCTTTGCCACCAATGACTCACAGACACTGATCCGCTGGCTGAAATCCGGCACCGGTATCGCCTATGTGCCGCTGATGTGGATTATTGATGAGATTAATGCCGGGAAAGTGGAAATCCTGTTCGCGCATTATCAATCGGTGCCGCGCCCGGTCTATGCGGTATACACCCAGAAAGACAAATTGCCGCTAAAGGTGCAGGTGTGCATTAACTATTTGATCGCGTATTTCGATAAGGTGGCGGAGATTTATCAGGAGTTTCGCACATAACGCACACTATGCAGAAAGCAGAAACCGTAGGGGCGAGGCACGCCTCGCCCTGGGTCAACGTCAGGCGGTACCACCGACGGTGAGTTTATCCAGCTTCAGCGTAGGCTGACCCACGCCAACAGGCAGGCTCTGGCCCTCTTTACCGCAGACGCCAACGCCTTTATCCAGCGCCAGGTCATTACCCACCATTGAAATCTGTTGCATCGCTTCAATACCGGAACCGATCAGCGTTGCGCCTTTCACCGGCTTCGTCACCTTACCGTTTTCAATCAGATAAGCTTCAGAGGTGGAGAAAACAAATTTACCCGAGGTAATATCCACCTGACCACCGCCGAAGTTCGGCGCATACAGACCGTACTCCACGCTTTCGATAATATCCTGCGGGGTCGACTTGCCTGCCAGCATATAGGTATTGGTCATACGCGGCATCGGCAGATGTGCATAAGACTCACGACGACCATTCCCGGTAGGCGCCACGCCCATCAGACGCGCATTGAGTTTATCCTGCATGTAGCCTTTCAAAATACCGTTTTCAATCAATACATTGTACTGCCCCGGTACGCCTTCATCATCAACGGCCAGCGAGCCGCGCAACCCTTCGATGGTGCCATCATCCACGACGGTACACAGCTCAGAGGCCACCAACTGCCCCATTTGGCCACTGAACACCGACGTTCCACGGCGGTTGAAATCGCCTTCCAGACCGTGACCCACCGCCTCGTGCAGCAGCACGCCCGGCCAGCCAGCACCCAGCACTACAGGAATGGTGCCTGCCGGTGCCGCGACCGCATTCAGATTCACCAGCGCCATGCGCACGGCTTCACGTGCCCAGGCTTCGGCACGCACTTCCCCGTTTTCATTTGCCAGGAAAAACTCGTAGCCGAAGCGCCCGCCGCCGCCGCTGGCACCGCGCTCGCGCTTGCCGTTATCTTCCACCTGGACGCTCACCGAGAGACGTACCAGTGGACGCACATCGGCCGCCAGCGTGCCATCGGTTGCCGCGACCAGCACCAGTTCATAGACACCGCTCAGGCTGGCAGATACTTCCTGTACGCGTTTGTCGGCTGCGCGTGCAGCGCTGTCAACGCGGTGCAGCAGAGCAATTTTCTCTTCGCGGGTCAGGCTTTGCAGCGGATCGAGTGCCGGATACAGCGCACGGTTCATCACCGCCCCCAGCGTGCGTGACTGGCCGTTGCCCTGCTCGCGTACAATGCTGCGTGCCGCTGTGGCACTTTGATTCAGCGCATTTAGCGTAATCTGGTCAGCATAGGCGAAGCCGGTTTTCTCTCCGCTAACCGCGCGCACACCAACGCCCTGATCGATATTGTAAGAGCCGTCTTTAATGATGCGGTCTTCCAACACCCAGGACTCATGGTAGCTGGACTGAAAATAGAGGTCCGCATAATCCAGCTTGCGCTCTGAAAGCTGGCTGAGAATAGAAAAAAGGTCGCTTTGACGAATGTTGTTAGCAGTTAGTAACTGCTCACTTACCAGATTCAGACTCATGAATTCTCGCTCTGTGTGGATGAGCCAGTGGCTGCTGGCTTTCAATTGTCAATTGTGACGAGGTACGATGGTGATACCCCGTATCATATATGAAGGGTGAGGCAATATGAGGGCCACGTCAAACTCACTTCTCACTGATCTCACGTGGTTTACGCAGCACTTCATCAATTTGCGGTTTATCTATCGGCCCACTGATGTGGTAGCGAAGCACGGAAATCTTGCTCCAAAGCGGCCCCAGCACTTTACTGGCGGCAAATACCGCCGCACCAATCACCGGGTTCACTGCAAAGGCAGTCGCGACACCCACGGTCGTAGAAATTTCCGGAGCAACAACGGCTTCCATATCAATCTGGCGTTTGACCAGATCCATCTTTCCTTTCATGGCAATGTCGGCTTCCAGCCCATCCACCAGCAGGTTATCGGTGTGCATCACGCCGTTTTCAATCCAGGCCGTGCCGTTGATGGAGTCGAAATAGAAGCCCTGGCTGAAAGTGTCGCTAAAATCGAGGCGTAATTTACGCAACAGCGAGTCGATGCTGACCAGACGCAGCAGTTGCCCGGCACGGCCGGTTGAAACATCGGCGATCTGCCCCGCGCCCAGATGCGACTTCAGCACACCGCTTAACGTCTGCTCCGACGGTTGCCACGGTGCCGACTGCCAGTGCAGATCATATTCCAGCTTAAACGGCGAATCACGCAGCGGTGAGCTGACACCAAACCAGTTAGTGGCATCATTGATTTTTTTACCGCTTAGTACGCCCTTCAACGACGTGCGCTGCTGGCCTGGCTGGTTCACCCACTCGCCCTTCACGGTCAGGTGAGTATTACCACTATCAATCAGTCCATTCTCCAACGTCAGCGTATCGCCGGATGGCGTCAGGTCGGCCTTCATATGGCCGAATTTCTGTCCACGTAGCCAGCATTCATCGCAGTTCAGGCGGAGTGCAGGCCAGCCGCTGAAATTCACCCGGGCCGCATCGTCAGGCAAGGGAGATGACGAGGTGCCTTTGCTGTCCCATTGCGGGTTGTAATAAAGGTATTTGAGGTTAGCCACCCAGGGTTCATTCTGCTTAGTGACCAGAGAACCAATGATATCCTTGCCCTGAGCGTTGACCGTCATCTCGCCCGCCATACTTTGGCTGAGAGTGGCGGTAAGATCCTGCCACTGCTGGCCCGCCAGAGTGAGTGCAGGTGTGTGCAGGCGAATATCACCTGGCAGCATCGTGATTCCCGTTTTGCCGTTACCACCGCTACCCGAACCCGCTCCCAGCAAGCCAAGCCAGGCTTCACCGTCCAGCGCAGGCAGATTTAATACCATTCCACTGCTCTCCGGCAGCGCAGGCAGGTGTTTTGTGTCGTTTTCCCAGATACCACGGTCGACTTTAAGCTGCTTACCCAGCAGCCAGCGACTGTTAAATCGATGACGGTCACCCACTGAGCCACTGAGATCAAGACTATTGAGGTTACCTTTTGCCAAAACTTTCACAGGAAGCGCACTGGTGCCTGTTTTATCAAGCGGTGCAGGTAAGCGACTGCTCACATTTTTAAGATCACCGTCAAGGTTAACCAGGTAACTGGCCCCACCTTTGTGCGGCAAGGTCACCAGTACATTGCCCTGCCACGGCAGATGTCCCCCCAGCTGTTTACTCACCGCCTCAGGCAGCTGACTTATCGCCCCTGGCTGCCAGTCACCGTTCAGATCCACACCGATTTGATACTCTTTTTCCCCGTCCTGGGTGTTGAAGCTCACGCCGATGGGCTGACCAAACCAGCGGGCGGTCATCGCATCACTTTTCAGGTCGCCGTTATCATAGGTAAAGTGACCGCTCAGCTGGTCGAAACGCGTCTCCAGCGGTTTGATTAAGAGCGAGTTGCCTGCAAGATTCACGTCACCCGTGGCACGCACCTCTTTGCCATCCAGCGGGATATCAAGATGTAAGCGCCCACTAACATCACCGCCGATTTGCAGTTCGTCCAGCGCCGCTCCCAGCGAGGGTTTTAACGGTGACTGATTAAAGTACTCACGTATCTGCGGCCCTTCCCCCTTGATCTCACCATCAATAATCAGCTTTTCTTGCAAATAATCGGGGATCACCGCCGAGATGTTATGGCCGTTAACCTCGCCCAGTTTGATATCAGGCGCTTTCATCCACAGACCGTTGTTGGCGAAGTCGAGGTCAATATCCAGATTTTCCAGCAACGGCCAGCCCGGTTCAAACTCGTAGGTCGCCTGACGCAACGGTACCGCCACTTCAAACATGCCGTCATTCTTTCTGAACGGGAAATGGTGCGGGTCACCGGCAAAGACCAGCGTTGCATCTTTCACCTGCCCGCCTTTGATCGCGCCGCTCAGATAGTCTGCCAGCGATTTCCCCATCAGCGGTTCAGGGAAATAGCGCCAGGCATCACCCGCATTGGTGAGGTTAATACCCGCGAGGATATCAAGACGAGGTGGCTGCTCGTTCTGTTGCTGATAGCGGAAGTCACCCCGCGCCCACAGTGAGCGCGCCTGAACATCAACCTGCTGGCCGGACAGCGTCAGCCCCTGTTTTCCATATTCCCAGTTGAGTGACCCACTGGCCTGGGCAATCTCTAGCGGAGCGCGGAACATATCACCATAAGGGAGCGTAGCCTTCTGAATATCGAAGGTGAGCCGCCCGTCAGCCACGCCGCCTGCCAGCGTCCCGTTAAGATGCTCCATACCTGGCAATAGTTCCCACTGCTGCCAGCTCAGATTCTGCCATTTGGCCTGGAAACGAGTCCGTTCCGGCTGCTGAAGCGGTATATCCAGCGCCAGCGCGTTGAGCTGGCCGCGCGGTTGCAGCGCACGCCAATTTTCCAGCAGTTGCGGAGACAGTTTGGCAAAAAGCGGAATGAGTGGATCAAGACGCTCAAGGTCCAGATCGGTGACGCGCACGCGCAGTTCCTGATGATGATCAGGACCGGGTAGCTGCGTATTTTCGGGCTGCCATAACAGCGATAACTGACCGTGTGGCCAGGGCTGCCCATCCGTAATAAAGCGCGTTTGCGGGATATTCACATTCCAGCCACCGTTAAAACGACTGATATGTGCAGTAAGATTGTCTACGCTGAGATGGTGCGCCTGTTTGTCGCCCTGCCAGTTAGCTCCCCCCTGTTTCAACCAGACATCACCACCATGGACTTCACCATTTTCCACACTCATCCAGGCGGCGAGGCTGAAACGCGCGCTTTCCAGACTGGTGTTGTCGCGCATCCACTGTCCCAGCCAGGGTTTCATATCAACGTCATCGGCCTGCATCCACACACGCCCGGTACTGAGGTAACCATTACTGTCGCTGAGATCCAGCCGCAACTGCACCACACCATGCTGCCCTGTAAAACTGGAAAGACTGACCAGTCCCTCGGCACGATGGCGATTTTTTTCATTAAGCCAGGTCAGCTGCGGAATGGCCAGCGTTGCACGCTGTCCGGATGGGGTAACAAAACTGATGTGACTGTCGCGCAGATCGAAGTGGTCAAACTGGCGCAGGAAGAGATCGTTTAACCGCTCAGTCTGAAAATCTGACTGACGATTATTGCCACCATTCAGCGGGGTATTGGTGAGCAGGTTGAGCTGCCAGAAAGTCAGATCGCGAAACTGCCAGCGCAGGTGCAGCAATGATTGCCAGACATCCAACGCCAGCGTGACGCGCTGGATTTTCAGTGCGCCGCCATCGGAGAAGCCGGTCTGGATATCTTTGATTTCCAGGCGGGGACCAAAGTTCTCCCAGCTGCCTTCAATTGCGCTGGCCTTGATCTCGACGCCCGCGGCAGCAGACACAGCGTTAAGGATTGGCGCACGCCAACTGTTCATATGCGGCATCAGCAGACGTAAGCCACTCACTAATAGCGCAGTAACCACCACCAATGTTGCGCCAGTGAATAGCAAAACCTTCGGCAATTGCCTCACACACCTCTCCTTGTCTTCCGCGAAAACGGATAGCCAGTCACTAAAATCTGTTGGTATCTCACGAGGGAGATACGACAAGGCGGTTCAAGCCGTAACGTCCAGTTTCCCCCCAACCGTTGCGATTTTTAGCGCAAAATCGGGGAGAACCGTGCGGATATTACATCATCACCACGTCAAACTGCTCCTGAGTATAGAGCGGTTCTATTTGAACTTTAACCTGCTTGCCCACAAAGATTTCTACTTCCGCTAAAGCATGAGACTCATCGCTTTTCAGCGCTTCACCCACCGATGGCGAGGCATAAACCAGGAAACGGTCAGAATCATAAGCATGATGCACACGCACAATCTCACGCATGATTTCATAACAGACCGTTTCCACGGTTTTCAGCGTTCCACGCCCTTTACACACCGGACAATCCTGGCACAGTACATGCTCAATACTTTCGCGCGTGCGCTTACGCGTCATTTCCACCAGCCCCAGCTGTGAGAAACCATTCACGCCTGTTTTCACCCGATCTTTACTTAGGGCCTGGTCTAGTGAATGCAGAACTCGTCTGCGGTGATCGTCATTATTCATATCAATAAAATCGATGATGATAATGCCACCAAGATTACGCAGCCTGAGCTGACGCGCAATCGCCTGAGTCGCCTCGATGTTGGTATTGAAGATGGTTTCTTCAAGGTTACGGTGTCCAACAAAAGCACCGGTATTGATATCAATTGTGGTCATGGCTTCCGTCTGATCGATAATCAGATAGCCACCTGACTTGAGCTCAACTTTACGATCGAGAGAACGCTGAATTTCGTTTTCCACATCGAACAGATCGAAAATAGGCTGCTTGCCGACATACAGCTCCAGCTTTGCCGTCATCTCCGGGATATATTCGCTGGTGAACTCCACCAGATGTTCAAACGTCAGACGGGAATCGATGCGGATACGGTCAAGGGCTGCACCGGCAAAGTCACGCAGGATACGCTGCGATAGCGCGACTTCACCATAAAGGCGGCAGCGCGTCTGATTGCGTTTCTTACGTTCGATCACCTTGGTCCACAGACGTTTAAGAAACGCAGCATCAGATGCCAGCTCATCTTCGCCCACGCCTTCTGCTGCAGTGCGGATGATGTATCCGCCCAGCTCATCACAATAGCTGGCAACGACGGATTTCAGGCGGTCGCGCTCTGCTTCGCTCTCGATACGTTGCGATACTCCCACGTGCGAAGCACCCGGCATAAACACCAGATAGCGTGACGGCAAGGTAATATCGGTCGTCAGGCGTGCACCTTTGGTCCCAAGCGGATCTTTCACCACCTGCACCATCAGATCTTGTCCCTGGCGTACCAGTTCGGAGATATCACGCACAATGAAATTTTTCTTTTCGTCACCCGCAACACATTCGGTGTGCGGCATGATGTCAGAAGCGTGCAAAAACGCCGCTTTTTCCAGCCCAATATCGACAAAGGCCGCCTGCATTCCTGGTAACACCCGGCTGACACGCCCTTTGTAGATGTTGCCAACGATGCCACGGCGCGCTTCGCGCTCGATATGAATTTCCTGCAGAATGCCACCGTCGATGTAGGCAACACGGGTTTCCGACGGCGTAATATTGACCAGCAGTTCAGCTGTCATCTTGACCTCTCACATCACGCAGCGATTGAAAATGGCTGAAAAGCTCGGCGGTTTCCACCAGAGGCAGCCCCACTACCGCGTGATAACTTCCGTTAATTTTTCTGACAAAGTTGCCACCCAGTCCCTGAATTCCATAAGCGCCTGCCTTATCCATTGGCTCGCCGCTGGCAATATAACCAGCAATATCTTCAGGTGTTAACATGCGAAATGTCACCTCAGTGACAACAAGACATTCAAGGGTCCGCTGGCGATCGGCCAACGCTACCGCGGTCATGACTTCATGAGTCTGGCCGGAGAGCATCGTCAGCATGGCGGCGGCAGCGTCAGCATCCGCGGGTTTCTCCAGCACATGATTATTCAGCACAACAATAGTATCAGCACCCAGCACCGGGAGATCGCGAGCAGCCACGGCAACCCCCGCCAGCGCTTTATCCCGCGCCAGACGACGCACATACTGCTCTGCGGTTTCATCCGGATGACGGCGTTCTTCCACGTCAGTAGAAAGGCGTTCAAATGACAGGCCTAGCTGAGTCAGCAGTTCGCGGCGGCGTGGGGAGCCTGAAGCCAAATACAGGGATACCATAATTGTCCTTTATTGTACGGCAAACTGGCGGCGAATTTTTCTCATCAGTAAGAACAGCCAGGGCCAGAGGATACCGTCGACAACGCTACTCCAGAAAATTTCTGGGCGGAAGGAAACGTTAATCACCAGGAACTCAGACCAGAATACGATGACATCCATCGCCAGTGACAGCACCATCACCATCAGTGCCTGCTGCCAAAGCGCCAGATTGCGGAATAACTGGAATTTGAAGGCCACCAGGTAGGCAACGATACTGAATGCCAGTGCGCGTACGCCGAGCGTCGAACCAGAGATAAGATCCATTATAGATCCCATCACAAATCCGGTGCCAACGTTGACACGGTGCGGCAACGCCAGCACCCAGTAGATCAGGATCAACAACAGCCATGACGGGCGATAAACAAACAGCTCCTCGGGCCAGGGCATGATTTGTAGCACCAGCGCCACCAGAAAAGAGAGCCAGATAACCCAGCGTCCGTGGCTGCGGTAACTACTCAAGGCTGGCCTCCGCGTTCGGACTGCGGACGGCGAACCGGTGCAGCGGCAGGGGCCGTTGCCGGGATGCTGGCGGGTGCCGCGGCAGGAGGGGCAGGCGGCCCCACCATTTCGCTCGCCTGCGGCAGTACCTGCGGCATCATCTGCATCAGGCGTTCATTGGCCACGCGATGGACTTCGTCCGGTGCCATTGGCATCGAGCCATTGCGATCCGCGCCCCACAGCAGCAGCAGATAACGCAGACGCTGGAGACCCGCCGTTGGACGCGCCTGGATCACCGTATAAGCGCGTTGGGTATCCACTTTCACGGAAGAAACCACCCCAACAGGGTAACCTTCAGGGAAGCGCCCACCGAGGCCGGACGTCACCAGCACATCGCCCACGCGGATATCGGTATTACCTGGCAGATGTTCAAGCTGCAAATCTTCCGTGCAGCCATTACCCGCCGCAATCACGCGGATGTCATTGCGCAGAACCTGAATCGGCAGTGCGTGTGAGGCATCGCAAATCAGCAGCACGCGGCTGGTGATTTTACCCACAGCAACCACCTGGCCGACCACGCCTTTATCACTGATCACCGGCTGACCTTCGTAAACACCGTTTACGCTGCCTTTGTCGATCACCACCTGATCGGTATAGGGATCGGTGCCGGTGGAGATCACCTGCGTGACCATTTTATGCTCGTCCTGACGCAGCGGTGAACCCAGCAGTTCGCGTAAACGGGCATTTTCCTGCTTAAACTGACCCAGCATCAGCAGTTCGCTGTTCTTCAGCATCAGTTCGCGGTGTAAGGCTTTATTTTCCAGCTCGAGTTGCTGGCGGGAGGCCAATGTTTCTGAAACATTGTCCAAAATCTGACGAGGCCCATTGGCCAGGAAATAGAATGGACTGACGGCAGTGTCCATATAGGTGCGGATTTGGGAGAAAGCTCCCATGCGACTGTCGGCAACAATCACGCCTATTGCCACAATAACCGCTAAAAATAAGCGTAACTGCAGGGAAGGCCCCCTGCTGAACATCGGCTTCATAAACTCGGCGTTTTCCTCGACAACATGAAAAAGGAGTGCGGGCAGCGTCCCGCTACTCCTTCAGGCAAATTATTCTTCGCTGAACAAATCGCCGCCGTGCATGTCAATCATTTCCAACGCTTTACCACCACCGCGTGCAACGCAGGTCAATGGATCTTCTGCAACGACCACTGGAATTCCAGTCTCTTCCATAAGCAGGCGATCCAGATTGCGCAACAGCGCACCACCGCCAGTCAGTACCATGCCACGTTCGGAGATGTCAGATGCCAGTTCTGGCGGACACTGTTCCAGTGCAACCATAACCGCGCTAACGATACCAGTTAACGGCTCCTGCAGCGCTTCCAGGATCTCGTTGGAGTTCAGGGTGAAACCACGCGGAACCCCTTCAGCCAGGTTACGGCCGCGGACTTCAATCTCGAGCACTTCGTCACCCGGGTAGGCTGAACCGATCTCATGCTTAATACGCTCTGCGGTGGCTTCACCAATCAGAGAGCCGTAATTACGGCGCACATAATTAATGATGGCTTCGTCGAAACGGTCACCACCGATGCGGACAGAAGAAGAGTAAACCACGCCATTCAGCGAGATCACCGCAACTTCTGTTGTACCGCCACCGATATCCACCACCATAGAACCGGTCGCTTCGGAAACAGGGAGGCCTGCACCGATAGCAGCAGCCATGGGTTCTTCAATCAGGAAGACTTCACGCGCACCAGCACCCTGAGCAGACTCACGGATGGCACGACGTTCAACCTGGGTTGCACCAACGGGCACACAGACCAGCACGCGCGGACTTGGGCGCATAAAGCTGTTGCTGTGAACCTGTTTGATGAAGTGCTGCAACATTTTCTCAGTCACAAAGAAGTCGGCGATAACGCCATCTTTCATTGGGCGAATAGCTGCGATATTACCGGGTGTACGACCCAGCATCTGTTTTGCGTCATGACCGACTGCCGCTACGCTCTTTGGGGAACCGGCACGATCCTGACGGATAGCAACGACGGAAGGCTCATTAAGAACAATGCCCTGCCCTTTCACGTAAATCAGGGTATTGGCTGTACCCAGGTCGATGGACAAGTCGTTGGAAAACATGCCACGGAATTTTTTAAACATACTAAAGGATAATCCTGCAAGCTGGGGGCGGAAAATAAAATCCGCTTACTTTACCAACCACACGAAGCAGCGACAAGGCGCAAAAACGTTCTGCTTCGGTGAAAAATCATGCTATCTCTCGCTGAAGTCACAACCTTACGACATCGTGCGTAACGGAAGCCGATATAACGGCCTTTCGCTGTGGTTTTTGGACACGTCAGCGGACATAACATACATAAAAATTAACAGTTTCAGTTTCGCCTCGGCCTGCGAGAAAGCCGCGTCGAACCACAATCTCCCAGGTATTCTACGTGAAAACCTGCCAGACGTGAGACTAAACTCGATATCTTTGCGAATATTTTTTCACGCTACTATTAACCGGCTCTGAGGCAGCGAAAAAGTCGCCCTGCCCACCGGTGACTCCCAGCTCCAACAGCGTTTGCCACTCTTCCCGGGAACGTACCCCGGCAGCAAAAACCTGAGTGGAAGTTTGCTTGCTACTCTCCAGCAGGCTTTGTACAAACAGCTGATTTTCAGTACGCCGATCAATATTGCGCACCAGGCCGGGATGAAGCTTGATCAGCCTGACCTGGAACTGCTTGATATACGCGGTGCTCACTACCGTTAAACCGGCCTGATTCACTGCCACACCACAGCCAAAACCGTAGAGCAATCGGAACACTGGCGTTAAACGGCTGATGTGTTGACACACATCTGCTTCTGCAAGTTCAAATAAAATACGTTTTCTTTGCGATTTAGTACATTGCAGCAGGTTATCACGCAGCCAGTTCAGGAATGAGCGCTGCAATAATGAGTCGAGGGTGAGCGGAATGGCAAGAGTTTCTTCTGGCCACAGTTCGATCAACGTCACAATACGTTTCACCATCTGTCGATCGTAGCGTTCTGCCAGACCCAGTTGCTGAATCACAGGCAGATACTCTGCGGATAACAGCTCTTTTTCACCGTCAAAGATGCGTGGCATCATTTCGCGATGATGCACTTCACCCTTCGCGTTAACGGCCGGTTTTTGATAAAGCCGTGGACCACCACGATTCAGTGTGTTTTCCAGCAATGTGCGCCATTTCACGCTTCCGCGCGCGAAATCCTGCTGTGCCCCCTCGCCCACCGACCAGTTATTCCCGCCCTGTAGTGTGGCGTTACGCGTTGCCCGCTCGGCATTCTCCATCACCTGAAGAGTGCTCTGCCCGCTGTGCCAGCCGCTGATACCAATATGAATCATGTCATCACGATCCAACATTCGCGTTGATGGCAGAGTATCGACCGCTTTAATCAACTGAGAAGCAATACCGTCGGCATCCTTTACACTGCGATGTGGGAGCAATACGGCGAAGTCACTGCGAAAATAGCGAGCCAGCAGCGCACCGGGATAGCGCAGCACAAAAGTCGACAGCATATTGACCAGCGCAAACAGATAATCCTGCACCTGCACATGGCCCCAGCGCTCACGCAGGCTGTCGAAATCTGGCAAGCGGATCATCATCACCATGCCATGCGTTCCAACGGACTCCGGATCCTCCAACAGTGTGGTGAGCTGATTATCAAAGAACAGGCGGTTGTTCAGGCCGGTGCGGGCATCCTGTGCCGCAAATGCACGGATCAGCGTATCAATGCGGTTATGCTGCTCTCCTGCCTCTTTCAGATCGGCCAGCAACAGGTCAATTGCGCTGCTGGCTTTAGGCGGCCACTCATGTACTGAACCCGATTTGACCGTAGCGCGTTCTCCTTTGATCACGGCTTCAGCGCGCTCCTCCAGCCGTTCCATTCCTTGTAATTGCTGCTGGAGCCAGCGCCTGGCCTGCCATAGCAATAAAGTCATGATCGCGACCACACCGATAATTAGCGACAAACTGGTAGCCCCTATTAAGGAAGCAAACCAGGTACGGGTGGAGTCGACCCACTGAATATGCAGTGTCATGCCGGGATGTTGCGTCAGCGGAAGCTGTATCTGGCGATAGCGATTAGGTTCGTCTTCCAGGAGGGACGGCTGATGAAGGGTGACCTGAAACAGTTGCGCATTACCGTTGTTCAGTTTAACGCGTTCGATTTGTAACGGATTCATGACCTGACGTAGCCATGCTTCTATCTGTTGGGGGGATTGTGTGAATAACGCGCTATCAACATCGTCCGCCATCCGCTGGATCCGATGTTCTGCCCGCTGGTTACTAAGATAAAAGAAGCTCAGTACGCAGCCCACCAGCATCAGTAACATGGCCAGTGAGCAAAGCAGGGTGATAATCGCAGAAAGTTTGGTGGTTAGTCGCATCCTTGTGCCCATTTGTGTTGCGGGTGAAGAAGACGTCATTAACACTGAACCGCAACCAAAATGTAAATGACCAGGAAAATGTGCATATCTGACAGCTGACGCGGTGAAAAATAACACACCACACACACCGATTGCTTGCCCGGGGTCAGATAATTGTCCATTTCCAGGAGTATAGTCCTGACAGGGCGCTTTTTATTAATGAAACCACTATTTTCAGGAGATTCTCATGCAGGCTCTGGTTCTCGAACAGTCAGAAGGCAAAACCGTTGCTGCCGTGAAGTTCATTAGCGCTGACAGCCTGCCGGAAGGCGAGGTCAAGGTCGATGTGGACTGGTCGGGTATTAACTATAAAGATGCGCTGGCGATTACCGGCAAGGGCAAGATTATCCGCCAGTTTCCGATGGTGCCCGGTATCGATTTTGCCGGGAAAGTGCATACCAGTAGCGATCCCCGTTTCCACAGCGGTCAGCCGGTGCTGCTAACGGGCTGGGGCGTAGGTGAAAACCACTGGGGCGGCCTGGCCGAACAGGCACGTGTTAAAGCAGACTGGCTGGTCCCGATGCCAGAAGGCATGGATGGCCGCCAGGCGATGATCATTGGTACAGCCGGGTTTACCGCCATGCTGTGTGTTATGGCGCTGGAAGAAGGCGGCGTGACGCCAGAAAGCGGTGAAATATTGGTCACGGGTGCCAGCGGTGGCGTGGGAAGCACCGCCATCGCACTGCTCAGTGCACTCGGTTATCACGTTGTGGCCGTCAGCGGACGCGAATCAACGCATGACTACCTCAATCAGTTGGGGGCACGCGAGGTGCTGCCGCGCAGTGCATTCAGTTCGGTGGCGCGGCCGCTGGAGAAACAACGCTGGGCAGGGGCGGTCGATACCGCAGGCGATCAGGTGCTGGCCAGTGTGCTGGCGCAGATGAACTACAACGGTGTGGTCGCTGCGTGCGGCCTGGCAGGTGGCTTTGCCCTGCCCACCAGCGTCATGCCGTTTATCCTGCGTAATGTCCGTCTGCAAGGGGTGGATTCCGTGATGACGCCAGCACCACGTCGTCGTGAAGCCTGGAAACGTCTGCTGAAAGTGCTGCCAGCATCGTTTTATCAACAGGCCACTACTGAGGTTCCCCTGTCAGAAGCCGCCAGCGCCGCTGAAAAACTGCTGAATAACGAGATTACTGGCCGTACCCTGGTGCGTATCCGCTAATGCTATGTCCCTCGCTATGATGGCGAGGGATGCCTTTCTCCCAGGAAATTTCATATTTTTTCGCCAGTATTCGCTTAAATCGTGGCACTGCGCCATGCTCAGGGTTATTACCCATACCTGAGCAAGGGTCACAGATGAAAACCATCAACAAACTGACTGAAAATGATGTCACGCCGGAGAGCGTCTTTAATACGCGCCGTCGTACGCTGCTCAAAACCCTCGGGTTGAGTGCGGCTGCACTTTCCCTGCCCACCGCCGCTCGCGCTGATGTGCTGTCATGGTTTAAAGGTAATGACCGCCCGAAGGCGGCATCCGGTAAAGCATTAGAATTTAGCAAACCCGCACTTTATCAGGCAGACCTTGCGCTGACGCCAGAAGACAAGGTCACTGGCTATAATAACTTTTACGAGTTTGGGTTGGATAAAGCGGATCCTGCCGCCAATGCCGGCACATTAAAAACCACCGACTGGAAGATCCAGATCGGCGGTGAAGTTGGCAAGCCGCTCACGCTTGATATGGATGATATCTTTAAGCGCTTTCCACTGGAGCAGCGCATTTACCGTATGCGCTGTGTCGAAGCCTGGTCCATGGTAGTGCCGTGGATCGGTTTCGAGCTGGGTAAACTGCTGAAGGCTGCCGAACCCACCAGCAATGCACGCTATGTTGCTTTCCAGACGCTCTACGCGCCCGATCAGATGCCAGGCCAGCAGGACCGCTTTATCGGCGGGGGGCTGGATTATCCTTACGTAGAAGGCCTGCGGTTGGATGAAGCCATGCACCCACTCACGCTGTTAACCACCGGCGTATATGGCAAAGCGCTGCCCCCACAAAACGGTGCGCCCATTCGCCTGACAGTGCCGTGGAAATACGGTTTTAAAGGTATCAAGTCGATAGTAAAAATCACCCTGGTGAAAGATATGCCCCCAACAACCTGGAATCAGCTGGCAGGCAATGAATATGGTTTCTTCGCCAATGTGAATCCTCACGTCGATCACCCACGCTGGTCACAGGCAACCGAACGTTTTATCGGCTCCGGCGGTATTCTTGATGTCAAACGCCAGCCAACGCTGCTGTTTAACGGTTATGCTGAACAGGTTGCTTCCCTCTACCGCGGGCTGGATCTGCGGGAGAATTTCTAAATGGTGCGCCTGTCGTTAAAACAGATTACAGGCCTGAAGGTGTTGCTGCATCTGGCGGGCTTTTTGCCGCTATTGTGGCTGCTGCTCTCGATTGATCAGGGCTGGTTCAGTGCCGACCCGGCCAAAGATATCCAGCATTTTACCGGCAGAATGGCATTAAAATTTTTGCTGGCCTCCCTCGCGGTAACGCCGCTGGCACGCTACGGTAAGCAACCGCTGCTGATTCGTGTACGCCGCCTGCTGGGATTATGGTGCTTTGCCTGGGCCACGCTGCATCTGGTGAGCTACTCATTACTCGAACTGGGGATCAGTAATCTCGGTCTGCTGGGATCAGAGCTGATCTCACGCCCTTACCTGACACTCGGTATTATTTGCTGGATCGTGCTGCTACTGCTGGCTGTCACATCGTTCCAGCGGGCACAGCGCACATTGGGTAAGCGCTGGCAAACACTGCACAATGCCGTCTATCTGGTGGCTATCCTGGCACCGGTTCATTATCTGTGGTCGGTAAAAATCCTTTCCCCTCAGCCGTGGATTTATGCGTTAATTGCCGCGATCTTGCTGGCATGGCGTTACAAAAAGCTACGTAAGTGGTTGCCAGGTAAATCCTGATTACTGTGTTCCACCCCACATCTTCAGCGATCAACCCTGCCTTTTTAACCGGGTGTGGTTGATCATCTTCGCTGATACGACCAGTATTTAGCTGCTAATTGCGTTGATATCGTTATAATGCCCGACTTCATTCGTGGCCTTTGCCAAATTTCATCTGAAAAGGTGACAAACTGGCTTTGGCGATGTATTTTGTGCGATGCCATTATTATCGCAGGAGATAGCAGCAAGATGACGGATAAGTTGCACGTACTGCTTTTGAACGGCCCCAATCTGAATATGTTGGGAACCCGTGAGCCTGAAAAGTATGGTCATACCACGCTGGCCGAGATTGTCAGCGATCTGACCTCGCAGGCTAACGCGCTTAACGTCACACTGAGTCATCTCCAGTCTAATGCGGAATATGCGCTGATCGATCGCATACATGAGGCGAAAGGCAATGTCGATTATATCGTCATAAACCCGGCTGCATTCACACACACCAGCGTGGCATTGCGTGACGCACTGCTGGCAGTCAGCATCCCGTTTATCGAGGTTCATCTGTCAAACGTGCATGCCCGTGAGCCCTTTCGTCATCATTCGTATCTTTCTGATATTTCTGCCGGCGTGATCTGTGGACTTGGCGTCGACGGTTATTCCTGGGCTTTACAGACGGCAGTCAAACGCCTGTCACCATCTCATTAAACAGAGTACGGAACCACATCATGGATATTCGTAAGATTAAAAAACTGATCGAACTGGTTGAAGAATCAGGCATCGCTGAACTGGAAATCTCTGAAGGCGAAGAGTCTGTTCGCATTAGCCGTGCACCAGTTAACGTTGGTTACCCGATGATGCAGCAGGCCTATGCTGCACCAATGATGCAGCAGCCTGCACTGGCTAACGCTGTCGCTCCGGCTACCGCTCCGGTAATGGAAGCGCCTGCAGTTGCTGAGATCAGTGGCCATATCGTGCGTTCTCCTATGGTCGGTACTTTCTATCGTACCCCAAGCCCGGATGCGAAAGCCTTTGTGGAAATCGGTCAGAAAGTTAACGCCGGTGACACCCTGTGCATCGTTGAAGCGATGAAAATGATGAACCAGATCGAAGCCGATAAATCCGGCATTGTGAAAGCGATTCTGGTCGAAAGCGGTCAGCCTGTTGAGTTTGACGAGCCGCTGGTAGTCATCGAATAACGAGGCGAGCCATGCTGGATAAAATTGTAATTGCTAACCGTGGTGAAATCGCGCTGCGAATTCTCCGCGCCTGTAAAGAACTGGGCATCAAGACTGTGGCAGTGCACTCCACTGCGGACCGCGATCTGAAGCACGTACTGCTGGCAGATGAAACGGTCTGTATTGGCCCGCCACCGTCAGTGAAAAGCTATCTGAACATCCCGGCACTGATTTCAGCCGCTGAGATCACCGGGTCTGTTGCTATCCACCCAGGCTACGGTTTCTTGTCTGAGAATGCTGACTTTGCCGAGCAGGTTGAACGCTCTGGCTTTATCTTTATCGGGCCGAAAGCAGAAACTATCCGCCTGATGGGCGATAAAGTGTCGGCAATCACCGCGATGAAGAAAGCAGGTGTTCCGACGGTGCCAGGCTCCGATGGCCCGTTAACCGAAGATATGGATAAAAACCGTGCCTTCGCAAAACGCATCGGCTATCCGGTCATTATTAAAGCCTCCGGCGGCGGCGGCGGTCGTGGTATGCGCGTTGTGCGCGGCGACAAAGACCTGGAACAATCCATCAACATGACGAAAGCGGAAGCCAAAGCGGCTTTCAACAACGACATGGTTTACATGGAAAAATACCTGGAAAACCCACGCCATATCGAAATTCAGATTTTGGCTGACGGTCAGGGCAACGCTATCTATCTGGCTGAACGTGACTGCTCAATGCAGCGTCGTCACCAGAAAGTCGTGGAAGAAGCGCCAGCACCAGGTATCACTGAAGAGATGCGCCGTTACATCGGCGAGCGCTGCTCGAAAGCCTGTGTTGATATTGGCTATCGTGGCGCCGGCACCTTCGAGTTCCTGTATGAAAACGGTGAGTTCTACTTCATTGAGATGAACACCCGTATTCAGGTAGAGCATCCGGTGACGGAGATGATCACAGGCGTTGACCTGATTAAAGAGCAGCTGCGTATTGCTGCCGGTCAGCCGCTGTCGATCAAACAGGAAGAAGTGATCATTCGCGGTCATGCGGTGGAATGCCGTATTAACGCTGAAGATGCCAACACCTTCCTGCCAAGCCCAGGCAAAATCACCCGCTTCCATGCACCAGGTGGATTTGGTGTGCGTTGGGAATCTCATATCTACGCCGGTTATAGCGTGCCGCCGTACTATGACTCAATGATTGGTAAGCTGATTACCTTCGGTGAAAACCGCGATGTGGCTATTTCACGCATGAAAAATGCGCTGGCGGAGCTGATCATCGACGGAATTAAGACCAACATCGAACTGCAGATGAAAATCATGTCGGACGAGAACTTCCAGCACGGTGGAACGAATATCCACTATCTGGAGAAAAAACTCGGCCTGCAAGAGAAATAATTGGCCCGGGTCAGGCGTGCCTGCCCTCTACAGGAGGGTGCATACCCACCATAGCGTAGGGGGGCGGGCATGTCTGACCTCTACGGGGGCATTCCCGCCCTATCGTAGGGGTCGGGCATGCCCGACCCGCCAGCAGAGTTCGCTGTATGCAGAGGGGCCGATTATTCGGCCCCTTCTTATTTTGGGGAAGAAACGCATGGAAAAACGTTTTATTCAGGCCCACCGTGAAGCGCGCTGGTCATTCTGGCTGGCAGTGGCTTATCTTGCCTGTTGGGCGCTGTCAGCCTGGCTACCGGACGATGTGCAAGGTGTCACCGGACTGCCGCACTGGTTTGAAATCGCCTGCCTGCTGGTGCCCGGTTTGTTCATTTTTCTCTGCTGGCTGATGGTTCGCGTCATCTTCCGCGATATTCCTCTGGAGGATGACGGTGAAGCTTGACATTATTTTGCCTCTAATTGGCTACCTGTTACTGGTTGCCGGACTCTCTGTGTACGCCATGCGTCAGCGCCGTGAGGGCAGCTTCCTGAGTGAATACTTCCTCGGCAGCCGTTCAATGGGTGGCTTCGTGCTGGCCATGACACTGACCACCACTTATATCAGCGCCAGCTCGTTTATTGGTGGCCCAGGAGCCGCCTATAAATACGGACTAGGATGGGTGCTACTGTCGATGGTACAGGTGCCTGCCGTATGGCTGTCACTGGGGATTTTGGGTAAGAAGTTTGCCATTCTGGCGCGGCGTTATAATGCCGTGACGCTTAACGATATGCTGTATGCACGCTACCGCAGCCCAATGCTGGTCTGGCTGGCAAGTATCAGCCTGCTGGTCGCATTTATTGGTGCCATGACCGTGCAGTTCATCGGCGGTGCACGTCTGTTGGAAACCGCTGCGGGGATCCCTTACGATACCGGACTGCTGATTTTTGGCATCTCCATCGCTTTGTATACGGCGTTTGGTGGCTTCCGTGCCAGCGTCCTTAATGATGCTATGCAAGGCCTGGTGATGCTGGCAGGCACCTTCCTGCTGCTGTTCGCCGTGATCCATGCCGCTGGCGGGATGCATAAGGCCGTAGAAACCCTACAGCATATTGATCCAAAACTGGTGTCATCGACAGGTGTTGATAACATTCTGACCCCGACATTCCTTGCCTCTTTCTCTGTGCTGGTGTGCTTTGGCGTTATTGGTCTGCCACACACGGCGGTACGTTGCATCTCCTATAAAGACAGTAAAGCCGTACATCTGGCGATCCTGCTTGGCACCGTGGTCGTTGCCGTTCTGATGTTTGGTATGCATCTCGCAGGGGCTTTAGGACGCGCGGTGATCCCGGATTTACAGATCCCGGACCAGGTGATCCCAACGTTAATGATCCAGGTACTGCCACCACTGGCTGCCGGGATCTTTCTTGCGGCGCCGATGGCGGCGATCATGTCCACCATTAACGCACAGCTGCTACAATCGTCGGCAACGATCGTCAAAGATCTCTATCTGCGGATGCGACCGCATCAGCTGGATAATGAACCGCTGTTGAAGCGCTTATCCTCGCTGGTGACGCTGATACTGGGGCTCCTGTTGCTGGTGGCGGCCTGGAATCCACCCGATATGATTATCTGGCTGAATCTGCTGGCCTTTGGCGGGCTGGAAGCCGTATTCCTCTGGCCGCTGGTGCTAGGGTTGTACTGGGAAAGAGCCAACGCGGCTGGCGCACTGAGCAGTATGGTATCGGGTGCGGCCTGTTACACCCTGCTGGCCAGCCTGTCGCTGCAACCCTGGGGGTTCCACCCGATTGTTCCGGCACTGTTACTCAGCTTGCTGGCCTTTATTATTGGCAACCGTTTTGGTCACTCTGACACCCTGGCGACGACTGCCCACACTCCGATTGAATGAAGAGATTATTATGCCTTGGATCCAAATGAAGCTTAATACCACCGGCGCTCAGGCTGAAGAGCTGGGTGATGCACTGATTGAAAATGGCGCCTTGTCGGTGACCTTCCAGGATACCCACGACAATCCGGTGTTTGAACCCTTACCGGGCGAAACGCGTCTGTGGGGTGATACCGATGTGATTGGCCTGTTCGATGCTGAAACTGAGATGCCCGATGTGATTGCCGGGCTGGAACAGCATCCGCTGCTGGGCGCTGGTTTTCACCATAAGATTGAGCAGATCGAGGACAAAGACTGGGAACGTGAGTGGATGGATAACTTCCACCCGATGCGCTTCGGACAGCGCCTGTGGATCTGCCCAAGCTGGCGCGATGTGCCCGATCCTACTGCGGTAAACGTGATGCTCGACCCGGGCCTGGCGTTTGGTACCGGCACCCACCCGACCACCGCACTTTGTCTGGCCTGGCTGGATGGTCTGGACCTGGAAGGTAAAACCGTGATCGATTTCGGCTGTGGTTCCGGCATTCTGGCGATTGCTGCTTTGAAGCTGGGTGCTGCTGCCGCTATCGGTATTGACATCGATCCGCAGGCAATTCAGGCCAGCCGTGACAATGCACAACGTAACGGCGTATCAGAGCGTCTCTCGCTGTATCTGCCACACCAGCAACCAGACAACCTTATTGCTGATGTGGTGGTGGCGAATATCCTGGCAGGCCCACTGCGTGAGCTGGCACCGCTGATTAGCGTCCTGCCTAAAACAGGCGGTCATCTTGGCCTTTCAGGCGTGCTGGCCAGTCAGGCTGACAGCGTATGTGAAGCTTACGCGGAAACCTTCACGCTGGATCCCGTGGCAGAGAAAGAAGAGTGGTGTCGCATTACGGGTATTCGCCGATAAAATAACCGGCTGGCGCAGCCCGGATAAGCTGTGTCAGCACGTTCATCACGTCATATGTCTCGAATAACGGCTCAACTGGCGTGATTTATGTTGTTATCCGGGTCACAAAAAAAGAAAAATCTTTGTACACAATTTCGTCGTATTTTTTTAATTCATTGTTTTATATAATTATAATATTAATTCCGCTGCCAGGTACGATGATTCCTTGATCCGCAACAGCGGATTGTTCAAAGTTTGGCCTTTCATCTTCCTGAAAAAATGCGTAATATACGCCGCCTTGCGGACACACTATGGTCACTTTTTTTTCATGCGCATAGGAAATCACCAGCTTCGTAATCGTTTGATTGCAGCCCCGATGGCCGGGATAACAGACAGGCCATTCAGGACCCTTTGCTATGCAATGGGCGCTGGTATGACCGTCTCCGAGATGATGTCGTCAAACCCTGAAGTCTGGGGTAGCGATAAGTCGCGGTTGCGTATGGTACACAGTGACGAACCTGGTATTCGTACCGTGCAAATTGCCGGTTGTGACCCGGAAGAAATGGCGGCAGCCGCGCGCATCAATGCAGTGTCAGGTGCGCAGGTGATCGACATTAATATGGGTTGTCCGGCCAAAAAAGTGAATCGCAAGATGGCAGGTTCGGCGCTGCTGCAACACCCTGAGCTGGTGAAGTCTATCCTCTTAGCGGTGGTGAATGCAGTTGACGTACCAGTTACCTTAAAGATTCGCACTGGCTGGGATAGCGACAACCGCAACTGTGTAGAGATTGCCCAATTGGCTGAACGCTGCGGTATTCAGGCCCTGACAATTCACGGACGCACACGCGCGTGTTTGTTCAACGGCGAAGCTGAGTACGACAGCATTCGGACAGTTAAGCAGAACGTATCCATTCCGGTTATCGCGAATGGAGACATTACTGACCCGCATAAAGCCAGAGCCGTACTTGACTATACGGGGGCTGATGCCCTGATGATAGGACGGGCGGCTCAGGGAAGACCGTGGATCTTCCGGGAAATCCAGCACTATCTGGACACTGGGGAGCTGCTGGCACCGATGCCACTGGCTGAAGTAAAGCGCTTGCTCATCGGGCACTTACGGGAACTGCACGACTTTTATGGTCACCGCAAAGGATACCGTATTGCCCGGAAGCACGTCTCCTGGTATCTGCAGGAGCACGCCCCAAACGACCAGTTTCGGCGCACATTCAACGCCATAGAGGATGCCAGCGAACAGCTGGAGGCGTTGGAGGCATACTTCGAAAATCTTGCGTAATTAGAAATAAAGAGCTGACAGAACTATGTTCGAACAACGCGTAAATTCTGACGTACTGACCGTATCTACCGTGAATTCACAGGATCAGGTGACCCAAAAGCCACTTCGTGATTCGGTCAAACAGGCACTGAAGAACTATTTTGCTCAACTGAATGGTCAGGATGTAAATGATCTGTATGAGCTGGTACTGGCTGAAGTAGAACAGCCTCTGTTGGACATGGTGATGCAATACACCCGTGGCAACCAGACCCGTGCAGCCCTGATGATGGGCATCAACCGCGGTACACTACGTAAGAAACTGAAAAAATACGGCATGAACTAATAGCCCTGGCTATCATGTTGTTTCGAAAGCGCTTATCCCTCTTTAGGGCTAAGCGCTTTTTTATTGATAGTCGCATCATCCCTGACGCATACTATGTAGGTGATGTGGAGAATGGGTGAAGATTGACAGGCCTTTTCGCACAAGAAAAATCCCGCTCACCTCTTCCTGTATGCAGGATAACCTGTGTAAACTCACGTGTACTTGAAATTCCTTCGCAGGCCCGCCGCCCTCACCTTCTGAACGCAGTATGCAACATCTCCTGAATGTAAATTACTGCCAAAAATGAGCCGTGGCTAAACCTACGTACTGAATGGGTGTCTGAATGATTGTACCGCTACTGATTGCCTTCATTATGCGTTACAGGTTCTCTGCCCTTAATGCTTAAATGAGTAAATATGAAGCCGTCACAAAAATTCCACAGGGGCTTTCTGCGCCCGCGCTATTGGCTGACCTGGTTTGGTGTCAGTGTATTATTCCTGCTGGTACAGCTCCCTTATCCTGTATTGAACAAACTGGGCCTCTGGATGGGCCGTACCTCCATGCGTTTTATGAAACGCCGCGTCTCGATTGCCCGCCGTAACCTGGAGCTCTGTTTCCCGGATATCGACCCTGAGCAGCTTGAACGCCGTATCGTCGGAAATTTTGAATCTCTGGGAATGGGATTACTGGAAACCGGCATGGCCTGGTTCTGGTCCGATCGTCGAGTGAAACGTTGGTTCAGCGTTACCGGCCTGGAAAACCTTCAGGCTGCGCAGCGTGAAAAGCGCGGGGCGCTGATTATTGGCGTGCACTTTATGTCGCTGGAGCTGGGCGGACGCGCGATGGGTATCTGTCAGCCAATGATGGCAATGTATCGCCCGCACAATAACAAGCTGATGGAATGGATACAGACCAAAGGGCGTATGCGTTCTAACAAGGCGATGATTAATCGCCGTGACCTGCGCGGCATGGTACAGGCGCTAAAACAGGGTGAAGCGGTGTGGTTTGCCCCTGACCAGGATTACGGTCCGAAGGGGAGCGTGTTTGCCCCGCTGTTCGCCGTGCCAGAGGCAGCGACTACCAGTGGCACCTGGATGCTGGCGCGTATGGCGAAACCTGCATTGATCACGGTGGTACTGATCCGCAAAGAAGACGGCAGCGGCTATGAACTGGTCATCCAGCCTGAACTCCAGGATTACCCGATCGAGAATGAACAGCTGGCAGCCGAGTATATGAACCGGGTAATTGAACGCGAGATTATGCGTGCGCCGAATCAGTATATGTGGCTGCATCGCCGCTTTAAAACCCGTCCTGCCGGTGCCAGTTCTCTCTATTAATCCTCCTTATCCTCTTTCTCTCTCACCAGCGCCTCAGGGCGCTGGTTTGCGCAAGACTATTTACATTTAAGTAACAAAAACTGACGCCGCCCTCACACTGCTTCCATATAGTGAAACTAATTGCACTATTTGTGACCATCACGGCTATTTTTGCCCCTTCCTGGTGCGCGATATTAATACTACTTGTAAGAAACTCCCCTTTATTAGCAACGCTTTTCAACAAATTCAGGGCTATGCAAATCTGGCATTACCTTTGCAAAGCAGTGAATGGCTTCGGCCACAGACAGGCAAAGTGCACCAAAGCGTGCGCTAAACATAACAAAACGAATTCGCCACACAGGATGCTTTATGAAAAAGATGATGCTCACGACGATGGTTGCTGCAGCTACGCTGTTTGCGGTTGCAAATCAGGCCCATGCTGGCACGACACTGGATGCCATTAAGAAGAAAGGCTTTGTACAGTGTGGTATCAGCGATGGCCTGCCAGGCTTCTCCTATGCGGATTCCAACGGTAAATTTACGGGTATTGATGTGGACGTTTGCCGTGCTGCCGCTGCAGCCGTGTTTGGTGATGCTGGAAAAGTAAAATATACCCCGCTGACTGCAAAAGAGCGTTTCACTGCGTTGCAGTCGGGTGAAGTCGACATCCTTTCTCGTAATACCACCTGGACCTCCTCCCGTGATGGCGGTATGGGCTTCATCTTCGCAGGCGTAAACTATTACGACGGTATCGGCTTCCTGACCCATCAAAAAGCCGGTCTGAAAAGCGCTAAAGAACTGGACGGTGCCACAGTATGTATCCAGGCAGGTACGGATACCGAGCTGAACGTGGCCGACTACTTCAAAGCTAACAAAATGCAGTACACCCCGGTGACCTTTGACCGTTCTGATGAATCAGCTAAAGCTCTCGATACCGGCCGTTGCGACACGCTCGCCTCTGACCAGTCTCAGCTTTACGCATTGCGTATCAAGTTGGGCAAACCTAATGAATTCATCGTTCTTCCTGAAGTGATCTCCAAAGAGCCTCTGGGTCCGGTTGTACGCCGCGGTGATGACGATTGGTACACCATCGTTAAATGGTCTCTGTACGCAATGCTGAATGCCGAAGAGATGGGAATTACCTCTAAGAATGTTGATCAGTTGACGGCGAAACCATCGACGCCAGATATGGCTCACCTGCTGGGCGCGGAAGGTGACTTCGGTAAAGACCTGAAGCTCGATAACAAATGGGCTTATAACATCATCAAGCAAGTGGGCAACTATCAGGAAGTCTTTGACCGTAACGTCGGTAAAGATAGCCAGCTGAAAATTGCTCGTGGTCAGAATGCCCTGTGGAACAATGGCGGCATTCAGTACGCACCACCAGTACGTTAATTCCCACGATTACAGGGCACCATGCTTACTGGTGCCCACGCCAGAAT
Source organism: Erwinia sp. 1181_3 (assembly GCF_052824965.1). Lineage (NCBI taxonomy): Bacteria > Pseudomonadati > Pseudomonadota > Gammaproteobacteria > Enterobacterales > Erwiniaceae > Erwinia > Erwinia sp. 1181_3. Next base: position 744,989 of record NZ_VTDE01000003.1, read on the forward strand.
GTTCGTCACTGAGGTCTCAACATGTCTCAACGCCCAACCGTAAAAAGGGATTTTTCATTCAGCAATCCTGCGGTGCGCGCCTGGCTTTACCAGATCATTGCGATCGTCGCGGTTCTGGCCGTTGCGGGTTATCTGATTCATAACACCATCATTAACCTGGCAAGCCGTGGCATTACTTCCGGTTTTGGTTTCCTTGAACGTAGCGCTGGCTTTGGTATCGTCCAGCATCTGATTGATTATACTGAAGGGGATACCTACGCTCGCGTGTTCCTGGTGGGTCTCACCAATACCCTACTGGTTTCTGCGCTGTGTATAGTCTTTGCTTCTTTCCTCGGCTTCTTTATTGGTTTGGCCCGTTTGTCTGACAACTGGCTGCTGCGGAAAATATCTAATATTTATATTGAGACGTTCCGTAATATCCCGCCGCTGTTGCAGATATTCTTCTGGTATTTTGCTGTGTTACGCAATTTGCCAGGACCTCGTCAGGCACTGAATGCCTTTGATCTCGCGTTTGTCAGCAACCGTGGGTTGTATATCCCGTGGCCTGAATATGCAGCGGGAACCGGCCCTTTCCTGATTGCAGTGCTACTGGCACTGGTCATCTCGTTCGGTCTGTTTCGTTATAACAAACAGCATCAGTTGAAAACAGGACAACTGCGCCGTACATGGCCTGCGGCTATCGTGATGCTGATTATGTTCCCACTGTTCACCTCGCTGCTAGCAGGCCGCCCAATGCACTGGGATATCCCGGAACTTAGTGGCTTCAACTATCGTGGTGGTTTCGTTCTGATCCCTGAGCTGGCGGCACTAACGCTGGCTCTGTCGATCTATACCTCTTCGTTTATTGCTGAAGTCATCCGCTCAGGAATTCAATCTGTTCCGTACGGTCAGCATGAAGCTGCGCGTTCTCTCGGCTTACCCAATCCGGTCACACTGCGTCAGGTCATTATCCCACAGGCAATGCGCGTGATTATTCCTCCGCTTACCAGCCAGTATCTCAATATTGTGAAAAACTCTTCGCTGGCAGCAGCGATTGGCTATCCCGATATGGTGTCGCTGTTTGCCGGTACGGTATTGAATCAGACGGGTCAAGCCATCGAGACGATCGCTATCACCATGGGTGTGTATCTCATCATCAGCCTGTCGATTTCGCTGTTAATGAATATCTACAACCGCAAAATCGCCCTCATTGAGCGCTAAGAGAACGGGATTATGACGACTGTTACCACTCATGACACGCCCACCGTACCAACCAGCACATTGTCACGTGCCGTGTTGTGGGCACGAAGAAATCTGTTCTCAAGCCTGGGTAACTCACTGCTGACGCTGTTCTGCCTCTGGGTCATCTGGGCCGTTATCCCTCCAGCGCTGAACTGGCTGGTGTTCCAGGCTAACTGGATGGGTGAAACGCGTGCTGACTGTACTAAAGAAGGTGCATGTTGGGTGTTTATCCATGCGCGTTTTGGCCAGTTTATGTATGGATTGTATCCCCACGAATTGCGCTGGCGTATCAACCTTGCGCTGGTGATCGGTCTGCTGTCGATTGTACCGATGTTCCTTAAAAGGCTGCCGCGTCGGGGCACTTATATCGCCGCCTGGGCTGTCATTTACCCCATTGTTGTCTGGTTCTTGCTGTATGGCGGCTATCTGGGGCTGGAACGTGTCGAAACCCGTCAGTGGGGCGGGCTGACCCTGACGCTGATTATTGCGTCTGTGGGGATCGCAGGCGCCTTACCTTTAGGCATCCTGCTGGCACTCGGTCGCCGTTCGCAGATGCCGGTGGTGCGCACGCTATGCGTCCTTTTCATTGAGTTCTGGCGGGGTGTGCCGCTGATCACCGTGCTGTTTATGTCTTCGGTGATGTTGCCGCTGTTTATGGCTGAGGGCAGCTCTATCGATAAGCTCATTCGTGCGCTGGTCGGGGTGATTCTGTTCCAGTCGGCTTATGTGGCAGAAGTGGTGCGTGGTGGCCTGCAGGCGTTGCCAAAAGGGCAATATGAAGCTGCCGAATCACTGGCTTTAGGCTATTGGAAAACCCAGGGGCTGGTGATTCTGCCTCAGGCATTAAAGCTGGTTATTCCTGGACTCGTTAACACCATCATTGCTCTGTTTAAAGATACCAGCCTGGTGATCATCATCGGTCTGTTTGATCTCTTCAGCAGCGTGCAGCAGGCCACCGTCGACCCAGCCTGGCTGGGGATGTCCACCGAGGGTTATGTCTTTGCTGCTTTGGTCTACTGGATTTTTTGTTTCAGCATGTCGCGCTATAGCCAGTATCTGGAAAAGCGCTTCCACACCGGGCGTACACCGCACTGAGGTTTAAAATGACTCAAATTATTACCCCATCTGACGACGCGATGATGATTACGCTCGAAAATGTGAACAAATGGTACGGACAGTTTCACGTATTGAAAGACATTAACCTGAAGGTTAAACCCCGTGAACGCATCGTTCTTTGCGGTCCTTCCGGCTCCGGGAAATCGACAACGATCCGCTGCATTAATCATCTGGAAGAGCATCAAAAGGGGCGTATCGTCGTCGATGGTACGTTACTTAACGACGATCTTCGCAATATTGAACGTGTCCGTACCGAAGTCGGGATGGTGTTTCAACATTTCAATCTGTTCCCGCATCTGAGTGTTTTACAAAACTGTACTCTCGCGCCTATCTGGGTTCGTAAAACCCCGAAGAAAGAGGCCGAAGAACTGGCGATGCATTATCTTGAGCGTGTACGTATTGCCGAGCATGCGCATAAATTTCCGGGGCAGCTTTCCGGTGGTCAGCAGCAGCGCGTTGCGATTGCACGTTCATTATGTATGAAGCCGAAAATTATGCTGTTCGATGAACCCACGTCCGCGCTCGATCCGGAAATGGTGAAGGAAGTGCTGGATACCATGATTGGCCTGGCAGAAGACGGCATGACAATGCTGTGTGTGACTCACGAAATGGGCTTCGCCCGTACCGTGGCAGACCGGGTGATCTTTATGGATCGTGGTGAGATAGTGGAGGAAGCCCCTCCGCAAGAGTTCTTCGCTAATCCTAAGTCTGAACGTACCCGAGCCTTCCTGTCTCAGGTAATACACTGATTTATAGGTATAAATAATGTCATCATGCCCTGCCAGCTTATCGGTGGGGCTTTTTTATGCCCCAACAAAAGCCCTATGCGAAAGCATAAGGTTTATCCAGTGAAGAGTCGCTCACCGACAAACAGCAGACGAAAAAAAACCCCGGCCTTTCGGTCGGGGTTCTTTCTTT